>JAOGIM010000001.1 GCA_028150825.1 Paracoccaceae bacterium
CAAATACCCCCTCGTGTTGCTCTATCGGTCTTTACTGAAATAGCAGGTGATAGAGATGTCAGTCATTACACCAGAGAAGATACAAAACTGTTCGTTCTTCATCTAACGAAAAAAGGGAATAAGACAAAAACTATTAGACGAAGAATTGATAGCCTATCTGCCATCATCAATTATGCATATTCAGAACTAGACTTGGACAAACGTAACCCATTCTCCAGATTGATTATCAAAGGTGAAGGAGATGATAGTTTCAAACGTGGTGTCTTTACCAACGAGCAGCTCAAACAAGGATACGACAAAGCCCTTAACTCAGACAGTCAGGTCAAGCTCCTAATGCCACTCTTGGGTGAAACAGGGTGTAGGCTAGCAGAGATCGTAGGATTGAAACTTGAGGATATAGACCTTGAGAATGACCTGATCCATATCCGTCCTAATGCTGCCAGAAGATTAAAGACTAGGAGTAGCAAAAGGACATTGCCCTTAGTTGGTTATGCCAGAGAAGCAATGGTTCAGGCAGTCACAGAGTCAGACGGAGATTACTTATACCCAAGGTATATCAAAGATGGAAAGTGCAAAGCTGATCATGCTTCTGGTGCTCTGAATAAATGGCTAAAGAAAGACTTTGATGGACTTACTGCCCATTGCCTAAGGCATACTTTTAGAGACCGTCTGAGGGCGGTAGAGTGCCCAATGGATATGATTGACCAGATAGGTGGGTGGAAGTCTGTTGGTTCTGTAGGAAGTAACTATGGACAGGGGTATTCGTCGAGGTGGATTGGAAAAATGATAGATAAATTCAAAATGGAATAGCTAAGCTACCTGCCTAATTGGGAACAATGGAGCAATCTTAGCTCTCATTTCATCGCTTCTGTAACTTTCGCCTGCAAATAACCTTTGAATAGAAATAGCGAAGTCATTTTCTATTTTTTGTACTCTTTGTGCGGCACTTTCTTTGTCATCTAGGTAAAACTCGCTGGCAGCGATAAACACAGAAGAAATAGGGCTCGGAATTCTAATCCGGGTGAATATCCGTTTGCTTTCTGCAAATTCACCTTTCCAAAATCGCAATGTTCCCTCAATTTCAAACAATAAGTCAGACCCTGTAGGATTAATTTCTTTTGCTCTTTGAAGCTCAGTCTCAGCATCTGCTAGGCGATTATCATACATTAGAACAGTGCATAGTTTAGACGATATATATAAGTCTGATGGACATAATTCTGCTGCGTGTCTGTGATGAGCAATCGAAACATCAAAGTTTCCTTTTGCACGCTGCATAGAACCCATAATTCTGTTTGCTTCAGCATCATCAGGATCAATTTCTAAGGCAGTCTCAATCCTTTCTATTGCCTCATCAATCCAATTCTCGGGAAAAACAGTTGGATCCCATGACTGTAAATTAGCCATTGAGCAAACCGACCAAGCAAGTGCTCTTGGGTAATTGGGCTCCAATTCTAGAGCTCTATTAAAAAGACTGTACGCCTTTTTTGCATCGTCATGTGAAATTTCTGAACTTCTATGGTGTTTAAGACCCTTAAGGACGAGATCATATGCTTTGGCATTTTCTGGTGGTTTATTTGCAGAAGACCTCATTTCATCAGCCTCCAACTGCCCAACAATTTGGAATGCTACTGACGATGCTAAGCTTTCCTCTAAATCCCACAAATCGTCTTTCGAGGCCTCTAATTTGTCAGACCAAATCGTTTGGTTGGTTTCTGTATTATCTAACTTAATAGATATTCGGGTTCGGGTAGCTGCACTGCGGACACTTCCAGACAGTACATATTTTACAGATAATGCTGCTCCAATCTCTTTTGGAGAATGCTTTCCATCACTAAACGAGAAACTGGCATTACTTGATGTGACTCTCAGGGATTTATATCGAGAAAGGTTATTAATTAATTCTTCAGATACCCCTTCGCAAAAATACTGTTGTTCTTCATCCGAACTCAAATTTTTAAGTTCTAGAACAGCTAAAGAACCAGGCACTGTTTCGACTTTTGAAACTTTTTCTGTATTTGAAGAACTATATCTTGCAGCCTTATTTATATTATTCCAAAAATAAACCTCAATTTCGTTAGGTATATTTTTAAGAGCTAAGTCACCCAGTAATCTGAAATTTTTTTCTGTCTCTTTGCTTAAATTTCTATAAGCGCTTTTACTTATGTATATTCCTTCTGGAGAAGATGCGGCCTCTAATCTTGCTGCTACATTAACGGTGTCGCCAAATACATTTCCATCTGCATCCATCACGCCTCCGTAATTTATGCCTGCTCTAAATGACATTTTTCTATCTGGAGTTGACCCAATATTTAAGCGAGCCATTTCTACCTGAATAGCTATTGCGCATTTCGCAGCCATTTCACCTGCTGCAAACTCCGAAACTATACTGTCACCAGCCTCATTAAAAACATTTCCATCGTGATCTTTAATCAATGCATGGGTTATTTTTCGTCTCGCAGAAAGTGTCTCTACGGTAGCTTCGGGAAATGCTGCCATGAGTTTTGAGAAATTCACGACATCTAAGGCCATTATCGTTGTTTTCCGCATGTCTTACACCGTTAAATAGAATATCATGTGACTATAGCCGAGCTCCAAATACTTGTTAAGTCTTATGCTTTGAAATTCCAAAACTTTTGAAGTGAAGTAGGAATATGCATGATATTATCGTCCATAGTAATGTAAAATTAATGAAATAAATAGAACAAAGATACTTTAGTATTGCTTTTTATCTAAAGTATAGCGCAGTATAGGAATTAATGAATCTGGTTGGTTCCAGATCATATGCAACACCAGCAAAAGCAATCGGCAATCATAACATTTTTAGTCAAAAAGCCTCCGTAAGCGGGGGTACTTTTGCATTTTTAAAGGAAACATTATGCACAAGGAGCAACACCCAAATTACCAATTTATCCTAGAATATCTCAGCCCAAGATTTCGTTTCATAGAATTTCGGGATCATATTCAGTGAATACTTCAAAGAAGAGATAGGAACAAAGAACGATGGAGAGCCATCTCAATTTTATGTTCAAAAAGTCTATGGTTTGTGTTTTTCATAAGCATGGACTGGAAACTAACCTCCTAAAGACACTCCCGGCACGGTTTCAGAGCCGTTTTAAGACTGTTCAGCGTGAGCAAATACAAATTCATGAGACTATAGTGCGGCCAGAAGAAAAAGAGCTCGATGCCAAAAGTTTTTTGTTGGCTTGATAGCTGATTTCAACTTAGCCAATTGCTACAATTGTCCTGACGTAAAAATGGGGAAACTGGGGGCAGTACTAAAAGTGGACGACAGGAAACTACGTTTAAAGGAACGACAGAAACGGCCTTAAAGTAGGCTTTAAGTCTGTTATTATTTTTATTAATTAAAAATAGAAATAAAGACTTCAAGTATACTTTAAGTACCCTTTTATTTTTTTATTTATTTAACAATAATAAAAATAGAAAGTATAACTAATACTTAAAGTATCGTTATGTCGTACCTTAAGTCACCAAGCGTAATGCCTCCAGTCTGGCTGTCAGTAATACTCTCAGATTATAGTAACGATAAGGATTTTCGATTCCGAGTGTGACGCCCGTGACGTGTTAAAATCAAGTTTTTAGAATTAATGTTGGTTTTAAACCTTTTTGTATTTAGCCGTCACACCCGTCATCTTTTAGGTTTTATTAAGCAATCCCATCGCTAGGGTTCAGTAAATTATGTAATTGAATGCTATTTGTTGAGTCTCAATTCATGTCTTGAAGCTCGCCAGAAAAATTTTGTGCAATATCAAGTTTTATAAATTATTGCGCTACTAAATATTACAAAACTTAGTCTAGTTTAGAAATCGCACTTAGATCAGAAATAAGGTTTTCGACAACGGCACTATCATTGAACCAACTCCGAACAAGTTCTTTATTTAAACCCTGCGCTTTAGCCTTTTTAACAAGCCTTTCCGCATTATCTTTATTTCCTGCCTGGAATTCTAGAACGGCAAAAATCGAAATAAGCCTTTTCCTCATATCTACCGCATCAATTTTATCACCAATAACTTCTCTAATTTCTTGAAAACGGCCTAGCTGATACAGATCCGCTACCAGATTTGATGTTATAAACCAACCATTGTCGTTCGGAGTCAACGCCAAAGCGGACTTCGTATGTTTGACCCCATTAACTAAATCACCACATGCAGAATAAACGGAGCCCAAAATCGTGTAAACATCCACACCGCCTCCAATTGTTAAAGCTTTTTCTGAGTCTGCCTTCGCTATTTCACAGCTTTTTGAAAGGTGAAATACTTCGTTGAGAGCTTTTAACGCATAATCTTCAGCATTCCCTCTAACGTCTATTGCATTATCAATATGCTTTCTCAGATTTTGCCTATCTTGTTCTAGATTTGTAGAAATACCAAAATTTATTTTCTGAAAAACCTGCCAAGCGGAAAAGTTATAAAATACTCCAGTATTTGGAATTTTTTCTTCAAGAACATTTAAAAGGCGCTCAGAATTTTTATATCCACTTGGCGAAAACTTTCTCCATTCTGAACGCCAATTAAGAGCAGTAGTGAAAGTTTCAAGATCGTTTAATTCTTCAGCCCAACTAATAGCTTGCGATCCACCCACAGCGTCAATCTGTAGTGTTGAGAGAATTTTGTTGCCAATTTGGTCCTGTATCTGAAAGATATCATCTAAACTGAAGTCAAAATTATCAGACCATATTACCTTATCTTTCTCGAGATCATTTAAGCCCACTGTAAGGCGGGATGCTGTTCCCATTACTTGAAGACTTCCCTCAACTGTATAATCAACATTGTATTCCTCATGTAGTTGCAAGTCGGTGAAATTATTTTCGCCAATATGAAAACTTGTATTACTTGAAAGAATTTCTAATCCATTATATTTCGACAGTATAGAAATCATGCTTTCAGTTAGTCCTATTCCAATCGCATCATTCTTCTCACTAGCCGCAAGATTTCTTATTGGCCTAACCAAAACCATCGGGATTGATGATTTCTGTGCATTTTTTTTATTTAATGCCTTAAAATCATTCGTTTTTTTTGCAGTAGTAAAATAACCAATAGTTCCAATAATAATTATTAAACCACATACGAGCATCAATATGAGTTGTGAGCTGACTGACTTAGTATTTACTTTCCTTTTTTGAATGTTTTTAAGCATAATATCGTACGCATAAAACTCATTCTGCTTGACCTTTTGAAGCCCAATATCGTTGAACTCGAATTTGGTCTTTCCCTTAACGAAATCATAAACACCTTTTGAAATTGTAATGCCGTTTGTCTGAGCTAGAGCTTCCAGCCTTGCAGCAATATTTACCCCATCACCAAGCAGATTACCTTTCTCCTTAATGACATCACCTGAGTTTAGACCAATACGGAATTCAAGTTTGACCGTAGTCTCATCTGCTTTGTTACGTTCCTGAATTGCTTCCTGAAAAGCTACCGCACATTCCACTGCGGATACTGCACTTGGGAATTCTGCTAGGAATGAATCTCCACCAGTATTGAACAGGCGAGCATCAAATTCATCAAATAATTTAGTCAATATTTTTTCACAGGCTCGCAGGTTCTGGACAGTCTCACTTTCATCCGTTTCCATATGCTTACTATAGCCAATAATGTCAGTAGCAAATATTACTGCAATCTTGCGTTCAATTTTTTCAGCAGACATGCGACACCTTAAAAAACTATTTAGTAACTAATTACACAGTGACCTCTAAGGGTCTAGGTTTAGTTGAGTATTTTTGATGAACTGCCCCACTGGCAAGGCGCAAGTATACATAACGGAAATAGGGGGTATGGCCCATGCAGTACCCCTAAATGTAAACCAGACATTATCTCAATCTCTGTCGTTTCTTGTTCGGTCACACCTTCCTGAGACAGCAAGGTGACAGTATTATTTGTCGGCAAAACCTTGGTACACATCGTGTCACACATTTGGTCCACATTGGCACACATCGAGCATAGTTCATGGATTGACGGGCAGTGATTACCGTGTGAATCTACACACATGAATAGATGTAAGTATATGATTTTAAAGAACTGAAAATAGAGCGTTGAGGTTGCTGTTCTTTAACCGGAGTGGAAGTTCGATTCCCGCTACCCGCTCCAGTTTATCCTCAATTAGTCGGTCTATCTACAGTATAACCTGCTGATAATACTCTCATAATGCTAATTCCCTGCACGTTGGGCTGGAGAGAGTGTTGACTAGATTACTGACCAAAAGAAGCCCTTTTAGGTTAAACCGCGCTCGATATTATTACTTCTCAACACGTGTTCCCGCAGATCCAGTTCACCATTATAGTTACCCCCGAATAGTTGAAGGCCTTAAAACGAAGTTCTCCCACGTTGCCAAAACACGGGCGCTAATGGCTGCAGGTAAACTGGATCGATACTGGTCCTATTTAAGGATGACTGATCCCAAAATTAATAGGGAAGAACCTTTTGAGAGAGGTATTCCCACCAAGTTCTCGAATAAATAGAACCGCTCAGTGTGGTTCCGCCAACGATATTAAGCTCTATGAGGTCGGTTTTTAGGTAAATTTTTCTTACACTCCCAACCAAGGGTAGGTTTGTGAATAACCAAAAGGTGTCAGGTATGTCAGGTGAAAACAAAGTTTTTACAGCAGGATCGTCATCAGCCATTCTAACTAACACTTCCAACTCGCTTCAGCATATTGTCGTTGGTATCATTGCCTGAAATTGGAATTACTGAATGTTGATTTCCAGAGAGCTGAAAATAACATATAAACTGATAGATTCAATTTAAAATGGGCTGGATGAGAGTGTACATAATGCCCCCGAAAACAATTAAAAAACCTAAATAAACCAATTGTGGTTCCAGTCTTTTGTTATTGAGAACTGCAGAGATATACGGCCAAATATATTTTTTTATCATTCTGCATTCTTTATTGCTGTTTCCTGAATTATATCACAGATCAACTCACCATAACGCCTACGACATTTGTAAATATTACTCTCATATAGGACTATTGCGTTTGTATGAATATTGACATCTAAGCCAACTACCTCTGAATACAGCATCTTTCCATTAAGTAAGATATCACTTGGGAAGAGATGTCCGTCTGCCTTTACCTGACTACCAAAGATCAGCAGGAGTGTTAGGACCGTAGTACGCATTGGATAATCCTTTATTTGCAAAGAAGAAGTCGAGTTGTTAATGGCAGTATAACAGCCATAAACTAGAGTAAAGTTTTACATATGATTAAATAGAAGGGGTTAATGGTAAAATATTGGGTGGCATTTATCTCACTGACCTTGTGTCTTGTTACCTGTGTAACCAAAGCTAGTGACATAGCTGTTTGCACAAATAATGATGATAAGTCTTCTGCTACTCTGCAGATGGATATGAAGAACTGGCTTGTTCTAAAGCGTGACGGTAAATCAATCACAGAAAGGGCCATTTTACAGGCTATTGAACATGGTAGTTATGTAATTAAAGATAGCAGGCCCATAAGGGCAAATATAAATCATATTTAAATATTTTCTCCTATTATCCTAAAAAAGCCAACCCTAGATATGAAGACAGTTATTGTGGCTCCCGATGATTATAAAAATCAGGCAATCCAATAACTGCCAGTAAGTATCGGAACTACTAGTTTAGAACGTTGCTTAGAAGTGGTTATTTTGCGGTTAACTCTCAGCAACAAATACATAGTGCTCGGAAGAAAAGATTTCGATTTAGTCGAAATTTTTGTGCTAGCTTTCAACATGAAGAATCGAGAAGAAGACAAAAATTCTATTAAAACAGCTTTTCAAGAATTCACAGTCTGCGGGATCTAAATTAAGTGCAGCACGTTTAATTTCCAGTTATGAAAGTCAAAAGGCCATAAACGCTGTCAAGATTTTAATGAGTAAAAAATGACTAAAAAGCAAAAATAAATACAAGAAGCATTTGTAAGATTTTGTTTAACTTTAGCCAGTTTAAGGGATTACGCCATTGTGGTCAGTGATGAAAACATCGCTAAGATATTAAGATGAGTACATATATTTGTATTGCAGCATAAAAATTTCCTGCGAAATATTCTATCCAAAAGTACCCTTTTTCAAACCCAAAAACTTATGCTTCTTGCGATTATTTGGGTTTTTGCTGAAACGTCTGCTTATCGATCTTGGTACAAAGTTTTTGTTTTTCTTGTGTTTAGGCTTCTTGAATAGAAAAATAAGGAAAAGGAGCATTAATAATAAGAATAATATTAATATAAACCACTTCACAAAACCTATTATTATTGCTTATGTGGAAATAAGAATGATGCAAGGCTAAGGAAACATGTTGCTTATCAACCCCTGAGCCAATGTATTAAGTGTTTACCAATTGGACACCCGTACTAATAAACTGTAAAAACGTGTACGAAAACGTGCTCTACAAAAAGTACTACCAACCTTTTTCGGATATTGAAGTTACTTATATCCAAGGATTTTTTCGTTTTCTCCTCGGACCAGATTTAGGAATCGACGTTTTTTGGGTACTTTGAATGGGTCGAACCTCTCCGATCATCTGTTCAAGAGCAGCGACACGGTTTGCAGTACTTGGATGAGTGGAGAAAAGTTTATCATAGGCGTGGGCGTGTAACGGATTTATTATAAACATATGTGCTGTGGATGGATTTTGCTCTGCCTTGTGATTGTCTATTTTGCTTGCAAATCCCTGAATGGACTTTAGTGCAGAGGCGAGCCACATCGGATTTCCACAAATCTCTGCACCTAATCGATCGGCTTGATATTCTCTGCTACGGCTTATGGCCATTTGAATAAGAGAGGCCGCAAGTGGTGCTAGGATCATCATCGCAATCAAACCAACAAAGCCTATATTATTATTTCTTCGGTTGCCAAAGAACATCGCAAAATTTGCAAGCATTGAGATAGCCCCAGCAAAGGTAGCAGCAACAACCATGATGGTCGTATCTCTGTTTTTTATATGAGCTAATTCATGCGCCATGACTGCAGCTATCTCATTCTGACCCAACCTCTGAAGAAGCCCTGTAGTGGCAGCTACGGCTGCATTTTCTGGATTACGCCCTGTGGCAAATGCATTAGGTTGATCACTTTGGATCTCATACACTTTAGGAGTTGGCAGACTTGCGTTTAATGATAGATCAGCCACCATATTATGCAGCGGATGGCCACTTGAGACTTCCTTTGCACCATACATGCGCAGCACCATCTTATCGGAATTATACCATGCAAATAGGTTCAAACCGACCGCAAACACCAGCGCCAGCAACAAACCCTCAAAACCAGCAAGTGCAGTTCCTGCCACACCAAACAGTGCAGTCATTGCAGCCATCAAAATAGCAGTTTTGAACATGCCTATAATTAGCCTCTCTTCATTTCCTAGTAAGACATGAACGTAAAGATAAAATTTAACAACTCTGTTTATTAGGAGTTATACTAAATATGCAGTTATGAGTAGCTAAGCCGTGCTTTTTAATCCATCAAACACTGATGGCATAAAGCCTAGCTTACAATAAACTTGCTTGCAGGTGTCTGCCAGCTAAGGCTCGGACCGATGGTTTGCCATGAATCAACATAGGCTTTCTCTCGTTTATGGAAAAGCAATTATCAACATCCTACTTTGTAAAAAATAGTTACAAATTGCCTTGACCTATCTTACTTCAGCCTGCCAAATTAAATTAGAATTTTATTCTGATGGGAGACCGAGTCTTGGTAAATGATAAGTACTCCATTTTATTTGAGCCATTAAAAATTGGACCAGTCACTGCCCGGAATCGTTTTTTTCAGGTTCCACATTGCACTGGCATGGGCCATCTACGGCCAAAGGCTGATGCAGCAACTCGCGCAATAAAAGCCGAAGGCGGTTGGGCAGTTGTTTGCAATCAAGAAACGGAGATACATCCTAGTTCTGACCTCACGCCATTCCCAGAAGGTAGACTATGGGATTCGCGGGATATCCCAGCTCTTCGATTGATGACTGACGCCGTTCATGCTCACGGGGCATTAGCTGCTGTAGAGCTTGTTCATAATGGAAACCATGCTTCTAACCTTTCCAGCAGAGCACCCGTTTTCGCCCCAAGCGATATGGCCGTTGATAATATCATCCCAAAGCAGGCCAAAGGGATGGACAAATCAGATATCCGAGCTCTGCGAAGATGGCATCGTGATGCAGCGCGAAGGGCAAAAACTGCCGGATTTGACATTATCTATGTATACGCCGGTCATCATATGACGCTACCACAGCATTTTTTACTGCCAAATATGAATAACCGCATGGACGAATATGGAGGGCCACTAGAAAACCGCATCCGCTTGATCCGTGAACTGCTTGAGGAAACCAAAGATGAAGTGGGAGATACATGTGCTGTGGCATTTCGCTTTGCTGTCGATGAAATGTCGGGGGCTGACGGCATGCAGGCCTCAGAAGAGGGCCGAGCCGTTGTCGAAATACTGGCTGAATTACCTGATCTCTGGGATGTAAATGTGTCTGACTGGTCAAACGACTCTGCTACTTCGCGCTTTATGCCAAATGAAGGCTATCAAACTCCATATATTGAGTTTGTGAAACAAGTCACCACCAAGCCAGTTGTTGCCGTTGGACGTTTGACTTCACCCGACAGAATGGTGTCGATGATTAAGCGGGGGGTGACTGACTTTATTGGGGCGGCACGGCCCTCTATAGCCGACCCATTTTTGCCACAGAAAATTCAAACTGGTAGGATAGAGGAAATCCGTGAATGCATTGGATGCAATATATGTGTTGCCAGTGATAATATGGGGGTTCCAATACGTTGCACACAAAATCCAACCATGGGGGAAGAGTGGCGGCGTGGATGGCATCCAGAAAAAATTGAAACCAAAGGTAAAGAAACCGAGGCGTTGGTGGTCGGGGCTGGACCCGCGGGTCTTGAGTGCGCGATGCAATTGGCTAAACGCGGTTATGAAGTTACACTGGCTGAAGCATGTGCTGACTTAGGTGGACGTGCAGTATTAGAAGGAAGCTTGCATGGTCTAAGTTCTTGGAAATGGGTGGCCGATCATAGGATTTATGATTTACAACAGCGCGGCAATGTAAAAACCTTTTCTCAAAGCCTCATAACTGCGCAAGATATTAGTGACCTTGCGATCCCCAATGTCTTTCTAGCGACTGGTGCAAAATGGCGGCGTGATGGCGTTGGTCGCAGCTCCCGGAGGGCTATAACAACAGATCCAAACATGACGGTATTGACGCCAGACGATATGATGTCAGGGCAATTGCCACCAAGCGGTCCAATTTTGATTTATGATGATGATCAAATTTATTTGGCAGGAGTTCTAGCAGATCACCTTAGTTCCGCCGGTTATGAAATTATATTTGCGACGCCAGCAACCAACGTTTCACCGTGGACTGAAAACACGCTTGAGCAGGCGCAGATACAGAGAACGCTTATTAAGCGAGGTGTGAAATTGATTTTAGGCAAAACCCTCACTCAGATTTACGCAGACCATGCTCAGTTGTCATGTATCTATTCAAAAAGTGAGCAGCCTGTGGAAATGGCAAGTATTTTATTAGTCACTGAGCGGAGGCGTAAGACAGAACTCTATGATATATTGAGAAAAAACTCAGACGATACCCCTTTCAAAAAACTAAAGCTAATAGGTGACGCTGAGGCACCTGGTTTAATTGCTGATGCTGTTTTTAGTGGACATATGGCCGCGCGCCATTTTGAAAAATCACAGAGTACTATTGAAAGAGAGTATTTTCGACGTGAAATTATTGCATTAGAAGGAAATTAATAAATTATGGGAATTTCCACTACAAAAAAACTAAGTCGGTCTAAGAATAAGGCGTTGAATGTTGACGGGTATATATCTGGATTTAGCTTGCCACGCAGGTTTTATACGTCGACTGAAATCTACGAAAACGACATTAAGAATTATTGGAACAATAGTTGGCTTTGGGCTGGCCATATCACTCAGGTAAGCGAACCTGGCGATTTTTTCGTTTTTGATTATGGCCAGGAATCTGTCATCATAAGTCATGATAGAGACAATCAGATTAATGCCTTTATGAATGTTTGTAGGCATCGAGGATCAAGAGTTTGTATTGAAAAATCAGGCTCTAAGCGCGTGTTCAGTTGCCCTTACCATGCATGGACATATGAATTGGATGGTCAGTTGCGTTCTGCCCGTGAAATGGGGCCAGAGTTTGACCGCCATGACTATAGCTTAAGGCAGCTTAACTTAAAAATTTTTCAAGGCCTCATTTTTGTTTGTGCCAGTGATGCGCCACCGGACATAGAAGCCGGTCTGCGAGATATCGCGCCACTCACAGCGCCTTTTGATATTGAGAATATGAAGATTGCCCACAGTGCTTCTTATCCTGTATCCGCCAATTGGAAGCTCGCAATTGAAAATTATATGGAATGTTATCACTGTGGTCCAGCACATGCCGAATATTCGCTTTCACATAGCCTCAAAGATCCAAAATCGATAACACCAGAATTGATTTCTGAAATGCGCCGTGCTGGTGAAATTGCGGGGCTTCCACTTCAAAATTTTGCTCTTAATGGGTCTGATGTCGACATGGATTTTTATTGTCAGCGGTACCCACTTTATCCCGGCTATATGACGGGTAGTCAAACGGGAGCACCGCTTGCGCCATTGTTAGGTGAGTTAAAAACATACGATGGGGGCACAACGGATATCCAGATAGGGATTTTGAATAATTTTCTTGCCTACTCAGATCACATGATTGGATATCAGTTTATTCCAATATCACTCCAAGAAACGAATATCGAAGTGATTTGGTTTGTTCAGAAAGACGCCTTGGAAGGCAAAGATTATATCAAAGAGGACTTGACCTGGCTCTGGCATGTCACGTCACAGGACGATGAACGGATTATTAGTCTTAACCAAAAAGGTATCAACTCGCACTATTTCAAGCCAGGGCCACTTTCTGAAATGGAATGGGGCGTCAGGGCTTTTTATCAGAGCTATTTGCGGATGGTTTGATCTACTTTTAAATTCAAAATTAAATTTAATGACTTTTAAGGACTTTTTATATGAAGAAAATATCTGCGAAAACCGACGCGTCGAAGATATTCATACCGCAGAGTTCGTTCCATTTCTGTCCTAGGGTAAAGAAGATGGCGCAGTCTTACAACTCAAATCAGCAAAACCTTTAGGCGTTGGGTTCTACATTTATAAAATGGGACCAGGACCCAAGACAATCGTGCATAAGCATAAAGGAGCTGAGGAATTCTTGATCATAGAAGATGATCTTACAGATCATAATGGCGTGAATTATGGTCCCAGTGACCTTGTCTGGCTATGGGACGAAACCAAGCATTACTCTTATACAGAAAATGGATGTTGAATTGCAGTACATTCGGAAGCATTGGAAAATTCCTAAGATACTTGAATAAGACGATGGTCAAATTCTAGTTAAGTTAAAATCTTCTTGTAGGTTATAAGTTTGGCTTTAGAATGAGTTGATTGATTTAAAACACACTGAATGGTGAAATTAATTGAATGCATTGAGCAAAA
Organism: Paracoccaceae bacterium; assembly: GCA_028150825.1. Taxonomy (GTDB): domain Bacteria; phylum Pseudomonadota; class Alphaproteobacteria; order Rhodobacterales; family Rhodobacteraceae; genus LFER01. Next base: position 13,497 of record JAOGIM010000001.1, read on the forward strand.
ATAAATGAAGGTAAAAAGGACTTTTCAAATGACAGACCAAATTGCTCTGGACCATATTTACTCCAACGTACCATCTTCAGCAGACTTGATAGACTGGGATAGAACACATCAGGTGCATCCTTGGGCCGCGATGGACTCTTGGAGGGGCTATGATCATATGATGGTTGAACATGGTAAGGGCATCTATCTTTGGGACTCTTCAGGTAAACGATTTTTAGACGGTCCTGGGGGAATGTGGTGCGTGCAAATTGGTTATGGACGGGAAGATATGGCCGAGGCGATCGCCAAGCAGGTTATATCGCTTCCGTTTGCCTCGCCTTGGACGACGACAACCAATCCAGCAGCGCGACTGTCAAAAAAATTGGCTGACTTGGCCCCGGGTGATTTAAATAACGTATTTTTTACCACTGGTGGATCAACAGCTGTCGACACAGCTATACGAACTGTCCATTTTCTTAACAACCGACTAGGTAAGCCAGAAAAGAAAATCGTCATAGCCCGCGAAAAAGGTTATCATGGATCCACTTATCTTGCCTCTACCGTTACGGGAAAGGAGCGGGATAAAAGTCGTTTTGATATTGAGAGTCGGCTGGTTCGTTTTTTACCTGATATCAACCCATATCGGCGCCCAGAGGGCATGACTACCACTGAGTGGGGAGATCAAAAAGTAGCAGATCTTGAAAAGATGATCGAAAACATCGGTCCAGATAAAATTGGAGCGTTTATCGCTGAACCAATTCTGTGCTCTGGTGGGGTTATTATACCCCCTGAGGGATATCATAAACGAACGTTAGAGATTTGCCGCAAATATGATATTCTATATATTTCGGACGAAGTCGTTACAGCCTTTGGTCGGCTTGGACATTGGTTTTCTTCAGAGGCGGTCTTTGGCATAGTACCTGATATTATTACTTGCGCAAAAGGTCTTACATCGGGGTATTTACCTTTAGGTGCTTGTATAATTTCTGACAAGGTGATGTTGGCAATTTCGAGTCCAGAAGAGGAAGTCTTGTTTTCAAACGGCTTTACTTATTCTGCTCATCCAGTTTGCTGTGCGGCTGCTTTGAAGAATATTGAAATCATGGAGACGGAAGGTGTCTTGGAGAATGTGCGCAGCTTGACACCATATTTCCAAAGTAGGCTGCAAAAGCTCTCAAAATTTGATATTATTGGCGATGTCAGAGGGCAAGGTTTGCTTGGGTGCATAGAAGGCACGCCAGGAAGCTCTCAAAACAGTTCTGTCTTGGCAGCTGAGAGGCGCCTTGGCGCTATGCTAGATGAAGCGTGTGAAAAGATGGGCCTGTTGGTACGTCCCCTTATAAATATGGCAGTGTTTTCGCCGCCACTGATTATCACAAAAGATCAGATTGATGAGATGTTTGATATCCTAGAAAAAGCCCTTGAGCAGGTTACAATTTCTTATAATGGAAGGGCTGGCTCATAGCTCTTTTGGAGATTTTTAAGCGATAAACTTCCGTTAACTGGGCTCACCAGAAAACGCATTTAATATTTTTGGTCTCGTGCCTTTATTCAAAATTAGGGTGTTCACGTTTTCCATAGATTTTGGCTTGATCAATGTCTTTTCCAAGATCCATCCCGGCGCGATAACCGCTTAAAACTGCTGCTGCAATAATTGAGGGGGCTTCTGCATCCCCAATTCGTTTGACAGACTTAAGTGTTGAAACCGTTAAACGATTTTGATCCAGCTTTAGATCGTTATATAACTCTAAAACTGGAATACGGCGCGTAAGTGGTATTATAGCATTACAACTCAATTCGAACTTTGAGCCTGATAGAACGCAAGACATCCCTACCTTTTGATCCCAAACGTGATCAATAGTACAGTTTGTGATCATTTGAATTCCAGCCTCTGCGAGTGCGCGGTTTGAGCTGCTTTGTTCGTCAGTCAAGCTGCCCCATTCACAAATACGACCTGCAGGCGTAATCAGAATAACATCATGCCCACGTCTATGCAGTTCCAACGCCAAAACAGATCCCATATAATAATGATCATCATCATAGATTGCTATCTTGCTAGCAGACACCGTTGTTCCATCCAAAACTGTTTCGGCATTCAAAATCATATTTGAGGCAACCGTCAAAAATCCATGGTCGCTGTAGCGCCCAACAGCATCGTCGGCCCAGCATGCGCCAGTTGCGACGAGCACATGGTCAACGTTCAATTCAAACACATCTTCTGCCTGCATACGACTCTCAAGAAACACTTCGACATTTGGTAGTTTGCTAATTTGGCCAACGCGCCAATCCCGCACGCGGGCCCACTCACTTAACCCTTGTAGCTTTGCCTCTCTTGTCACACGGCCTCCTAAAGCACACTGGGCCTCTGCTAGTAAGACCTGATGACCCTTCTCACCGAGCACTCGTGCTGCCTCTAATCCGGCAGGGCCGGCGCCAACGACCAATATCTGCTCGGGCTTTTGGGCTGGAGAAATAAACTCTGGATGCCACCCCAACCTCCATTCTTCCCCCATCGTAGGATTTTGCGTGCATCTCAAAGGTACTCCCGACGAATCATACGCATAACAGACATTGCATCCAATACACTCTCGAATATCTTGAAGGGCGCCCCTTGAAATTTTTGAGGGCAAAAATGGATCTGCTATTGATGGTCGAGCTGCACCAATCATATCCTGCGTACCAGATTTGATCACCTGCACCATTGTATCTGGCGAAGTAAATCTGCCTACGGCAACAACTGGTTTATCTGTCATCGCTTTGGCTTTAGCTATGCTGGCGACCAGCGATCCCTCTTTAACAAAACGTGAAGTGCCCATTTCGACAGAATAATCTGGAACAGTAAGATCCCACAAATCTGGTAAATCCGCTAACATAGCAAAAGCTTCATAACTCTCAGAGTCCTCTAACCCAACGCTAAAGCGGGTCGCCACCGCAGCTTTGCCCGCAACTATCTCTTTGGTTTCTTCGATTAGCTCTTTGATTAGGCGTACGCGGTTTTCAAGTGACCCACCGTACTCGTCTGATCTATTATTGATTTCAGGGTTTAAAAATTCTGAGAGCATATAGCCATGGGTTGCATAGACATAAACAATGTCAAATTCAGCTTCCAAAGCTCGCCGGGCAGCGTCGCGATGCCATGACCGTATAGATTTAATATCATCTTTGTCCAAGCGTCGCGCTTGACCGGGATGAAAAACACTACTGTCGGTTTGAGGTCGGTTCCTCAAGCCCAGTGGTGGCAGTCTTGTCCCTAAATTAACTACCATGCTCCCACCGACCCAAAGCTCGACTCCGGCCAGAGCACCATGTTTGTGAACTGCTTGTGTCATGAGTTGATGGGCGCGAATATCTTCGTTGTCCCATAGCGCAGCAAATGGAAAAGCATCGTTGTCCGAGGTTGGGTGAATCGAGCAATATTCAGTATTAACCACCCCCCAACCACCTTCTGCTTTGATCCCACGCATCGCAGCTAGTGTTTTTGGTCGACGCCAGCCCATACCACTACAATGCGGAACCTGATAAAAACGGTTTTTTGCAACAACTGGCCCTAGTTTTATTGGTTCAAATAGAAGGTTATGACTTGGATCACGCATCAAATGCACCTGGCGTTATTTTGGATAATGATTACTTGATCGACTGTCCGAATATTATGCAACTCAATTCATAAGAACGTATAAATTTCTTTTGACTATACTTCAGGCATCCTCGCCATTTTCTGGTCTAGCAAATCACGCTTTTGTTGCCTAAAAAGTATTACCGCGGCGATGGCTACGAGGACTGCTACAAATAAAATAATGATTGTTGCTAGTGCGTTTATATCTGGACGCAGTCCTAATCTTATTCTTGAAAAGATAAGAATTGGAAGCGTATTTGAACCCGGTCCCGTTACAAAACTAGCAATCACGAGATCATCCAGAGATAAAGTAAACGCCAGAAGCCAACCTGACAGTAGCCCAGGCGCCAACATGGGAATGGTTATTTTGGTCATTACTTTAAACGGTTTTGCACCCAGGTCTGCTGCGGCTTCTTCTAAATTATTCCCCATTCCAGTCAGGCGGGCTTGAATAATTACAGCTACATAAGCCAATGAAAAAGTAATATGGGCAATTGTGATGGTCGTAAAGCCTCGCTCGGTAGGCCACCCAAATAGCTGTTTAAGGGAAATGAAAAAAACCAATAGAGATAACCCAGTGATTACTTCCGGCATCACCAAGGGCGCAACAAGCATACCGCCAAACAAGGTACGGCCTCTAAACCGACCAAAACGAACCATTGCCAGCCCTGCCAATGTTCCAAGAATCGTTGCAAAGGTTGCGTTTACAACAGCTATTTTTAAACTAAGCAGCACCGCATCCCATACATCAGGAGATTCAAACAGCACGCCATACCATCGCGTGGACCAGCCTCCCCAAACGGGAACCAGTTTTGAGTAATTAAAAGAATATATTATCAATAAGATTATGGGCACATAAAGGAACGTAAAGCCGACGAATAACATTATGCTTAAAAACCGAGATCTTTCACCGTGCATCTAAGTATCCTCCGAAGACTTTGCTTGATAATGCTGATATACTGCCATTGGCAGAACCAAAAGTAGCAACAATACGATGGCCACCGCAGAGGCTACAGGCCAATCTACATTCCGGGCAAATTCATTATACAAAAGCCGCCCAATCATCTGTACATTGCCGCCACCTAGCAAGTCGGGAATTACATATTCTCCCGTGGCGGGAATAAACACAAGCAGTGATCCTGCAATAATTCCAGGTGCGGTCAGCGGTAAGGTAATCTTAAAGAAAGTGTTGATCGGACCCGAACCGAGATCTGCGGCAGCCTCATTGAGCGTACTGTCCAGTTTCTCCATGTTCGCATAAAGAGGGAGTATCATAAAGGGAAGGTACGTATAGACGATACCAACATAAACTGCGAATTCGGTATAAAGCATTTGAATTGGCGTCTCGATCAGCCCAAGTGAAATTAACAGACTATTTATGGTTCCTTGGTCAGCCAGTAATCCCATCCATGCATAGACCCTCAAGAGAAATGATGTCCAAAATGGCAAAATAATTGCAAATAAAAGTAGGGGTTTGGCGACTGGTCCTGAGCGAATAATACCATATGCAACTGGATAGCCAACCAACAGGCAGAAGACTGTCGATATCGACGCTATTTTTAATGAATTTACGTAAGTACGTGCATAAAGAGGATCTTCAAAAATATATATAAAATTGTCAAAAACTAACCTAATTGTGACAACGCTACCATCAACCCATTGCACCATATTGCTGAATGGCGGACTTGCGATGACCAACTCAGCCAAACTAATTTTCGCAACAATGAAAAAAGGCGCCAAAAAGAATATCAAAAGCCAGAAAAAGGGTGTCCAAATAACGAGAGTTTTCCAACTCGACTGAATGCTTCCCGCAAAACGCGTCCAAGCCAATCTAATTCTTGGCGGTATTACCTTAAATACGCCAATGTCTGTCATTTGTTTAACAGCATGGAACTGGAAGCGTCCCAATGAATATATACATTATCTTCCCATGTGATATGATGTGTCCGATTTTTTGGCCTCACTTGGTTGGGCGCGGTAACGTCAATGATACGGCCACTCTCCAAGCGCACTTTGTATCTAGAAGTATTCCCCAGGTAACCAATGTCGTCGATCACGCCAAGTGTCTGGTTTTCGGTCTTTTTCTCTGGGGCTTGTTTGCTGAGATGAATTTTTTCTGGACGAAGACCAATATAAACATGACTTCCCTTGGAGACTTCGATGTTATGCTCAACATCGAAGTCTCCAATCTCAGTTTTAATCCGCAGATGGTTTACAGATGTCTCAATAACTTTGCCTTCAAAGATATTTGCAGAGCCAATGAAGTCAGCTATGAAACGATTTTCTGGGAATTCATAAATTTCCGTTGGAGTACCTATCTGTACAAATTTACCTTTGTCCATGACCGCGATACGAGTAGAAAGTGTCATTGCCTCTTCTTGATCATGTGTAACAACAACAAAAGTAACGCCAACCTTGTCCTGTATATTCATGAGTTCAAATTGAGTTTGCTCTCGTAATTTTTTATCAAGAGCTCCAAGTGGTTCGTCCAACAAAAGTAATTTTGGTTCTTTGACAAGCGCACGCGCGAGCGCGACTCGCTGTCTCTGTCCGCCAGACAGTTGTTGCGGCCGGCGCTTTTTGTAATCTCGTAATTCCACCAGTCTTAATATGTCGTCAATTCTATCGCTAATTTCACTTTTCGAAAACCCGTCTTGTTGGAGCCCAAACGAAATATTTTTCTCAACGCTCATGTGTGGAAAGAGCGCATAATTTTGAAACATCATATTAGTTGGACGCTCATAAGGCGGAACATCGGACATGTCTTTACCGTCAATAATTATTTTACCCGACGACGGTGCCTCAAATCCTGCGAGCATTCGCAGCAATGTTGTTTTACCGCAGCCAGAACCGCCAAGTAAACAAAAGAGCTCCCCCTTGTGTATATCTAGATTAACATCATTGACGGCAGTAAAATCGCCAAATTTTTTGATAACAGCACGTATTTGCAACAATGGTTCTTGGTCTGCGTCTTGGCTAGGGCCCTGCTCTTTAGATTGCTCGGGCGCAGGTGGCTTATTGACCATAATGGGCCTCATTGGGAATTCAAAGTTAATTTGGCAACAGTCTATGGTGGCGCAAAGTACATAAGCGCCACCAATATGATCTAATTAGTTGCCAGCTTTAAAATCAGTCCATGTTCGTGTTTGAATGCGTTGGACTTTCGGCGACAAAGACGCATTGGTGTACATGTCGTCAACCTGAGCACTTGTTGGAAAAGCTGCAGGACTTGACGTGACTTGTTCGTCGATCATGGGCTTTGCAGTCAAATTGGCTGTTGCGTACCAAGTAAAGTTGCTATCAGCGGCACCAACTTCAGGGCGCATCATATAATCAAGAAACAAATGCGCGTCTTCAACATTTTCGGCGTCTGCAGGTATGAGCCAGCCGTCAATCCATAAATTAGCTTTCCCCTTACCTTCTGGAAGAAAGAAATCAAGAACCACGCCAGTGTTGGCTTCGGCCGCGCCGGACATCGCTAACAGCCCATCAGGACCCCAAGTTACAGCAACACAAAATTCTTTTTGTGGCATGCGCTGATAGGCATAATTGTCAAATGTCTTGATGTAGGGTCGAATTCCAGCAAGTAGATCGCCTGCTTTGGCATAGTCAGCCTTATCTTTTGTACCAGGGTCTAGGCCTAAATGGCTGAGCGCCATTGGAATAATGTCTTGCGGCGAGTCGAGAAAGGAAACTCCGCATTTCGCAAGCTCTTTCATATGCTTTGGATCAAAGATCATATCCATCGAGCCAATGGGGGCGTCTGGATACGTTGCCCGTACTAATTCTTCATTATAGGTAACTCCGTGCGTTCCCCACATATAAGGAATAAAGTGCTTGTTCCCCGGATCCCAATCTTTTCCCAATTGCTGCATAATTGCAGGGTCCATGTTGTTTGTGTTTCCAAGCTTGGACAAATCTAATGGCGCAACAATATTAGCCTGAATCAATCTAGCAACCATGCTGCCTGAATGGCTGACAACATCATAACCGCTGTCACCAGCAAGCAGTTTTGCATCAATTGATTCAGCCGAGTCATAGGTATCATAAATGACTTTTATACCGTATTCGGCTTCAAAATTGGCTATAGTTTCTTCCCCAATATACTCAGCCCAGTTTGTTACTTTTAGAATTCGATCCGCTGAATTTGCTGTACCTGCTATACAAATGCTAATTGCTAAGGTGCTGATAAGCATTTTTGAGTTGGTTTTTATCCCCATGGTGTCTAAACTCCCCTTTGAATTAATGGCCAAAGCTGAAAGATCGGCCAATATATTTGGTTCCTTCCAAAACATTTTTTAGCATAAGCGAAAAATACTCTGTCTTTTGCAAACTGTTCTTTTGCACATTTATTTTTTCTCAATTACACTTAGCCGTCATAATGCTGTTTAAAGGCTATTCTTTACAAAACCGATTAGTCAAGAAGATACAGGCAGTAGCTATATTAAAAGCGTGTATTGTTTTACCTTTATTGTTCAGCATAAAGAAATGTTTTGTTTGAAGCGAATTTAAATACTTCAGAATGGTGCTGAATTATTTCTTAGTTACAATTCTTATCCTAATAAATGGGCTATACGTTTTGAATTTCTATGACTTGGGTTCAACATTACGCCTCAAAAAGTAAGAATGTGGAGGTAGAATTAATTTTGATCTGTATTTGAGCTTAGTAACTCCGTATTTCGCAGAGCTAACATTCCTTCAGCGGGTTCATTCTCATTTAGAATAGGAAAGAATTCACGAAGTGCATTATGATAGCTGTGTACGCCATACTCCAAGTCAGACAACAGAATGCCATCAAAACCACTTGAAAATGCTGCTTCCCAAGACCATTGGATCAATTGCTCGTCTTCCTTGCTCGTCATACGATCAATTCGCTTGGAAAGATAACGAGAGAGGCGCATACGTCGGTTCTCGTTCGCGTGCCGATAAGAGCTACCACGCTGGATGGTTTTCCCCAACTCTATAGGAAATTCTTGGTAAAAAATAACTGAGTCTGGATAAAGACCAAAAACAAGATTTGGAAAGACACCAATATAAAGCCATGCATTTTGGTGATCTTTATCCAGGTCTTGAGGTGGCTCGAGGATTGAAACATAGTTTCGTACGCTCCATTGCCGGCCTGCATTTGCGCGAAAGGATCCTATGGATTTAGATATTCCCGATCTTAAAGGTTCATCATGATAATTTGCACCAAAGAGATCATGCAGGCCTGGGTGGGCCAGTGGCACATGATAACCTTCATTATCGACATCCCGCACACATTTCCAATTTGCAGCAACCTCTTCGGTCCAATAACCGTCACCAGAAGGCAGTATTCTACCGAGGTTATATTGGTCAGTCTCTTTCGAAAAACGTTGCAAAACTTGAGACATAGGTGGTTGGGGCCCAGGTTTAAAACGAACGAAGACAAAACCCTTCCATATGTCTAATTCGATGGACTTCAAGCCATACTCTATTGGATCAAGATCCGGCAAAGATTGTGGTTGAGCTGGTCCTCTTAACGTCCCATCTAAATTATAAACCCACCCATGAAAGGGACAAATAATAGCTGATCTACAATTTCCTGTGTCTTGACCAACTACTCTTGACCCACGATGGCGGCACAAATTATGGAACGCTCTAATCTGATTATCGTGTCCCCGGATGACCAAAGCCCGTTCGCCGACAAAGTCACAGGCAATAAAGTCTCCTGAATTTGGAATATCACTCATATGGCAAACCAGTTGCCAGTGACTGCGAAACAAAAGGTCCTTTTCAGCCTCAAGCATCTCGGAACTAAAAAAACTCCAAGTTGGTAGGCCTCTTCTATCCCATTCTGCTGGGATTTCCGTCTGGGTATGATCTATTGTCATTAACCTATCCAAAAACACTCGTTCCAACAGTATAACGCGATTTAGGAAGTCCTCAAATGATATTGTATGAAAAAGCATCAAAACAGCTTTGGGAGAAACAACTTTATTATCCGAAACAATGACCTTTGAATAGAAATATGAGGCAAATAAATAATTATGAAGCTTAAAAGTTTTTAAGGTTCACGGGGTATCAGCGGTATTATACAGATAAACTATTCAGTCATTTCAGAATGTAAAAAAGCATATACGATCACAATCAATGTAAGACCCAAAATAACTTGCCAAGACAAAGGAACATATAACTTCTCATATCAAGACCTTTTGACAAAAGTTTGCCGCATAAGCAGGGACTTTATCATTCTCGCAGATGACCCATCGGTTTAAGGAGGACCTTCACCATTAGTAGCAAGAAGTCGTCAAGACTACTTCAAAGCTATATTATCCATTCTGTCCGCTTCATCTTGATTGGGAAGGATGAGAGCCGCTAAAAAGATGAAAAATGCAATCAAACTCATTACAGAAAAAAGCATTCTAATTTCGTAGCCATTTTGCAAAAGGTAACTGCAAATTGGTAAAACGCTCGCACCAACACACAAATTAAGCATAAATTTCATGCTTAGTATACTAGCACGCCGGCTATCAGGGACGTATCTCGAAATCACAGCATCGTTTATGGGGATTTGGCCAAAAACGAATAGCATTGCTAAGCTCATGGTAAAGAATAATGCCCAATCAGAATATAATGATGCGCAAAAAATGAATGTAATCTGCCCTGTTGCGATGCACAGCAAAATTATTTTGGGCGAATATTTGTCAATAAGTTTGCCAATTGCGATTTGTGCAAATGAGGCGCAAGCATAAACTAGCGACGCCAAAGCTCCCGTGATTGCAACTGATGTGGAGATACTTGGTAATGAAATTTCGAAATATCGTGGCACTATAAACGTCATAGCTCCGAATATAAACCCTCCACTCAGAGTGGATAATACAATAGAACCCAATGCCCATTGCCAATTTTGCGCAAAGTTTTCACTTTTTTTTGAGCGGGGCTGAGCAATGATGGCAGTTTCATCCTTCAAGGAAAGCAAGAATATGATACCGTAAAAAATGCACAATACTCCAGGAATTATAAAGCACATTCGCCAATCCCCAAAAACTAATATAGCTCCAACAATTAGAGGTGCTGCAGCGACCCCCATATTGCCAAAAACTCCATTTATTCCCAATCTTAGGCCAGTTTTTTCATTCTTTGATAGCAACATCGCAATGCCGACTGGGTGATATATCGCCGCAAATACACCTATGACCGCAAGAGCGCAGGTCAGTGAAGAAATGCTATCAGAAATACCTGCCGCTATTGCGCTACTTCCAATGCCAAAATGAAAGATAACCATTAGTGTGGACCGAGAAAATTTATCTGCAAGATATGAAGCTACAGGTGCAAAGCCACCAAAAAAAATAAACCCTAATGTACCAAAAAAAATAATTTTTTCATAGGATAATCCAAAATTTGTCCCCGCATCATATGCAGCTTTTGCAAAGATGAGCATCATAAAGTGATCTAAAAAATGACTAATGTTTAAAAAAATATCATCAACTTTTTTTGATCTCATTAGCTCTCAACCCTCTCACATCCGATGTTAAATTTAACGAGGTAGTACAACTTTTTCGAGTCAAACTAATAATTAAAATTGAATCCTAAGTTAGTACACGCGAGCTAAAGCAACTAGTTTTGTCAAAATATCAATCAATTTAATTAAGGCTAGTCTATTCTCAGGAGTTTTTGATCTAGCTATCGATCGTTCCAAAAGCTTTTAATTCACTTGAACTAACTGCAAAAGTCAGATTAGCTTACTCTGAGCTTTCTTTAGTCTGAATATAATTCAGAAAGCGTATTATAGTCTTGGTCGGAAACATGCTCCAGCCATCTGATATGCTTTTCATCTAAAGCTTCTTGAATAGCTATATGCTTCATAGCATTATTAGCAGTCGCTCCATGCCAGTGTTCTTCATTTGGGGGAATCCAGACCGTATCGCCGGCTTGAATAAATTGCGGTTCTTCATTTCTCAATCCTACAAGTCCAACGCCACTTAAGACGTGTAAAGTTTGTCCAAGGGGGTGCGTGTGCCATGCCGTCCTCGCTCCTGGTTCAAACGTTACATTCATAGCGCGGACTTGCGCTGGCTCAGGGGCAACAATGATCGGATCCTGCCAAACATTTCCCGTAAACCAATCTAAGGAAGCTTTCTTTGTTGGGTTTGTTCCCAATTTAACTATATTCAATTTATTTTACCTTATTTAACACCCTTTAATTCGTATCATTATTATTAGCAAAACACAATTCGGCCTAAGTTCTAAATTAATTTCTAATAGGTCCAAAATTAGATATTAATTTATAAAAGATTTATCTTACCTTCTCATTTAAGTTTTCAATGTGTTACATAATAATCTAATCGAAACATCAAATAATTAAGTTTTGATAGTGCTTGACTTGATTGAAAAGCAAGCTGAATATTTAGCCTAGCTGAATAAACATTATCTTGTAAAAGTTGAGAATACATATGGGCAATATCAAACCAAAATTGTTATATTTTAACAATTGGTTGAAGGGTCATGCTGTGGAGATCCTTAATAAATATTCAGACATTGATTTGGTAAAACTAAATTTCGCTGATAAGCATGAAATTTCTGATAATACGCTAAGCACATTTACTGGCTACCAAATAATGCCTCGCACCGAACTCGATCCTCACTATCTTTTAAACAAAGCGTTGATTTATAAAATGGATAATCTGCTCGCGGTGTGTTCGACAGGATCTGGCTACGATATGATAGACGTAGCAGCTTGCAATGAGGCTGGTATTATAGTTTGCAACCAAGCTGGAACCAATAAGGAAGCAGTCGCCGAACACGTGTTTGGCCTAATTTTGGCGATATCAAAAAACATAATTAAAGCCAACCAAGATATGCGTTCAATTGATCTTCTCGGAAGAAAGAGCTTAACAGGAAATGACATTTTTGGGAAGACTTTGGGTATTGTTGGGCTTGGGCATATTGGTACGAGAGTTGCCAAAATCGCGAACGCTTTTAGTTTGAATGTTATTTCTTATGATCCATACGTAGATGCAAAGGAGACCAGAAACCGTTATGCGACTAAAAGCGATTGGACTACAGTACTTTCTGAAAGTGATTTCATCACTGTGCACTGCCCCCGAACAAAAGAAACGCTCAACATGTTTGGTTCAACTGCTTTTCAGAAAATGAAGGCAGAAGCGATATTTATAAATACAGCTCGAGGAGGAATACATAACGAAAAAGATCTTGAGAACGCTTTATCATCAAATCAAATTTCCGGAGCGGCTTTAGATGTTTGGTGGGACGAACCAACACCAATCACTAATCCACTCTTAAAATTCGATAATGTTATAGCTTCACCACACATCGCTGGTGTTACCAATCAAGCTAAGGCAAATATGGGTATTCAAGCAGCGGAACAATGGAAAGAAATATTCAAGGGAAAAGTGCCCACCCGTCTAGTTAACCCAGAAACATGGGAGAAATACTCACATCGTTTCCAAAGAATATTTGGATTTACACCCGACAAGATTTTGTAAATATAATTTTATTTTTTACATCTAATCACGCACATTTACGAACTTCATCTTGAATATGTTTTTGATATTAAACCTATAAAAAGAAAACTGATTAAATATAGCTTATCTAAATTTTATCTTTAGTTTTCTTTTATTATATCTGCAATTCCTTTTCCACAAGTTATGGTACTTGCGGTTCCGGCAAGATCCGCAGTGCGTAAATCAATCTGCGACAAAGCTGTTTCAATTGCGTCAGTAATACTTTTTGCTGCTTCTTCATGGCCCAGGTGTTCCAGCATCATTGCACCAGCCCAGATTTGTCCCACAGGGTTAGCTATACCTTGGCCAGCAATATCTGGTGCGGACCCATGTACAGGTTCAAATAAAGAGGGGAAATTAGCCTCAGGATTTATGTTCCCAGAAGGCGCAATTCCAATTGTACCTGTACAGGCAGGCCCTAGATCTGACAAAATATCACCGAACAAATTAGAACCAACTACAACATCAAACCAGTCAGGGTGTTGTACAAAATGTGCTGAAAGTATATCAATATGATACTGATCACAGCTTACACTAGGATAACTTTTAGCCATTTCCTCTACGCGTTCGTCCCAGTACGGCATAGTTATCGAAATGCCATTAGATTTGGTCGCCGATGTTAGATGCCTTTTGGGACGCCTCATTGCCAGTTCGAAGGCATATTTAAGCACACGATCAACCCCGATCCGCGTCATAATTGTTTCCTGAACTACAAATTCACGTTCAGTTCCAGCAAACATTTTACCGCCAACTGATGAATATTCACCCTCGGTATTCTCTCTTATTATTAAAAAATCTATTTCACCCGGAGCACGGTTAGCCAAAGGTGAAGGAACCCCAGGTAACAAGCGAACAGGTCGCATATTTATGTATTGGTCAAATTCACGCCTAAATTTAATCAACGATCCCCACAGTGATATATGGTCTGGCATTTTATCCGGCAACCCAACGGCACCGAAAAAAATAGCATCGTGGATACTTATTTTCTCCTTCCAATCGTCAGGAAGCATCTTGCCATGTTTCGAATAATATTCATAACTTGAGAATTCAAAATGTTCGAAATTTAGATTAATTTCGAATTTCTTCGCTACAGCTTCTAATGCGCGAAGCCCTTCAGGCATCACCTCTTTTCCAATTCCATCTCCTGGAATTACAGCTATATTGATCTGATTGCTTACCATTCTATTTTTTTAGCTCTTTTCAACCGCCTAAAAACAAGCGGCCTACATCAGGGTTTTCTAGTAAATTGTCCCCGCTATCTGCTATCGCAGTCTCACCAGATACCAGTACGTAACCGATATCCGCGAAAGCGAGACCTTTTTTAGCATTTTGCTCTACCATAATGATGGTTTTGCCGTCTTTCCTTTGTAGGTCATCAAGAATTTCAAAAACCATATCTATAAATCGTGGTTCAAGGCCAATGGATGGCTCATCGACAAGCAAAACTTTAGGCTGCATTACCAATGCTCGAGATATTTCTAGAAGTCTACGCTCACCCCCGGACAACACTCCAGCAGGTTTATCCCTTCTTTCAGCTAATCGACTGTATTTATCAAATACCATGTCTGCAGCAGCTTTTGCTTCTGCTGGTTTATTTTTCAAAAATCCACCCATTAAGAGATTTTCTTCAACAGTCATTTTTGGAAAAACGGACTTATCTTGTAATATATATGCGATACCAGCTTTTGAAAGCTTTTGCGCTGGTGTAAGTCCAGTCACGTCAACACCGTCAATAATTATTGAACCAGAAAAAATATTTGTAAAACCAAAAATTGAATGCAGAACTGTAGATTTACCCGCACCATTAGGGCCAATTAGGCATAGAGATTGACCAGATCCAACGCTAAGATGAAAATCGTGCAAAATTTCCATTTTGCCATAACCGGCTCGTAGATTTCTAATTTCTAAGAAAGCGTTGCCAGATACCAACGCCTCAAGCCGTTCCACTTTTGGTGATGAAGAAGAAATAGTTGCAGCTTCTTTAGCAACTTGATCTACTGAGAGTACAGCGTCAACGCCACCAGTGCCGTAACCACTAATCTTACTTGTTTTGGTTTGGTCCGGCATCAACTCCCCCCGAGGTAAGCGTCTATAACGCGTTGATCATTCTGTAGATCACTGGGCGTCCCACTTGCCAACATTTTACCATTAGATAAGCAATAAATTTTGGATGCGAGGTTCATAATAACCCTCATGTTGTGTTCGATCACACACAGCGTTATTCCTAATTCCTCGTTTGCCCGCCTCAGGCGATCAATTAACCCATTAATCAATGTTGGATTGATACCTGCGGTCGGTTCATCGAGAAGCAAGACTTTTGGTTCATTCATAAGTGCCATTGCAAATTCTAAAAGTTTTTGCTGCCCAAATGATAAGTCTCCGGAAATTAAGTTTCGCTTAGAATATAAACCCACAAATTCTAGAAGGCTCTCAGCTCTGTCTTTAATTTCACCTTTTCGGCTAGCGAAGATGGAGGTCTTAGAAGAACTTCTATGTGACACGGAGATTTGCATATTATCAACACAGTTCATTTTTCCATAAATTCTCGTTTGTTGAAAAGTTCTTAGCATCCCCAAACGAGCAATATCACCAACCCTGAGTTTCGAAATTTCCGCATTTTCAAATTTAATCGAACCCTTGTCAATGGGGTGATAGCCCACAATAGAATTGAATAATGTCGTTTTCCCGCACCCGTTCGGACCAATAATACCCGTTATCGAACCCTTTGCCACGGACATAGTTATATCTACATTTGCGTGAACTCCACCGTACGATTTAGAAACATCATTTACAGAGATTAACTGTTCGGACATTATATGGTTTCTCCTGATTTAACGTTGGCCCCTTCTCTAGACGCATCTATTGCGATACCAAAACTTTCGGGATATTTCGATTGTAACCAGCCCATAATGCCTTGTTGAAAGTAAACAATATTTACGATTAGTATCAGACCCAAAGCCACCCACTGGAGATTCAGTAAATAAGTCCACGTAGTTTCTTTTATCACATGGAATAGAATTGCCCCCAAAACCGGCCCCCACAAAGTTCCTTTTCCACCCAACAAAACCATTGCGACCATAAAAATGCCAAACGTAGGAATCGGGTAGGCAACTTCCTTATCTATGAAACCCGCCATGTTCCCTGCAACGGCGCCGATACATCCCATAAAAAATGCGGCTATTGTCCAGCCAATTCTTTTATATTTAAGCGTTGGTATTCCCATAGCCTCAGCTTTGTCTTCATCATCTCTAATGGCATTAATCGCCAACCCAAACTGGGTTGAATACAGCCAACGGAGTAGAAAATGTGCAGCCACCGCAAAAACAAAGCACAGGATGTAGAAGAATGTTGATCGAAACTCAATATCACCGGGAAATAACGGCATGGATATTCCCGATGCCCCTCCCACGTAATTAATTGTGATGGTGATTTCAGCTGTAGCGATAGCCAATCCGAGCGACCCTATGGCAAAGTAAGGACCTCTCAGACCAAACATAAACGAACTAAATACTAGTGCCATTAAAACTGAAACGACGCCTGCCGCTAATATGCCCAATCCCAAACCGATAAAATACTGACTTTCCGTAAACACAGGTTTGATAGAACCCATGGCTGAAGTGTATTCCCCAACTCCCCCTTCATAAAAGAAAGAAACCTGCACAATCGCCGAAATATACATGCCTACTCCGAAGAACGTAATATTACCCAGAGAGTTATAGCCTGTTTGCCCGCCCAAAGTATCCCATGTCGAGGCCATCAGAACCATCATCCAGAGGTACGCTATGGAAAGAGTGTAGTTTGGAAAGAATATTGGCCCCAGAATGCCAAGGATGCCTAGAGCACCATAGATATATGCATCATTTCGCGCGATCATTGGACAACCTGCCTGTTCTTTTTAAGTAACATCTGCCTCCAGACAAGAACTATTAAAAGTATCAGCACGGGTGCAGCTACTTCATAAGCAGTCCCAAATATTATTCCAGTGTACTTTTCAAATAGTCCAATACCAAAGCCAGCTCCAATAACTGCAGGTAAATTACCCAAGCCGGCCGCAGTGACGATGGCAAAGGTTCTTACTGAGTAAGTTATTCCGTAAAATGGTTGTATGACCCATATAATTGATACAAGTACACCAGCAGCTCCGCACAACGCTGAATTCAATGCAAACGTGAAAGCGTACACTCTATCCGTATCGATACCAAGAACTTTGGCTGCGCGCGGATCTTGCGACGTTGCGCGAATAGCCTGCCCTGTTCGAGATTTTTTCATAAACAGCACCACTGCAACTGCCAATAGACCTGCAAGGATTAGAGATAGAATTTTTGATGATGGCACTGTGACCATATTATCAAAAAAATCATAAACCGGCATTTCCATATCAACTGTTTGAACTTCCGGTCCAAAGATTAGGTTCATCACTTGTTGCATTAATAAGGATAGGCCAAATGTCGCGAGTAGTGAAACGAACATGTCTTGATCTATAATGCGCCGGATCATTGTCACGTAAATTAGCCAGCCATAAATAAACATGACCAATATTACTATCAGCATTATAATAAGCAATGGAACATCGTAATAGTGCAATGCCAAAGCCATATAACCACCAGCAATAACAAAATCACCCTGCGCAAGATTTTTGATATTCATTACACCCCATACTAGCGCCAAACCATAAGCGCTTAGAGCGAAGACTGCTCCAACAAATATGCCTTCAAGTATAATTTGGATATTAATTATAGGCGCCCACACAAACAGAAGCTGAAGATTTTCGAGCATAGAATTCTCCGAGTGTATGCTGAGATTATTTAGTTTCTAAAGAGGCTCTTATCAGCCTCTTTAGATTTCATTGTTTCTTAGTAGTCAACTTTTCTTGGGAATACCAAGTCAGAAAACTGTTCTACTAACGAATAAGAACCGTCAGAGCCTATTTGTCTCATAAACATTGGCTTGGCAACATTATTACCGTTTTCAGAAAATTTTATGTCTCCATAGAAAGTCTCCATCTCGACGGCTGAGATTGCATCTCTTACTGCATCCTGGTCAAAGCTGTTTGCCGCTTCGAATGCTTCTTTCCAAACATACACTGCAGCAGAAGCTTGTGCAGATTGATAAGGAACCGAGGAGTAGGACGGGTGAGCAGCTTTAAAGCCGCTGTTCCAATCCGAAGCACTGCCAAACATTGGGTCTGATTTAGAAAGTGTTTCAACCCACTGTGTTGGACAAAGGAAACCGTTAGACGCATTGGGGAATTTCTCTTGGACTTTGGCCGCTTCACAATGTGTCATGGCTATGATCGGAATATTTACTTTCATCTCATCAATTTGTCGTGCAGCAGTAGCAGCGCCTTTTGAGTGGCCTGAGATTACCAAGATGTCAGGCTTGAGAGCTTTTGCTTTGGTTAAGGTAGTTGACATATCCGAAAGATCAGCCGGCAATTGATCGTCAATTATTACCTTCATTCCATACTCATTGAGCTTATCGACAACACCTGCTCGAACATCCATCGAAAATGGATCACCCTCAAATGCAAGCGCAACCTTAATTTTGCTTGGATCGTCTGAGCTTGCTGCTGCCATATCAACTGCTGTTGCTAAGTATTGCTCAGATGTTGATAGAACTGCGAAAAGGTATTTATATCCTTGAGTAAAAAGCGATCGCGACGCTCCCTCTGCTTCGATCATAGGTACTCCAAATTTCTCAGAGACTGGAGCTATCGCCTTTGTCATTCCAGAACTATATGGCCCCAGCATATATTCGATGCCATCTTGCTGGATCAAACGCTCGGCAAGTTGTGCTCCGCGCGCAGGCGTCGATTCGTCGTCATAGTATTTCACAGCAAGTTTGTAGCTTTTTCCACCAACTGTGACGCCACCAGCATCGTTTATAACTTGCACTGCGTAATCATATCCACGCTGAGTGTGCAGTCCATTTGTGGCGTATTTACCAGTCAATGATATAGAAGATCCTAAAGTAATAGTATCTCCGACCACATTTGATAACGCCGGAGTTGCGACGCCAAATGCTAAAGCAGCACATCCAGCTAAAAGACTTTTCTTTAACTTCATATTACGTCCTCCCAAACGATTTTTAGTTTTCCATCGAGGCCAAACTTAGCACAATCTTTCACTTCTGCAATATTAACTGTTGTTTTTATTAATTACAAAGCAGCTATTGAATCATTATTATTTCAGTGAGGGTGGTAACTTATTAACACGATTATCAATGCAAACTTCGCTGTAGCTCCTTGTACGTTGGCCAACACTTTGTTGGCAATACATGAAATAACGGGATAGAGATTTGGGACCCAAATAAAATCTGGATGGAATTCCCGTATCGATACTTTTCTTATTTTTTTATGGATTTCATCGATGCTTCTAGTTTTAAACAATCAGCCCTTTTTTTATCATGCTCAAGGTCACTACTTGTCACTGACTAATTTATCTTGATGAGAGCCGCAATTAAGCTTTAAGCTAAAGCCAGCGCCGTGTAGGGCATTAAAAAAAATTGAAAACATCTGAGAATGTTTCAAAGCAGAAAGGAGCAAATATAAATGGTTCAGGTGCGAAACACCGATTATGAGAATATAACGGCTACACCGTATGCGCCTAACCTAGGAGCAGAGATTTATGGTGTAGATCTCAGCAAGTCCATTTCGGACGCACAATTTTCTGACATTCGCCAAGCATTTCTCGATCACCAAGTTCTTTTTTTTAAAGATCAGAGTGAGATACCGCCAGCACGACATATAGAATTTGGCAAACGCTTTGGCTTACTGCACTCTCATCCTGCGGCACCAACAATGAAAGGTTTCCACGAAATTTTTGAAATTCACGCTACTAAGAATTCGAAAATCGCCAATGGTGAATTCTGGCACTCCGATGTGTCTTGTGACGAGCTTCCACCATTGGGTACTATGCTGCAAATACACATTGCACCATCATGTGGTGGCGACACAATGTTTAGTGATATGTATGCTGCATATTCTGCACTTTCCAAACCCTTTCAAGAGTTCTTAAATGGTTTGACAGCCACACATGAATCTGAACACATCTATGCTGGCCGATATGCCGATCGAGGGGTAGTTGATCAGGATATCGACTATCCGAAAGCAAAACACCCAGTTGTGCGCACTCATCCAGATACTGGGCGTAAGGCTTTATTTGTGAACCGAACATTTACCACAAGAATAAATGAGTTATCCTCTCAGGAGAGTGACTCCGTATTAAAAGTATTGTTTGAACAGGCAGAGCATGTAAACCACCAAATCCGTTTTCGTTGGTCTTTAAACGACATGGCGTTCTGGGACAATCGGTGCTGCATGCATCGTGCTGTATGGGACTACTGGCCTGAAGAGCGCAAGGGACGCCGAGTAACTATAAAAGGAGATCAACCCTTCTAGGTGCACAGCTGGTAAGTTATCCCCTGAACACATTTTTTATTAAAATTACATTTGGGAAGGCTTGCAAATTCTTTTACTCATAATGACGATATAGGTCATTTTCCAGCATAATTACCGATCAAATAGTACAAATCTTGCCGTTCAACTGATGAACATGGTAAACGTTTTAAGACGAACAGGCTGCATAGAATGCATAAGTCTATACTGCAAATATACATTATATTTAATTGGCTGCTCAACCATTTATTACCGAAAGGTTATGTGATAAGAATTCCATCAGGCAATGTAAGATAAACATAATTCTTCATATGGAGTGACGATAAACATTTAATCGTTTTGCTAAATTTAGTTTTTCAATCTAAAAAATTTTTAAAAATAAGTGCGCTGCTATTGATAGATTTCACAAAAATTTGGATGTCCTTGATTTGCTGGATTTTTTGTTTTCCGCTGCTATTGATGTCTGACCCAGTCTCTTCACAATTCCATTCCATAGCATTAGTTTTATTTCTTCTTTTCATTAGCTTAATATGCTTTAAATTGAAAAAACAATCTTTTATTATCATTGTAGCACTACTCGTAATCGGTTGGACAATTACAGAGGAAGTACCCAGTTGGGAGCAGTTAAAAAATTCTAGTGAATTTGTTCTAATTTTTGCATGTTTAATCCCTACACTAACTCTCGTGCGTTCTACAGCAATGACGATGAGTTCGGTAACAGAAACGCAAAAAAGTTTAGCTTCGTTAGACTCTGCCAGTTCAGCCAACGGAATACAGCTCACTAGCCATATGCTCGGAGGGATTATCAATGTTGGTACTTTTGCATTGGTTGCAGTAGCGTTACCGCAGGATGCAGATACTAGGCGCAGATACATTTCTGGCACTGCAACTTTACGCGGAATGAATTCAGCGATTTTGTGGTCACCATTCTTTCTCAGCTTTGCTGTAGCAAGCGTTTATTTGCCAAAAGGTTTTGCTGCTGGAGCGATTACGCTCGGGGTTTTTAATGCAGTTATTTTTTTATTGATAACTCAAATTATTTTTTCACCCAAAGAATCGAATAATTCGATATTACAGTCTTTGTTGCCACTTAAACCGATTGCTCTAAGATTAGTTGTAATAATTGTAAGTGTTATAGTTACGTCCGCGCTGATTGGGCTTACAGCACTGAGTGCTGTGTGCGTGGCGATGCCAGCTCTGTGTATTTTTCAATTTCTCAGACGGCCGAACAAAATAAAAGATGTTTTTAAAAACTTCAATAACCTCCAGAAGAATAGCGGTGACGAAGTTGTTATTATTTCTTTGTCAATGTTAATTGCTTCGCAATTAGGTCAAGCGGATCAAATAACCGCTGTGCTGGCCTCTTTTTTTGGTATGGCGCCCGACGTTAAAATGATTTTATTTATTCTACCTTTTCTAGTTTGGGCAAGCTCTGTGATAGGCATACACCCAGTGATTTCTTCCGCGCCCTTACTTGCCTTTATCGCTCCTAGCCTCACAGTTTACGACGCGGCGTTTGTAGCACAAGCCCATATGATTGGATGGAGCACAGGGACTATGGTATCGTTCGCATCTCTTTCGACAATTATTGCGGCAGAAAACTTCAAAATAAGCTCAGTAAAAGTATCATTTGGAGTAAATTTTTTAATTGCAGCAGGATTAGCGATAGGAGGAGGACTAATGTTAGGATCCTTACACACCGTTTTTATAGATATTTTAGGTCCTTAGTTCAAAATCAGAAACTAGAATCTATCAAACAAAAAAAGTGTTTAAGCGATCAATTTTTTAAATAGCATTGAGGGTGCAATTTGGAAATTTTAGTTCGATATTAACGAACTTTGCCCAATTCCATTAGATTTTAAGGGAATAAAAATACCTAGTTAAATGGTCTTTTTGCTTCCCTAGGTATCACTTACTGAACCTAGCAGTACCATTACAATCGATACGACTAGCAACAACATTGCTAATACTTCTTTGATGGAGGGCCGCTCTCCGAAATAGAAAAACGAAATCCCAAGCACTAATAGCAACTCAATCTGACCCACTGCTCGGACGGGTCCCACCGCGTACAGTGAGAAGGCCGTAAACCAACATGCGGTGGAAATAGCACCCGAGAGACCAACAATAATTCCCTGTCGCCAATGGATGATGCTGGCAATTAATTGTTTTGGTGCACGCTGCCAAATCCAAATTCCCATAAGAATGGACTGTATTAGAACTGACACTGCTGCCGTAACGCTAGCGCGTACAACCAAATCGTCACTTTCCAGCGCATCAGCCGCAGCTCGGTAAGCCACGGTACAGAAACCAAGAAATGCGCCACTGGCCAACCCAATTGCGGTTTGTTTCGTAAACAACGAACTGCGAAGATTGACAAACGTCAAACTACTTTTTGCCAGCGAAAGTAGGAAAACTGCAATCACGCCAATCAAGATAGCAATGCCAATTTCTAAGCTAACTATGTAGCCCAATATTATAGCCTCAAATATAACCGCCTGGATCACCTCAGTCTTAGAAAAAGCTGTACCAGCTGCAAAGGACCGGTGCGAAAACAGCGTTACAAGTAAAACTGTGAAGATGATCTGTGTTACACCTGCTGCAGTTGTCCATACCAGAAAGGAAGTATTCAATTCAGGAAGCGGCGTGCCACTCCAAGTCGAATAGCCAAACATCCAAATAAATGCGAAAGGTAAAGCGTAGGAAAACCTTACATAGCTAGCACCAAGATCGCCAAGCGGTGCCTTCAATTTCTTTTGATAAGTACCGCGCACAGTCTGGCCAATCGCAGCAACAATCGTAACCCAGATCCAAAGCATAATTATTGTCTTTCTTTTGATACAATTTTTGAACCGCTATGTTGATTAAGACATTTTAGATAGTCTTGCTCCACAACAGCTGTGCATTCAATAAGAAAAAAATAGCCATTGCTCTTTTTGATAGTAACATACGATTTCTCATGTTCTTTTCTAAAAATTATAAGATGCGTAGTTATTCTATGACACTTTTCTTTTTATTTCCTTATGTTATTCGTTACAGCACAGAAATTGCAATATCTGTAGAGCTATTGTTAAAGAGATAAAAATTCTCTTATTTAACTTAAAATTAAATGGTAAAATGAGTAAAGAAAACAACTTTTCAGCATTTTGGATCGGTGTTGCCGAGGGTCTATCAATGCCTTTCTGGATGGTACTAGGCTCAATGATTGGCTTTGGCTCTATGGCTCGGGATGCTGGGTTATCGATAGAAATTGCAATAGGTTCCTCTTTGGGGATTTGGGGACTTCCCGGACAAGTAGCGATGGTCGAATTAATGGCCGTAGGATTGCCAGTCCTATCAATCGTTATCGCAAGCTCTCTGGCAAATATGCGATTTATGCCAATGACAGTCGTCGTAATGCCGTTATTTAAGGGTAATTGGAGCGCCTATAAATATCGATATTTGCTCGCCCAAATGTTATCAATAAATATCTGGAGCGTTTTCACTCGCTGCGGACCTCAACTTGCTATCGAGGACCGTCTGCCATTTTACTTCGGAGTTTCCATAATATGCCTCACTGGTGGCTGTATTGGCACAATCATTGGCTTTACTGCAGCTGATTTGCTTCCCTTCTATTTGACCGTTAGCCTGATATTTCTGAACCCAGCATACTTTGTCTTTGTCTTTTCATCTGCACAAACTCAAAACTGCTTGATTGCGGCAGGACTTGGAGCCTGTCTAGGTCCTCTACTTTATCAGGTTGTGCCGGAATGGACCGTTCCTGTAACAGGAATGCTCGCTGGAACTGTCGCCTTTTACTTTACTAAATGGGTGGGAAAGCAATCTTGACGAACGTTGAGCCTTCAATAGTTTTAACACTCTGTATTGCAGGTACTTTTATGTGGCGTGCACTTGGGGTCGCAGTTGCCAATCATATAGATATATCCAGTGATCTATTTGAATGGTTTAATTGCGTAGCATATGCGATGCTGGCTGGCCTAATTTCAAGAATAATTTTAATTCCGTCAGGAACGTTAGAAACAACACTACTTTTTGATCGCGTTGTGGCTATGGCAATCGGTCTTGTAGTATTTGTAATATTCAAAAGGAATATATTTTGGGGAACGTTCACAGCTTTTCTAATATTTCTTAGTTTAACCGCATTAAGGTAATTTTTAGCCTATGAAACGTGTCTTAACACTTATCGTACAGAAATACTGAAGCACAATCTAATGGTTCATCGGCAGCGTTACGCTTTCAAATATAGGATAATAGTTTAAAGTGTGTGGTACCTAAGTTGAAATATACTTATTCCGTACCTGATACATGAAACGAAATTCGCAATAGCTTTGACATCCTCGAAATTACGATTGAGTGGCAATCTCCATAATTGAAATCAACTGTCATAACTGTGTTTAGGTAATTTAAAAAAAGCCCAGCAGGGCATTACACGCATCCACTAGGCTTCTAAGTAATATCTCTGTCCACTCAACAACACATTCTTTATTTAACAGAAACCTCACCAGCCAAAGGTTGATTTTTAAGATGCCTTGCTCAAGTAATTTAACTCGCTTGATATATACAGGCTTCATCATTTAATAGACTGGCATTATTAAGAAGCGGTGGACTGGGAGTATCTCCCCATCGCTTAAAATTAATAATTTCTCGTTATTGCATGAACTTCAGCTTTAGATAGATTTTTATCTTTATCAGCGTGGAATTTTATTTTAGAGCACAAGTAACTTTTTTTGACCAGCAAAGTGATATAAAGATGAATCCCGTGACCACTCCTAAAAAAACTGAAAAGGTTTCAAAAACAACAGAAGCCAAAATAACAGATGGCGTAAAGACTGATAGCGCAAAGACCGATAGCGCAAAGACTGATAGCGCAAAGACTGATAGCGCAAAGACTGAAGCGACTGCTTCTGACAATAAATCTGATAAAAAACCTCAATCGGCGGCGCAAACGTCGATCAGCCATTTTTCGAGTGTTTCAACACCAGAATACAGACAGGGTTGGGACCATATTTTTGGTGCGCGGAAGGAGACTATATCTCAGGACGAGAAAACCCAGTGTAAGTTACCAGAAAATTTAACCATAACCCACACCGACATTGACAGGACACTTTACGATGCTTTGGAGCAAAAATTCAAAGCCTTAGCACAAAAAGAAGGGTATGATTTTGAAGAGCTCATCCGATTGACAGATTTAAGATACACAATCACTTGCGAGTTTAAAGAGTGATGGAGCGGCTGGTAGGCTGACAACATACACTCTCACGCCGTACCAAACGATCACTATGTAATGTAGCACAGAATATTTTATGAATCAATCAAATATTCACTTTCTGTTCTTTTTTATACATTATTTGTTCTAGTATGTTCTTTTTATGACTTGGTCATTTGAGTATTAAAGAAGTTGAACTGTAAAAAATCAGAGTAAAAAAATATCAACCTCTTAAGCGATTTATCTACCGAACATAGCCAAATCTAAATTTTATCAAAACTAACATATTAGAGGTAAACTTCACTTGAACTTTTAGGGACTGCCCAGAAGACAGGCTATTCTATTTGGATAAATTTAATGGTGGAAAATCTTGTCCTTACTCAAAAACACCTTGGATTTGGCATCTCAACCAACTGGAAGTTAATTGGCGTGCATCATCTTTATTCTATGACCAAGTCATTGGATGAGATGCGCCAGCTCTTTCAGGACTTTAGAGCAATGAGCAGATTGAAATGAATACAGGTGCCCAAGATAGAGATCCGCACATGATTATTAATAACTTTATCCTATGGTCACGTAAAAACAATATATCTAACGCTTTTGCCAGTAATCCTATCACCTGATAATTTTGACATATTGTTCAATGGCTCACGTCGATGGGGCTCAAAAATTATTGATGCCATTCATCGAAAGAGATACATATCTCCCCACGGGGAAAAGGGCCTTTAATCTGATGCTGTCCAAGACACGTGAAAGGCCTAATAACTGAGGGTATCTAAGGTCGCATCACACTTATCATCTGATCCTTTAATATCTGTTTAAGCGGCAAAGCCACACCAAGTTTTCGCAATAAAAATACAAGGCCAAGTAGTTTCCGCTGAACCAGTAAAAGCTCAGCAGGAATCAAGGAGGGCGGTGCCACTTTTGCAAATTCTTGCACTGTTCGCGCATTAAAAAGTTCAAAAACCTTACTGTCAGAGAAAGAAAAAAAATCGTGCTCATGCAGCTCTGACAACCCAGTCGATATTACGTTTTCAAGCAGGTTTGAAACCTCATGAGGCAACTTTTCCGGCATCAGTTTCTCTTTGACTAAAGTGGCAGAAACGCCGTCTTGATCATTATCAAGAACATGTTGAAGTAATGTCTCATAGGTTTTCACAACAGACTTAGGAAGAACAACCGTGGCCCCAAAATCCAGCAACTTAAGTTGTTTGGCCTGCGTATCATAACGAAAATTAGCAAAGTTTGGGTCTGTTTGTACAAGCTGAAATTCAAAAATTTCACGGATTGTCCAAGTCACCAAAAGATGTGCAATATGTTCGCGTTCAAGAGGAGCGAAATGGTCCATAGTGTCAAATTCGTACCCCTCCTCAAACGACATCATCAAAATCTCGGGCGTTGAGAAATCTGCCACAACGTTGGGAACCACAATACACGTTTCACTCTGTGCTAAATCATCGAAGGTTTGCAGATATTTTGCTTCTCTTGAGTAATTTGTTTCGGCAACCAACCGCTCTTGGCAAATTTCGAGGTAATGCTCGAAATCAAGTTCTTTTGGCAATATACCACTAAAACGCGCCATCAATCTCAAATTATTCACATCATTTTTTATCGATTTCTTAATATTTGGAAACTGAACCTTTATCGCGACCTTTCGCCCATCGAGCAAAACCCCCCTATGAACTTGCCCAATGGACGCAGCTGCAAATGGCCGAACGTCAAAACTGCTAAATTGTTTGCACCAGTCTAGACCCCAATTCTCATTCAGAACCAAACGTAATTGCTTTGGAGGCATAGCATATCCGTTTGCCCTAAGTCGGGCAAGGGTAGCAACAAACTCTGGTGGAAGAAGCTCCGTGTCGTCCATTGACATCAACTGACCAAGTTTCATAGCCGCACCGCGCATGTGCGCTAACGAATTGGCAATATCTTCAAAATTGTTTGGGCTTAACATCATAGACCTAAGCGATGGGACCTGCCCACGGCCAATATCCTTAGTCGCAGATTTTGCTAAGTTTAACCCCAGCTTCAGCGCTAGACCACCAAATCCTGCGGTCCGTTCAACTCGGCTACTCGGAATACGGCTGGATGTAATTACTCTGCTCATGAACCGCCCTCTTCTTAGTCTGCTTTTTAATTAGAACGCGTAAAACAATTTACAAAAATGAAGGGTATTTTTATAAAAATTTTCTCTTAAATGAAGTGGCGCAGCCAGTCGATACCTTTCAGAACAAAGTGATCAACGGCAAAAACTCACTCAGCCCATCATCCCATGATCCAGATGCCCATCGCAGACAAAAGCTGGGTAATGCCATACCACATTACAAATTAAACCTGTCATTTTGGGGCATTTCTCCAAGCCTGGCAAACAATACTCTTCTGAGACACATGGCGCTAATACTCATTACGAAATCCAAATATATGGATCGACTTGCAAATTTCACCAATTCCTGTTTGGCTAACAAAGCAAGGTTTTTCCCAGCTATATTCTCTTCTAAATTTAAGGAAATGCGTTGGTAAATTCTAGCACTCCGATCCTAGAAATCAAAGATCTTTCTATCGCACTACCGAAGCGGGCAGATCGGGCATATGCTGTTGAGAATGTGACGTTGACAGTAAACCGAGGTGAAATCCTATGTATTGTAGGGGAAAGTGGCTCGGGAAAATCGGTAATGACTAGTGCTATATTGAAGGATGTTGCTCAAGGTCTCACCATTACTTCAGGGCAGATTTTATTTGATGGACATGATGTTTTAAAGCTAGCGCAAAAAGAGCTTAATTCCTTACGAGGTTCGCGAATTTCGATGATCTATCAAGAGCCTATGGCCGCGCTTAACCCGGCTGTGCGCATTGGCAGACAAGTTGAGGAAGTCTTTAGCCTACACCGTCCAGAAATCTCGGCTCAGCAGCGAAGGAGGGAAACCATCAACCTTCTTAAGCAAATGAAACTGCCAACACCGGACCGTATCTATGCAAGTTATCCCCATCAGGTCTCAGGAGGCCAATGTCAGCGTATTGTGATTGCTATGGCGTTAGCTTGCATGCCTGACGTTCTTATAGCGGATGAACCTACTACCGCGTTAGATGTGACCACACAGGCTGAAATTCTAAAACTGGTTCAAGACCTTAAAGATATTTATGACAATGCAATTATTTTCATCACGCATGATTTTGGAATTGTGGCAGACGTAGCTGATCGTGTTGCCGTTATGTGTAAAGGAAAAATCATTGAAGAGGGTTCAAAGGGAGATATGTTGTTGCACCCAAAAGAACCGTACACCAGGCTTTTAGTGGATGCGATGCCCCTGCTTGAAACAAGTCGTGCTCCTGATCAAACACGCCAAGATGACCCCGTAGTTGAAGTTACCTCGCTTCACAAAATTTATGGTTCTGGATCCAAGGAAGTACATGCCCTTAATGACGCCAATTTTGTCTTACGCAAAGGTGAAACTTTGGGCGTTGTTGGAGAAAGTGGTTCTGGGAAATCGACATTGGCAAAGACATTGATACGACTTACCGAGCCGACCTCTGGATCCGTTATGATCAACCATTATGATTTTCTAAGCCTGTCAGACAAAGACTTGGTCAAAGCACGCAAAAATATTCAAGTGATTTTTCAAGATCCCTTTGGCTCTCTTAATCCCTGCCAGACGGTGGGCTATATGATCACACGCGGCCTTTTACTCCAAGGGGTTGCACCAGAGCGAGCACGCGACCGCGCGATATCGCTCTTAGGCCAAGTCGGCTTGGGAGAACAATCCCTCAAACGTAAACCGATTAATTTCTCTGGCGGGCAACGCCAGCGGATTGGTATCGCCCGGGCCCTGCCGATGGAACCCGATGTCGTTGTGGCGGACGAAAGTGTTTCAGCTTTGGATTTATCGGTGCAAAAACAAGTCTTGAGATTAATGAATGATCTGCAGGTAAAATACAAAATGGCAATTATTTTTATCACTCACGACTTGAGAGTGGCGGCCCAAATATCTGATTACATTACAGTGATGGAAAAGGGCGTGATGGTCGAGTTTGGCCCAGCAGAAAAGGTTTTCAACAATCCAAAGCATGATTATACGAAAAGGCTTCTGGAAGCAGCTCCAGGGCGCGATTGGAGCCCGCCCAGACTTGATCCAGGAGAAGCGGCACAAATAGTTAAAGACATGGAAGGCGTTTAACCTGCGGGCTCACTAAGGCGCAACTCATAGATCTCGCGGCACCTACCTAGTTAGCTGGCCCCTGTAAGAGACCAAATCTCTGCAAATAATGGGCGCGAATATCTTCTGGGCCGTGCGATGGAAAATAATTTTTCAAAACGCCCCGGGCAACAATGCTCGCACGCTGACCCATATCAAAACGGTCAGTGTTCTCCCACTCGCCGATAGGTGATCTATCCGCAATGTCGGGATAAAGAAAGTCGCTCCGCATACGAGCATAGGTTTCCGGGCGCCCAAGAAAGTGACCCTCTCCAGCGACAACTTCTGAAATAGCCTTTAGTCCCAGTGTCTCATCAGAGACTTCAGGCAAGACATTACCCCTTAGAATTGCACCAAGCATATCATTGTCAGCAACCATAGCTCCATAATCGACCCCCATCAGCCCGGCCTGAGCTCCTGCAGCTTGGGTAATCAGATTGGCGCCAGCCTGCAAAGCAGACTGAACCGTTAATGTTTTCTCATACCCAGCCTGAAAATCTGCCAGTTTACTGTCCGTGGCACCTGCGATCACCGAACATGGCATATTCCAATGGCCCAGCACTTGAGCTGCCATACCAGTAGCCATGGCTTGCTCACCAGCACCTCCAGCCATTCCACCGGTGCGCAAATCTGTGATCATAGGTCGAGGACCGGCAATCCCAGATGCTTGTGGATCAAGTGCATGCACAAAAGCAATGCCCGCCAGAGTTTCGGCCAAAGTTTGCGCCACCGAGCCTGCAAGCGTTACAGGACTCGATGCCCCCAACTGACCAAAAACATTACAATGCACCGGTATCCCTGCCCGGACGGCAGCTTCCATCACTTGGATACTTTCAACATGCATGCGTAACGGCGGAACAGCATGGTTGATGTTCAACGACAGAAAAGGTCGCGCTCTAAATTGGTCTTCACCACCCGCAAGCTCATAACAAAGTGATGCAATTTCATGTACATGAGTTGGCTTTGCGGCCTGTACCATGACGTGTTTGGACGTTCCTAAAAGGGAGGCGGCAGCCGTTGCAAGATCAAAATCAAGTGGATCTTCAACATCGCGGGCTACCAAGGAACGAGAAAAGAAGTGAATATGTGGCAAAGAGTCCGCCAATCGCGCGGCAGCGTAAAGATCTGCAAGTGTGGAGGGTCGGTATTCGCCTTTTTCTTCATCAAACACATTCGGGGCGGCGCCACCAGTTCCCGTGTAAGCAGCTGTGCCACCAACTTTAAGGTCATGTTTGGGCGACTGTCCTGCTAACAAGATAGTGTCTGGTCCGTCTCTTATTGCTCGTTCAATCAAGTCCTGGGGATAAATCAAACGATCCCTAACAACTTTTCCACCCGCTTTTTGAATGACCTTGACAAGATTATTAGGCGCTTCAGACACACCAATAGTTGTCAAAATCTCAATTGCAGATTCACCGATCATAGTGATTTTGTTTTCATCTAATGGAGCCCATCGCCCACCCGTTGCGGTGAGATCAGGTAAGACATCTAAAACCTGATCAATGCCTGCAGACTTGCGTCCCCTGCGCGCCATTAGCCCAGAGCGCCTGACTGATCGGGAAAGTAATCCTCGCAAGACCCCTCGCGATACACATCGGCAGTACAGCAATGCAAACCACCCCCAAAGGCATAGGCGTCACGTAAATCTACTGGTATCACTTCCATTCCAAGCTTGTCCATTTGCTCGGCTTGATAGATTTCCGAGGCCTCCACACAGACCGTTTTAGGATCTAACACCAACACATTCATACTTAGCCATGTCGACGAATAGCAGAGGGCCGGAGGCGCATTATGAGCCGGCTGGGCCGCATCTATAATCTCCCAGCTATTTTTTTCAAATAGGCTGCGTTGTTCGTCGGGTAAGCGCCGCTGGGGATTGTTTAGGATTAAACCCGGCTTCAACGGCGTGAACGTAGCATCGATATGTATTGGATACGGATCACCCGGAAAGTTAACTGTGTGCACACGATGATCAGGAAAATGTCTTCGGAGCCACTCTATCCCCTTAAGATTAGTTGTGAAGCCATGTTGTACGACAAGATCCCGTCCAAAACGCAAAACATCCGCAGCATCAAACAATGGCTCTTCTTCAGTTGTCACAAAAAACTTTTCTGCCGCCCATTTCAGACGTTTTTCAACGCCAATTTTCTCCGACAGGTAGTCGGGATGGTAATCTACATCCGTCAGGCGAGGTTTGGGCGCCGCTTCATGGCGAAAATTAGGATCTTCATTCCAATACTGCTGCAGCAGAGGGCGGTAGCAGAGATACTCAAACCATCGACAGCGATAAGACATAGTTGCTTCTAAAATTTCCGGCCCCACAGTCAGTAAAACATCACGTGGAGGCATGCAACCAAACTGGCTCTGAGTGCGAAAGTCTGGCGTCGTGGCAGGCTGTGCAAAATCAATGGGCGTTGGACGATCCACTTTGACGCCCCGGCTTTTCAGCATATTGGCAAAATTATTTAATAGCTCGTTGGCCCGATCGATGGTCTCTTGTGGACGGCGACCCCATTGACCGCGCATATCGCTGTCTTCGGGAACTTTGGCATCAAGCGCCGGTTCTTCCGGTGGAATATGACAATCATCAGCACAGCCCACGATAACATGTTTCAGAGGATCCCACTCGTTCCAACTATTGACAACTGTGCTCATACCAGGACCTTACCATATTGATTATCTTATTCGCACCTTCACCAGTTTCCAGCCTGATGCAATCAAAAAACCAAACCTTTGACGGTGAAATAGACTTTTCTTTTCGAGTAAGTGCATTGCCCCTAAAAAGATTTAGTTTTCGACAGAATAAAAAATCAAAACAATTAAACGCAAGCTTAATTGAAATGCCTTATTAATCTGATTTGACTGGTAGTAAAAAAGAAAAGGACTGTTTTAAATAACACGTCGCAAGCCGTACAAGGCCATATCAAAATGCGCCTATCATCAAAAAAAGTTAATTTAAGAGAAATGACAATTGTCAATTAATTCCGTCACAATTTTTGCCATAGGCAGACTAATATATCTCGAAAAATCTGGAAATTTGCCGTCTAGAGATGCCAAGGGATCGATATACCCTTCTAAAGGCTCAAAACCCATGGCAGAGACGTCATATTCACGACTAAGCTTTTATAGAATTGCTACAATAGAGCGCAGAGCTTCGATATTATCCTCACCGACACCATCGTCTAGAAATTGCCTGTTGGCACTGTTCAGAGCGATCACCACTTTGGCAGTGCGGTCAATATAAATATACTGGCCATAGACCCCACGCGCAAAAAACTCACCTTCTTTGGGATTATTGGCAGCAACCCACCACTGGTATCCATATCCATCTTCTCCGGGGAGGGTTTTTGCGCTAGCCACAGTGGAAGTTCTTATCCATTGTTTGGGAACAATCTGCTTACCTTCGTATTCACCATCTTGCTGGATCATCAACCCGAAGCGAGCATAATCGCGCGTTCTCAGGTTCAATCCCCCCAAAACAAACGCAACGCCTTCGCCGTCTGTGAGGTAATAAGGCGCCTCCTCAAACCCAAGATGTCTTATAATCTTATCTGATAAGAGATCAGGGATCGAACGACCTGTTGCACCTCGCAATACCATGCCAATGACATGCGTATCAATAGAAACATATTGCATGACCTCTCCAGGTTTGGCAAAGCGATGTTGCAATTTTGCTGCAAACCCATCCAAAGTTCCACCAAGGGCAAGTTCACGCCCCATACGATTTATATCCGAATTCTTATCTAGGTATTCTTCGTCAAACATAACTCCGCTAGACATCTGAAGTACATTGCGCAAACTCACTTGGTCATAGGCACTTCC
Organism: Paracoccaceae bacterium; assembly: GCA_028150825.1. Lineage (GTDB taxonomy): Bacteria > Pseudomonadota > Alphaproteobacteria > Rhodobacterales > Rhodobacteraceae > LFER01. The sequence continues at coordinate 47,185 of JAOGIM010000001.1, forward strand.
TTTTAGCGCGGGTGCATATTTGACGACTGGATCGTCCATAGAGGCGATGGCGCCTTCCTTTAAAAGAATACCAGTCAGGGCCGATAAAAAGCTTTTGGCTACAGACCAAGATATCCGCAAATCATTTGGCTGTGTTCCAAGATAATAGTTTTCATAAGCCAGCTTGGCGTCCTTGAGAACGACCAAAGCAGTGACCCTACGAGCGACTATCCACTCCTCTAATTCCGAAGTTAGAGACAAACGATTAGTCATTAAAAAATTGCTCACAGGAGCATCGCCACGCGATACTGTCGTATGCAAAAACGCATGGTTCATATGGCTGAAATTATGAATTATTCTCTCAGCAGAAAATAAAGAGTTCACTGCCAACAAACGCATTAATTCTTTCCAACGAAATAGAAACACAGCGCGTAAACCCAAGGCGATTGGGATCAATGCTGTGACTGCGCGTTTGCCATATTTAATCATCTCTGTTCAGCCCAACAATAATTAGGTTTGCAGCGATTCACATGAAATAAAAAATATACTTTCACAACGGATTACCTATAATTACTATTGTGATTTTCTCTGGGTTTAATAATAGCTTTGGCTTCGCTTGGTTTAGCGGCTTGCTTTTTCCTGAAGACCGGATCGACCTTGGCGCCTTTCGAGTTCCTCCATCACATCCCCTAGCGTTACATCGCGCGATTTAAGCATCACAAGTAAGTGAAACAGAACATCGGCTGCTTCGGACACAAGCTTGTTTTTGTCATCTTTAATGGCTTCTATAATGGCTTCGACAGCTTCTTCTCCAAATTTCTCAGCGCATTTCTCAGGGCCTTTGGCCAAAAGCTTGGCCGTCCAGCTTGTCGTGGGATCAGTTTGGGCGCGAGCTTCGATAATTTCAAAAAGCCCTTCTAGGGTCATGTCTGTAGCCTCACAGCAATTCCTGCCGCGGCCATATGGGCTTTGGCTTGAGAAATTGTATATTCACCAAAATGAAAGATCGAGGCCGCAAGCACTGCCGAGGCTCCACCCTTTGTTACCCCTTCGACCAAATGATCCAAAGTTCCAACTCCGCCAGAAGCGATGACTGGAACACCAACTGCTTCGGAAATAGTGCGCGTCATAGGAAGGTTAAACCCCGCTTTTGTACCGTCGCGATCCATAGAGGTTAGCAGAATTTCCCCTGCCCCTTTTTGAACGATCATTTTGGCAAACTCCACAGCATCAATTCCAGTTTTTTTGCGCCCTCCATGTGTGAAAATTTCCCACTTACCCGGTCCAACAGATTTGGCGTCAATTGCACAGACGATGCACTGACTACCAAAATGATCTGCCGCCTCGCTGATAATGCAGGGATTGGCAACAGCAGCTGAGTTAAAGCTAACTTTGTCTGCTCCTGCTAATAAAAGAGCGCGCACATCTTTAACAGTTTGCACACCCCCACCAACTGTGAGTGGGATGTAACATTGCTCTGCGGTCCTACGTACCATGTCAAACATAGTCCCACGATTTTCATGCGTTGCGTTAATATCCAGAAAACAAATTTCGTCCGCACCGGCCGCATCATAAGCACGTGCAGCATCGACTGGATCACCAGCATCGCGCAAGCCAATAAAATTTACGCCTTTTACAACTCGCCCATCAGCCACATCCAGACAGGGTATGATGCGCGTCTTAAGCATTCAAAACCGCAAGAGCAGTATTTAAATCAATTGCGCCATCATAAAGCGCACGCCCCGATATTGCGCCGTTTAAATTTGCACCACAGTCACGCAGTGCAATCAAATCTTGCAAAGAGGATACGCCACCTGAGGCGATGACAGGGATGGAGACTGACTTTGCAAGGTCTGCCGTAGACTCGATGTTTGGCCCTTGCATTGCGCCGTCTCGGTTTATATCGGTATAAATGATAGCCGCCACTCCACAGTCCTCAAACGACCGGGCCAAATCGGTCGCTAGAACATCGGTTTCTTCAGCCCAGCCTTTGGTCGCCACACGTCCTTTGCGGGCATCTATACCAACCGCTACTTGATTTGGAAATTTATTCGCCGCCGCACGAACAAGATTTGGGTTTTCCACAGCAACTGTCCCAAGTATGACGCGCGCCAGGCCTTTATCTAGCCAGCGCTCAATAGTGGTCATATCTCTTATTCCGCCTCCCAATTGAGCAGGTACTTTGGTCTGCGCCAGGATCGCTTCGACCGTTACTGCATTCACTGGTTCACCCTTAAAAGCACCATTTAAGTCAACTAAATGCAACCACCTACACCCTTTTTGAACAAACTCCATCGCTTGTGCCACAGGATCGATATTAAAAACGGTAGACTTCTCCATATCGCCACGCAAAAGCCTCACAGCATTGCCGTCTTTAAGATCAATCGCAGGATAAAGTATCAATTTGTTTCCTTAAGCAAGTTTTAAAGTTAAATTTTGTTATTTGAAATTAACAGACTTAATGTATAAATTACTTGACTGACTTCTCAATATAGCATCATAAATTGACGAAAGAAATCAAAAATCTGAGGAATTAAATGAAAAGAATATTAGCATATATATTAGTTTTTACTTTTTCGATTACACCTGCATGGTCAGAGGTTGTCTCTGGAGTTTTTAAAACAAATCCTTCTGAGGAAACAGGTGGCTACTTACACATCTCTTTTGGAGCGTGCCCTGATAACAAAGAGCTATCTTGCGGTATTATTAAGACCGCAATCAGAAAAGATGGGTCTGAAAATGCAGAGTATGAGCACTTAAGTCAGCTTATGGTGTGGGATATGATGGATGCAGGGGATGGTAAGTACAAAAGCGGAAAAATCTGGGACCCGTCTGAAAGTAATGCGGATGGTTCGAAAAAGATATATAGTTCAAAAATGGAGATAAATGGAGATATTTTGACAGTCAGTGGCTGCATTCTGTTCTTTTGCAAAGGACAAGACTGGCAAAAGCTCGAATAAGGACGCCGAATGCTATAAACAATATCTTGTTAAACAATTCTCAGCTCCCGGATAAACAAAAATAGTTGTACTAATTACTAAAATTATTACAAAGATAGCGCCAGATGCGTTCTGACGCTATTTTTGCTAGAAACAGTAAACATAATAATTAGATCTAGTTCGAAGTGAACCTCCCCAGTAAGCTGATCCATTATTTATCTTCTTTAAGCATTGCTCCTGGCAAACTAGTCAACCTATCTTCGCCACAGTTATAGTGATTCAACGCATAATTTCGTCAACCAAAACCAAGTTTTTTTCTTAAGGATTCCAAGCCAAGAAATTGCTTATCAGCCGCAAACCTGTGGCTGCACTTTTTTCTGGATGGAACTGTGTTCCTACCATCGTATCCCGTCCAACTATCGCAGTTATCGGCCCACTGTACTCAGCATGCGCTAGCATGTGGTCAGTTTGAGAAATTACAATCTGATAAGAATGGACAAAATAGGCGTGATCCCCTGTTTTAATATCTGCGAGGACTGGATGATCTACTCTAAAAACCAAATCATTCCAACCCATGTGAGGTATTTTTAGCGACGTGTCTCGCGGTGCGATGCGTCGAACAGTTCCATCTATCCAGCCAAGGCCGGTTGTTTTTACATATTCATGCCCGTCTTTGGCCATCATTTGCATACCGACACAAATACCCAAAAAGGGTCGGGCTTTGACTTCGACCGCTTCAATCATGGCATCATAAACAGCAGAAGCGCACAATGCAGAGCGACAGGCTGGGAAAGCCCCATCACCAGGTAATACAATACGATCTGCACTTAAAACGATATCAGGATCATTGGTAACAACAACGCGACCTGCATCTGTCTCCAGCGCCATACGTTCAAAAGCTTTATGCACCGAATGTAAATTACCACTTTCATAATCAATGATGGCTGTTAGCATAGAGCTCAGAGTATCCCTTTTGTAGAAGGCAAAGTTCCGATCATCCTAGGATCAATTTCAACTGCAACACGCAGCGCGCGTGCAACCGACTTGAACGCAGCTTCCGCGATATGGTGACTATTAAAGCCATGCAGTTTGTCAATATGCAATGTGATAGCACCATGGGTGCTGAAGGCTTGAAAAAACTCTTGTACCAATTCGGTATCGAAAGTCCCGATTTTATGCGTTTTGAAATCAAGATTACATGTTAACAATGGTCTTCCAGAAAGATCAAGCGCAGTGCGAACGTGCGCGTCATCCATGGCCAAGTGACAACTGCCATACCGACGAATGCCAGTTTTATCTCCGACGGCCTGAACTAATGCCTGCCCCAGCGCGATCCCACAATCCTCAACGGTATGATGGTCGTCAATATGGATATCGCCCTTGGCACGTAAGGTAATGTCGATCAAAGAATGACGCGATAATTGATCCAGCATATGGTCAAAAAACCCAACACCCGTCTTGTTGTCATATTGTCCACTGCCGTCAAGGTTGATGGCAACGTTAATTTCGGTTTCGCTGGTTTTTCGGTTTACTTGTGCCTGACGCATTTCACTATCCAGTTGTTTCTTACCTGTCTTATACGCATCCGTTCGCATAAGGCCAAGTCCCCCGCTTGCCACAGGACCCAGCACAGTGCATAACACACCAACCATACTGAAACTTGAGGATACTATGAGCACTTGTGTTTTTGTTCAGCTTCGCTGCAAACCCGGAACAACCTACGAAGTGGCCAATAGGATCGTGCTGCGTGAAATGCACTCAGAGCTTTATTCTACAAGTGGAAATTTTGACCTTTTGCTCAAAGTCTATGTCGGTGATGACGAGGATATCGGAAAGTATATCAACGAAAAACTTTTAGACATCGAAGGTATTGAACGTTCTCTTACCACACTGACATTTAATGCTTTTTAGAGCTAGACTTGGCCTCTGACAAATGTCAGGCAAAATAGCCTAAATATTTGTAGCCTCCAAATATGCAGTATTATGAGCGATAGCCGTCAGTACTGTCAGTACATTTTTGAAGAGTGGTAGTTTCCAAGAATAAATACCCAAATGCATCAAAAGCGAGATTTTTTTATCTTTCCCAGCAAGCACAGAGATTGGTGAATATTCTGAAAAACTGACCGTGTAACGCGCGCGGTAAATTCTAATTTCTTTTCCATATATTTGCGCATTTCCTTGCGTCAAAAGGAAATGATTTTGAAGCTATCCCGAATCTATTGTGAAATAGTTTCCCGTTTTTGTCATTGGGTGCCTATGCTGGTCTAATTTGACACAAAATATTGGCAATTTTAAAAGGCTTTACAACCAGAACAACCTCCCTCATAAAATTTATGCCCCTACCAAACATTGGATGGTTCTCGCAATTTCAGTTCTGTTGCCGTCAAAAGCCGACGGTTGAAACGTGTGACTTCCCACTTTCAATAATTTAAATTTGTTTCGGCTAAGAAAAGGTCAATTGATGAGGAATAATTACTGTAGTAAGCCAGTTCATAGCGGCCATCAACGTCTAAGCGATACTGTGAATGACGATAGTTTCCAACTCTGGGGAATCCGTTACCACGTCAGGCGGCGCCGGGAATGGTACCATTCCCGGCAATGATCCCTTATAAGGTTCATTGTATTAAGGCAGTTATTAATACTCAAACATGATCTCTGATTTTGACACCATGGCAATAGTAAACTGTGGCTAAGTTTCAGATTTTGGTTTTGAATAATCAGCTAAAGCCATCAGAAACAGTCCAGTTGGCCAAGATCGTTATAGTTTGACATTCACAAATAAATTTTAACGTTTTGCGTTGGGAAAAAATAACTGCGTGTTATTTGGACGGAAATTTGAAATCGCCAATTGCCCCTCCGGCCCGATTAGCCAGTTAATAAACGCTTTTGCCCCATCAGCATCAATATTGGGATGCTTATCAGCATTTACTGCAATAACACCGTACTGATTGAATAAACGTATGTCACCCTGCACTAAAACAACTAGATTGCGTTTATTGGCAAAGCTTAGCCAACTGGCTCGATCTGTCAGAGTATAAGCCTCCATTGAAGCCGCCATATTAAGAGTTGCCCCCATGCCTGAGCCGGTTTCGCGATACCAAGTCCCCGAAGCCGATACTGTATCAACAAGTGTTTTACTCCAAAGTCTCTTTTCGGCCTTATGAGTACCACTGTCGTCACCACGCGATACAAATAAAGCTTCTTCAAGTGCGATAAGGCTCAGTGCTTTTGTGGCATTTTCCATATCCAAGATTTCTGCGGGATCCTCAGAAGGACCAACAATAACAAAATCATTGTACATCACATCAAACCTCTGAACGCCCCAGCCGTCGCTTACAAAGGCCTCTTCTGCGGCCCTTGCATGTACCAACAAGACATCGCCATCACCATTTTTGGCATTTCTAAGCGCCTGCCCCGTTCCAACAGCGACGACTCGCGCTTTAATACCACTAATGGCTTCAAACTTTGGCAGAATAGCTGACAGCAGACCGGAGTTTTGTGTCGAGGTCGTCGATTGAATAATAATATACTCTGATCCTACTGCAGCAGAAGTTAAAATCAGAAAAAAGAGAGTAGAGAAGGCAAATTTTTTGGTTAGGGTCATCGCGACTCCTTTATATGGCTCAAAAGCGGCTTGCCAGCCAGAAAACTGCCGACTAGGTCATTCTGAGGGGTGGTAAAAAAATCTAACTTTGATTGTTTGGTCGCGATGCGCCCCTGATGCATTAGTACGATCTCACTTCCTAAGCGTTGCGCTTGTGCTGGATCATGCGTTACCATGATAACTTTGACCCCCAAATCAATCGCATCCTGAACCAAAGCTTCGACTGCAACTGTCGCATTAGGATCGAGGCTCGCACAGGGCTCATCCAAAAAAAGTATTTTCGGTTCTAACGCCAGCGCGCGTGCCATACATAGCCTTTGTTGTTCCCCACCTGATAAACGGCGCGCTGGGACATTGGCTAGATGGTCGAGTTCAGCACGCATCATCCACGTCATCGCACGGCGCCAAGCATCTTGGGAACTACGACCGCGAACCTTAAGCGCAAAAGAAATATTGGCAAGCGCCGTCCTACGTAGAAGGACAGGCCTTTGAAAGACCATTGCCTGTCGCGCAGGATCTTGATAGTGGTCAGGAAAATTTACTGTTCCTGTATCTGGCTGGCTCAAGCCGTGCATTACTCGCAACAGAAGACTTTTGCCCGCTCCGTTTGGCCCCAATATCATCGTCGAGCGTGTCGGGTCCAAATTCAAGCTTGGAATATCAAGGCGTAATTGGTCGCCAAAACTTAACGTGAGATCACAAATTCCAACGCCTAACTCAGACATGCATTGCCTCATGTCGCCGCATGCCGACCATCGCCACAGCTGCGTTTACCAATATCGCAATCAAAACTAAAATAGTCCCAAGCGCTAGCGCTAGCGACAAATTCCCTTTGGAGGTTTCGAGCGCGATGGAGGTTGTCATCACACGTGTCAAATGGTTGATATTGCCCCCCACAATCATGACCGCTCCAACTTCGGCGATGGCACGCCCAAATCCTGCTAAAAGGGCTGTCAACAGTGAAAACCTTGCCTCCCATAAAAGTGCCTTAAGTCTTTGCCAATTGCTAAGACAGAGCGACGTAAATTGATCCTGATATTCTTCATGCACGGCTAGGATGGTTTCTCGGCTTAGTGCAGCAATGATTGGAGCAATCAAAATGGTCTGTGCAATGATCATGGCAGTCGGCGTGTAAAGCAAGTCAAGAACGCCGAGTGGACCAGAGCTTGACAAAATAAGATAGACACAAAGGCCAACTACGACCGGCGGCAATCCCATAAGGGAGTTTACAAAAATAGTAATTGCTTGTCGTCCTCGAAACTTTCCAACAGCTAAAAGTGCGCCAGTCGGCACCCCAATGACTGCTGCCAAAACCACAGCGGTCAAGGACACTTGTAACGATAGAATAACAATAGACCAAAGCTCCGAATCACCCGTGACGATCAAAGTTAAAGAAGACCAGAATGACTCTGCAAAATTTTGCATCTATTCGACTTGTTCCTAACGCATTGAAACCCCGCAAAAACCAACTACTTCCAGTCGAGTAGATAACTTACTACCTTGGCATGGTTTCTTACTTTGATTTCTACTTCCGATTTGGAAAAATATATTGGCAATGCGCTTAAATTGCCAATCTTATTTGTCAAAACTCTAAGAGGCTTGGAGCATATCCCACACTTTAAGTGGCGTGAACGGCATATCCACCTGTCTGACACCGCGCTCCCACACAGCGTCTTGCACTGCATTTGCAACAGCCGCAAGCGCGCCAACTGTTCCGGCTTCGCCACATCCTTTCACGCCCATTGGATTGGCAGTCGATGGCACGGCCTCAGTTACAAAGGACATAAACGGGATATCTTTTGCCCGAGGAATACCATAATCCATAAAGCTTGCGGTCAACAGTTGCCCATTCTCATCATAAACCACATGCTCGCTAATGGCTTGTCCAATGCCTTGAACCACGCCGCCATGCACTTGGCCTTCGACCAGCATGGGATTGAACAAATTGCCAAAATCATCGACCACCGAATACCGATCAAGGGTTACCTCACCTGTCTCAGGATCAATTTCCACTTCCGCAACATGAGCACCATTTGGATAAGATCGGCCATCCAACTCTGCCTGCGCCTCATGGACAAGCAAATCAACCCGTCCATCGGACTGGGCCATTTCGGCACATTCCAAAAGGCTCGGACTGAGGTTCGAACCCGAGATGCGAAACGCCTCGTCATCAAATTCGATATCCTCCAAAGCGACCTCTAGCTTTTCTGACAGGTAGATTTGAAAGGCTTCAATCATAACACTAACCATTACAAGTGTAGCGTTATTTTGCGTTGTTGCCGAGCGGGATCCGCCAGTTCCCCCACCTTTTGCGATCAGATCGCTATCGCCCTGCACAACCCTAACAAGATCAACTGGAATCCCAGTTTGGTCAGATAGGAACTGGGCAAATACCGTTTCGTGCCCCTGTCCGTTGGATTGAGTCCCAACCAGAATATCAACTGTCCCATCTGCTTTAAAAATGACTTTTGCGCCCTCGGACGGGTCGCCAAGAATACTCTCAATATAATAACAAAGACCATGCCCACGAAGTTTTCCCTGTTTGGCACTTTTGACTTTTCGCAGGGCCAATCCGGCCATATCTGAAGTCTGTTCGGCACGCGCTAGCACTCGGGCAAAGTCGCCTACATCGTAGGTTTCTCCAGTAGTCGTTTTATAGGGAAAGGCGGAAGGCGCAATAAAATTCCTGCGTCGCAAATCCCAAGGGTCAATACCCAGTTCGCGCGCCGCCCGGTCCATTGCCCGCTCAAGCACATAAATCGCTTCAGGCCGACCGGCCCCGCGATAGGCATCAACTTGGGTCGTATTCGTGTAAACACCCTTCACGTTCAACCAGCTGGTTTGAACGTCATAGGTACCCATCAAAACTTTGGAAAACAGCTCGCTTTGAATAGGCTGCGCAAACTGGGAATTATAGGCACCCAAATTACACACGGTACTTACACGGTAGGCTGTTATTTTATACTCTTTGTCAAAAGCCAGCTCTGCAAGGGATACCAGATCGCGGCCTGCGTTATCGCTCAGCATGGCCTCGGTGCGCTCTGACATCCAATGGACGGGTCTGGACAAGAGCATAGCGGCATGAGCACAAAGATAAGTCTCTGGATACATCATCGCCTTCATCCCAAAACCACCACCAACATCTGGATTTGTGACACGCACTTGTCCTTCGTTCAGATTGAGCGCTTTAGCGATACTCGTCTTTGCCCCCCAAACCCCCTGGCCATTAACGCAGACATGTATCCTGTTGTCATTCCATTCAGCGTAACAACCTCGGGGCTCGATTGAATTTACAATTATTCGATTGTCAACAACTTCAAGAGCAATGCGATGTGCCGCTTGATCAAATGCCGTTTGCGTGGCTTTTGCATCCCCCATGCCCCAGTCAAAGGCTAAATTGTTTGGTGCTTCTGGGTGGATCGTTTTCCCACCGGGAGCAATTGCAAGGTGAACAGGAAGCTCGTCATAATCACACTCGATAAGTTCTGCCGCATCCCGGGCCTGCGCTGGAGTTCCAGCCACGATGAATGCAATTGCTTCTCCAACAAACCTAACCCGTTTGTTGGCCAGCATCGGACGCGACGGCGCCGCACCTTTAGATCCATCAAGGTTGTCGACAACGGTACTGTCTAATCCAGTTTTCACACCAGCAGCAATCATGTCGTCATAGCAAAGCACAAGATGCACCCCATCGGCCTCTCGCGCCACCTCAAGGTCGAAATTAGTCAATTCAGCATGCGCAACCGGTGAGCGAAAGACAAATGCATGGAGTGCACCTGCAGGAATAAGATCGTCGACATACCGACCTTCGCCAGTCAAAAATCGAATGTCTTCTTTCCGGCTCACGGATTGGCTTTTCCCAAATTTTTCCATATTGTTCGCTCCAGTATTTTCTTACAGTGAAATTTTTTTATCACAAATGAACTCTCCTTGCGTTTAACTTCTGAAAAATAAATGTCCAGCCTTGGTTCATCTCAAGTTTAAGCAACACACTCTGTTCTATTCATCATAGCCGTTGAAGTGGTAGGCCAAGGAGGCGCCGTAGGCCACCATTCCTTCAGCTAAAAAAGACACCATCCTGCAGATCCGATGGTAAGTTGATAAAAGTCAGCAATCTGTCGAGACCTTCACATATTGGTCCAAATTGGCCCAAAAATCCGTCTATGTACCCGTGCGGTGCTGGCCAGTTGGGTCAAATAGCTGCATCCACATTTGACTAGGAAATTTCATATCCCGCCATTCTGCAAGGGTGCCATACACGCCATCATTTAAGACAATTTAACTCTCATAATGTAGAAAGTGTCTGACCGGAGCGGTACGAAATGTTGTACTAATATGTACAGTGGTCGTTAAACGGCAGATAAGATACAAAAGGAACATGTGCATGATGGATCATGTCAAATTTATCCAAATGAAAGACGGCGATAAGGAAGATTACAAGTTTTTGACATCTCACGGGATTTAATACAGCAAGAGAACGGCTGAATGCCTTTTGAGCACTTTTGTTGATCTGGACAAAAGTATATCCGTTTATCGAGTCACCCGATTGGGTCAGTTAGTGCAATCGGCAACCCAGATTTGGCGGTACGGGGCTAATATTGATTGGTTTTTATCAACTCTTCTAACAATATTGACGACATTTTTGTGCCTTATAATCACAATAAATATGCCACGAAGATCCTGCGCTCCTTTGTCAGAGAACAATGGAAATAGGTCGTTGAAAAAAAGATGGCTTTCAAATATCCTTTCACGCCAGCACATCCACTCCAATCCAAACAAGTGCGAATTATGCAAAGATCACTTCTGCAATGACGACCATGTCATAATCTGCAAACACTGGGATCAAACAAGCCATAATCCCCATTACGATAGCAAACCACTAAATTTTTTAGACATTGTATAAAAGGCCTTTGATCAAGCGCCTTACATTCCTAAAATAAGTCGATCTGGACTGTGCGAATCCTTGATAAAATCTGCCTAAAAACCATAATTTTTTATATTCATACGTTCGTCTCTTTTCCTTTTCGGGATAAGCGGCTAAATGAGTTCGCAGAAAAGCCGCAGATGGGATATATAAAATGGCACTGGAAAAGAACTTTGATGCTGCCAGCGCGGAAAAGCGACTTTATAAAATGTGGGAGAAATCTGGTTGTTTTACCGCCGGCGCCAATGCAAGCCGCAAAGACACTTTTTGTATTATGCTGCCGCCACCCAATGTGACTGGGCATCTGCATGTTGGGCATGCCTTTAATCACACATTGATGGATATACTAACCCGCTGGAAACGCATGCAAGGGTTCGATACACTTTGGCAACCCGGACTTGATCACGCTGGCATTGCGACCCAGTTGATGGTCGAAAAGCAAATGGCCAAAGACGGCGAAAAACGAAAACGCTCCGAAATGCCGCGCGATGAATTTCTGGCTAAGGTTTGGGAATGGAAGGGCGATAAAGGCGGTGTAATAGAACAGCAGGCTCGCCGCCTTGGCAATAGTATGGACTGGTCGCGCTCGGCATTTACAATGTCCGGTGCCGAAACAGCGCCTCAAAGCGAAAAGATTGGAAATTTTCATGATGCGGTGCTCAAAGTTTTTGTAGAAATGTACAATAAGGGCCTCGTCTATCGCGGCAAACGCCTTGTTAACTGGGATCCACATTTTGAAACGGCCATTTCTGACCTAGAGGTGGAGAATATCGAAGTTGATGGCCACATGTGGCATTTTAAATATCCACTCGCAGACGGTGAAACCTATGATTATGTCGAAAAAGGTGAGGACGGGACTGTAATTTTAAGGGAAACCCGCGACTATATTTCAATCGCCACAACGCGACCAGAGACGATTCTGGGCGATGGTGCCGTCGCAGTACACCCTTCAGACACTCGCTATGCCGCGATCGTTGGAAAATTATGCGAAATTCCAGTTGGACCAAAAGACCACCGTCGTTTGATCCCAATCATCACGGACGACTACCCTGACCCAGACTTTGGATCAGGTGCTGTTAAAATAACTGGAGCGCATGACTTCAATGACTATCAAGTGGCCAAACGGTGTAGAATTCCAATGTATGCTCTGATGGATACCAAAGGCGCAATGCGATCTGACGGTAAAGCCTATGCGCAAGAGTTTTCAATTGCGCAGAGTATCGCAAATGGTGACTTAGAGTTCGACGAAGAGACGATCGCAGCGATTAACCTTGTGCCAGATGATTATCGCCGTCTTGATCGGTATGAGGCGCGTAAAAAAGTTGTTGCGGATATCACGGCTGAGGGCAATGCGGTGATGAAAGTTAATCCAAAGGCGGAAGAAGAAGGAGAACAGGATCTTATTCCGTTTGTGGAAAACAAACCAATCATACAGCCGTTTGGCGACCGCTCCAAAGTGGTGATTGAACCGATGCTGACCGACCAATGGTTTGTCGACAGTGGCAAAATTGTCGGCCCAGCACTTGATGCCGTCAAATCAGGTCAGATCAAAATCATGCCTGAAAGTGGTAAAAAAGTTTATTATCACTGGCTTGAAAACATTGAACCCTGGTGTATTTCGCGCCAACTTTGGTGGGGACACCAAATTCCCGTGTGGTATGATGAAGATAGAAATCAGTATTGCGCAGAAAACCAAGCCGCCGCCCAGAGTATGGCCGGAGAGGCAACTGTGCTCACGCGCGATCCAGATGTTCTGGATACTTGGTTTTCGTCAGGTCTATGGCCCATTGGGACGCTCGGCTGGCCCGATAAAACTAATGCCCTAGAAAAATATTTTCCCACAGATGTACTGATCACTGGACAAGACATCCTCTTTTTTTGGGTTGCACGAATGATTATGATGCAGCTCGCTGTCGTCGACGGAATCCCGTTTCATACCGTTTACCTGCACCAGCTGTTGCGCGACGCAAAAGGCGAGAAAATGTCAAAGACACGCGGCAACGTGATTGATCCGCTTGACATGATTGACGCATATGGTGCGGATGCTCTACGCATGTCAAATGCGGCAATGGCCGCCCTTGGTGGCGTTCTAAAAATCTCAGAGGACCGTATCAAAGGCTATAGAAACTTTGGCACCAAACTCTGGAACGCCTCGCGCTTTGCAGAGATGAACGAGGCTTATGACGTACCCCGTCTCTCGGCAGTTCCTGATATTGAGGCTATCAGGGAACCACTGAATAAGTGGATAATCGGCGAAACTGCAAAAACCCGCGTCCAAGTTAATGATGCCTTGAATGCTTACCGATTTAATGATGCGGCCAACACGCTTTATGCATTTGTCTGGGGCAAAGTCTGCGACTGGTATGTCGAGTTATCAAAACCCCTATTGTCTGGTGAAGATCCTGTGGCAAAAGCCGAAACACAGGCAACAATGGCTTGGGTTATCGATCAATGTCTGGTTCTGCTTCACCCAATCATGCCGTTCATAACCGAAGAGCTTTGGGGAAACCTCTCGCAGCGCAGCAAAATGCTGGTCCATGCAGACTGGCCCACCTATGGCCTAGAGCTTGTAGATCGTGATGCTGATCGTGAAATGAACTGGGTGATTGCCCTCATCGAAGAAATCCGATCTGTGCGCATGCAGATGCATGTATCAGCCGGAGCCAAAATTCCAATGTTGGTGACTGCGATGGATGAGCAATCTTCTCAAACTTGGGACCGCAACAAAGTACTGATCAAAAAACTCGCTCGGATCGATCATCTGGAGAAAACTCTGAGCTTTCCCAAAGGATGTGCCACCTTAACCGTGCCCGGTGCCTCTTTTGGACTGCCTCTCGCTGGTATCATCGATATTTCTGAAGAAAGGGCGCGTTTGCAAAAATCTCTCGACAAGGTTGGTAAAGAGCTGGCCGGCCTTCGTAGTCGGCTAAATAATTCAAAATTTATAGTAAGTGCTCCTGAAGACGTCGTCAATGAAACGCGCTCCAACTTGGCTTTTCGAGAAGAGGAAGAGACTCAAATGAGGACCGCGCTTGAGCGTCTTGAAGAACTAGTCTAGCTGGAGGCAGACGACATGTCTAAAGCCCATCCTTCTGGCGGACCATGGCGGAACTTTTACGGTCGCTTTAAAGGCAAAAGCCTTAACAAAGCTCAAGAAAATCGGCTTACCAATGATCTTGACCGCTTGTCACCAGGGGTCATAAGCTGGGAGGACAATCCTGAGCGGAAACCTTTAGACCTAAATAGTCTATTTGAGGGCAAGGATGTTTGGCTTGAAATTGGCTTTGGCGGCGGCGAACATCTCGTGCATCAGGCAAAAGAAAATCCCGGAATAGGGTTCATAGGGTGTGAGCCTTATTTGAACGGAGTTGCGATGCTGTTGGGTAAAATCGAAAGCGAAAGATTAAACAACATAAGGGTCTATTCTGGAGATGCGCGGCATCTTTTTGATGTGCTGCCGCCTCAAAGCATTTCACGCGTTTTTTTGTTGTATCCAGATCCCTGGCCTAAAAAACGTCACCATAGACGCAGATTTGTAACACAGGAGCATATCGCGCCTTTGGCACAGGTTATGAAGAAAGACGCAATATTTCGGGTCGCTACAGATATTAAAGATTATGTGCGCCAAACATTACAAGAAGTCCCAGCAAACGGTTTTAACATTCAAACAGAGTTACCCCAAGATCTGCAAATCGCTTGGCCCGATTGGATTTCAACCCGCTATGAACAAAAAGCCCTGCGCGAAGGCCGTACGCCACATTATTTGACATTCAAACGGCATTCATAGACCACATCTACGATGGATTGATCCTCACAAGAACATGGACCCCGCATTTGGCTTAGGCTATCTAGCACACAAAGCAAAAGAGGAAATTTATATGTCAGCACATTACACCCCCGTTCCGATGACCTCGCGCAAGGCAGGGCCACTCACTGGAGAGGCAAATGTGCCCGGTGATAAATCGATCTCTCACCGATCACTAATTCTCGGAGCAATGGCCATTGGAAGGACAGAGATCCACGGTTTACTAGAAGGACAAGATGTTTTGGACACCGCTAAGGCGATGCGTGCGTTTGGCGCTACTGTGACGGATCACGGCGATGGACACTGGACGGTTCAGGGGGTTGGGGTGGGTGGTTTTTGTGAGCCCGAAGATGTAATCTACTGCGGAAATTCGGGCACTGGTGTGCGCTTGATAATAGGAGCAATGGCCACACATTCGTTTACGGCCACATTTACCGGAGATGCAAGTCTGAACCGTCGGCCGATGGCGCGGGTCACGGATCCAATCGCGCTCTTTGGGGCAACCGCACATGGGCGCGCAGGTGGGCGCCTACCAATGACGATCATCGGCGCAAAAAATCCTGTCCCTGTACAGTATCGTGTCCCGATGCCGTCTGCACAGGTTAAATCGGCAGTGCTTCTGGCTGGATTAAATGCTCCTGGGGAAACCGTCGTCATCGAAAAAGAAGCGACGCGCGATCATACCGAGCGCATGCTCAAAGGCTTTGGTGCGGATATAAAGGTTGAGGACACCGATAAGGGCCGCGTTATAACGCTTAAAGGCTACCCAGACCTTGTACCGCAAAACATCGCTGTGCCGCGCGACCCCAGTTCGGCGGCTTTTCCAGTCTGTGCCGCTCTGATTTGTGCAGGATCGGATGTGTTGGTACCCAATATCGGCCTTAATCCGACGCGGGCCGGTCTTTTTGCAACACTGCGCGACATGGGAGCGGACCTAACCTATGAAAACGAACGCATAGAAGGCGGTGAACCCATGGCCAATCTAAGGGTGCGTTTTTCACCTGATATGAAGGGCATTGAAGTACCACCTGAACGCGCTGCTAGTATGATAGATGAATATCCAATTCTGTCTGTTGTTGCCTCTTTCGCACAGGGTCAGACAGTGATGCGTGGCGTTAAAGAACTTCGTGTTAAGGAAAGCGATAGAATAGACGCGATGGCGACTGGTCTCCGGGCGAACGGTATTTCTGTTGAAGAAGGCGAAGACTGGTGGATCGTGGATGGGCGCGGCATCTCAGATGTTCCTGGTGGCGGCCTTTGTGCGACGTATCTCGATCACAGGATCGCAATGTCATTTATGATCTTGGGCATGGGCAGTAATAAGCCAGTCAGTATTGACAACGGTGTCCCAATTGTAACATCTTTCCCAATTTTTGAAGACCTCATGGCTCAGTTGGGGGCCAGTTTATCGCGAGACAAACGTTAGAATGTTAGTTTCGAAGCCAATTCGTTTCACCGTTGCCATTGATGGCCCTGCAGCCGCTGGAAAGGGTACGGTTGCCAAAGGGCTGGCCGATCATTTTGGCTTTTCGCATCTGGACACTGGCCTGCTTTATCGTGCTATCGCGGTGAAGGCCTTAGTTGGTGAAGATCCAATCACCGCAGCGAACGAGCTTGTGGCCTCAGACATGACATCACAAACCTTACAAAGTCCTAAGGTTGCTCGAATGGCCAGTAAGGTCGCAGTCATTCCGCAAGTTCGAGCAGCTTTACTGGCATTCCAAGAAAACTTTGCATCTCAGGACGGTGGTGCAGTTCTTGATGGCCGCGATATCGGAACCATAATTTGTCCAGAGGCCCAAATAAAAATATTTATTACAGCAAGTGCGGAAATACGTGCAAAAAGGCGTTATGATGAATTACAAAGCAAAGGTTTGGAAACAAGTTATGATGAAGTTCTGCGCGATGTCAAAGAGCGAGATGAACGCGATATGACACGCAAAGATGCACCCCTAAAACCTGCCCACGATGCTCATATTTTGGATACAAGCGGACTGAGCATTATGGCATCTCTTCAAAAAGCAATCGACATCACGTCTACAGCTTTCGTTAAAGCCATGAAAATATGATTTAGCGACGCCCAAGCTAACAGATAGTGTAATCAAGGGAACCAGTGTTGCTTTAAAAGGGATTGGTGCTTGATTTATATTAGCAAAGGTCGTATGAGCCAGCCTTGCGATTTCTGGTAAATAGCAATCAAGAGCAGGCCAAGCTTGCATTATAAAAACCGAAAGACCAGCGGAGACAACCGTTTGGCCCGTAACTGTCATATAAAGGAAAATGAGACCACATGGCTCAATCAACATCTATGGAGGAATTCGAAGCCCTCCTTAATGAAAGCTTCGAAATGGACACCCCTAGTGAAGGTTCAGTTGTAAAAGGCAGGGTTATTGCTGTCGAAGCTGGACAGGCAATTATCGATGTCGGCTACAAAATGGAAGGCCGTGTTGACCTAAAGGAGTTTGCCGACCCAGGCGAAGCGCCAGAAGTTAATGTTGGCGACAGTGTAGAAGTGTTCTTACGCCAAGTAGAAAACTCAAAAGGCGAAGCGGTGATCAGCCGTGAGATGGCACGTCGAGAAGAGGCATGGGACCGCCTCGAGAAGGCTCATTCTGATGATTCGCGCGTTGAAGGCGCAATCTTTGGCCGCGTCAAAGGTGGCTTTACCGTAGATCTGGGCGGAGCTGTAGCGTTCTTGCCGGGTTCACAAGTTGACGTGCGCCCCGTGCGTGATGCCGGACCGCTGATGGGTCTGAAACAACCGTTTCAGATCCTAAAAATGGATCGTCGCCGCGGTAACATCGTTGTTTCGCGTCGTGCAATCCTTGAAGAAAGCCGCGCAGAACAGCGAGCCGAAGTTATCGGGAACCTCGCCGAAGGTATGTCAGTTGAAGGTGTAGTAAAAAACATTACTGAATATGGCGCATTTGTTGACCTTGGCGGTGTGGATGGTCTTTTGCATGTAACCGATATGGCATGGCGACGCGTCAATCACCCTTCAGAAATCCTGACGATCGGTGAAACAATTAACGTGCAGGTTATCAAGATAAACAAAGACACACATCGTATCAGCCTCGGTATGAAGCAATTGCAAGAAGATCCATGGGATCTTGTTGCAGGAAAATATCCACTTGAATCAATTCATACTGGCATAGTAACAAACATTACTGATTATGGTGCGTTTGTTGAATTGGAAGCCGGCGTTGAAGGACTCGTTCACGTGTCTGAAATGTCTTGGACTAAGAAAAACGTTCATCCTGGAAAAATCGTTTCCACCAGCCAAGAAGTCGAAGTTATGGTCCTTGAAATCGATGGTTCCAAACGTCGCGTGTCATTGGGTCTGAAACAAACTCAGCGCAATCCATGGGAAGTCTTCGCAGAAGCTAACCCAGAAGGAACTAAAGTTGAAGGTGAAGTAAAAAATATCACTGAATTTGGTCTCTTCATTGGCCTCGAAGGCGAAATAGACGGCATGGTTCACTTGAGCGATATCTCTTGGGATGAACGTGGCGAAGATGCAATCCAAAATTTTCGTAAGGGCGACGTTGTTCGAGCCGTTGTGTCAGAAGTAGACGTAGAAAAAGAACGCATCAGCCTCTCGATCAAAGGCATGGGTGCTGATAAGTTTGCAGAAGCAACAGGTGGTGTCAAACGCGGCGCTATTGTGACCGTTGAAGTAACTGCAATCGAAGATGGCGGTATCGAAGTTGAATACGAAGGCGCAAAAGCGTTCATTCGTCGTTCAGATCTTAGCCGGGATCGCGCCGAACAAAGGCCAGATCGCTTCTCTGTCGGGAACAAGGTCGATGTTCGTATCACTAATATTGACAGCAAAACTCGCAAACTTGGTCTGTCCATTAAAGCGCGCGAAATAGCAGAAGAGAAAGAAGCCGTGGAACAATACGGATCTTCAGACTCGGGGGCGTCTCTCGGCGATATCTTGGGAGCCGCCTTGAAAGGCGACGAGTAATCCAAGTTTATAAACTTAAATCCTGCATGCCTTAGGCCTGCGGGATTTTTTACTATTGATTCGCATACATAGGTATCTAGAGAATATTTTTTCTTCTGATCGCTGTATTTTAGTGAGAGCTAAGCCAAAAACGGCTAAACTGAGCGGTTATTTTTGCATCATGACTAACAAAAGCGTTCATGCAAAAAACAAAGAGTTTCCCAAACCGCTCATTCTACCTATAGTACGATAAACTAGAAATGCGATCAAACTTGGGGGAAAGATGATACGTTCAGAGCTGATTCAGACCATAGCAGATGATAATCCACATTTATTTCAACGTGATGTCGAACGTATCGTAAATACAGTTTTTGAAGAAATCACGGATGCGATGGTGCATGGAGAACGTGTGGAACTCCGCGGTTTTGGCGCATTTTCCGTCAAGCAGCGTGGCGCCAGATTAGGCCGCAACCCAAGAACGGGCGAAGCTGTGTCGGTTGACTCAAAACGTGTGCCTTTTTTCAAAACGGGCAAGCTTTTGCGGGATAGATTAAATGGAAGATCCTAAATGCTGCGGGTTTTCAACTACCTGTTTTCCGGCGCTTTAGCACTAGTGTTGATTTTGCTTGCGCTCGCAAACAGGGATCTTGTGCGCATGAGCCTGTTGCCGGACGAGTTCAATTTTATCGGATTTAATTTTTACTTGAATATTCCAATCTTCGTTGTGTTTTTTGGTGGTGCTATTTTTGGCATCATGGTTGGGTTTGTTATGGAGTGGATGCGCGAATACAAATTACGCTCCGCATCAACCCGTAAAACCCGCGAACTAAAAGGCATAAAGCGACAGCTACAGCAGCTGAAAGATGAAAAGTATGAAAATGAAGACGACGTCCTTGCTCTCCTTGAACACACTATAAAGGAGACTAAGAAATCAGCTCCGTTAATGTAAAAATTTGTGGCCTTACAACAGGAAGTTCTGTAACGACCGCAGTCACAGCAGGGGCTGATTATTTAGGATTTGTATTTTTTTCAAAGTCTCCAAGATATTTAACTTTTAGCCAAGCTGCGGACTTCGCTACGCTTATTCCAAAAAATGTAATTCAAGTTGCATTGGTAGTTGATCCCAACAATGATCTTTTAACCAATATGATGAAGTATGTTCCCATAGACATGATCCAACTGCAGGGAACAGAAACACCTCAAAGGGTGAGAGAAGTCAAAGAGCTGACCAGATTGCCCGTGATGAAAGCAATCGGTGTCTCAGAGCCAGAAGATTTAGACATAATTGATAGCTATGCTACCGTGGCAGACCAGCTTTTGATTGATGCAAAGCCGCCCAAAGGTTCGATCCTGCCTGGTGGTAATGGCCTAGCCTTCGACTGGGGATTGATGACAGGCAAGACTTGGGACGTCCCTTGGATGCTTGCGGGCGGGCTAAACCCAGAAAACGTGACTGAGGCAATAAAAACCACTGGAACAGCTCAAATCGATGTGTCCTCCGGTGTTGAAAGAGCACCTGGCGATAAGGACCCAGACAAAGTCACCCGCTTTATTCAAAACGCCAAAAGAAGCCATCAAACGACTTAAAATCTGAACGGCGGTCTAGGCTCTTTACAATTACTCAATTCTTTCAAAGCTAATTGTGGGGTGTGTCATAATTTAGCAGCGCTTGTATCTTTACCTCTCTACCCAAGAGCAGTACAAAAAAGAAATTCTAACTCCGGAGTCAAATTATGCCCAATGAACTTTTCAACAGTTTTATGACTGGTCCAGATGAAAAAGGTCGGTTTGGTGAATTTGGTGGACGCTTTGTGTCAGAAACCCTGATGCCGCTTATTTTAGAGCTGGAAAAACAATACAAAATTGCCAAGACTGACGAAACATTCTGGCACGAGATGAATGATCTTTGGACAAATTATGTTGGCCGCCCAAGCCCACTTTATTTAGCCGAACGCCTGACGGATCACCTGAGTGGGGCCAAGATTTATATGAAGCGTGACGAACTTAATCATACTGGTGCACACAAGATCAATAATGTACTAGGCCAGATTATTCTGGCCCGCCGTATGGGGAAGGGCCGTATTATAGCAGAGACGGGCGCAGGCCAGCATGGGGTAGCCACTGCCACTGTGTGCGCAAAATTTGGTCTGAAATGCATTGTTTATATGGGTGCACATGATGTTGAGCGTCAGGCACCCAATGTCTTTCGTATGCGACTACTGGGGGCCGAAGTGGTCCCGGTTACCTCAGGACGCGGCACGCTCAAAGATGCAATGAATGATGCACTACGCGACTGGGTGACAAATGTGAGGGATACGTTTTACTGTATTGGAACAGTCGCTGGCCCACATCCATACCCGGCAATGGTGCGAGACTTCCAATCGGTTATCGGTAAGGAAGTCAAACAACAAATGCATTTGGCCGAGGGCCGCAATCCAGATACATTGATTGCAGCCATTGGTGGGGGCTCAAATGCAATGGGCCTTTTCTATCCATTCCTTGATGAAGAGGATGTTAGCGTCATCGGTGTCGAGGCAGGCGGCAAGGGCGTCAATCAGAAAATGGAGCATTGCGCTTCGTTGACTGGAGGACGACCGGGCGTTCTACACGGCAATAGAACTTATTTACTGCAAGACGGTGACGGACAGATTCTTGAGGGATTCTCTATATCAGCCGGACTTGATTACCCCGGAATTGGCCCGGAACACGCCTGGCTTCATGACATAGGGCGCGCCAAATATGTGTCCATTACAGATAAAGAGGCGCTGGAAGCCTTTCAGCTTTGCTGTGAACTGGAAGGCATCATTCCCGCCTTGGAACCCAGCCATGCTCTGGCTCATGTGATGAAAATAGCGCCTGAATTGGATGAAAGTCACATCATTTGCATGAATATGTGTGGACGCGGCGACAAGGATATTTTTACAGTCGCCAAACATCTAAATTTTGATATGGGCGATGTTGGTTAAACGCTGACTACTAACATACTATTGAAAAATCCCACGCCACTATAAGCTGTAGGTTTTTATGTTCTACGCCCTAACATATTTGCAAATCTATTCGGCAATCGGCACAAAGCTATCTCTATAAAACCGATACGAGTTGTCGCCCATTATACCATTTACTTCGATCTCTGACATACCGGTGTCACGCAACCCCTGAGCTATATTGCCAAAGTCTCTATTGGTCTCAAACCAATATGGCATTGGTGGAAATCCTGGAGAATTAGCAGAACCTTCTCCGTAGTCAATCTCTTTGCTCCAGCGGCCAACACGCATCCACTCAACTATGCTGTCGGGCTGATCCTGACAAAGGTCAGAACCGATCCCAAGATGTTCTATCCCATAAAGATCAGCGGCATGCGCAATCATTTCACAGAAACTCTGTAACGTGCAATTGGCTTTATCCTTGAGGTGATGGGGGTAGAGAGAAAAGCCAAGCATGCCACCAGCCTCAGTTACCGCCTTGATCACCTCATGACGTTTATTGCGCAACGCAGGTTGCCAATCATAAGTGTTCGCATGGGTGATGGCGATAGGACGTTGGGAAATCTCGGCTGCCTCAACCGTAGACCTGTCGGCAGAATGGCTCATATCTACAACTAGACCGACGCGATTCATCTCTTTAATCACTTGGCGTCCCATACGGGTGATTCCGGCATCTTCAGTCTCATAACAGCCTGTCGCCAAAAGCGATTGGTTATTATAACTTAGTTGCATAAAGCGCGCTCCCAGGCTGTGTGCAATCTCGACGAGACCAATATCATCTTCGATTGGGCTTGGGTTTTGAAAGCCAAAGAAAATTGCTGTCCTATCCGTTGCTTGCGCACGGTCTATGTCTTCTGCCCACAGACCTTTCATGATCAGGTCGGGATATTGTTCAAACCAACGGTTCCAAGCCTCAAAATTTAGAACGGTCTCACGAAAGTTTTCGTGGTAGGAAATTGTGACATGTACAGCATCCACGCAGCCATCACGCATCTGTTTGAAAATCTTTGGAGACCATTTGGCATACTGCAGATTGTCTATAATCATATTATAATCGCCTTTATATTCAAGGATAAATTTTGAAACAATCGAATTCAAGTGAGGACGAAATTTAGTCCACTATCGGTTTACATGCTATAGATTTGTAAAATATTTCATTTTAAATGCCAATGTCACTCTTGCAGAACAAACCGTGAGGTATGGAGATCATTCATTGCTAAATCCTTCCTTTAGGGCCAAGTTATATTTCATCAGGGAACTCATGATCCACACTATCTACCTTTTCCTCTACTACCGCATCTTTATAAATTGTCCGATGACTTTGTTAAACTATGGTAGATAATAGATATACCTTGGAAGATTATTGTTCATGTTAGATATGCAAACCGCGATCACAAAACCAAATGAGCAGCTCAGGCAAACCGATGATATTGATTTGAACCGACGGGTTCAGATTAATTTTTTTGTCGCTTTTTTCTTCCTTTTTATTTCTGCGTCTTGGTTTTTGGCATTTGTTTGGCTTGGCGATCTTGTCGGTATTTTAATATGCAGCTTGTTCTCTCTTGACATAATGATCTTTATTGCCCTTTTTCTTTTTTACCGCAGCAAATTTGTGCACTTCTTCTGGCTTGTCAATTGTAATGTAGCAATCTTAACTGCATTGATCTTTGTCAACCCTGGTGGAGACGTGGATCTGTTATTTTTAGTTGTTTTGGCTTTGCCATTTCTAGTTTTTTCCCGACAAAAAGAACCCTTTTTACTTCTCTTCTCCTTCCTGATTCCGATGATTTTGGGGTGTGCCACTTTTTATTTTGACGTCACAGGCTCTTTAAAGGAGCTATTGGGTATTCCACTCACAGAATCCAAAATGAATTTAGACACGTTGAATATGTCAATTCGTGTGACTGTGGGTTTAGGTCTGGTCGCCGAACTTGGTATATTTACACACTTTGCTTCAAAAGCCCAGGAACAGCTTTATTTGGCCAGCACCACCGCAGAAGTGGCTTTAAAGGAAAAGGACGATTTTTTGGTTAATATGAGCCATGAAATTCGCACACCTATGAATGGATTGATCGGAACAATCGAAGTTCTGGATATGATGCGGCAATCACCAGATCAATCCCGTACCATTAGAATAATCCGTAATTCCGTCTTTGCATTGTTGCGGATTATTGATGACATCTTGGATGCAACAAAGATCGATGCCGGTCAGCTTGATATCGAAAGTACAAAAATTGAGCTACGCCCAGTCATTGAAGGTGCGGTTATCACTCTGCAAACAACGGCAGATCACGAGAATGTGCGCTTAGCTTTGTCTATTGATCCAGACGTCCCAACGTGGGTTTTGTCAGATTCTGGGCGTCTGCGTCAGATTGTTCTCAATCTATTGAGTAATGCAATCAAATATACCGCTGACGATCTCATTGGACGCATAGGCTGGGTCTATATATCCGTGACCAAAGTGTCCAATTCCAGTCTGGTTATAGAAGTTCAAGATGAGGGTATTGGGATGTCTCAGGGATTTCAACAAAGGCTGTTCCAGCCCTTAGTCCAAGGAGAGACCACTTCGACACGAAGAGTTGACGGTACGGGCCTTGGCCTTCTGATCACTAAAAAGCTTGTCTATCAAATGGGTGGTATGCTCACAATTAAAAGCAAACAAGGCCAAGGCACAAAAATTGCTGTTGAATTGCCATTGCCAGAGGTCACGGGGCATCGACTAGCGCACAGTATCCGAAACTTAGAAATCAACTATGTGAGGCAAGACGGCACAGGAGAGATATGGAACCTTGCGAAGAATCTGAAAAAGCAGGGAGTTATAGTTACACAGAAACTGATACCGGATGGGCGCAAAAGCTTTGCTCTTGCACCACAAAGCGATGTAATCTATCTATTGCAATCAAAATCTGACGAACAGATTGCAACTTGGCAGAACCATATCAGAAAAAATGCCTTAACCCCTAAATTTATCATACTCTCCAAAAAGCGGTCCGATAAACTTGGCCAATTGAAAGAGGATACTTTTAGCATTCAACTCAACCCTGTTCTGCCTGCCGAATTAGGTAATGCACTCGTCGTCTTGAGCGGCCGTAAGAAATCTTCTTTGATGCAGCCAAGAAATCCTATCAGCCAAGGCTTGACGCCAAAGAAAAAGAAACAACGTAAGGCAAAGTTTCTTCTCCTTGTCGAACATAATGAGATCAATCAGATCGTTATCTTAAAGCAGCTTGAAGTACTCGGCTATTCCACCGGTTTGGCTAGAAATGGCAGAGATGGTCTAAAACTTTGGAAAAGTGGAAAGTATGATGCAGTTTTAAGCGACTGTAATATGCCTATTATGGATGGTTTTGAAATGACTGAAGCGGGGCGAAGATGGGAGAGAACAAATAACGTTAAGCCAATCCCCATCATTGCGATCACGGCCAATGCTTTAGCAGGGGACGCCGATAAATGCTTTGCCTCCGGTATGGATGGTTACTTGGCAAAACCTGTCGAGATTAAGGTTCTCGAAGCTAAATTAGTAGCTTTTATCGGGCTATAAATTAATAGTAGGTGTGGCGTATCCTTCGACTACCCCCTAATCATTTTGAATTTACTTGGCAATAAATCAAGCAGGTAGCGCTACCATGCTGGTCAGAGAAAGCACGACTTAATGGGCCTCTGCCCAATGCGCGCCTTGCCCCGCATCAACAATAAGCGGTACATCCAATTTAAGAACTGGCTCAGCGGCCGTTTCCATAACTTCCCGCACGACTTCCACCAATGGACCTACAGCGTCCTCTGCGACTTCAAACAGCAACTCATCATGTACTTGCAGCAACATCTTGGCTGGCATTGTAGCAATCGCTTTTGGCATTCTGATCATTGCGCGACGAATAATATCGGCAGCCGCCCCTTGAATAGGAGCATTTATCGCAGCACGCTTGGCAAACCCAGCTGTCGGACCTTTTGAATTGATCTCAGGAGTGTGAATTACCCGACCAAAGAGTGTTTCAACCCGCGCATTTTCCTTCGCAAACTTTACAGTTTCGTCCATATACTCACGAATCCCAGGGAACCTTTGAAAATATCGATCAATAAAACCCTGCGCTTCTTTACGAGAAATGCGGAGATTGCGGGCAAGACCAAATCCGGATATTCCATATATTACCCCAAAGTTAATTGCTTTTGCCTGTCTCCGAATTTCCGGTGTCATCAAATCAAGTGAGACATCAAACATTTCTGAGGCTGTCATCGCGTGAATATCCAAACCATCTCGAAACGCTTTTTTGAGACTATCAATACCTGCGACATGGGCCAGAATGCGCAATTCAATCTGACTGTAATCTAAACTGACCAGAACTTTACCAGGTTCTGCAATAAAGGCTTCGCGAATGCGGCGACCATCTTCACTTCGCACGGGAATGTTTTGTAAATTTGGATCTGTCGAGGCCAGGCGGCCAGTATTGGCACCCGCAATTGAATAAGACGTATGAACCCGTCCTGTTTCAGGGTTAATATGATCTTGTAATGCATCCGTATAAGTCGATTTCAATTTGCTAAGTTGACGCCAATCCAAAACTCGCCTGGGAAGCTCATGGATAGTTGCCAGATCTTCAAGAACATCGGCACCAGTTGCATAAGCACCTGTTTTCCCCTTTTTGCCACCCTCATAGCCGAGTTTATCAAACATCACTTCGCCCAGTTGTTTAGGACTCCCGATATTAAAGCTTTCGCCTGCCAATTCGTGAATATCAGTCTCAAGACCAGCCATTTTTTGGGCAAACGTGTTTGACATACGCGACAGCGTATCTCGGTCAACTTTAATGCCCGTCATTTCCATCTCTGCCAGAACCGGCACTAAAGGACGCTCTAGGCCTTCGTAGACCCGCGTCACCCTAGCCTTATGCAGACGCGGTTTGAGCAGTTGCCAAAGCCGAAGGGTCACATCGGCATCCTCAGCCGCATAGGGTGTTGCTTCCTCGATGTTCACGCGATCAAATGTGATCGCAGACTTACCAGATCCAAGTAACGGTTTGATAGGGATAGGCACGTGATTGAGATAGCGCTCCGACAGGGCATCCATCCCATGACCGTGAAGTCCCGCATGCAGCGCATAAGAGATCAGCATTGTATCATCAATTGGAGCCATACGGATCCCGGTGCGAGCCAAAATTTTTGCATCATATTTCATATTCTGGCCAATTTTTAGAATCGAAGGGTTTTCCAGTATTGGCTTGAGAGCACCAAGGACTTCCACCACAGGCAATTGACTGTCTGCCAAGGTATCAGACCCAAATAAATCATCTGAAATACCCGCTTTATGGGTCAGCGGAATATAACAGGCCTCTCCAGGCTCCACACATAAAGAGATACCAACCAACTCAGCCCTCATTTCGTTAAGTGATGTCGTTTCAGTATCGACCGACACATAACCCCGAGCCATTATCTTTTCAATCCATGCGTGAACTTCTGACATCGTGCGTAGTGCTGAGTATCCGGCTTGACCAAAGGCAAACATTTCGGGCATTTGCATATCCCTAGAACTGACAGCGACCTCCTCAATTACAGGCTCTGGTGCGCCAAGCCGATCAGCGATGCGTTTAGTCAGCGTACGAAACTCCATATCAGACAGAAAACCCAACAGGATTTCCGGGTCTGGATTCTGTACTTCAAGATCATCCAATGTAAATCCTAAAGGCGTGGCACAATCCAGCTCAACTAATTGTTTGGATAGCATTATTTGCTCTACATTATTGATCAAGCTCTCGCGTCGTTTTGGTTGTTTGATTTCCCCTGCCCGCTCAAGCAACACTTCCAAATCGCCATATTCATTGATAAGCAAGGCCGCCGTTTTCACGCCGATGCCAGGGGCTCCAGGGATATTGTCAACGCTATCGCCAGCCAAGGCCTGAACATCGACAACTCTTTCGGGATAGACACCAAACTTTTCAAAAACGCCATCGCGGTCGATCCCACGGTTTTTCATTGCATCAAACATGACAACGCCATCCCCAACCAATTGCATAAGGTCTTTGTCTGAACTGATGATAGTGACTCGCCCTCCGGCTTCACGAGCCTGTACCGACAGAGTGGCGATAATATCGTCAGCTTCATAGCCTTCGATTTCTTGGCATGCTATATTGAAAGCGCGAGTTGCCTCGCGGGTTAGCGGCATCTGGGGGCGCAAATCTTCCGGCATTTCATCGCGATTAGCTTTATAAAGATCATAAAGATCATTGCGAAACGTATGACTGCCCTTGTCAAAAATAACAGCAACGTGCGTGGGGGCATCAGGTACCGTGTTACCTTCGACATAACTTTGCAACATATTGCAAAATCCGCTGACCGCCCCAATAGGTAATCCGTCAGATTTTCGCGTTAGTGGTGGCAAAGCATGATACGCACGGAAAATAAAAGCTGATCCATCAATCAAATGCAAATGGTGACCCTTGCCAAAACTCATGCTAGAAATCCTTCCATAGTGTTATGATTTTATACACTGGCCTACATGAGTCAGCGCTTCTTGACCATTGCCTTTATGCTGGCAAATATGACACAAGAAACTGCAGAAAAATCCATGTGCACCGCGGGCAGCACGCAATATATTCCCTTGTTTGCCTGTGTTAAAGCGATAGGCTTATATTTTTGCGTTGAAGCGCAAGGACATGAATATGGCACGATCACGCTTAATCAGCCCTAGGGCCATAGGTTGTTGGATTTTGGGAAAGAAAATACTTTGACTTTGACATTATAGCATTTAATGCGGCTATTTTCGTATTGAAAGGCTATTTTTAATTAGTTTGAAAAAGACACTGGAACGGCCGTTGGAAATGGAACGTTAAATGATGGTGCAAAGGTCAAATTTTGGAATGGTAACGACCCTTAAGGATAATTCAAAAATTTGGGTAAGAAGAACGCCATCCCATGCAATGCCCGCCGACTAATATATTTCTTATATGATAGCCTTTTTTGCGATTATGCCCACTTGTGAAAGGCTTATGAGCTTGTCTCGATAGTAACTGCACATATAATTTTGGAGTAATATTTTCCCAGAATGAGGCAAACAGATGCCCCCTTCAATACTAAAAAGCCGTCTCTAAGGTCAAAGATTTCCTAAAATTGACTTTCATTTTCAGATTTTTGACCGTTACAATTAAATTGAAGGTCATAAGATGCTGAAAAGGAGTGCTCTCGTGGAAGTTTTTTGCCCGAGTTGCCATATAGGATATCGTATCCCTACTAACAAAATACCGAGAAGACATCGTGTATTAATGTGCCGCAGCTGTAACTATGCATGGCGGCAACCATTTCAAACGCCACCAAGTAAAAATTTACCACAAGCGACAAATGTCTCACCATTTAAAAATACTGCCAAACGCCCGTCATATTCAAATACCGTATTAAAAATTCTACGCGAGGAAGCCGCTTTTGAAGCAAAACTAAGAGACTGATTTAGAAAACTTTACAATCGTGCTTATACTCCGAACCAAGTTGACACGATCTACGAGCACTCCATTTAACCGTTTTCTAGGTAACCATTTGCTGGAGCTGCTAGCTTGATATGTACCGTCGGGTGGTAATTCATAATTTGCAAAGACGCATTGTCCGACCCAATTTTCAAAGCTCCTGATAACTATTTTGGGGCAAATAACTTTTGCATTTTCGGCTCATCGCCAACAACTAAGAAACCTAGCTAACTGTGACAAATATTTTCAAGCCAACTTCGTTACTGAGAGACATGCGATGCATACCAAATTTCAGCTTGGAAGGTTTAACTTTGTTAGCATGAGATCAAGCTCACCTCATAAAATTCTATTAAATTTGTATTTTGTACCAATTGCTATAAAACTAGACATTAGTCAACTCATTACTCCTATGGGGCCGTAAAATATCCCAACTGGTTAGTTCCCTTTACTCATAAATAAGGTAAAATCAACTTATGGAGACATAGCATCTTGTCATAAGAACGAGAGCTACGAGGCTATAGACGGTAGGTTTTATAAAGAGGTCCACAATGTCTTTTGTGAATAATTTGTCACGACTAATAGTCGGTTCATCTGACCATATGGTTGCGCTTCGCAAGTCTGTAGTTGATGTTGCTGAGCACAATATTCCAGTATTGATACTGGGCCCAAGTGGGTCTGGGAAGGAACTTGTCGCACAATCTTTAGCTGATATGTCGGGTCGTTCTGGCAGATTGATATCTGTGAATTGCGCCTCCATCCCACACAGCCTTCTTGAAGCTGAGTTGTTTGGATACGAGAAAGGCGCCTTCACAGGCGCAAGCAAAACCCATAAGGGCAAGTTTGAACAGGCGCATAATGGGACGCTTTTCCTGGATGAGATAGGCGATATGCCCCAAGATCTCCAGTCAAAGTTATTGCGTGCTCTAGAGACTAAAACATTCACACCAGTTGGCTCATCCAGAGAAGTTGCGGTAGATTTCCGTCTAGTCTGTGCCACACACAAAAACCTCTATAAGTTAGTAGTGATGAAAACTTTCCGCTCGGATTTATTTTTTCGAATAAGTGCGTTTCCGATTCGTATCCCCGCTTTGCGCGACCGCTCGGAAGATATTGAAAAGCTGGTATACCATTTGGCACAACAGTTGTCTGTCGGACTTGGTAGTGGCACCTCTTTCGAAGTTGAAAAGGACGCTCTGTGGCTCTTGAAAACATTTCCATGGCCGGGGAACATCCGGCAACTTAGAAATGTAGTCGAATGTTTGATAATTCGAAGTGGAGGCAAGATGATTTCTGCACAACAGGTGCAAAAAGCTCTGCGGGAGCAAAGTCGTCAGAGGCTTCATAAAGAGGCCTCAAGCGAGGCAGTAGGTGGCTTGTCCCTGAGTAAAATCCAATCTTCACCCGTCGAATCTATGACGGATTATAGATCTTTCTTTGTGTCCAACGGCAAACTGATCATAGCAGAACACTTGAAGTCTGTTGAGAAGGAAGTAGTGCATGCTGCGATTGTGGCTGCAGGGGATGACTATAGTCTAGCGGCACAGATGCTTCATCTTTCAGTGCCTGAACTGTTCGAGAAAAAACAGCTTCACGGACTTTAATCCGTTTCGAAACCAGAATGACAATGACCTGTGCCTAATACGCAAGTCGCAGCATAAACAACGTTAAGCCCGGGAATGAAAATAACAGAACAACACGAATAAAATCGCTAAACAAAAACGGTAAAACTCCTTTAAAGGTTTCCGATATTTTGACATTACCTGCAATTTTATTGATGATAAACACATTCAAGCCTACTGGCGGAGTGATCAATCCGACCTCGACCACAATGAGGGTCAATATACCGAACCAAATTGCCGTTTCTTCTGCACTCATGCCGAAATCAAGCGTCATGATAACTGGAAAAAATACTGGAATGGTCAATAAGATCATCGCCATACTGTCCATCAGGCAACCTAAGAACACATAAAGCAACAAAATAGCAGCAACTACTGCATATGGAGAGAAATTTCCTTCAAGCACAAATTTCACCAGATGATTAGGAAGTTGTGTCAGAGCGATGAACGAGTTAAAAAACTCAGCCCCCAATAAAACTAGAAATATCATCCCTGACGTGATCGCAGTACTCTGGATCACATCTAGAAAACCCATCCAACCAAAGTCTTTTTGCAGTAGAGCAATAATACCAGTCCCCGCCGCACCAACAGCGGCCCCTTCGGTTGGCGTAAACCATCCCAAATAAATACCGCCCAACATAAAGGTGAATATGAAAATGACATGCCATATATCACGAAATTTGGTTAACTTGCCCCGCCAAGGGATACGAGCTTGGGCCCCATCAGAACTAGGAAAAATTCGCACATAGATCGCTATTGCTAAAATATATCCCAAAGCTGCAAGAATCCCAGGGAAAAAGGCTGCCAGAAACATTTTGGCAATATTTTGTTCAGTTAGGATCGAATAAATGATCAATACGACGGATGGGGGGATCAATATTCCCAAAGTTCCACCTGCTGCAAGGGCCCCAGTGCTCAGAGATCCAGAATATCCAAGCCTGAGCAGCTCCGGCAAAGCCACTTTGCCCATTGTGGCAGCAGTCGCAAGAGATGACCCGCAGATTGCACCAAACCCGCCACACGCACCAACGGCAGCCATTGCCACTCCGCCACGCAAATGACCCAGACAGGCATTGGCAAATTGAAAAAGGGATTTGCTCATTCCAGAGCGGGAAGCAAAATTCCCCATCAATAGAAACAACGGTATGACGGATAAAGAATAGTTTGAGAATAAATGCCAAGCGCTTGTCTTAGCAACAGAGAAGATTGGCAACCACCCGGCAATCAGAGATGTGCCACCCGCTCCGACAAGAAGCATGGCAAGCCCAATTGGCAGACGCAGCGCCAAAAGCGCAAATAGTACTGGAAAACCAATAATACCGAGGGTTTCCCGATCCATTCCTCAGACCCTAAATAAAAATTTACGCGCATCGCACCCGGCAACGTAAAAGCAGCACACTGATAAAACGAAAAACGAAAATACGATTGGTAAAAACGGGATCCAGACTGGGATTTGTAAGAGCATGGTTTCTTCGTTGTAATACATCATATCCTTTGCACCAAAGTACATGCGCGATGCAAAAAATCCAGCCACAATGCCAAAAACCAAAGAACCAAATGTGTCAAGTAAGCCTATCATCCAAGATGGCAAACCCGAGGTCACAAAATCCACGATCACGTTCCCTTTGCGCATAAAACAAAGTGGCAAAAATGCAGCCACCGATACGGCACATCCCATTTCAACAAGTTCAAAATCACCAACCAATGGGCTGGAAAACAAAAAACGCCCAAAAATTGAAAGAGAATTTACGCTTACAATGGCGACTAGAATAAGACCACCAAATACCGCTAGACACACAGCAATCCGATCCAAGAAACGCCCAAAAAAATCATCCGGGCGCTCCCACTTTTCATGAGAATTATTCTCTTCAGTTTTCATATTTTAAAATCAAATCTCTCACGGTTTGGACAATTTCCGCGCCGTCCATACCATTTGAATTTGCTTTTGCAATCCAATCCGTAACCACTTGATCTCCAACAGCTTTAAATGCGGCAAGCTTTTCGCCTGACAAAGAATGAAAATCACCACCTGCTCTTTTTGCTAGTTCAAGAGCTGGCCCTTCGAATCCATCCCAAAGTTGTCCAGCAAGTTTTGCCAAAGACATCCCTGAATTGTTATCGATCACTGTTTTATGAGCGTCAGAAAGAGATTCGTATTTCGCTTTGTTCATCAGAAACAAAAAGGCCGTTGTATAAAGCCCACGTTCACCTGACACAGTCGTATGAGCCTTAGTTAATTCATGAAGCTTAAACGAGGGCATAATTTCGTAGGGTACAACCATGCCATCAATCACACCGTTTGACAAAGAAGGCGCCACTTGAGGTACGGGCATACCAACTGGCGTCGCCCCCATCGCACCAAGCATGCTACTGATGACGCGTGTAGGACCGCGCATTTTTAGACCTTCAAGATCTGAAAGCTGCATAACCAGACGATCCTTAGTGTGTATTTTTCCAGGCGAATGAACATGCACGGCCAGAATTTTGAAATCTTTGAGCTCTTCTGCTGCAATTGTTTGGGCAAATTCCTGAGCTGCTTGAGATGTGGCTTCTGCGCTGCCAGGCAGGAACGGCAAATCAAAGACTTCTATTTTCGGGAAACGCCCTGGTGTATAGCCCGCAACGGTCCAGATAATATCAACCACACCATCGCGCACTTGATCAACCAATTGGGGCGGTTTGCCACCAAGCTGCATTGCGAAATATGTTTCAACTTTAAGCTCTCCACCAGACTGTTCTTCTATCCGATCGGCCCAAGGCTGAACAAACTTTGAATTCTGGCTTGCTGGGGCAGGCGCAAAGGAATGGAATTTTAAAGTCACAGTCTCCCCAAACGCGGTGCTAATTAGTCCAAATCCAAGCAAAAGACCTGCACTAAGCAATTTAAATATTTTCATATTTTAATCTCCCCGTTAATTGACCAATTTGTTCTTATTACAGGCTTTTTCTGATGACGAACAGCGCAAATTATAACCTTTCTATAAAGCAAAAAATATAAAAACTGATTGAAACCACTGCTTTTGCTTCAGTCAGATGAAGCAAACAAAGACCTATGTATTCCAGCCAAAACTCCATTGTGCCTAAACAAATACCACCCTGCCTGCTGTTCTACTTCCTTAATTCATCGTCAGGGCGCGCAGAGGCTGCAATGTTACGGTCACACCAGATTTACAACAAATGATTCAAATAATGTTCATATGGTTTTTGAGACAAGGAATTTGCTCAGTCCTGGAGGATGGAAAACTTTGTGGCCAATGGTTTGATATATTCTGGAGTAATAACAATGACTGTGTCACGATAATTTAAAAGATACTTTGCATCAATCGCGTCCACAACCGGTTGGCATAGCATCTGACCAACCAAAGTATCCAAGGTTTCAAATCAATCCGGCCAAATCATATCGGAGCCAAATCGAGGCATTAGCTTAAACTTCATCTGAAAAACATTCTCGCGCCGCTGGGAATAATTTTTGCAACATGAAGTAAACAGCCCAAAATGGCACTTTGAAAGATTGAATTGGGCATGGTCATTTGCCCCATGCGATGGGCAAATGTAATCATTTTTTTCAAGGTATGCGGCCTTCTTTCCATTTCGTAACTGTCCAACAAGCTAGTCGCATTTTGACTGACAGAGGCTTGGGCCAGTTTATATGCAAGATTATGGCCATCTAGCAGACCACTATTCATTCCCTGATCAGCAAAAGGTGGCATAAGATGAGCCATATCTTCTGCTAAAAATACTCTCTTTTCACGCCATTTCCTAGCTATGCATACGTCAAAAGTATAGACAACGATACGTTCTAAATCTTCCTGCGCGTCGTGACCAAAATGTTCTAAAAGCGTTCGAACAAACTCTGGTTT
The DNA here is from genome assembly GCA_028150825.1 of Paracoccaceae bacterium. Taxonomy (GTDB): domain Bacteria; phylum Pseudomonadota; class Alphaproteobacteria; order Rhodobacterales; family Rhodobacteraceae; genus LFER01. Next base: position 82,293 of record JAOGIM010000001.1, read on the forward strand.
GACCGCTGTTTAATAATCCTCGCCTTTTTTTGTAGTTCGAATTCATAGCATCGCTTGCCACGCGGCCCAGGCAAAGTAATCCAAAGTAATCCGAGGGCTCGCCTGATTGCAAAAAACCTCTGAGTGAATGGAACGATTTTGTGTGGATTTGAGGTCAATAATCAACCAGGGTTCTTCAGATGAAAAACCAGACATCCCAATATTCAGCGATTTTCTAATCCCTCATTTACCACCATCACAAGCCACTATATATTTTGCCTTGCTATTCATGTCATGCTGATCAGGACCTTTTTAAATTACTCTCACATGTTCCGATGTCTGTTCAAAATATGTCAAACCAGTTGCGAACAACACACCACAAACAGTATCGAACCAGGTTAAAACGTCTTCCATGATTTTTCTAATTCTGGCTGATGGAGTGCGTTGTACTTGTCAAAACCGTATTCGTGTGAGGTACCCGTTACCTGTGCAAAAGGCTGCCCTTTTGGTTCACGGTAAATTGAACTATACCCACGGACTATAATAGGCTCTAATGCCTCAGACAGCACTGCCGCATGAAGTGCCCACATGGACTCGCCTTCCTTAGAGACAACCCACCGCTGACTAATGGTGGTAGTTTTTATTAATTATAACAAAAACCACCACCATAGATGAAAGCAGAGTAACGAGGAGTAACCCCTTTGGACCTGCTCCAATGGCCAAAATATCTTTATCTACCTCCGAATGAGGCATCATGCAGCCGGTTCGTCAATGACCGGATTTCTGAGCGTACCTAAACATCCGATCTCGACTTCAACAGTATCACCAGCAAACATATATACGGGCGGGTTACGCCGATCACCGACACCACCTGGAGTACCAGAAACAATCACATCACCGGGAGAAAGATACGTGAATTGAGAACAATAACTGATCAACTCCTCAACTGGAAAAATCAAATCAGTCAGGGATGCATCTTGCATTACTTTTCCGTTCAACCGAGTTTGGATTGAAAGCTGTCTGTAATCGCCAACCTCATCTGTAGTGACCATATAGGGACCAAATCCGCCGCTAGACGGAAAATTCTTGCCAGGGGTAAATTGGGATGTGCGCTGCTGCCAATCGCGGATGCTACCGTCATTATAACAGGCATAGCCACCCACATGATCAAGCGCATTTTCTTGTGTGATATTACGCCCACCACGGCCAATAATCACTGCCATTTCGCCTTCATAGTCGAACCTATCCGAAAAGGTCGGCTTCATCATTGGCTGCCCATGAGCCACTTGCGAGTCCGGAAAACGTGTAAATACAGTCGGATAATCAACATCAGGACGTCCAGTTTCGATTTTATGTTTCTGGTAATTCAATCCGATACAAAGAATTTTGGACGGATCTGGGATTACTGGCAAAAGGGTCACATCTGACCACGTGAACTCAGGCTTGCAACCGGCGATGTACAACTTCGCCTCATCCATAATGCCGGTAGTTAACGCAGCATTTAGAGAATGCACATTATCGCCCAAACTGCCACCAAGGTCGATAATTCCTCCCAGCACCACAGCCCCAAAGCTTGTTTGGCCCTTCCGCACAAAACTGATTAATTTCATTTTTTATCCAATCTCTATCTAAGAGCGCATAAGAGCGCTTCCCCAATTATTTAGCGTACGTGTTGCCCTCAGCCATTTGACAATATTACGATCAAATATCATCCCAAGCTCAGCTGGGATTTCAATGCAGTTGTCATTTGGATCCTTAATGAACACAGAAAGATTATTCCCCTGTCCGTGGCGTTCCAGCCTCCAGAAGATCTCAATACCAAGCCATACAAAACGGTCATACCAGTCTCGGATCAAGTCCCACCTGCCTACTTCATACGAATGATGGTCGACGCCCTGTCTTTTGGATTTAAAGCAAGCCACCGTATGATACTCTTGACTTGACGTAATTACGGCAGTTGCAAATGAGCCATCACTATGCAGCACCTGGCCAACCAGTTACAAGCCCGCTTTCCCTGATAAAAATCGACAATTGTTTGAATGCCATAAGTGGCCAGTGTGAGATACTTAATCAGACCGTATAGCCCACTTGACTGTCTTTTCTCAAGTCTGGCTGGTCCAGAACATGCCAGATTACCGTCCGGATCATGCAGCCCAAATGCTCTAAGTGCAAAATATAGTAATGGTCTTTCAACCAGTTCAATTTGTAAGTCCTGAACACACTTACGCGAACCCTCAAAAGCATTAACAGTCCGGCACGCAGAACCCACATAATAAAGCTTTTTGTATTCGACGCGCAAAATAACCATCTGCCAAGAGGGTCCTTCACAGCAAAACCCGCCATTAGTTTAAGTGACTACAACCATCTGCAAGGCAGCGGCATAAAATTCAGCCAAAAGCAAAAGGTTTTAGCTCCCAAAGGCGAAGTCGTGCAAATAAGCTCAAGTCTGTATGTCAGATGTCTTCATTAGATCCGTTTACCCGAAAAGCCTTTGGAAAACCACATAGAAAAGCATCCTAAAAACGATAAATCTACCCTTCAAAAAGGTACGGTTCACGTTTCTATAAATAATAGGCAGAGTAACCGTTTTAGATCAGCCGCTTACGTAAACGCTTGTTTTTGGACGGTACCAAATTTTTTGGTTGTGAAGTTGGCCTAAAACGCTATGGATCTTTTCCATTTCATCGGTAACACACACATCGTTGGCATTTCTCTCAACGGCATCTTTCGAAAGCGAGTTTAATCTGTAACGCAGCGAATCTTCGATAACATCAATTTCACCAAGACCCATTTTGAAGTTTTCGTTAAAGCTCATACTAGTTTCCCGCCTCTAATTCGTGACGAATGTCAATCTGAAGCATCTCCTAAATCTTAAAAAAGCTTTAAGCAACCCGTATTTTAGATAAATTTTTCTAATACAATTTAGATTTTTTTAAAGTCCAGAATGAACTAGCACTAAACGCGACACGCTCATAACGCCAAGCAATGAGCTGACGTCAAGTCAGCCATCAAAAAACTGTCCAACAGCCGCCCTATGCGTTATGTAAAAATAAGCAAATCGCAGCAGACGGCTTATAAATTATAGACTTGCGTAAAAGGACCGATAAAGATGATAACGACAGATACAAAAACCGTATTTTTAACGGGAGCTTCGAGCGGCATTAACCTTGCGATAGCCAAGCATTTTGCAGACTTGGGCATGAATATTTCCATATTGGCCCGAAACGTAGGTAAACTTACTGCGGCAAAAAAAGAAATCGAGGATCGAGGAGCAAAATGCCTTATATTTCCTGCCGATGTGCGTAATTATGACGAAGTAGGCAAAGCCTTTGAAGATACCGCCAACACCCTTGGTCCGATCGATACAGTAATTGCTGGGGCTGCCGGAAATTTCGTGGCGCCAGCTCAGGCAATCTCGTCGAATGGGTTTCGCAGTGTTCTCGAAATAGATACTTTGGGCACATTTCATACAATGAAAGCCTCGTTCGAACATCTGCGTAAAAATCAGGCCTGTCTGATTGCAATATCCGCACCACAGGCCGTGGTGCCCTATCTCGCTCAATCCCACGTCAGTACCGCAAAAGCAGGTATTGATATGATGATCAAATCTCTGGCCCTTGAATGGGGTCGGTTTGGCATTCGGGTTCTAGGCATCTCACCTGGACCTATTGAGGATACCGAGGGTCTGGAAAGACTTGCCCCAAGTGCGACAGCAAAAGAAAAAATTGCCAAAGTTACCCCAATACAACGACTTGGCACAAAAAAGGATGTGGCCCGTCTGACCGCTTTTCTAGCGTCTGATCAGGCAAATTATATCACTGGTACCACTATTCCCTGTGATGGAGGAATACAGCTCATAGGCCCAATTGCCTTTGGGTAACTTCAAGGGAAAGGTATTTAGCAAAAGATACAGAGGAAAGTTTTATTTTGACAGATGGTAACTACTTTTCGTGTGTGAGGCGTCACACGGTCTTTGAACAGATAATGTCTGCCATGCTCCCAAAACCAGTTTCTGATCGCTCACTGACTATGTAAATGTATCCGATGTGGCGCAGCCTGGATATGAGCCGGCATATCAACGGGCCCCTCTTATTCTGTTGAATTTACGATCTATGCGTTACCTAAACAACCGTTTCCAATATAAAAATTGCTTTTCTTAAGTGCGGACGAAATTTTTTTAATTCGCAAAATATTGGCGGGTCACAAACTCTTTGGTCAGCGTTCAAATAGTACTTTAGGCTTTCCCATTTAAGTCAAGTCAATCTATACATCACAGTTTTTATGCCAATGTCCAGATAAGTAAAGCTTCTTCGGCACCTTCAATTGTCTCGGTATCGACTTCAGTAATCGGCAATACCATTATTTACTGATCCAAGAAACTACGCAGTTTGCGTGATCGGGACGGATGTTTTAGCTTGCGCAGGGCTTTGGCCTCAATCTGGCGGATCCGTTCTCGCGTTACGCTGAACTGTTGACCGACCTCTTCAAGAGTATGATCCGTGTTCATTCCAATGCCAAATCGCATCCGCAAAACGCGTTCTTCACGCGGTGTAAGAGAGGATAGAACTCTCGTCGTAGTCTCCTTGAGATTTTCCTGAATAGCACTGTCAAGCGGTAGAACGGCATTGCCATCTGGAATGAAATCGCCCAGTTGAGAGTCTTCCTCATCTCCAATTGGCGTTTCGAGCGAGATCGGCTCTTTAGCAATTTTCATCACTTTGCGGACTTTTTCCAGCGGCATCTGAAGTTTACGCGCCAGTTCTTCGGGTGTTGGTTCGCGGCCAATTTCATGTAACATCTGGCGCCCAGTTCGAACCAGCTTATTGATAGTCTCAATCATATGGACAGGAATACGTATCGTGCGCGCCTGGTCAGCGATGGAACGCGTTATCGCTTGCCTTATCCACCAAGTCGCGTAGGTTGAAAATTTATAACCACGACGATATTCAAATTTATCGACTGCCTTCATCAGGCCAATATTGCCTTCCTGAATAAGATCTAGGAATTGTAAACCTCGGTTAGTATATTTTTTAGCAATTGAAATCACGAGACGAAGATTGGCCTCAACCATTTCCTTCTTTGCTTGTCTTGCTTCTTTTTCGCCCTTTTGAACTTGCGATACGATTCGCCGAAATTCGCTGATATCAAGACCAACATACTGGCCGACCTGAGCCATATCCGAGCGTAACTCGAGCGCCTTTTCGGACGAGCGCTCAATAAACATTTGCCACCCGCGCCCAGCCTTTTCAGACATCCGGTCCATCCAATTGGGATCGAGTTCGTTGCCGCGATATTCGTCAATGAACTCTCTGCGATTGATCCGCGCCTGATCGGCAAGTTTGACCATCGCACTATCGATTTGCATGATCCGACGGTTGATTCCATAGAGCTGATCAATCAAAGCTTCAATCCGATTATTGTGAAGGTGCAGTTCATTGACCAATTCAACAATTTCAGCTCTGAGTGACTGGTAGATGCTTTCGTCTTCTGACGTGAACTTGATATTTTCGTTCAATGTCGCAGATATACGTAAATCTTGCATTTCAGAAAGGTTCACATAATCTTTTGCAATCCGGTCCAAAGTTTCCAGCACCTGAGGCTTCAGCGCGGCTTCCATAGCCGCCAAAGACATATTGGACTGTTCGTCTTCGTCCTCGTCGTCGTCATCCACAATTTGGTTGCCGTCGGCATCAAGCTCTGGCTTATTTTCGACTTTGGGGTGGCCCACTGGAATAACGGTAGGGCTTATAGTTGTCTCTTGCTCTCCGTCTTCTCCCATTTGGTTGCCGAAAGTAGCTTCCAGGTCGATCACGTCGCGCAACAAAATGTCTTCTGACAAAAGCTCATCGCGCCAGATGGTAATAGCTTGGAATGTCAAAGGGCTTTCACAAAGCCCAAGGATCATCGTATTACGACCAGCCTCAATTCGCTTGGCAATCGCAATCTCACCCTCGCGCGACAACAGCTCAACCGACCCCATCTCGCGCAGATACATGCGTACGGGATCATCGGTACGGTCTAGCTTTTCGTTCTCACCTGTCGAAACGGCAACGTCTTTAGTCCCTGTGGCTGCAACCAAATCGGTTGCGCCTTTTTCTTCGTCTTCGAGTTCTTCGTCTTCTATAATGTTTATGCCCATTTCAGAGAGCATCGACATCACGTCTTCAATCTGTTCGGAAGACACTTGATCAGGCGGCAGCACCTGATTTAATTGGTCATATGTAATATATCCCCGTTCACGCGCCTCGGCGATCATCTTTTTGACAGCCGTCTGGCTCATATCAAGCGATAGTTCCGCCTCCTGTTCGTCAGGTTTACGGTCGTCAGTATCTTTTGCCGCCATTCAGCGCTCCTGTCGTGGGAGAGTGATTCGTGAGTACGAATCAATAAACATAAAAAGTGATTCGCACACCTCTATAGACATAATTATTTACCTTTTCCTCAACAACACTCACTTTTCACCTCCAGAAAGACCTATTTTTACGATTAAGTTGTCCAAAGCGCTGCGCTCATCCCTATTCACCCGAGCCCCATTGTCGGCAAGATCGTATTCAGCTTTATCATCAGTATCAGACAATGATGCCTTGTTCTTAGCATCAGCCGCCCGACCCAGCCGCCATATATCCGTTTCATCTACTCCATCTTTGGCAGAATCGGACACTTCCTGCAATTCTGCAGCTAACCCTCTTTGGCTGGCCAATTTAGCCAACTCTTCCAGCACTGTCATTTTCGCCATTTCCACATTCTCCGGTTGGCGGATGCACGGTACGATTTGTACGTGGCTCTGAGACAGGAGCTTTTCAAGAGCGTCAGGGCCAAGCATTTCATTTATTTTGATTTTGGCCTCAGCGCGAGTATTTATTTGGAAATCACATAAAATCTTAATAATCCGGCCAAGCTCTGCATTGCGTAGATCCAACAACTGCAATTCATCAATTAGACTATCGATAGCAGCAGGACAGTTGACCAAAGCCGCAGTAATTACTGCTTCGCGGATGTCATCTGCAATAGATTTATCTCCCGAAACTAATGCAGAGATCTTAGCACTCTGACTAACTGGTCGTTGCAATGGCTTTCCAAAGTCGTTTTTTTTAAAAGCTTTTTGTAGGGGAACTGGGCGAAAAAAAGCCCAGCGCATGTCTTTAACTGTATTTTCGTAAAGACTGCGCAGTCTAGGATCCTTAATACGTCTGATCTTATCACGCAGTGTAAGGTCTAGCGCAGATTTACGCTCTGGGCTGTCAAAAACCTGACCTTCTGTAGCCTGACGCCACATCAGCTCGACCATTGGTATTGCTTTATCCAAAAGCTCTTGGAAGGCGCCTGCACCACCAGAATGGATCAAATCGTCCGGATCCTGCCCCTTTGGCATGATGGCAAAACGCAGAGCGCGCCTAGGTTCAAGCAAGGGCAACGCAACATCAATAAGCCTGTAAGCTGCACGCAAACCAGCTGTGTCACCATCAAGCGCAATGATTGGTTCGGTATGCATTCGCCACATAAGCATTAATTGGTTTTCTGTGATTGCCGTGCCTAAAGGCGCAACTGCAGTGGAAAATCCCGCTTGCGCAAGCGCGATCACATCCATATAGCCTTCAGCGACGATCAACGGATGCTGTTTTCCCAGCGCCGAACGCGCAGGGCCGTGATTGTATAATGAGCGCCCTTTATCAAATAAGATGGTCTCGGGAGAATTGAGATATTTGGCTTTTGCCGAAGCTTTTAATGCGCGCCCACCAAAGGCAATGCAATTTCCACGCGCGTCACGAATTGGAAACATCACACGGTTGCGAAACCGATCATAAGGCTGACCACTATCGTCCGGCTTGATGCACATCCCGCTGTCAATGAGTTGCTCGGGGGTCACGCCTTGCTCGGTTAGAGCGTTATAAAGGGCTTTGCGATCGCCCGGTGCATATCCAAGACCAAATTCGTCTTGCATTTCCAGTGATAACCCGCGTTTCGCAAGATAATTGGTGGTTTGAGAGCCCTCGCGCGACTTCAGCATCATCCTAAAATATCGGACAGCCTTTTCCATGACATCGCTCAGTTCTTTGCGTGCATTAGTTTGCTGCTGCATGCCCGAGTCTCTTGCAGGGACAGTCATCCCCGCCTCTGCTGCTAAAACTTCGATAGCCTCCATAAAGCTAAGGTTTTCGCAGTCCTTAATAAATGAAATAGCATCGCCCTTGGCCTGACAGCCAAAGCAATAATAGTATCCTTTGCGGTCATCGACATGAAAGGATGCTGTTTTTTCCTGATGAAATGGACAAGGCGCCCACATATCGCCTTTGCCTTGATTTGATTTTTTCTGATCCCATATCACTTTGCGCCCAACGACTGATGTCAAGCTAACGCGTGTTCTTAATTCATCTAGGAATCCGGCTGGTAAGCTCATGATAGCCATATTGTGCCAAGGAACGGTAAAGTCTAGCCCTTACTCGGCTTTAAAGCTCATAAATTTTAGCTTTTGCCTACGTTCAGACCTAGAGGTGATCGCGCGCTGCGATCGATTGCATTGCACGCTCTATGTCGTGGACCAAGTTCAACGCCATTGAACGCAATACAATAATTTGAAATGATGTGTCCGAAACTCGGGTCAGCGAACCGTGCATATGCTGTATCAGGGTTCTGGCTGTTTGACCGCGTTTAAACACATTGCGGGACACATTAATCGGCACGAGCCGTGCTAGTACGCGTTCACTCTCTGTCCCTTGCAAACGAGCCACAGCGTACCCGTCCGAAACATTGGTCAAACGAGCGACCTTATTCAGCGATTGATCAGGTTTAGGCCCCATTAGCAAATACTGCTGTCCAAACCAAACACAGCGGGCCTCCACCCGTCCAGTTATGCGATTGGGCGCAGGCAATGCCATTCCGTGCGCCACTTTCAAAGTGTCAGATAGTTGCTTTTCGTTACCCTTTTTGCTTGCGACTAAAGTAACATATTCTATGATATCTTCACTAAGTGATATGCTTCCACAAGCAATTGGTAAGAGATCCTCAAAGGGAGATTTTGCCACCATATTAAGCACGTGCTCGCCTCCCCTCGGGATCAAAACCAATGGGTGGCACGACTTCACAGATAGCTTCGATATCACGCACATGATCCACCATTCTAATCTGTTCTCCGTAGCGCTCAGATCCATTTTTCAGAAATGCCAAGCCATAAAAACAACCAAACGTAGGCGAATATGCGACAGAGGTGACATGACCTTGATCATAAATTCGTTCGGCCGGATCTTGAAGAGTAAAAAGATGAGCACCCGCAGTGAGCTGTTTGACAGAGACAACTGGCTTTATACCGACTAGCTGAGGACGATCCACATCGTTCAATCCCGGTCTCTGAGATGCGGCCTTACCAATACAATCTTTGGTCTGATTGACCATTCTCTCCATGCCCAAATCAAAAGCTGTGACACGTCCATCGATCTCAGCATGCGTGATAAAGCCTTTTTCGATGCGCAGCACGTTCAGCGCCTCCATTCCATAACAGCAACCACCGAGTTCTTCGGCCCGTGCGCTTAGAATACGAAACAAGTTATCACCATATCTTGAGGGAACAGCAAGTTCAAAGCCAAGTTCACCACTAAAGCTGATTCTGAAGAGCCAACCAGAGATGCCCAAGATATTCACCTGGCCACAGGTCATGAATGGCCAGCCTTCATTATTAATACTTTGATCAAGAAGCCCGTTCAAAAGATCGCGTGTTTTAGGACCCGCAATGGAAAATTGTGTCCAATGTTCTGTAACAGAGGCAAAAGAGACATCCCATTCAGGATGCAAACATTGATGTAAATAATCCAAATGCCGCATAACAAGCGAGGCCGCTGCTGTCGTAGTTGTCATCAAGAAATGTTCCTGATCAAGCCGCGCCGTCGTCCCATCATCCATAACATGACCATCTTCACGCAGCATCAAGCCATAGCGCACTTTGCCCACGGAAAGGCTACTAAATTTATTGGTATAAACAAGATCAAGCAAGTGCCCAGAATCTGGACCCTTAATATCGATTTTGCCCAGCGTAGATACATCGCAAACACCAACATTTTCACGCACCATCATGACTTCTCGATCACAAGATTGCCGCCATGTTTTCTCATTTGGACGCGGAAAATAACTTGGTCTATACCATAGCCCAACCTCAATCATCGGCGCTCCGCGATCAAGTATGGCCTGATGAGTTGACCCAAAGCGTTCAGGGGCAAAGCCTTTATCTTGCCCCTGAGAACCCATAGCCGCAATAGATACCGGTGAAAATGGTGGTCGGAATGTTGTGGTGCCAGCTTCTGGAATACCCTTGCCAGTCGCGTCCGCCAAAACAGCTAGCGAGGTAACATTTGAATTTTTGCCCTGATCAGGTGCCATCCCCTGCGTTGTGTACCGCTTCATGTGCTCGACCGTACGATAATTTTCAGCGACCGATTGCATGACATCTTTAACGGTCACATCATTTTGAAAATCCAGCCAACTGCGTTGTTTACCTTTTGGGGATACCGACCAAATAGCCTGAATTTCATAGGGATAGTTTTCCGCATCGGGAATCATTAGAGCCGTTGCCAACTTGCCTAAATCTTTTATGATACTGCAGGCTTTATCGACCCCCGATTGAAGACAAGCCCGCGTCGACATATGTCCAGCAACAGAGCCGGCATAGAGCATTCCAGGAATTGCATTTTGAGTTGGCAGGAAACTTAGAAGGTGTCTACTCCAATAAGGCTGTCCGTTCATGTGGCAACTGAGATGCAGAGTTGGGTTCCAACCACCGGATACAGCCAGACAATCTGCAGCGATATTTATTTCGCCGCCAGCATGGCGCACCGTGATACCTTCAAGCCCAAGTCGACCAGACGTATCACAAACCTCCGCACCACGGTAAATTGGGAAATCTCCACTTATGCCAGCATCCAAGCGCGCATCTACGTAGGCTGCTATCTGCACACCTGCAGCTTGGAGATCTATCACTGTTTGTTGCGCGCCATCATTGTTTGCGAAAATCGCTACAGAACGGCCTGGAGAAACTGCATAACGATTAATAAACGTTCGCACAGCACTAGCGGTCATAATTCCGGGCCGATCATTATTTGGAAAAGCAATAAAGCGCTCCAATGCGCCACTGGCCAAAATCGACCGCTTTGCAACAATTCGCCAAAAGCACTCGACCGGCAGCTCTTTGCTAGGGAAGGCGAGGTGTTTTGATACCCTTTCAAGCGCCCCAAATGTTCCCTGATCATAGGCACCTGTGATAGTTGTACGCGTCATCAACTGGACATTCGGTAGATCTGAGAGTTCCTGTACGATGCTATCAACCCACTGGTCAGCATACACGTCACCAATATGGGCTGTTTCTGCGTTAAGGCTGCCTCCAAAACGGTAATCTTCATCTGCCAAAATAACACTCAGGCCTGCGCGACCCGCTTGCAGAGCCGCAATCAAACCTGTTGGACCACCACCAATCACCAGTAAATCGCAAAACGCAAAAGCTTTTTCATAGCGGTCTCGGTTTGCCTGCCCGCTAAGGCGGCCCAAGCCTGCCGCTTTCCGGATCATTGGCTCATAGATTTTTTCCCAGAAAGATTTTGGCCACATAAACGTCTTATAATAGAACCCAGCGGTTAAAAAGGGCGCTGCGAGATCATTTAAAGCAAGAAGATCCCATTTTAAACTTGGCCAGCAGTTTTGACTAAATACCTCAAGCCCATCATAAATTTCGAGTTGCGTAGCCCGGATATTAGGCTCTTGTTGAGACCCAAACCCGACTGTCACAAGCGCGTTTGCCTCTTCACTTCCAGCACTCATAATACCACGGGGACGATGGTATTTAAAGGATCGCGCCACAAGACGTACATCGTTTGCCAACAAGGCCGAAGCGAGCGTATCGCCTGCAAAGCCACTCATTGATACGCCGTCAAATTGAAATTTGATCGGGGTATTTGGATCTACCAAGCTCTTTTTATCTAGTCTCATTTCTTAGCCTCAGTATCGCGGCGTTTGTCCGCTGCAAGCTCGGCATCCAAGACTTCATGTGACACCGTATTTCTAATCACCACGATCCAAGCATTGCAGCCAGCCTCGTGATACCAGAGGTCCTCAGTCTTACCAGCAGGGTTGTCACGGTTATGAAGATAATTATCCCAAACTACCTCTCCTGCGTCTAAATCGGGCCTAATCAATGCCCCCGCAGTAGATTGATAATAAAACTCTCGCACGTCGCGTTCACCGCAATTGGGGCAAAGCAATCTCATCGGCTTTTCCAATCTATTTTCAAATTCGGCATGACTTTCAATCCAGCGCTCTTAATGCAAATTATGCTGCGCGCCAGTGCCCTCCTCATCCATCAAACCATACCCTGTTCGAAACCGATCAAGCCGGAAACCTGCCGCCGGTCCATGATGGTTATCCGTTGCTATAAGATGCGCAAAACTATACCCTGATCCCGGAACAGCCTTAAATCCACCATAGCACCAGCCACAATTCAGATACAGACCGTCAACATCGGTTTTATCTATTATCGGGCTACCGTCAGGTGTCATATCCATGATCCCACCCCAAGAACGCAGTACTTTGGCCTTGCCGATCATCGGCATCAGGGCCATCGCCGCCTCCATCACATGCTCTTTCATAGGCAAATTCCCACGCGATGCGTAAGACGAGTAGTAATCCAGATTACCCCCAAAGACCAAACCGCCCTTATCAGATTGGCTTATGTAAAAGTGTCCCATCCCAAAACTTATTACCTTGTCAACACAGGCCTTCAATCCTTCCGTCACGAAGGCTTGTAAAACATGGCTTTCAATTGGAAGACGCATGCCCGCCATGCCCGCTACAAGACTTGAGCGACCTGCCACAACAATTGCGACCTTCTTAGCCCAGATGGCTCCTTGCGTGGTTTGCACACTTTTGACTTGGCCACTTTGAATATCAATACCAGTGACTTCACAGTTTTGGATAAGATCAACACCGCGACTATCTGCACCCCGTGCATAGCCCCAAGCAACAGCGTCATGGCGAGCCGTACCCGCGCGCTTTTGAATAATACCACCGTAAATTGGGAAACGGGCGCTGTCATAATTGAGATAAGGGAGCATTTTTCTCAGCTGGCCCTTCGACAGAAGTTCCGCATCGTCACCTTGGTTGATGATTGCATTTGCACGTCTAACAGCAGTATCTCGCTGGGCCTCTGAATGAAAAAGTGCTACCTGACCGCGCTGAGAATGCATTGTATTAAAATTCAAATCCTGTTCCATCCCCTCCCAAAGCTTCAGCGAGTGGCTATAAAATTCAGAATTCCCAGGCATCATGTAATTAGCACGCACTATAGTGGTATTACGCCCAATATTACCACCGCCAAGATGCCCTTTTTCAAGCACGGCTATGTTATTTAGCCCATGATTTTTTGCAAGATAATAGGCGGTTGCTAGACCATGCCCACCACCGCCGATGATCACAACATCATACGCCTCTTTAGGCTTTTGGTTGCGCCAATGGGCAGTCCAACCTTTGTTCCCAGTCAAACCCTGTTTTAAAATGCCAAAACCCGAAAAACGCATTGTTAACCTCAATCAACTTACTTCCAACTGTGACTTTAATAACAAGAAGAACTCAAGCGCAAAAAGTATTATTTTTTAAGAATGATGGTGTGCCTACTTAGTCTTTGAAAAGAATTGGACAGTTCGGCTGTGTAAGGTCTGACATTAATTTCTGGGGTCTTACCATTTATAAGGTCGAGTATAATATTGGCAGAAACGGCACCATGAGTTACTCCCCAATGCCAACGATCAAAATTAAAATAAACAATTTCATATGCTGGCGCGCGTCCAAGAGCCCACAGTGTCTCGTGAGTAAGAGGTAGGGGAGCTACTTGGCCTGTAATGCCATTTTAAATGAAATTTCCAAGCACTTTTTTGAACTATTTTGTAAAAATTTTTTTTAATTTCTAGTTTCTAAGTAACGTGCATCCTCCTAACTGAAGTAACCCCACAACACGCAGGCCATCGACGATTGATATTTCGACAAAACCGACCCCTTGATGCAATATGGGTAACTTCAAACTAATTTCAGGTGCGTGGATTATATTTTGAGACTAGGCAAAGTTTGTTGTAATTTTGTGTAAAATCTCGATTTTTCAGATATATGGAAACACAAATAAATTTTTCATTCATGCAAAGTTGTAAAATTAGTGACAATATTATAGCTCATCAAAGAATGTATAGTTACAACTAACAAACTGCTTTTTATATTTACCAAGTTGTCAATTGGGCGATTACCCATAACGCTGCTAAACGAATGAAAATTCGCAAACCATCAAACAGCCATTGCTAAATCAAAAGATGTAAAAAAACAGAGTGTTAAATTTAGCTTAGACTATAATTTCCTTAAAATATTGCCCCAGATTTGTAGATTATTTGAAACAACTCTCTCTAAAAAACAGTATTCGCTTAGGGTTATATTTAATCCTTATCATAGCCCTTTTGCCTTGTAGCTAGCCGCAACCTTTTCGATTGCAACTATATAAGCCGCCATGCGAAGATCAGAAACATTTTCTCTCTCATGCCACAGAGTTCTCATTGACTGAAATGCCCCGCGCATGGTGTCATCAAGGCCAGATCTTACTAATTCCAGCTCTCCCGCGCCTTGTAGGTATTTATTCCTAAAATCCTGTGACAGGTCCCATTTGTTACCCATGGCTTGGGACAGGCTTTCAAACTCAGAAATGACCAGCTGATTGCGAGATTCTTGTTCACGGCGTTGCATGCGACCAAAGCGAATATGGCTTAAATTCTTAACCCACTCAAAATAAGACACAGTCACACCACCCGCATTTGCATACATATCGGGAATGATAACACAGCCCTTTTTACGCAGGATAGCGTCAGCTGCTGCTGTAACTGGTCCATTCGCGGCCTCAATAATCAGCGGTGCTTTTACGTTTGCCGCATTATCAATATTAATCACACCTTCAAGAGCTGCAGGAATAAGAATATCGCAATCTGCCTCTAAAAGAGTAGCCCCATTTTGTGAAAACTTGGCACCCGGAAAACCCATAACGCCATTGTTTTCCATGATCCAGTCGCGCACAGCATCGGCATCCAACCCACGTTCAGAATGAATTGCACCATCACGTTCAATGATACCGGTGATAAGTGATCCATCTTCCGCACTGAGAAACTTGGCCGCATGATAACCAACATTTCCAAGACCCTGAACAATAATACGCTTGCCATCCAACGAACCAGACAGACCTGCTTTAGCCACATCTTTAGGTTCACGAAAAAATTCACGCAAAGCATATTGTACTCCACGACCCGTAGCTTCCACCCGCCCAGCAATACCGCCAGAATTAATGGGTTTGCCTGTGACACAGGCTTTGGCATTGATGTCTGTGGTATTCATTCGGGCGTATTGATCTGCAATCCAAGCCATTTCTCGCTCTCCTGTTCCCATATCGGGCGCAGGAACGTTCTGACTTGGGTTAATCAAATCGCGTTTGATCAATTCATACGCAAATCGGCGCGTGATAAGCTCTAGCTCGTGTTCATCATAGTCTCTGGGATTGATACAAAGCCCACCCTTAGCGCCTCCAAACGGCGTATCAACTAAAGCACATTTATAGGTCATGAGGGCCGCTAAAGCTTCGACTTCATCTTGATCTACAGAACTTGCGTATCGTATTCCACCTTTAACGGGCTCCATATGCTCTGAATGAACAGCCCGATAACCTGTAAATGTTTGGATATCGCCACGCAACCTGACACCAAACCTAACGGTATATGTTGCATTGCAAAGTTTAATTTGTTCTTTTAAACCCACCGACAAATCAATTAAATCAACGGCCCGATTGTACATGATGTCTACGCTTTCGCGAAAACTTGGTTCTTTGGCTGTAGACATAGATCTCTCCTTTAGGGATTATCAGCGTTAGAAACTGCTTTATATCAAAGTATTCCAGTTTATCCGAAGTGCCCAGTTTAGCCGCCTCGTACAAACTAGCGCAAAAGATTGGCTAATTTACAATCGATTCTTGCCAAACATATCCTCATGTTAAGTGAAAAACTTTACCTTGAAATAAAAAAATGCGATTATTTCTTATAATTCCAAAACAAATTAATGGCTGTCTTAAAAAGGATTAGCCAACTTTGATTTCATATCCCGTTTCTTCGGCTGACTCGTCTGTAATCTCTGTTGGAAATTCTGGCGTTAGAACGGATAGTCCAGTTGCGTCGTCCATACGTCGGATTATATTTGGCGAAAGATCGCGTGGACCAAACTTCTTAATTCCATCTTTAAATATTGATATCAAAAGTGGATTAAGTTCAAGAGGCACCTCAGCGGGACCTGCCACCTCTTGAAATAGACCAATGTCTTTGGCAACAAGGCCCATGGTAAACAAAATATCTCAACTTCCATTTAGGATGACTTGGCTTTCAGTTTCATGCACAAAGGACGTTCCAGAGGAGATTTTCATCGCCTCGTAAGCGATATTTAAGTCCATTCCACTTTCCTTAGCGACGGTCAAGGCCTCAGTGCAAGAGACAAGATTTGCTGTCGCCATATAGTTAGTAATCACTTTTAAAATACTAGCAGAGCCCAATGCTTCACTATGAAGGACTCGGCGCCCCATTCTTATTAAAAGCGGTAGTATTGTTTCAAATGTCGTACGCTCACAGCCAGCAAAAATACTGATATTGCCAGTATCTGCACGATGACAACCACCCGAAACTGGACAATCAGTTGCAGTTCCTCCACCCTCGATCACTTCGGCCCCAAGACGCTTAACCTCAGCTTCATCAGTGGTCGACATTTCCATCCAAATTTTACCATCTGCGACGTATGGGAGCATTTCGCGCATTACGGCATCTGATGCTGCCGGGCTCGGGAGGCAGGTTATCACCGTATCGCAAACCTGCATAACCCGTGCCGAACTCTGGTTGGTTTGGCACCTCGCTGTTCAAATTCTGAAATAAGTGCCTCATTTAGGTCCTAGACTGTCAAATCGACGCCATTTCGCAAAAGGCTGCCGGATAATTTTGCCCCAACATTCCCAAGACCAATAAATCCAACATTCATATCAAACTCCATATTTTTTATAACATTACTAATTCCTTCAACTCTGTCGCAAATAATTATGACAGAGCTTTCCATTTTTGACTTGCATATTTTATTTGTGCCACGCTTTTAAAATTCAAATTATTCGATCACCACTCTACGACCACTAAGCTTATCCAATTGTCCTTTTTTGATAACGTATTTTGAACCAAGGACATCTAATGCCATATTTTGATACAATCTTATAATCTCAGGCTCCCCCAAACGCCCGTCCGGGCGATACCAAGTTCCAACTTCTTTCAACATTCCAATAATCGCCAATGTCGCTATTTTTGCATCTTGAATTTCGAATTGCCCAGCAGCTAGACCGGCACTCAGGATTTCTTGTAAAACAGTCTCGTAATCACGACGCAGTTTTTCGATAACTATAAAATTCTGTGGAATTAAATTGCGCAGCTCCATGTAGGCGACAAAGACTTCATCCGCTTTGCTGAAGTGAAATTCTAAATGAAACTGTATAAAATCATTCACCTGATCTGAAGGATCTCTCCGTTTGGGGTAATGTGCCCAAGCCGCTAGTAAACTGTCCATATGTTGTAATAGAATATTGAACAAAAGCGCCTGTTTATCAGGTGTATAATTATAAAGAGCGCCGACCTGCACTCCGACGTCACGCGCAATCTGGCGCATTGAAACAGCGGCATACCCGTATTTGGCAAAAAGCCTTAAAGCAGTTTGCGCCACGCGGGGGGCAGTTTTTTGTGAAAAGGATCCAGATGTTCTTGACATTTATATATTTTATATGAACGAGCGTTCAGAAGGAAGCCTCGATATCGTTTCACAGTAAATCAAATCTTAATCGCTCGAACCGTTGCACGTGGGTCGCTAAACCGATAGGTGATCTGTACCACAATTTTAAATAGGAGCTTTACATGACGCACCCATTGCGCCTTGGCATTGCGGGTCTTGGAACAGTCGGAATGGGGGTTGTAAAAATACTCCACGAAAAACAAGCCCTTTTGAAAGGTAGAACCGGCAGATCAATTGAGATCACAGCAGTTTCAGCTCGTACAAAAGACAAAGATCGCGGTATGATTCTAGATGCATATGCTTGGGAGGAGGATCCCGTCAAACTGGCGCAAAGAGACGATATTGATATATTTGTAGAATTGATGGGCGGTCATGAAGGCTCAGCTCTTGAAGCAACAAAAGCTGCGATTGCAAGCGGCAAAGATTTGGTAACAGCTAACAAAGCAATGCTAGCCCATCACGGTCATGAGCTCGCCTTGCAGAGCGAGAAGAATGGCTCCGTGATCCGGTTTGAGGCGGCCGTTGCAGGAGGCATTCCCGTTATCAAATCGCTGACCGAAGGACTTGCGGGAAACAAAATAATCCGTGTCATGGGAGTGATGAACGGTACTTGTAATTATATCCTCACTCAAATGCAGGCAACAGGGCGGGGATATAACGCGCTTTTCAAAGAATGTGCAGAGCTTGGTTTCTTAGAAGCCGATCCAAATTTGGACGTCGGGGGTATTGATGCTGGGCATAAATTGTCTTTGCTGAGTTCGATTGCATTTGGAACGCAGGTAAACTTTGACGAGATGGAACTTGAAGGCATTCAACGCATTGAGTTGAAAGATATCGAACAAGCCGCCGATATGGGATTTCGCATCAAACTGCTTGGCGTAGCACAAATGACGGAGCGTGGGCTTGAACAACGTATGTCACCATGTCTTGTTCCGCAAAACTCTCCCATAGGACAGTTAGAAGGTGGAACAAATATGATAGTTTTAGAAGGGGACGAGGTTGGTCAAGTTTTTTTGCGCGGAGCCGGCGCAGGTCAAGGACCCACAGCTAGTGCCGTAATGTCAGATATTATAGAGATAGCGCGTGGAACACGGCTGAGTACATTTGGCCAGCCTGCAAATACGCTTGAAAAGGCTGGGTCAGCTTCATCACTGACACCGGCGCCCTATTATATCCGGTTAAGCCTGCTCGATAAACCAGGAGCACTTGCAAAGATTGCAACAGTTTTGGGTCAAGCAGGCGTTTCAATTGACCGTATGCGCCAGTATGGGCACGAAGATAAAACTGCGCCTGTATTAATCGTGACACATGAAACTCTTCCACGAGCTCTGGATCAGGCGCTTCGTCAGATACCTGCAACTGGCATGCTAGACGACACTCCAGTAGCCCTGAGAATAGAAAATGTATAAATTTATTTTCCCAAAAATTAAATATATACCTAACTAGGGATCCTCCAATGAACTCTGAAAAACTAGATTTCAACGATAGAATGCTTTCTCTGGGTCTGGCGCGAGTTTCCGAGGCGGCCGCAATCGCAACAGCCGATCTAATTGGGCGTGGCGATGAAAAAGCCGCAGATCAGGCGGCAGTAAACGCAATGCGCAGCGAGCTAAACAAATTAGATATATCGGGTGTTGTTGTGATCGGAGAAGGGGAACGCGACGAAGCACCTATGCTTTTTATCGGAGAAGAAGTAGGAACTGGCAACGGACCCGGAGTTGATATTGCACTGGACCCTTTAGAGGGGACTACATTGACTGCCAAAGACATGCCAAACGCATTGACTGTGATTGCTATGGGTCCTAGAAACTCGATGCTGCATGCGCCTGATGTATATATGGACAAATTAGCAATTGGCCCAGGCTTTGCGCCAGACACAGTCTCTTTAGAAATGAACTCAGCAGAACGGATCGCGGCACTGGCAAAAGCAAAACAGTGTTCTGCCAAAGAAATTACCGTATGTATTCTCGAACGCCCCCGCCATGAAAGTATGATTGAAGAAATACGCAGGACTGGGGCATCTATTCGTTTGATAACAGACGGAGATGTTGCGGGAGTTATGCATTGCGCAGAACCAGAGTTGACTGGAATAGACATTTATATGGGTTGTGGTGGCGCTCCAGAAGGTGTCTTGGCCGCAGCAGCATTAAAGTGTATGGGGGGTCAGATTTTTGGGCGCTTGATGTTTCGCAATGGTGACGAGCGACAACGCGCTTCCAAGGCTGGCATCACAGACTTAAACAAAATCTACAGCCGAGACGATATGGTCCGTCAGGATGTGATTTTCGCAGCGACCGGCGTGACAAATGGGTCGATTTTGCCAAGTATCAAACGGGAATTGGGTTATTTCACAACCGAAACACTTCTCATGCGTTCAAAAACTGGCTCCGTGCGCAGGATGATCTACCGCACGCCCGTAAAGCGAACTATGAATTAAAAGGGGGCAAACTTGGGTTTTCTCGGTGTCACGCATTCACTGACGGGGCGGTGTTGGATCGGCCCAGACAACCTGACCGAGAGAACGGCTGAGGCGATTGCCCAAAAGAGTGATCTGCCACCGTCTCTTTGTACAGTTATGGCACGGTTGGGCGTCAATCCCGAAGACGCTGAACAATACCTGGAGCCACAACTCAGAACATTATTGCCTGATCCTAGAGGTCTCACTGATATGACAACCGCCAGTGTCCGGCTTTTAAAGGCCCTTAATGAATCTGAAAAAATTGCAATTTTTGCCGATTACGACGTCGATGGTGCAGCCTCTGCCGCTCTACTTTTGACCTGGCTTGGATCTTTCGGGAGCAGTGCAACTCTTTATGTCCCAGATCGTATCGACGAAGGTTATGGACCCAATGATGCGGCGATGGCGGCGCTGGCAAGAGACCATGATCTAATCATCTGCGTTGACTGTGGCACGCTTAGTCATGGCCCAATTTCCAAGGCTAAAGCGGCCGATATTATCGTCCTAGACCACCACCTCGGTTCCGAAACCGTTCCAGATTGCGTTGCCGTCGTCAATCCTAACAGGCAGGACGAGATCGGTGATCTGGGTCATCTTTGCGCCGCAAGTGTCGTATTTTTGTGCCTGGTAGAATGTGGTCGTTTATTGCGGAAAGTTGGGTGCAAAGCGCCTGACCTTATGGGTTATCTTGATCTTGTAGCGCTTGCGACGGTCGCCGATGTTGCACCACTTACCGGCGTCAATCGCGCCTTCGTGCGCCAGGGTCTTAAAGTTATGGCAACGCGATCACGCCCCGGTCTGATGGCCTTGGCCGACCAAGCCAAAATGGACAGTGCCCCTGGAGCCAATCACCTCGGCTTTCTTTTGGGGCCACGCATCAATGCAGGTGGACGCATTGGCCAGGCAGATCTGGGGGCCCGGCTGCTAAGTACCAATAATTTAGAAGAGGCTCAAAAGCTGTCTGAGTATTTGGACCAGCTCAATGTTGAGCGCCGCCAAATCGAAGACACCGTCCGCGCAGAAGCATTTGCACAGGCCCAAGAGCGTGGATTTGATACCCCCCTCGTTTGGGCAGCTGGCGAGGGCTGGCACCCCGGTGTCGTTGGAATTGTCGCCGCTCGTCTGAAAGAAGCCGCCAACAGACCAGCCATTGTTATCAGTCTTGATGGAAAGGAGGGCAAAGGATCTGGACGCTCCGTGGCCGGAATTGATTTAGGCGCAGCAATCCACAATTTGACTCAACAAGGTGTCTTGCTCAAAGGCGGTGGTCACAAAATGGCGGCGGGGTTTACAGTCTCCCAACCCTTGCTCCAGCCAGCAATGGAAAAACTCACCAAACTGCTCAAGGAACAAGGGGCGGATAAATTGAGTATTTTCAACCTGCGCCTAGATTCAGTTTTAATGCCCGAAGCGGCAACGACAGATCTAGTTGCCCAACTAGAAAATGCTGGTCCTTTCGGCGCCGGTGCACCAGCTCCGAGGTTCGCTTTTCCGAGTATGGCCATAAGCTTTGCCAAGCGGGTTGGAGAAAATCATTTAAAAATTCGGTTTGGAGATGGCCTTGGCACAAGTATTGAGGCCATCAGCTTTGGCGCCTTTGATACGGCTCTTGGACCAACACTTGAACGGCATGACGGTCGCCGCTTTCACCTTGCAGGACGACTAGAAATTAATAAATGGCAAGGTAAACACTCAGTGCAGCTTCGCCTCGAAGATGCCGCACTTACAGCTTAAAACTGTCTTACTTTGTACAACTTTTGTTAGTATGCGAAAACACCGTTAAAAAAACTTACTCAATTGATGTGTTTTCGCTTGCAAGCCCAAAGCCCATTGCCTAGAACGCGACAAATGGCGGAAAAATGGCCCGTTCGTCTATCGGTTAGGACGCCAGGTTTTCAACCTGGAAAGACGAGTTCGATTCTCGTACGGGCTGCCACCATTTGAAACTTACTAAATAAGCAGAAATATATGATCTGAATAGTGAACCCCAAAAATATATTCCTGGTGCTATCTTTAAATATTGTTGGGTTGAAAAGAGGCCATCCTTGGTACGTTTGTTATTGTGTAAATCAAAATAGAAGCACAAGTGCACAAATAGGAAAGTAAGCTCACTAATTAAGACATTGTTGCGGAGTTCGAAAATTTTTAAATCCCAATAAAAACTTCTTATTTATTTGACCCCTTGAACCAACATTTATCTCAACAGCTGATAAAGCAAGAGACCAAGCTGAAAATTAACTTGTTGGTTTGGGGTCAAGGTTCACCCCTTCCAAAAGAGAACGGGCTACAGACTCACTTGGTGACTTTAATTTCACACTATTATAAAAACTTCTTGAAACTAAAAAATGAGGATAGAACGAAATATATTCAAATAAATGCGCATAGCAGCCGTATTGAAGCGGTTGATATTTATCCTCCCACACAAGATTAAAAAGTCTATACTCAGTTTTTACGAACACTAATCAGACTTAGAATGAGTATTTCTAAGAATATCCAGCTCATTAAAGTAAGTTACTTTAAAATCACTGATTAATCGCGGTATTAGAAATTCCATTAAACTGCCTTTAGCCCTAACCTGTGTGTATGCCTGATGGACCTCTTTTGTTGCCCATCTTTCTGCTAAATAAATTGTTCGGTTATCTTCGGCTATCAAGGCTTGGACAAATTCATATCCGTCGTGCGTTTCGCTAGCAGCATAACCATCGTCACCCCCTGCCCAGTCAATAAAATCTTGCGCGCCCGTCTCTGACATTGGAAATTCGGCAATCACGTAAACTGACATCATTATTCTCCTAATAATTTGAATGCATGTACCGCACGCTATCGCTTTGAGGCGATTTGGGTTATCGCGCTCTGCTTCGATGCACAAAATATTCTTATAAAAAATGCTAGAGATGCCCATCATTTCCTGCGTTCAATCAGATCGCACATCGTAAAGCTTACCAAATGTTTTGGTATTTTACCAAAGATGATAGCTTTTGGAAACGGTTTAAGCCAGTTTTCTGAGCAAAAGACCTAATTATTATCCAGCAAATATGATTTATTTTTCCAACTGTTTCATTTGGCCATGCGATATTAGAGCAACAATTGCTTCAGATTCTAATATTTTTAAAAATGCGCGGAGAGTAAAGCAAGAACTAATGATGCATCGATCCTTAATCCGAAAATAGGATTATTTGAAAACCTTTTCGCGCACCGCGCAATGAAAAAAGGCCTCAACATTTGGGAGCAATCGTAAAGATTTTAAATCACATTCGCAGTATTGTGGCAACATCGACTACAAAACTTAAAATAAACAAAGGTACGAAGACTTTTTAAAGGTACTATTAGTCATAATTAAAAATTATTAGAAAAAAAATAAACTGTAAGCGACAATTTCGCCACCGGATTTTTAGTACCATTATTCCAAATGTATTTGGCAAAGACACGAAAACCGTCAAGACTGAAAACAAGGTCGGCTTTTAAGACTCATCGAAAATTGTAATACTACACAACAACGGAGAATTTAACCCGTATTAATCAGACGACGAGCAATAAAAATACCAGTAAAATTTGAATTAGTTGCTTCTGCAGCTTTCAATTTAGATTTAAACTCGCCAGACCATATTAAATTTTTACTGCTTTGGATCTAAAGCCGACCAGCATTATTCTGTGACCCACGCGGACATTCCATAGCTTTGTCCTCGCTTCCATAGCTCACCAACAAAACGAACAAAGATACTTAAAAACTGAATGATTAATAACATCAAATTTATCAGCCCACCTCTAGAAAAGTGGGAGACCCAACTTGACCATTTTGCAATCGTAAGATCCGACATTGTCGAGGATGAGACAATAAGATCCCAAACCGGAACTAGGCGATAACTCAGACTTAATTGTTTTAGTAACTAGGCCAGTGCCATATCTATGATTTCAAAACCGTTCAGTTTCTGAAGGTTTAACCGTGGATTTAGCATAATTTCAAAATCATGATTTTGACACTATAGAATTAATAGTGCTATTGAGCACTGACTTGCATTGCATTTGGATATTTACATTGAGCAAAAAAGCTGATTCTTGCATACATTTCCGACGCAGATTGAGACAGTTTTTCTTTGTACTATTTTTAGATCAACAGAAGCATTCTTACTATCGGGGCTACAATGAAGAATTCGAAAACAGTTTTAATAGATAGAAACCCAGGCAGGAATTCGCAAACCTACGGGATCGCCAGAGAACTGGGTACAGATTTAGACCTTATCCACGAACCCTCTGTAGGCGTGGTGGGCAATAAAGGTGACTCACAATGCTACATTGGGGTGGCTACCAAAGTTAGCATCATCCACGAAGCATTGCGCGATAGTGTCGGAACTGAACCAGGCAAAATGCCCATGCGTCTAGTTCAGCCAGAATTCACCATCGCGACATCGGATGGTATTAGAAATGGGACCAGAGAGATGCGCTATTCTCTCATCGGACGAGAAGTGGCGAACGACTCGCTGACCGAGCACCTAAGTGCGACAGGCCTTGAGGGCGTGATAGCGGTTGTGGCTTGTGACAAACCACCTGTTGGAACGCTTGCCGCAATTTTGGAGCACAACAGACCTGCAATTATCATGTCCGACGGCTCCATCAGACCAGGCAAAGATTCACAAACAGGCGAAAGCATTGACCTCATCACTGCCTATCAAATGGCAGGAAGCGATGACGAAGCGCTCAAGACACGCATCGCTCGTGAGGCATGCCCGGGCTTTGGTAGCTGTGGTGGTATGTTTACCTACAACACCATGCAAACATTCATCGGCGTTGTCGGCATGGAGCCGCTGGACATGATATCTCCAGCCTCGCAGGATATTCGCCGTACGGCAGAATTTCCTAAACGGCTGGTCACATATCTTTCTGAGTTGATACGACGCGACATTACCCCAAGGCAGATTGTAACACGGGACTCCATAAGAAATGCCATCATCGTTGCAATGTCAGTGGGTGGCTCGACAAATGTTCTACTACACGCTCCTGAAATAGCACGCGCCGCTGGTTACAAGAGCTTTTCAAAGGATATCATGACACCGGAAGAATTTAATTATCTTTCAGAAAAGGTGATCCCAGTTGTGGTGAATGCACGTCCATTTGGAAAATATTCCATGGTCGATATTGACGCCAAAGGCGGCATGCAAGTCATTGTAAAAGAACTTTTGGACGCTGGTCTGTTAAATGGTGATACATTAACTTGCACCGGTGAGACCCTTACAGAACAGATTAACAGGTTGACCCCCCCAAAACCTGACGGAGATGTTATCTACAGTGTAGAAAAACCCTTCAAGGAAACCGGTGGACTTCGTGTTTTGGGCGGAAACCTGTCGCCTGAATTCAGCTCCGTACTGAAACTAGCAGGAGTAGAAGGAGGTCTGGAAAACAACTTGTTCCATGGAAAAGCCAAAGTATTCAACGGTGAACAAAAGCTTTTGTCTGCACTGGAAAAGAGTATGGATTTATTTGAGAATTTTGACATGATCGTGGTGCGCTACGAAGGGCCATTCGGGGCGCCAGGCATGCCAGAAATGCTCGACTCGACATCCCGGATTACAGCTCTTTGCCGCGAAAGAAATATAGTTGTCGGCTTGATGACGGACGGTCGGTTTTCAGGCGGCTCGGTTGGCCTAGTTATTGGTCATGTAGGCCCAGAAGCGGCCGCGGGCGGCGCAATCGGATTAATCGAAGAAGGCGACAGCATCGTCGTAGACTTGAATACTAATGAACTGAATTGCACGCAATTGGCCGATGAAGATATTTATTCTGAGCGTAAAGCAAGATGGGATCGCGAAGTTGCAGAAAATAATGGTAATCATCCGTCTGTTGGCGACGCCGATACGAGACTGCTGAATAAAATGCGCCGTTCTGCCGTGTCGGCAGTATATGGTGCCGGGATGCATCCGGACAGAACCCTGTGGGTTCGCAATCCTAGGCATCCGTTTAGATCAGATTTTGAGCCAAGCAATAAGTTCAAATAACCTAACAAATTTCTGTTCGCATGGTAAACAGGCAATCCTGCGACTATGCTCGAATATCCCTCTTTAGTTAGTGTGGATCTGACAAAATTGTTCAGCTGAAGGAATTAAAAAAAGAATTTCTTCAATCTATACTGGTGGTTGAACAACGCCCCAACGCCTTTGACTGCTCTGTCGTTTTAGCTCAAGAAAAAAATTCTCAAAACGTTGAGCGCATTGTAACTCATGATAACTCAAGCCGTACGGATTAGCATCCATTCTTTGCACAAGGGCCATTCCTTCATCCAAAGACATCCTATAAGTCATATCACTTATGCAAACATCAAAGTATTTCTTTTCGTTCATGATTAATCCTTACAAAGCCACATAGGCATAACAAAGCATATATTTTAAAGTTACGAAGCCTGATAAGATTTGGATCACATTAAGCAAGCCACTATTTGCCTGATAATCGAGTTTTGGCCTGTTCAAGAAAATAGAGCACTTACAGTGATCTATATTTGCGATGCCATGAGTTTCCCATTAAACTTATTTAAGCGGGTCTAATGTCGCTAACTGTTCATGTCTGATAATGTGCAGAAGCACCAGACAAGGACGCAATAAAACTATTGGAGCTGCAGCGTATGAAACGGATTAATATAAGCCAGGTAAACCTCGTAAATATTCAGCAGCGAACTCTTGAACTCAGTCAAACGATCCTGCGCACTCCTACTGTAAGGACAACATCACCGATGATAGACAGCTTACTTGAAGGTGGCGAAGTACACCTGAAACTGGAATGCCTGCAACACTCAGGGTCATTCAAAGCGCGCGGCGCCCTATCCGTTATTCATTCAATTCCACCAGACAAAAGGCATGCCGGTATAACGGCCGCGAGCGCAGGAAACCATGCAATTGCAGCCGCTTGGGCGGCACGTAAAAGCGGGTTGTCCGCAAAAGTTGTGATGCAATCAACCGCAAATCCATTTCGCATCGCCCTCGCCCAGACAGAGCAAGCCGAAGTCATCATCAAAGAACCTGGACAGGCCACTTTTGCAGAAGCTGAACGATTGTCACGCGATGAAGGCCGAACGTTTGTTCATCCTTTCGAGGGCATCCACACAACATTAGGCACTGCCGGCGTTGGGTTTGAATTTATGCAGGATGTTCCCAAGCTTGAGGCCGTCATCGTATCCGTAGGTGGAGGAGGCTTGATCAGCGGTGTTGCCGCTGCCGTCAAATCGATAAGCCCAAAATGTATGGTCTACGGGGTCGAACCAACTGGTGCCGACGCCATGTCTCAAAGCCTGGCGGCAGGCGAACCAATAACATTGACCAAAATTAATACGATTGCTGACAGTCTGTCACCACCAATGGTCCTACCCTTTGGGCACGCTATTTGTAGCGCCTATATCGACGATATGGTCACCGTCTCAGATGACGAAATCTGCGCAGGAATGGTGCATTTTCAACAAGAGGCCAAGCTCGCCGTTGAGCCAGCGGCAGGTGCGTCTATGGCAGCCCTTACAGGACCGCTGCGCGCACGTCTTCAAGGTAAAAAAGTTGGTATTGTAGTGTGCGGTGCCAATATCGATGCGATGACTTATTCTAACCAATTAAAGCGCGGCTTGCGCGCTCTGGACAAAGCAAAGAGCTCTCACTTGTTCGCCAAATCCTGATTTTACGTACATGGATTATAAATTTGAGCTATTCTCGCAAGGGCATTCTCAACTGGCATTTCTTCGCTATCACCCGTCCGCCTAGAGGTAAGTTCGATAACGCCGTTTTTCAAACCCCGTGGCCCAACCGTAATGCGCCAAGGCAATCCAATCAAATCCATCGTCGCAAATTTACCCCCTGCCCGTTCAGATCTGTCGTCATAAAGCGGCTCTAGTCCCAGCGCCATAACGCCCAAATATAACGCCTCACATGCTGCATCGGTTTCCGGGTCCCCTTGTTTGAGGTTTACAATGCCGCAATGGAAAGGAGTAACCCCCTCAGGCCATATAATTCCATTGTCGTCATGGGAAGCTTCAATAATCGCCCCGATAAGACGCGATACGCCAATGCCGTGGCTGCCCATATGAACAGGAACGCGCTCACCGGTATCTTTAACAACATCTGCACCCATAGATTCTGAGTATTTAGTACCAAAGTAGAAGATTTGACCGACTTCTATTCCACGACTACTTTTGCGTCTCTCATCAGGGATCTGAGCGAAGACCTCATGCTCGTGAGTCTCATCCGTCCGTGCATATGGAGTTGTCCATTCTTTGAAAATGGCCGCACATTGATCTTGATTGTCATAGTCTAAGGCACGATCACCAATTTTCAAATCCAGAATGGCGCTGTCGTAAAACACTTCGGACTCACCTGTATCCGCGAGAACCAGAAATTCATGAGTGTCCTCACCTCCAATCGGCCCACTGTCAGCCCTCATCGGAATCGCTTTCAAGCCCATGCGTTCATAGGTGCGCAGATAGCTGACAAGATGGCGGTTATAGGCATGCATTGCGCTGCAGCGGTCAATATCAAAATTATACCCGTCCTTCATAAAGAATTCTCGGCCCCGCATCACGCCAAAACGCGGGCGAATTTCATCACGAAATTTCCACTGTATGTGATAAAGCGTTAAGGGAAGATCTTTATAACTGCCAACATGATTACGGAAAATATCAGTGATCAGCTCTTCGTTTGTGGGCCCATAAAGCATATCTCGGTCCTGCCGATCTTTAATCCGCAGCATTTCCTGACCATAGGCTTCATATCGACCACTCTCGCGCCACAAATCCGCAGACTGTAACGTCGGCATAAGCATTGGAATATGTCCAGCACGAACCTGTTCTTCGTGAACGATATTCTCAAGCTTACGCAGGATTTTGAAGCCCATAGGCAGCCAAGAATAAATGCCAGCGCTGGATTGTTTAATCATTCCAGCCCGCAGCATCAGGCGATGACTAGCAATTTGCGCCTCTGCTGGGTTTTCCTTGAGAACGGGTAAAAAATATCTCGACAGGCGCATTGAGTATCCTTAATGCCTTTTAACTTCATATGGTTTAGGGGGTATTGACCCAACTGACAAGGTCACGCCTTTGAAAATAAATGCCAGCACAACAACCACCCCCTGCAATGTAGTCTTGCAAAACTTGCATCCGCAAATCATTTAGGTCACATTATCAATCAATCAATCAATCAGATCAGGTCATACATGTCACTTCCCATTCAAAAACAGGCACTTTACTGGAGCTTATCTGGCTTTATTTTCTTGATGCTTTTATGGTTTCTGGACGATGTACTGTTACCATTCGTGCTGGGCGCTGCAATTGCTTATTTGCTCGATCCGATAGCAGACCGACTGCAGGCGCGCGGCCTGAGCCGAATGATGTCAGTTTTGATCATTTCAGTTACTGCACTCGTTATGTTACTTCCCGCAGTAATAATTATTTTGAATACGGTTATAAACCAGGCAAGTGCACTTGCCTCAATCAACTTCTCAGGCGAAAGGGTTGCCGAAATCGAAGCAAGACTAAGGTCTATTTTGCCCAGCGCTGTGGGTGAAAATCTAGATCTGCAAAGATTACTGCAGCGACTCGAAGAATTTGTTGGACCCAGGGCTCAGCAGCTTTTTGATACTTTTGGAAAGAATTTTCTAGGCGCATTGATGAGCTCGGCAATGTCACTTGTGAACATTTTAGTGCTTGTTGTTATCGTTCCTGTTGTCACTGTTTACATGCTGCTGGACTGGGACCATATGATCGCCAGAATTGATGCGCTTTTACCGCGAGATCACGCCAAAAATATCAGAATTCTGGCCCGAGAGATAGACAACACTTTGGCGGCCTTTGTACGTGGAATGGGTTCTGTATGTCTTATCCTTGGGACATATTATGCGGTTTCTTTATGGATGGTTGGTCTAAGTTTTGGCCTTGCCATTGGGTTCTTTGCTGGGCTGGTCACGTTTATCCCCTATTTAGGGTCTTTAATGGGAGGGGCGTTGGCCATTGGACTCGGAGTTTTTGAATTCTGGGGCGAATGGAACAAGCTTGCGCTTGTTGGTGGAATTTTCTTTCTTGGGCAAGTTGTTGAAGGCAATTTTCTCACTCCAAAACTCGTTGGCGGTTCTGTTGGTTTACACCCGGTCTGGCTCTTGCTGGCTCTTTCAGTTTTTGGCAGCCTATTTGGCTTTGTGGGTATGCTGATCGCTGTACCTTTCGCTGCAAGCCTAGGTGTACTGATCCGCTTCGGTGCATTACAGTATACATCGAGCCAGCTCTATCAAGGCTCTGTCGGCAAGGACGCCAAAAAATAATGGACAGACAATTAGCCTTTGAGTTGCCAAATCACACGTCGCTTGATAAAGGTGATTTTTTTGTATCACAAAGCAATGAAATCGCCGTAAACATGATTGAAGATTGGCAAAATTGGCCTCTTAAGAAACATTTTCTGAGCGGCCCAAAAAGTTCTGGAAAAAGCCATTTAGCACATGTTTGGGCCAAAATAAGTGATGCAAATATCATCTCAGCTGATCATCTTAAGGATCCAGAAATGCTTGCATCTGGGAACATCGTGATCGAGAATATTGACAAGATTGTTGGACAAATAGATATGGAAACAGATCTTTTCCATACGCATAACCTTATCTTCGCAAACCAGCATTTTTTATTGATGACAGGATTAAGCAGCCCATCAACTTTGCAATTTGCTCTACCAGATCTTGCGTCTCGTTTGGAGGGAACGCGGCTCGCCAGCCTTAAAGAGCCCGATGATATGCTCTTTTCCGCCTTGCTAGCAAAGTTATTTGCCGACCGGCAATTATCCCCTGCCCCAGACGTCATTCAATATCTTATTACACGCCTGGAGCGATCCCATGCGGCGGCCAAACGTTTTGTACAAATAGTAGATAAGGCAGCTCTCAACGAGCATAAATCCATCACGCGCGCCTTTGTTGTAAAAATACTTGCAAAAATAACTCCGATCGCGGATTGACCTGATGCAGTTCTATATACATAGGTTCCAAGTAACCAATTTCCTGTGAGTGTGCCGAATGAATACCGGTTCTATTTCAGCTGATTTGCAATGGGATCCTTATCAGAGACCTGACTTACCCCAGTTTGACGAAAGACGCTTATCCCGCGTAGGAGTGATTGACGTAGGATCGAACTCTGTCAGACTGGTGGTCTTCGATGGCGCGGCCCGTTCTCCTGCTTATTTTTATAATGAAAAGCTAATGTGCGGGTTGGGATCTAGCCTGTCCACAAGTGGCATCCTTAATCCCGAAGGCCGAGTGCGCGCGATCAATGCCATCCAGCGGTTCAAACACCTTGCAATGGCAATGGGCATCCCCGAAATGACGGCTGTTGCAACAGCGGCTGTGCGCGAAGCAAAAGATGGCGTAGACTTCTGTCAGGAAGTCTACGAAACCACCGGACAAAAAATATGGATCATCGACGGAAGGGAAGAGGCGCGGATCTCTGCGCAGGGTATCCTTTTGGGCTGGCCAGGATCTTACGGTCTTGTTTGCGACTTGGGCGGGTCATCCATGGAGCTAGCTGAGATCAATAATGGTGAGGTCGGGCGGCGAGTCACATCTCGCCTTGGTCCTCTTAAGCTGATGGAAATTGATGGAGGGAGAGCAGCCCGTGCAAAATTTGTCAGAGAAACAATAGAAAAACTGGCCTTGGAAATGGGTCCTCAGCATAACCGGCTTTTTCTTGTTGGGGGGTCGTGGCGTGCATTGGCCCGCATTGATATGATACGCACTGATTATCCGCTCATGGTGTTGCATGAATACCGAATGGATGCTCTTTCAGTTCGCAAGACGCTGAATTTTATCAAGAAAAATACTAATTCCAAGTTGCAATATGTTTCTAGCTTGTCAGATGCTCGTTTTTCTCTTGTACCTTTTGCAGGCGAAGTACTTGAAGTTATTTTAGACGTGTTTGAACCCAAAGATATTGCAGTTTCAAGCTATGGACTTCGCGAGGGAATTCTCTACGAACAAATGTCAGATGACATCAGGGCCCGCGACCCGTTGATAGAAGCATGTAAAGTTTCCGAAAAAAATGACGCCCGAGTTCCAGGCATGGGCAAAAGCTTAAACAAATTCGTAGCACCACTTTTCCCGAATGCGAGCATGGAACTGTTACGTCTGATAAAAGCAGCCTGCATGCTGCATGATGTTAGCTGGCGCGCCCATCCCGATTATCGGGCAGAGGTTTGTTTTGACAATGCAACCCGCGCCAATCTTGGCGGTCTTAAGCATTCTGAAAGGATATTCTTGGGGCTTGCTCTGATGCACAGATATAAAACCAAGCGCGATGATGAAGCCTTTGCACCGCTTATAGCATTACTTGATCAGGATCAGATCAAGAATGCCGGAATACTTGGCAAAGCGATGCGCCTAGGGGCCATGATGTGGATTTCTGATAATGTTCAACATGCCAAAATAAAATGGGATCCACAATCGTTGAAATTAACTCTCAGACTGAAAAAAAGTTCGCAAGCGCTTTTTGGAGAGGTTGCCAGCGCTAGGCTGGACTCTCTCGCTGCTTCTTTGGGAGGTAAGGCCAATCATATGATAGATGAGTGAACACCCCACACAGTCTCAATAACTCGTATCATCGTTCAGTATTTCTACCTCTGGGCAATATAAACGACACAATATTTAAAATTTGGAAACTTCAAGCCTATTCAGCTGGTAGCTTATTACCCTCATGAACCTATTCGATTATTTATTTCCCGCACGAGGCCAATCCAATAGATTTAACTAAAGCTATTAAATTTTAACAAAAAAATATTTACATCTGTTTCGTCTAGACCATCTGGATTTTCAGCAGCCTTTAAATTAGCGGTCGGATTAAAATGCCCTATTGAAGACAGTGGGGATCATCCAAAAGATCTATTTTATCATGGCCAAATGCAAAACCCATTATTTGGCCTTGCAGTCAATGTCACGGTCCAGAACCTGATGAAGATCGATTTTCTCACTACAGTTAGCAAATTTACGACCGCCAATCTGCAAACTATCGTTACCTTTACCACATGTAAAATGTCCTCACCATCTTCAGCTTTAATTGTGCTAAAATCTCATGTTTGCACCAATCAAATAATTTTTACGGTTTCCAAGACCTAAAATATCTGTTTTGTTGCGTTTGATAATCGTTTTATCCCCTAAGGCGCCGTTTGAATCACCGTCCCCACCATCACCATAAATAAAATATTTACCGCTACCGCGACTGACAGTATCGTTTAAATTACCCAGCGTTACAAAACCATCCACAGCCTCGCTATCGGGGTATTCGTTACCTCTGCCACCGAATGGGGTATTTTCATCCTTGCCAGTATGATTTTATCAGTTCCGTCACTGTCCTGAATGACGTGACCCCCTGCAAGGCCAGAGATATCATTGTTGTGATCGGTTCCTTCAATAATATCGTGGGATTTGCCACCAAACTTGACAACAATGAAATTAAAAACCACTTTTTCACTATTGTTGTCAAAAACTTTGCTCTGTTTCAAGGTCTCCAACCCCCAACGATGGGCTCAGTCACTCCAATAATTAACATGATCAAAATCATTCTGAGGTAAAGTCTATTTTTTAAAGTACTTTAATTGAAAAATAATTATTATAAACTTTGGTACGTTAAATTTAAAAAATATTGCATTCTAGGCCATTATTTTTTTCATGACCGGAACT
Organism: Paracoccaceae bacterium; assembly: GCA_028150825.1. GTDB lineage: Bacteria > Pseudomonadota > Alphaproteobacteria > Rhodobacterales > Rhodobacteraceae > LFER01. The sequence goes on from JAOGIM010000001.1 coordinate 116,248, forward strand.
AGCTCTTACTTATTAGGCCAAAATTACAATCACGATGCTTCTGAATTATATTTGCTTGATCAAATTATCTGGCACTGGGATCGCGTGTTAATCTGATCTTGACCCAACTACCTGACCATACAGAGTACTGAAGACCCTGCAAAATCTTTGGGATTGATGATTACGTATGAAATGGGTGCGAAAGGACAAAATTTTGAAACTTGTAGGTAAGTATAATATTATGCCATGCCCCAAAGGCGCCATCACTGGCCGCCCAGAACGCATTGCGCTAGGGCGATGAGCTTATTCAAAATTTTGTTTTCAAGCGGCAGATTTCGCTTTGCGCCGTTGCCGAGCTTTCTGCGCTCCAGTAATCTGAGGCTTACCACCGGGTTTAGCCCCGCCTTGAGATCCGTTCCGGGCACTCTTTCGGCCCGACCGGCCTCTACTATTTGGCTTTTTACCACCCGGCGCTTGGATGTCGTCCCAAGGCCGGCCAGAGGCAACCGGTATGCTGCGCCCCATTGCCTTTTCAATCGCCTTTAATTCACCCATTTCATCTGGCGCACAAAATGCGATTGCTGCGCCTTCTGCACCCGCGCGGGCTGTGCGACCAATCCGGTGTACATAGTTGTCACCGACATTTGGCAGATCAAAGTTATAAACGTGGCGCACTTGCGGAATATCAAGACCGCGGGCTGCGACATCTGTTGCGACCAATATCTTGATCTCACCGGCCCGAAACGACTTCAGAGCTCTTTCTCTTTGTCCCTGAGATTTATTACCGTGCACAGAAGTCACAGAAAACCCAGATTTGTCAAGCGTTTTCATAAGCTTTTCTGCCCCATGCTTTGTTCTAGAAAAAACGAGGGCAAGCTCATCACGATGTTTACCAATCAGTTCAATGAGTAATTTTGTTTTTTCGGCTTTTGATATAAAATGAATTGATTGAGTGATTTTATCGGCGGCTTTCCCAGGAGGCGATACTTCAACCCGCATGGGGTTTTGGAGGTAGCTATTTGCCAGTTCGTTCATTTGTTTTGGCATCGTGGCCGAAAACAACATGGTCTGGCGGGTCTTGGGTAGCATGCCAGCAATCTTGCGAAGGCTGTGAATAAAACCGAGATCAAGCATTTGATCCGCTTCATCCAAAACCAGAAAAGTCGTAGCGTGCAAGCTAAGAGCACGGCGATCCAAAAGATCAATCAAACGACCAGGTGTAGCCACCAAAATATCAATGCCCCGTGCGACGCGGGCAATCTGTGGATTAATTGATGCACCACCCACAACAAGACCTATTTTTATTGGTGTATTTTGAACAAAACCTTTGAGGTTATCACTAATCTGTTTGGCTAATTCACGCGTCGGCGCTAGAATTAAGCCTCGGACACTTTTGGGTTCAAGCTTCTGGCTAGATGCCATCATTTGCGCAATCAACGGTAGGCCAAATGCTGCCGTCTTTCCTGTTCCAGTTTGCGCTAAGCCCATCACGTCCTTGCCGTTCAGCGCGTGCGGAATGGCATGGGTCTGGATAGGTGTAGGTTCATTAATATCCATCGCAGTAAGGCGTGATACGAGTTTTTCGGGCAAGCCCATAGTTTGAAATAAATTCAAAACAGTCCTTTCATGCGCAAAGGACAAGCCAGTACGCGGTTTATAGTGGAACGCATGCAATTCTGCATACTACCTCAAGAGGGCGCATCACATTTCTTAATAGCGCTAAAAGCCCAATTAAGTGATCCGCGCGTGTACCCACGCGTGATTTTGGGAACGTTGCGTTATTCCGTGATAACCTAATTTGTTTCAAAATTTAGGTCGACCAACTGCTCACGCGGCAGGAAATAACGATGTAACAGATGCGCCTATTGTATGCAGATGTCAAGACTGACAACGAAAACAACTAGATATCGCATGCCTCTGAATAAACCAAAAGTCACTCTTTCGGCCAAATCAAGATCTAAGAAATAGAAATAACACGTCTTATATGGTATTTTTTAGCGTTTTCTGGGCTTTACTGACAAAACTTCCAAACCATCACTCACAAACAAGGTACGACAAATAAGTAGTCAACTCTGCTGGCGCAGTGAGACATAAAGTTTGACTCTTCAAGTATAAATTGGCACCCTTTGTTAATTAAAAACCCAAATTTGCACTTAAAAATATTTTAAGAATTAACGAGAAAAATAAGAGTGGCTATTATTGACGCTGGGCCTTCTGTGTTAGCTCAGTTGCGTGCATTTCAAAAAACATCGCAGGCCGGCGGAGAAATTCCAGACATCGTTTGCTTTGGGAAACAAGCGAATTGGGGCGGTTTATGGAATTATGACTAGCGAGCGGGAGTGAATGAAAACGGTGAACCCTGTCACGGATCTATGTATCGTCATCTTTGGTCTAATGGGCCAAAGGAAAGTTTAGAATTTGCCGATTATTCCTTTGAAGAACATTTTGGAAAACAGATTGACTCTTACCCGCCCAGAGCAGCAACTTTTGGTTACATAGAAGGTCGGATTTAAAAAGCCAATAGCCGAAACTGGATCCGCTTTAACAATGCTATCCGCTGGATAAATCACAACGATGCATCCGGAAAGTTCACTGCCACGGCACATGACTATTCCAGAGATAAATTCTACCAAGAGGAATTTGACCATGTTGTTGTCGCCTCTGGTCACTTCTCTGCACCCAATGTCCATTATTACAAAGGTTTCGAAAAATTTAATGGGCGACTTTTAGATGTTCATGACTTTTGTTATCCACCTGAATTTACTGATAAAAATATTTTTCCAATCGGGGCCAGCTATTCCGCAGAAGATATCTGATCACAGTGTCGGAGTTACGACTGTAAATCGGTCGTGGTGGTTGATGGAACCGCCCCTATGGGCTTTGAACAGCCTGAAAACTGGTAAGAATTGCCCACTTTAACAAAAGTGGATGGTAAAACTGCATATTTTAAGGGCAGCTCAAGTAAAGTTTTCGATGCTATAATTCTTTGCACAGTGTATAACCACCACTTCACCTTTCTATTCGATGATCTTCGCCTTAAAACCGCAAATAGGCTCGCTGTAGCGGAACTTTATAATGGGGTTGCATTGGTCCATAATCCCAAGTTGTTTTATCTTGGCCTGCAAGAGCAATGGTTCACCTTTAACATGTTTGATTCCCAAGCATGGTGGGCGCGCGAAGGAATAAGTGCCGACGGAAAATATGCAATCAAATTTCAAGATGATTATCTCCAAGAGCTTATAAGCGAGACCAACTACCCTAGCTTTGACGTAGATGGAGCCTGTGAACCGTTCTATCATTGGAAAAAACATAGATCGCTGAACATAATGAAATTTCGCGATAACGCTTATAAGCGTGTGGTCACAGGCTCAATGGCACTAGCCCACCACACCGCCTGAGCAAATGCCTTGGATGATACCAAGGAAAGTTATCTCGAAAACTAGCCTCAGGGAAACTATTAAAAAGAGTAAAGAGCTGGCAAATAGCACACAATGCGCCACGAGGATCAAAAGTGATCAGGCAACTTGGGCTTTTGTGATTTGGTCATAAGCTTCGTTTATTTGGATCAGACGCCGTTCGGCGAGTTTAATTGCTTCTCTGGGGACGCCCCGCGCGAGCATTTGATCCGGGTGGCTCTCGCGAACCAGTTTGCGCCAAATAGATTTGATTTGGTCAAAATCCTGATCCATTGACACGCCCAGAACGGTGTAGGGATCGGGCTCTAGATTCGGAATATGACGAGCGCGCAGGGCTTGGAATTCAATCTCTTTAAGTCCAAATTGTGCAGCGACTTCTAACAGGAACTCATCTTCATTGGGGTGGTACTGGCCATCCGCAGCAGCTATGTAAAAAAGCCCTTCCATAAGATCGGTTAAAACTGGATTTCCGTGACCAAACATACGACTGATGTTTTTAGCATAAAGTTCAAAGCCAGAGACATCCTGACGCGCAAGATTGAACACGCGTGCGGCCTGCGGCAAATCTGCCTCAGGAATATAAAAGACTTCTCGAAATGCGCTTACTTCATTTTTTGTAACAAGGCCATCCGCCTTTGCCATTTTTGCAGACAGCGCAATCACTGCAATGGTGAAAGCCACAGAGCGTTCGGGGGGTGTTCGCAAATGATCAAATACCGCAGCAAGACCATCGCCTTTTGAAAGCGCAGACAATGCCAGAGATATTCGTAACCAGATCGACATAAAAATAGTTTAGCCTTGAGAAACAATAATATCAGTTAAAAGTCATAACCGACCTCCGGCAATACTGCAATTCGCGATACGCCAAGACGCGCGGGAAAAAAACGGCAGCGTCAGGATTATCAGCACTAACATCGGCCCAAAGGAAGTTTACACCACTTGGTTTGACATTCTCATAAAACATATCAAACACAGCGCGACGAATTCCAAGCCCTCCGGCGAGTGAAGAGGTATGAACTGTATACTCCATCATCTTGGCGTATCCGACACCATCCTTAAACTAAAATATGTAGAAAAACCCAAGACACAGATCATCATGAGCACTTTAAAGGCTAGATGGTCCCAATTACATGACTCAATAGAAGCCTCGATATCAAGAATAGCCTTTTCAGCGGCGTTAAAAGTAATTACAATTAAGAATATTAATCCAAAATAGCAGTAATATTCAAAGCATTTTTGACTTTGGAATGGCTGATGACTGTTATAATTCAATAAGTCCATTGGGTGTTTCAATTTTTGCTTGCAGCGAGGCGTATTGTGATTTTTTGAAGATAACTCTTGGGTCATCAAGTGTTGAGTTTATAAAATGTTCTAACTTATTTGGTTCAGGATGCGATATTGTGAGTGATGATAGCCTACACCCGCGGTCAGGTAAACTTGCCGCAGGCGAAGTTGCACCTTTCCAATCGATCACAGACGGCGCGCAACCGTTCATCGGAAGCGCCCCATTCTTAGGAACTGTGAGGTTCCACTCCAAATCGCCCCGCGACACAGACAGAATCTCCCCTGCGTGATAAGGCATTTGTTCAAGATGATCTAGCATTCTGTCTGTTTCACACACCCATGTGATTAGCTGTGGCGCACCTGAGAATGCCTCAAGATCGTACCATACAGGGTGATCAGGTTTCCGCGCCTGAGGATCAATTGCGATCACTTCGAAATAGCAATCTCCAAGATTTAACAACCTATTATGCGTTCCAAACCGATCGTGTGATCCGCCTAAGTCCAAAGAAACACCAAGTCTGTCTTCACTAAAAAAGAGGCCTTCGGGCAAGCTCGTAGCGGCTAAAACGATATGATCGATTTTGAACATACCGTTTGCTACAATCTTTCGGCTTTAGCAGCAATGGGGCAACCAATAGATCTTAGTTGCCAAACCTCATTGAAGTGATAATTTTGCGCAGCAGAATTCAACCCAGATCCCACAATGCTCAAAACTGCGGCAATTAAGTTAAATCCAAGCCACCGCAAATCAGCAAAAAGCACATCATTCATAAGTCGCTCAAGCAAAAATGTGAATAATCCTGGGAGACATACCACAATCAGGTAAAGCATTTGCAACTGCCTTGACTGGTCCACAAACCTACACTGATGGACCAGACCAAGTCCTTAATAGAGCCCAGAATACTTCCAGTAGAGTGAATGTTAAAAGTACTGAATAGAACAAAATCCTGATTTTACTAATCCCAAATAAGCTGAGCAACACGAGGAGCATTGCCAGTACCTGACTGTGGAAAATTGTCCTATACTCGCAGTCACACCTTTACAAAAATTCGCTAACAATACTGAAAATACTTTGTAAAGGTCTAAGATGACATGAATTTAAATAAAATCATGAGAGTTGAATAGACTAATGATCGAAAGATCATTTAAGTCTCTATTTGTTGTATTTGAGGAAAGATGATGCGATATTTAATTTCGAGCAGTGTTGAATGCGTGTGGCTCATGAAAACCCTTGCAAATAAACCAAGATGGCAGATGACACTTCGCGGATGGGCGGATAATATGCGGCAGTATGATATAATTTTTGGTATGCTTGGAGTTACAACAATCCTTGCGATTTCGGGGCCCTTTGGCACAAATGATAATCTTGGCCTGATTGAAAGAACAGTTTGCTGGTTTTCCGTCAGTTTTTCGACCTGCGAGATTAAAAAATATTTTCATATCGCCTGCTTCACTCCGACAACAGGTAATATTTTATTGAAATGGGCAGTGGCAACTTGCGCAGTAAGCACACAGATCGACAGCCTAGTGATCGGTAAGAATATCGTTTTTTCTAATCATCCGCCCAAAAACATAGGAAACCTTTTTCCAATGCTTACGATTTATCTTACAACGAACGTTACATATATGCTGACAAGGCTTAAACGAAGGCCCAAAAGCGATAATCCAAAGAGAATTAACTTAATGGATCTTTTACCTCACAATGTGAGGGAAAAACTGATATCGCTTAACACTATAGATAACCGTGGGGAGGTCACGTTAAATACTGCTAAACAAATTGTATTAGTGCGCTTCTCGGATGCTCTAAGCAAAATCTCAGAGGGTATAGGCATAAAAGTTACCCAATCTCATTTGCTGAAAAAGGATAAAATCGATAGCGGCAAAAGACAGGGGGGTTACATTTTGTTATGTACCGACGCGAAGCTATATATACCCGCAGTTAGTAAAAGCATCCGCAAAGTCGTACGCTTCGGAGCTTCGTTTGCATGAGCGCGCTCAACGAAGAGGTCGAATGGATTATCTCCGAAGGTTTGACCGATTATCGACAAGCCGAGGCCTTTATGGAGGCACGCGCCCAAGAAATCTGGAAAGGCCATAAACCCGAGGCGATCTGGCTGGTTGAACATCCTCCACTTTACACAGCAGGCACTAGTGCCAAAAAGTCAGATCTAATCTCGCCCGATCGCTTCCCGGTCCATGCAACCAAACGGGGTGGTCAATACACGTATCATGGGCCTGGCCAAAGAGTTGCCTATGTAATGATTGATCTCAACAAACGCGAAAAAGACGTACACATCTTTGTCAAAAAGCTTGAACACTGGGTCATTTGTACATTGAAAAGCTTTAATGTTAAGGGTGAAATTCGGGAGGGACGCGTCGGAGTTTGGGTGCAACGTCCAGAAAAGCCAAAAACATTGGACGGGAAGATACCAGAAGATAAAATCGCCGCTATTGGTATTCGATTGCGCAAATGGGTGTCGTTTCATGGGATATCGATCAACGTGAAACCAAACATTGAACACTTTGCTGGCATTGTTCCCTGCGGAATCATAGACCATGGCGTGACCAGCCTTGTCGATCTTGGCCTGCCAGTGACGATGGCAGATTTAGATGTCACGTTGAAAAAGAAATTTAAAGAAATTTTTTGAGCCGAGTGCCTGATCAATGAGTGAAACCAAAAATATTTGCAATTGATGCCGACCAAACCCAAAAAATTATCGCAAGCCGCGTCACTTTTTCCCAACCTGCGGCATAAACATGCATTGCCTGTCTCAATCGGGCAGATTAGAGTATGCGAAGACAAATGTTAAGTTCGGCGACGAGTCGAAAAATACATAGCCAATATATACAGGAGTGAACCATGGCGGACGCAGCCATTCACGGCCACGAACACACAGACCAACGGACCTTTTTTACCCGCTGGTTCATGTCCACCAACCATAAAGATATTGGAATCCTTTATCTTGTTGTCTCTGCTCTGGTTGGTTTTATATCTGTTGCTTTCACAATTTACATGCGACTCGAGCTCATGGAACCTGGTGTACAGTATATGTGCCTTAACGAACTTGGAGAGGCCGCCCCCAGATTGATTTCTGGTGGAACAAATTGTTACGCGCCTAATGGACATCTTTGGAATGTTCTGGTGACAGCTCATGGCATCTTGATGATGTTCTTTGTCGTCATCCCAGCTTTGTTTGGTGGCTTTGGTAACTATTTTATGCCTTTGCAGATCGGTGCGCCGGACATGGCTTTCCCACGGATGAACAATCTGTCGTTCTGGCTTTATATTGCGGGTACGACTTTGGCGATTTGTTCGGTGCTGGCACCTGGTGGAAATGGTCAAGCTGGATCTGGAGTTGGTTGGGTTCTGTACCCACCTCTCTCGGTAAACGAGGCCGGAATGTCGATGGACTTAGCGATCTTTGCCGTTCATGTATCGGGGGCTTCTTCAATTTTGGGTGCAATCAATATGATTACGACCTTTTTGAACATGCGCGCACCTGGCATGACGTTGTTCAAAGTACCACTGTTTGCATGGTCAATCTTTATCACAGCATGGCTAATTTTGCTCTCACTACCGGTTCTAGCAGGCGCAATTACAATGCTTCTTACAGACCGTAATTTTGGGACAACTTTCTTCGATCCCTCTGGTGGCGGCGATCCGATTTTGTATCAGCACATTCTATGGTTTTTTGGCCACCCCGAAGTGTACATCATCATACTTCCTGGCTTTGGACTGATCAGTCACGTGATCGCAACATTTGCACGTAAGCCTGTGTTTGGGTATCTTCCGATGGTCTGGGCGCTGATTGCCATTGGTGTTTTGGGCTTTGTGGTTTGGGCGCACCACATGTACACGGTTGGAATGTCATTGACACAACAATCCTACTTCATGCTTGCGACAATGGTTATTGCGGTTCCGACAGGCATTAAAGTGTTTAGCTGGATTGCGACACTCTGGGGGGGGTCTATCGATTTTAAAACACCGATGTTATGGGCATTTGGCTTTCTGTTCTTGTTCACCCTTGGTGGCGTTACAGGCATTGTTCTTGCGCAAGCACCACTGGACAGAGCTTATCATGACACTTACTATGTAGTTGCGCATTTTCATTATGTGATGTCCCTCGGAGCGGTCTTTACTATTTTTGCTGGCATATATTACTATTTTGGCAAAATGACGGGCCGAGCCTATCCTGAGTGGGCTGGAAAACTTCATTTTTGGATGATGTTCATAGGAGCAAACCTAACCTTTTTTCCTCAACACTTCCTTGGGCGTCAGGGAATGCCACGGCGTTATATCGACTATCCAGAAGCGTTCGCATACTGGAATATGTGGTCAAGTATTGGCGCATTCTTGTCCTTTGCTTCGTTCATTTTGTTCTTTGGTATTATTGCTTATTCGCTGTTGCGCGGAGCAAAAATCACCGAGAACAATTACTGGAACGAATACGCCGATACATTGGAATGGACACTCCCGTCTCCTCCACCAGAGCATACGTTTGAGATCCTTCCAAAACAGGAAGATTGGGATAAATCAAACGCACACTAACCATTTGTTCTTGTAAACCCAAAAGCCCCGTATTTATGCGGGGTTTTTTTCCTCAGCACCATTTCACTATTATAAATTGCGTGATCTCATATCCTTTGAAAGCAGTATAGAGAGTAAAGATGCCCTACCATTGGAAAACTAATTTTCAAGATGGACAGGACACCCGCATCTTAGAGATATGGCCGCACAATTCTCTACCCAAACAGGGCTTTGCAAGCTTTATAATCACGACATTCGTTCTAATCTTGCTACCGCTTGTGGCGTTATCCGGAACTCTTGTTTTTTGGGGATTGCTGCCATTCTTGATGCTTGCTGTATGGGCTATTTGGACTGCTCTTCAACATAGCTATAAGCGAAACAAGATATATGAATGTCTTAGCTTTAGACAGCAGACCTTAGATTTGAAGCGAACGAATCCAAAAGGCGACACCCAAAATTGGTCATGCGAGGGATATTGGAGCCGCGCCAGTATCTATATTAAAGAGGGTCCAGTGCCATTTTATGTGACCTTAAATGGAAATGGCAGAGAAGTTGAAATAGGCGCTTTTCTAAGTGAAGACGAGCGAAAATCTCTATATGAAGAACTGCGAAGTGAGCTCTCATATTATAAAAGCTAGAATTAGAAACTTTACCACAACGTAGGACGGGACAGTTTCTTGGGACAGGCTCCTGACATAAATAAAACCCAGCGTTTTCACAATCTCATTTTGGCCCAACTGCGACTAATAAACTTTGATAGAGTGGCAAAACTGAAGCCTTCCGAAAGGCTTGCATTGAAGATGTGCGGGAGCCCTAGAACCCTCCAATTAAAAGCTTCTCAAGTGATATTTCTCTTGCCACTGGTACGCAAATCAAAAGTCAGTAACTGGGTATTGGTTGAGAGTAAACTAGCGAAAACGTCATCTAGCTGTATTGCCCAGACAAATGGAAACTGGAAAGCCATAATCTGTGGCCAAGACAGATCAGGTATGCCAGATGATCCTAGAGTGCATTTTCTTCAGTTTACGAATGAAATGAAGGGCAATGATAGACGGGCCAAGCTTGGAGAGCTCGCGCAATATTTTCTAGCGGTTTCTCGTCCCTCAGGATTTGTGATGACCTTTGACGCCGATGATCTGGCTCATCACGACCTTGTTGAAGCGTTCTTATCCTTCCAGCATGAAATTGGATATTTAATCGACCATGGTCTTATCCATGATATTGATGCCCAAACCTATGGACCGTCAGGACATCTAACCCGTACAAAACCACTGCGTAAACTATTTTGGAAACTATTTGAGAGTTGTTCTGCTTTTTGTTATGACCCAAATGATTTTACCCGCTTGCGGGACTTTATAAAAGCCGCCATCAACATGAGCATAGCATGTTCCCATATCGAGCCAAACTCGCTTCACGCCCGTTGGCGCCGCTGACCAATAATATGTTAATCTACGAATTCAACCACAGTCAGAACTCAGGCCTAAGGTGAGAAAGGGGATCTTTTAAATCGCATTTTGTTCAAAAATACAAAATAACTGATGCAAAAACCCCTGAACAGATCAAGCAACGCTTTAATTAGGCGGATAGTTTATCTTTTACTAAAGGACCAACTGATCCGAAATCCATTTGTCCGGTATATTGAGATTTCAAAATCCCCATAACACGTCCCATATCGCGGATGGATTCCGCACCCACTTCGCTAATTGCACTTTCAACGGCGGCGCTGACCTCTTTACCACTTAACTGTCTGGGAAGAAATTCCTCTACAACAGCGATTTCGCTGAGTTCGCGTTCTGATAAATCTAGCCTACTGGCCTCTTCATACGTGCGCGCACTCTCTTGACGCTGGCGCACCATTTTTCCGAGAATTGACAGAACTTCGGTGTCATCCACACCATCATGATTGCCCTCAGCTCGCACTGCAATATCACGATCCTTAATTGCAGCGTTTATGAGCCTGATCGTAGAAAGCCGTGCTGTGGCTTTGTCCTTCATCGCCTGTTTCATTTCAGCCGTAATCCGAGCGCGAAGTTCCATTCTATGTCCAATCACATATCTGCAGTATCAAGGTCTCACACTTACCGAAAGCCACCTGCAAGGGCAAGAGCATATAACTTTGCTTGCACCTCCAAACTTGCCATGGTTGCTCTTGACCCCCGAGCACCTGCACATTACTCTCCAGCCAATTGAAAGGCGGAAAAATATATCTATGGATGATCAGCCAGAGGCCAACTTAACAGCCTGTCTTGTGCTTGATGACGGAACCATGTTTTTTGGCAAAGGTTTCGGAGCAGAAGGTGAAGCAGCTGCGGAAATATGCTTCAACACTTCCATGACCGGATATCAAGAAATCATGACCGACCCCTCTTATGCTGGTCAGATAGTGACGTTTACTTTCCCACATATTGGAAATGTCGGAACTACGTCCGAAGATGATGAGGCGGGCACTATATTTGCCGAGGGTATGGTGGTGAAATGGGATCCAACTGAATCGTCAAATTGGCGCTCTCAAACCCAGCTCTCGGATTGGTTGCGCGCCCAAGGGAAAATTGCAATTGGTGGAATTGATACACGCAGATTGACGCGTGCCATTCGTCAACATGGTGCACCACATGCATTACTAGCTCATGCGGCGGATGGCATTTTCGATACAGATGCATTGCTTACCAAAGCACGCGCGTTCAAGGGGCTTGAAGGTCTGGATCTAGCAAAAGAGGTCACTTGCAAACAGTCATACCATTGGGATGAACTGCGTTGGGATTGGTCAAAGGGATATACCGCTAGAACGGTTAAACAACACAAAGTTATTGCCATCGATTACGGCGCCAAGCGCAATATCTTGCGCTCACTTGCCTCTGTTGGATGCGATATTGTTGTCTTACCAGCCACCGCAACTGCAGAAGAAGTGTTAGCGCATAAACCAGATGGGGTTTTTCTTTCAAACGGGCCCGGTGATCCTGCTGCAACTGGCAAATATGCAGTTCCCATGATCGGTGAAATCCTGAAAGCAGAATTACCTGTATTTGGTATCTGTTTGGGCCATCAAATGCTGGCTCTAGCTTTAGGTGCAACAACCGTTAAGATGAACCACGGCCATCATGGTGCCAATCATCCAGTCAAAGACCAAGAAACTGGTAAAGTTGAAATAACATCCATGAACCACGGCTTTGCCGTCGATGCGCAAAGCCTTCCCGATGGAGTGATAGAAACGCACATTTCTTTATTTGACGGGTCTAACTGCGGTATCCGCCTCAAAGACCACCCTGTCTATTCCGTCCAATATCATCCAGAAGCCAGTCCAGGACCGCAAGACAGCCACTATCTTTTTGAGAAATTTGCAAACCTTATGTCTGCCCGATAAAGTCCAGTGTCGCATTTTCAGAAAATTTTACTTTATGAGGCAAAAGTTACCTCTGGTTGGCAAAGAGGTGACAAAAAAAGACACATGGCAGGGCTTCGACAAAAATTACTGAATCGTCATAAGAGGGCTACTTTTCAAAAACTGCTTGGCTAGGCCGCTTTCGCACAAGCTATCAGCCAGTTTGAAATAACCCACATCAATGGCTTCAAGGATCAGTGCATGAGCATCGCGTTCGTTAGACTTTGTCATGGTCTTTTTATTTTCCGATTGTTAAGGATTGGTATCCACTGAAAAGACGATAAATCAACCCTAATTGGGAAAATCAAAAGAAAGTTGACCGACAATGGCCAAAACCACATTCGATCACGTGACGCAGTGGGTTTTTGATCTGGACCATACACTTTACCCACCCAAAAACCGTCTGTTTGACCAGATTGAAATAAAAATGACTAACTATGTCATGCAAACCTTAGGGCTGAGCCGCAAACGTTCAAATCAGCTGCGCAATGACTATTGGTATACCTATGGAACAACCTTGTCGGGCTTAATGAAAGAGCATTCAATAGACCCTGACCCATTTTTATACAACGTTCATCAAATTGATTTTTCAGTGCTGGAACCGGCATCCAGCCTTGGCAAGGCAATCGCCAAACTAAACGGTCGCAAAATTGTTTATACGAACGGCACTGCAGCCTATGCCCAAGATGTCCTCAACGCACTGGGGATACGACCTGTTTTTGATGCCCTTTATGGTATTGAAGATGCCAATTATCTCCCAAAGCCCGAACCATGTGCTTTTGAGAACATATTTAAGAAGGATGGTATCAACCCACAACATGCTGCAATGTTTGAAGATGATCCAAGAAACTTGGTCGTACCAAAATCATTTGGCATGCGGACTGTCCTTGTCGCTCAAAGCGACGTTCAAAAACCTGATCATGTTGATTTTGTGACGACTGATCTGACAAATTTTCTGCGTCAGATTGTCAAAGCATGCCCATAACCTTTGACAGATGAGGCTGGCTGACTATTTTGCATCCAGAGGAGTTTTTATGAATTTTAAGGCAACAGATGTCTTCGTGTCAGGTGGTGGCATCGCAGGTATGGCCGCAGCGATAGCTTTTGAACGGGCAGGTTTTTCCGTAATTTGCGCAGATCCTGTAGCCCCAGTGATCACACGGCAGGATAACGGAGCTGATCTGCGCACCACAGCTTTTCTTCAGCCTTCACAAACATTTCTGCAATCTATCGGTATTTGGGATCATTTGGCCAAGCACGCAGTGCCACTTGAGGTGATGCGTATCGTGGATGCAGGCGGAGCAATCACGCCACCTGCGATCCGTGTCATGAAAGAATTTCAGGCAAGCGATATTTCCAATCAGCCTTTTGGTTGGAATGTGCCAAATTGGCTGTCGCGCAAAGAGCTCTTAAAATCTTTAAACGATGCCAAAGACGCAACATTCCTGCCGGGGGTTAACACGGTCAAAGTATTTACTCGAGAGAGCGAAGCCCGCGTCACACTCAGCGATGGCCAAAAAATCCGTGCTCGCCTCATTATAGCAGCGGATGGTAGCTCCTCATACGTGCGCAAAAATGCGCAAATTGGCGTCACGACTAAACGTTTTGGCCAAAAAGCTCTAGCCTTTGTAGTAACACACCCAATCCCTCACGAGAATGTATCGACAGAGATCCATCGACGTGGAGGGCCCTTTACTCTAGTACCCCTGCCAGACCACCAAGGCACTCCATCCTCGGCAATTGTATGGATGGAAACATCCAAACACGCGGCGCGACTGATAGAAATGGACAGAAACAGTTTTGAGACAGAAATGAACGCGCGATCATGCGGTATTCTGGGTCCTCTGACACTGGAAACAAAGCGCACCGTTTGGCCTATTATCAGTCAGCTTGCCGACCGGTTTAGCGCCCAGCGCATTGCGCTTGTCGGTGAGGCGGCACATGCGATCCCACCTATCGGAGCACAAGGCCTTAACATGAGCCTGGAGGACATCAAAACTCTTGTAGACCTTGCAATAAAAGCAGACGACATCGGCTCAAAATCAGTTTTAGATGCCTATCATAAAGCTCGGATAACCGATGTCAGGTTCCGGGTTGGAGGTATTAGTCTGCTAAATCAGACATCAATCGGCCCAAGCCAAATCTTACGTGACATACGCGCTAGCGGAATCGGAGCTTTGCACGGTCTGGCCCCACTACGTAAAACGTTGATGAAGATGGGATTAGGCGTCAGGTCCTAAGAATAGTGTCCCTGTCGCCAAATAAATTTACAAAACTTGATCTAAGACACGTTCAAGGCGCTGAATAGTGCCTTGAACATCATAAAGTTTGTCCAGTCCAAACAAACCTAGGCGAAATGTCATAAAGTTTTCAGGCTCGTCACATGCCAACGGAACGCCCGCAGCAATTTGCATCCCCTTGGCCGAGAATTTTGAACCGTTCTGAACCGCGGGATCCGACGTGTAGGACACCACCACACCTGGTGCCCCAAAACCATCTGCCGCTACTGATACAATGCCTTTGGCTTTAAGCAAAGCGCGGACTTGGTTGCCCAATTCCCACTGGGCATCACAGAGTTTTGAAAAACCATATTCGCGTGTCTCAAGCATGGTGTCGCGAAACGCACGCAGCGCATCAGTGGGCATGGTAGCATGATATGCATGACCGCCATTTTCATAGATTTCCATAATGGAATGCCATTTTTTCAAATCGATGGCAAAGCTGTCTGAGGAAGTATACTCCAGACGCTTAACAGCGCGCTCAGACATCATGACCAGCCCAGCCGAAGGTGAAGCTGACCAGCCTTTCTGAGGGGCCGAAATAAGAACATCAACGCCACTCTCGCGCATATCGACCCAAGCGCACCCGGACGCAATACAATCAAGCACCATAAGCGCGCCCACTTCATGCGCTGCCAATGACAAAGCTTTTAGGTAATCAGGTGGTAAAATCACACCTGCGGAGGTTTCTACATGCGGCGCAAATACGATGTCAGGACGCGCTTCGTGAATTTTGGCAACCACATCTTCAATAGGAGCAGGACGAAAAGGAGACTGAGAGCCATTGCCAATCTGACGCGCTTTGATCACTTCTACATCACAAGAATCTGAAGTCGCTTCAAAGATTTGGGACCAGCGATAAGAGAACCAACCATTTCGTACGACAAGGATTTTAGCTTTTTGCCCAAATTGGCGTGCAACGGCTTCCATTCCGTATGTGCCGCCTCCAGGGATCAGGGCCACCGAATCCGCCGCATACACCTCTTTTAGCATCAAAGAGATGTCGTTCATAACCTGTTGAAAAGATTTTGACATGTGATTGAGCGATCTGTCTGTGAAGACAACAGAAAACTCTTCAAGGCCGTCTGGATCAATATTGTCTAGAAGCGCTGGCATTTTTTAACTCCAATTATTTAGTTACAAACTAAGCCCCTGCCTGCCCAAAGGCAAAGGTAATTTCGCCGCAGGGCCTTTCACCATTTTATTCGCACAATCTTTAGGTCTCAAATTGGGCCGGGTCTGCGCTCTTCGCTTAACAAGACATTCGCCTCAACATCACCTGCTCCTGGCAATGTCATAACACGTCGACGCAGAATGCGTTCAAAATCAGCAATATCGCGGGCCACTATGCGCAGGCGATAGTCATAGATCCCTAACACATGCTCGACGGTCTGCACCTCAGGAATGGCCGAGACCGCGCGTTCAAAATCCTCAAGCTGAACACCTTTTTTTCCCGACAATTTGATTCCCAGAAAAACTGTCACTCCAAAACCTAGCTTTTCACGATCAAGGATAAGCCGATGACCCTTAATGACACCATGTTCCTCCAGCCGACGAATACGGCGCCAGATCGCAGGCTGTGACATACCAAGCTGCTTTGCCAATGCCCTGGCAGATTGTTCAGCATCGTTCGACAGAAAACCAAGCAGAGCAAAATCTATTTCATCATAGACACTCATACCGGTAGAACTTCATCGAATTTGATCCGCGCTATATGCATCAATGGTTCGATGTCGGCGATATGGGGAAGAGTTAGAATGAGTTCGCGATAAATCTTTTGATAATCAGACATGTCCTTGGCAATCACCGAAAGCCGAACATCAACGCGGCCCAGAAAAGTCTGGATTTCGATCACTTGTGGCACAAACCGTGCAGCACCCAAAAAATCGTCAAAGGCACGAGATTGGGTTTTATCCAAGGTGATCCGCAAAGACACTTCTAAACTGTAGCCCAGTTTAGACCAATCGATCACAATCTCTTTGCCTAAAACCAGGCCGTCATCACGCAACCGCGTCAGCCGACGCGAGACCACTGCCGGAGTACTGCCAGCTATGTCAGACAGGTCAGCAACCGACATCGTAGGATCCGACTGCAAGCGTCGCAGCAAACGTCTATCAAGGTCGTCTAACAATATTTTTACCATATAATAAATTTTTGCGAATAAATTATACTACCTTTTACAAAATTTAAATTTAAATAGAAAGCTATATTCTGAATATTAAGTATATACGATTAATACAATCAAAAAAAGGTGCTGATATGCGAGTTTATTATGATCGCGATTGCGATATCAATCTGATCAAAGAAAAAAAAGTGGCTATTCTTGGTTACGGGTCTCAAGGACATGCACATGCGCTGAACTTGCGCGATAGTGGTGCAAAAAATGTTGTCGTAGCGCTGCGTGAAGGATCCAATTCAGCCCCAAAAGCAGAAGGCGAAGGCCTTAGCGTGATGGGTATCGCCGAAGCAGCAGCTTGGTGCGATGTTATCATGTTCACAATGCCCGACGAACTTCAGGCGGAAACATACCGTAAGTATGTGCATGACAACATCAAAGAAGGCGCCGCTATTGCTTTTGCCCATGGCTTGAACGTCCATTTTGGACTGATCGAGCCAAAGGAAGGTGTCGATGTAATCATGATGGCCCCTAAAGGACCGGGCCACACTGTTCGCGGTGAGTATGTCAAAGGCGGCGGTGTACCTTGCCTCGTGGCGATCGACAATGATGCTTCTGGCAACGCACTAGAAATTGGGCTGAGCTACTGCTCAGCCATCGGGGGCGGCCGTTCCGGTATTATCGAAACGAATTTCCGCGAAGAATGCGAAACAGATCTGTTCGGCGAACAGGCCGTCCTATGTGGTGGTTTGGTTGAACTTATTCGCATGGGCTTTGAGACATTGGTTGAAGCTGGTTATGCGCCAGAGATGGCTTATTTTGAATGCCTTCACGAAGTTAAGCTGATCGTAGACCTGATTTATGAAGGTGGAATCGCCAACATGAACTACTCTATCTCAAACACCGCGGAATACGGTGAATACGTCAGTGGTCCTCGCGTTTTGCCATATGACGAAACCAAAGCGCGGATGAAGGGCATTCTGAGTGATATCCAGACTGGTAAATTCGTACGCGACTTCATTAGTGAAAATACTGTTGGCCAACCTTTCTTTAAAGGCACACGTCGCATGAATGACGCACATCAGATTGAAGAAGTTGGTGAGAAGTTGCGCGGTATGATGCCGTGGATTTCTGCAGGCCGCATGGTCGATAAAGCCAAAAACTAATCTAGAATTCTTCCGGGCCTAATTGATGGGCCCGGAAAATTGTTAGTACTGCAGTGCTTATCCTGCTTTGTAACTAAGGTCTATTACGCAGAATAACAAATATACGGAGTGCAAAAAGCCTCTAAAATTGCCAGTCTGAATTGGTTGCCCGTAATCCTACTGGGTTTAATATGGGTCAGCTCATTTATGGTGGTTGAACTGGCGCTGAACCAGCTAATACCCCTCTTGTTAGTAGCATGTAGGATGAATTTCGGCGGGACCATGAGCCTTATAATCTGGGGTTCTTTAGGGTGGAAGCTATATCAAATTACCCGACGCCTTATGCTACCCTTGTTAGCAATCGGAATGCTGAATGCTGAATGCTGAATGCTAAATTACCGTATCAATTGATAAGCTGAGGCAACTTCACGTCACATCTGAGTTCGCAGGTGTCGCAATGGCGACAGTTGGCCCTATCATGTTGCCATTGGCACATATATTTATACCTGGTGAGAAAATGCCATTGCATCGTTTTGTTGGATTTACAATTGACTTTGCTGGCGTTTTGATTCTGGGTGTCCACTAGGTTTTTGTATGAACCGGGTCTAATCTGGAATAGCTTGGGCATTTGACCTGTTTCATTGCCACATCTTGTTATGCGTGCAGTGCGACTATTACCCGCCGCATACCACCTATTGACCAAGTCGGACTAGTCAATGTGCCATTGATTATAGCGGCGTTCTAAAATGACGGTTGCGCCAAATTATAGCACTCCTACGACCTTTGAAGGATCGTAATACACTTGTCAAGGTTACCACTTTGGGCTTTATACCTATGACATGCGCTGCATTTCATCATCCGCGGTGTAGGCCCAATATTTTTAAGTTTGGCAAATTAGCAAGTACCTCTCTGGTTGTTATTTTGGGAATTTTTATTTTGAAAGAACAATTTTATTTCGTCCCAGTGATCGCTATCGCTTCGATCCTTTTTGGCTTCAGCCTTATCCAGTACAGCGCCTCAAAAAGCTTTTTTTGTTCGTACTGACCAAGGCGCATTAAAGCCAGAGGTATTTTCCAGTTCACTCGTCAATAAATACCTGCAATAGTTTCAGAACGCACTCATGATCGAGCTTTAAAAATAAAGAGAGCGGCACACGATTTCAAGTATGAGGATTTTAAATGACGACTGCAGAAGACAGGCTAAACCTACTTCGCCAGATCATGGCGCAGGAAAATGTAACCCTCGTTACCCTTGGACCGGGTGCACACATGCAATGGCTTCTTGGCTTTCACCCCCATGCGGACGAACGCCCTTGCCTTCTATGCATCAGCCACAATGGATCTGCTTTTTTAATGCCCGCGCTTAATGCCGAAGGAATACGAGAAAGTACCGACCTAACATTTTATGAATGGGACGATGCAGCGGGTCCGAACAGCGCGCTACAACACCTTTTGACAGATCTTAAAGTAGGCGGAAAGGCGAACCTTGCCCTAGATGAAACAATGCGGGCTGATTTTGCCGCTCTTATTCAAAAGGCTTTGCCGCAGGCCAGAAGACAGTTTTTGACGTCAACTGTAGGAGCTTTGCGCATGCGCAAGGATGATGACGAATACAAACGCCTTAAGCGCAATGCAAAGATTGCAGATAATGCGATGCAGGCAGCATGGCAGGTGCTCAAGGCTGGCATGCGTGAAAATGACGTTGCAGCAGTTATTCAAAAATCCTTTGCAGATCAAGGTGCGGAAGCCAAATTCCATATTATTGGAGCTTCAAAAAATGGTGCCTATCCACATCATCAGACTGGCGACACGATCCTGAAAGAAGGTGATGCACTCGTGATGGATATCGGTGGCACAAGTGAAGGCTATTTCAGCGATATCACGCGCATGGTCGTCTTGAGTGAGCCACCAGAGGGTTATAATCTCATTCACCAGACTGTTGATCGCGCTGTCAAGGCCGCGTTACAAGCGGCTAGACCCGGCGTACGCGCCTGCAATGTCGACGCGGCTGCACGTGGTGTCATTACAGATGCGGGATACGGCGAATATTTTGTGCATCGCACAGGCCATGGCCTTGGCAGCGAAGTTCACGAACAACCCTATCTCACCTCAACATCTGAAACAGTACTAGAGGAAGGTATGGTATTTTCAATTGAACCGGGTATTTATTTACCAGGTCGCTTTGGCGTCAGACTAGAAGAAATCGTTATTCTGCGCTCAGACGGCCCAGAAATACTTTCGGAGTTACCGCGAACTTTGAACATCCTTTAAAAACACAATGCACAACTTCGATGACCTAAAATTTACCTAATTTTTGGTTAATTTTTGATGTTACCGATGCACTGTATTCTAAGCCAACATTTAGCCATCTTCATATAGTCCACGATTTATAGGTCCTGAGCCTAAATCGCGCATGCCTCAGTCACCGACCGAACAACATCATCGACCACTTGGTGCAGGAGAGTATCACTTTCGCATTCGGCCATGACTCGTATAAGGGGTTCAGTACCTGATTTTCGAATAAGCAAACGGCCCTTTCCGTGTAAGCTGCCTTCAGCATGGCTAATGGCCTGTTTCACACTGTGCATTTCCAGTGGATCTCGGCCTAACATGTAACGAACATTTTTTAAAAGCTGGGGAACGGGTTGAAAAACACCCAAAAGCTGGCTTGCCGGTTGACCAGTACGGATAATTTCTGCCAAAAATTGTAACCCTGCCATCAACCCATCGCCAGTCGTGGAATAATCGCTCATCACAATATGTCCGGACTGTTCTCCACCAAGATTAAATCCACCTTCGCGCATTCTCTCAACGACGTATCGATCACCAACTTTCGTACGCTCAAGGGAAATTCCTTGAGCGTTCAAATATCGTTCAAGCCCCAGGTTAGACATCACAGTTGTTACTAGAGCCTGCCCATTCAGCCTGTCCTCGCCAGCCCATCTTTGCGCCAATAGCGCCATAAGCTGGTCACCGTCGGCAACCTTGCCATACTCATCAATGATGATCAGACGATCCGCATCACCGTCTAGACACAATCCGACGTCTGCATTGTGCACAATCACTGTTTCAGCTGCAATCTGGGGATATATCGAACCGCATTTAGCATTAATATTGCGTCCGTTAGGGCTGACCCCAATTGGGATAACCTCAGCACCAAGCTCCCATAAAACTTCAGGAGCTGCCCGATAAGCAGCCCCATTGGCACAGTCAATCACAACCTTTATTCCGTCCAGACGCATGCCAGCGGGGAAAGTTGATTTTGCCCGCTCTACATAGCGAAATAATCCATCATCAATTCTTTGCGCCCGCCCAATTTTATCCGAGGGTGCCAGTTTAAATCCAATTTCCAGAAGCTCTTGGATCTCACTCTCAACCTGATCGGATAATTTAAATCCATCGGGACCAAAAAGTTTAATGCCATTATCACGAAACTGATTGTGGCTTGCAGATACCATAATACCCAGATCCGCCCGCATTGAAGGTGTCAGTAACCCCACCGCCGGCGTTGGGACAGGTCCAAGAAGCAATACATCCATCCCAGCAGAAGTTAACCCTGCAGTAAGAGCATTTTCAAACATGTAGCCAGATTGACGGGTATCTTTTCCGATCACAACGCGTTTGGCATGGGCGGATTTCGTACCAAAGTAATTACCAACCGCCGCGCCTAGTCGCAACGCTATTTCCGCAGTCATGGGGTACGCATTCGCTTCGCCTCGAACACCATCTGTTCCAAATATGCTATGTCCCATTACTTTATCCCAAACATAATCGTTTGCCACATGTCAAAAGCCTGTCGCGTTTCTCTCACATCGTGAACCCTAAATATTTGCACTCCCTGCGAAACTCCAGTTAAAGCCGCAGAAACAGACCCAATAACCCTGCCTTCTGCTACATTTTCTTGGGTGATTTTACCAATAAATCCTTTACGTGATACCCCAAGAAGTAAAGGCACACCCAGACTGTGAAAAAGCGAAATTTTATTCAGCAAAGCAAGATTGTGCGCCATTGTCTTGCCAAAACCAATGCCAGGGTCAGCAATGATGCAATTGCGAGCAATCCCTTGCCTGTTCAGACGATTGATCTGATCATCGAGAAAGTCATAAACATCCAAGACAACATCGTCATACAGAGGATTATCTTGCATCGTTTCCGGAAGTCCCTGCGAATGCATAACACAGACAGGCAAATTTTCTTTGGCACAAAAGGGTGCAAGATCGGGGTCAAATGTAAGGCCGGAGACATCGTTGACAAGCGCAGCACCACTTTCAACAGCGGCTCGGGCAACAGCGGCTTTGCGAGTATCTATAGAGACTGCGACTTTTGTTTTAGCACAAATGTTGCGAATGACTGAGGCAGTCCTTTTAATTTCAAGAGCGGCAGATATTTTTTTGGCGCCCGGTCGAGTTGATTCACCACCAACATCGATAATGTCTGCACCATTTTGCAACATATTTTCTGCCTGAAACACTGCACTTGCAGGATCGTCAAAACTTCCACCATCAGAAAAACTATCGGGTGTTACATTTAAGACGCCCATAATACAGCAGTTTGTTAATTCCATTCCAGCCAATTTGGGCCTTGGATCGACAAGCCGATTCAGCCACTTTTGCGGTAATTCTTTCGCCGGGATCATCTCGGAGGGCTTACCTCGCGCAAGCCGCTCAACTGAGTTAAACCACAGCCGGCCCTGCCCAAGAAAGAACGCGTCTTTCGGTTTATCCACATTAGATATCAGAATTGGTCTGAAGTAATCCTTCATAAGTTGCTCTTGCCGCAAAAGCCAACAGTTTGCAACAATTACAAAGCATCTCGTTCAAGTGAAAGCGCTCGGATGGTAAAATTTTGCTCTTCAGTCATAAAGTCGCCCAAAACTTGAAGCTCTTTCGCTTGTAACCTTTGTGCCAACCAAGATGCCAAGGCAACAGTGTCAGCGACCGGAAATGATGGGGCCTGTGTTGCGTCAAGAACCATTTTAGAGGGCGCCCAAACGCTTATTTTATCATTTTTCATCGCCCAATCGAGCTCTGTTTTAGTTTCAATAACCATACAACGATTATCCCGTGACGCGAGCATCCAAGCATTTTGCTCAATTGCCAACAACTCGATTCGGCGGTCTACTAATGCGTGCGCGGTCAAAGTGGGTACTTTCTCTGGCAAACCAACACAAAGCACACTTGGGCTAATATGAGCACTAAGATCATCTAACCAGCGAACAAGATTTTTCGAATTGATCGCAGCATTGCTAAGATAAATAATGCCTGGTTGCGGCGTATCTATTGCTTCAATCGTACTATCTTTTGCGAGATCATCTTTACTGCGAACAATCTCAACTCCCAAAGCACCCGGCCCACGATCGAGCTTTTCGATACGAACAAAAGTTCGTATGGCCTGAGGCTCTTGCAAAATTCGCTCTGCCACGCGCGCTGCCAATGTTTCCAAAAGATTAAATCGTTCTACCGTCAACTCAAAGGCAATCGCTTCTGTGACCTTGTCATAGGACAATATCCGATCTACGTCATCGCCTACTAAATGCGCAGGACGAACTTCAACAACGATATTAAAACAGACCCTCTGAGTGGTTCCTCGCTCTTGCTGAAATGCTCCAATTTCGACTTCTACTGTATGATCACGCAGTGAAATTCGATCATAGGCCGTCAGTGAGCTCGCCTCTGCGCGCTCTACGGGATGTTCAAACGCCAACCGAATTTCATTTGTCATTGCTGACAGCCCTTAATTGCAAAGCATGATCTAAGCTACAGGTTTTTCTCCTAATCTCACAATCCATGCACGTCATTTTGGGCTTCAACTGCGGCATTTCACGTCAATCCTCTCAATTCTGAGAGTCCAAATTCACATCTGTATAAAAATAATGCTGGCCAATAGATGCCGTTTTGTGAAACTTTTTTGACCAACGTGGAGACACGTTTTGACTATGGTAAAAGGTTGCGCCAGTCGTCAATTTCCTAGGAGCACCGCGCAACATAATTTTTGCTATTTTACCTGAAATTTCAAAGGCTTGTTTTTCATCCACGATTTCAAATCGACCATCACACATATAGCTAAACTGACACTTGTGTCGCTTGGAACTGCCTTGATTGACAACTCCGCAAACAGAATTTGGGAAATCCTTACTATCCATACGGTTTAAGATAACTTCCGCTACTGCGAACTGTCCCTTAATGCTTTCACCGCGTGCCTCAAAATAGAGCGCTTGCGCTAAACAATACCATTGCTTCCCTCCTTTTTGCATCGGCAAAAGGTTCAAATGGCTTTCCGAATAAATTCTATTGTGATCCAAGTTTGTTGCGCTGATTAGCCATTTTAATCGCAATTTTGGCATATCGGCGCGATACTTCTGATCCAAATTAAAAATATCATTAATCACAGCCTTGTTGGCATCAGACATAGCAATATTTGGCAGTAAGACACTTAAAATTGTCAATTTGATTAAATTCAATAAAATACGGAATGACATAACGTCTATTTTCGTCTCGCTAGGCTTCTCAAAGGCCATTAGATCAGCCTTGTCACTACAAATATTTGAGCCTGCTTATGACGTTCGACTAGAGATTGCAAGCTGGGCAGCGGCTAGGCGGGCAACTGGCACACGAAATGGCGAACAAGACACATAATCAAAGCCGTATGTTCGACAAAAGGCAATAGCTTCAGGACTTCCACCATGCTCGCCACAAATTGAAACAACGATCTCAGGATTAGCCTTTCTTGCGCGTTCGACGCCCAGCATCAAAAGTTCACCAACGCCATCCGTATCCAGCGTATGAAACGGATCTTCTGGAAAGACCTCTTGCTGAACATAGGCGGCCATAAATCGACCCGCATCATCACGCGATAGACCGTACGTCATTTGGGTCAGGTCGTTTGTTCCAAAGCTTAGGAATGACGAGTTCGAGGCTATTTCATTTGCGCGCAGCGCTGCCCTAGGCGTTTCAACCATCACACCAAGCTTGAAATCAAAATCTACGCCCTTCTTAGTCCGCACATCTGCTGCAACAGCTTCGATGCGAGATTTCACAAGTTCCACTTCACGCTTTGCGCTAACCAAAGGGATCATAATTTCTGGGATAATTAGTTCCCTGTCATGGCTAGCTTCTATTGTCGCCTCAAAAATCGCACGCACTTGCATTTCATAGATTTCAGGGACAGTAATTCCAAGACGAACTCCTCGAAGGCCGAGCATGGGATTATATTCTTTCATGCTCTCTACGCGCCGCGTGACATCTGATAGAGGAAGGTCCAGCGCCTCAGCGAGGTCGCGCAAACCTGCCCGATCAGATGGCAAAAATTCATGCAATGGTGGATCAAACAAACGGATACAGACCGGCATAGCCTCCATAATACGGAATAGCTCCATAAAATCAGCTTTCTGCATTGGCAAAAGACGATCCAGAACCGCCTCGCGTTCAGTGCGAGTATTAGCAAATATCATTTCCTGCATGACCGTCATGCGATCTGCTTGAAAAAACATATGTTCCGTCCGGCAAAGTCCTATGCCGCGAGCACTAAAATTACGCGCCGTTTGGGCATCAGCAGCCGTATCTGCGTTGGCTCTTATTTCGATGTCACATGCCTCCTCTGCCCATTGCATCAAAGTTCGAAAAGGCTCCTCTAGAGACGCTTCTACCATCTTGCTCTGGCCAGCCAAGATCTGACCGTTGGTTCCATCGACCGTGATCATTTCACCTTCTTCAAAAATGCGCCCATCTCCTGAAAGAAGCTGTTTCTTTTGAATATGAAACCGAATTGAACTTGCACCAACAATACAAGGTACACCCATTCCCCGACCAATCACGGCCGCATGGCTGGTCATTCCACCACGTTCAGTCAAGACGGCGTTCGCGGCGTACATTCCGCGAATATCTTCAGGGCTAGTTTCACGTCTTACAAGGATACAGGGTTCTTCACGCGACTTGCATGCAAGAGCCGCCTCCGCTGTAAAAACGATCTGGCCCGAGGCGGCACCCGGACTTGCGGCAATACCACTACCAATCACATCTCGGTTTGCATCTGGAGCTATTTGGCGATGCAGCAATTCCCCCAAAGCGTGCGGTTCGATACGCATCAAAGCCTCTTCTTTGGGGATAATACCCCAATCTGCCAATGAGACTGCAATCCGAACGGCTGCAGGTGCGAGACGCGCAATTTTAATCCCGTCTAGAATATACAAATTTCCATCTTCTATCGTGAATTCGATTTGCATCTCTTCACGCAAGCGATGGCGCATTAATTCAGCTTGTGCTTTTAAGGTCTCAAATATCTTGGGTGCGACTTCTTCCAAGGAATTACCGCGCGGATCCCGCGTCAGGTATAGGGCGCCTTGTTCTTGGGCCAAGGCATCGCGCCACTGGCTTTGACGTCGGTATCTTCCAGTTATCTGTGGCATGCCTGTATCGCTATTGACCAATTGTAACACGCCCGAGCCACATTCTCCCTTGCCGATTCCATAGACCATTTTTTGGACGACCAACCCTAGCCCCGCATCGGTAGGCGCACCCTTAGCCTGGCGCAAAAGACGCGCGGTAGTACCTTCCCAGGCACGTGCCATAGAGCGTAAAACCTCAGCCAATTGTATAGATTTGTCCTGAGGAAAAGGTTCTTCCGTTTCATTCTCATAGGCGCGTAAAGCCGCGATAACAGCCTCTTCGTCCTGACCATTGATGTGATCAAACATTTCAGGATCAAGGCGCGCAACATGCACTGAATAACCCTGCACAAAGCGCAAATAAATTTTAGCCGCAGCTTGTGACCCCAGCATTGCGGACAACTGCCCAAACCGCTCATCATTCATGCCGATATTCAAAACTGCCCCTGGACCACCCCAATCCGAACTTTCCGAAGAAGGTCGAACGCAAAGTAAATCATCTGTTTCAAAATTATCTAGGATTTTAACAATGCTAGGCACTTCGTTGGCAGCGATTTTGTGGACCATATCAAACGACAGCGCAACTGTACATGGAACGGGCAGATCAAGACGAACCAACCGCTGTAAACACTTTGCCCGTCCCCCATGTGTGGGGGCCGTTATGGGCGCAGTTTGCGTTACTAAAGCAATGTTGGAACAGTTTTGCTGCATTGCGGCACCTTTCATTCTTCACTGCAGCTTATAGCGAACATAGTTTTGATCAAGAAAAAGCTTGACCACTCTGGCATTGGCCTGAGTAGGCTCACCCTTCGATCCGCGATAGATCCGCAACTGCAAGACACACAGAGCGCATTTTGCTCAAAAGATTGAGCCGGTTACGCCTGATCACCTGCTTATCGGTGTTAACCTGAACACCTTCAAAGAAGCCGTCAACTGGTGCTCTTAAAGACGCCAGACTTTTCATTGCTAGCGTAAAATCCTGAGCCTGAATAGCCTTTTTGATGACTGGTTCGTTTGTCTCCAGAGCTTTGAAAAGGGCGCGTTCTTCGTCGGTTTCTGCAAACTTGATATCTGCCCCATACGAATATTCTACACCATCGTTTTGTTCAGCCTGCATCACGATATTATTAGCACGTTTAAACCCTTGAAGCAGGTTTTCCCCGTCGACGGTCTCTAAGAATGCCGCAAGCGCACGAGCAAGCCGGGACACCATCATGAGGTCATCACTGCCCTCCATGGCAATTGCCGCATCGATGATATCGTGGCGAATATCTTGATCCCGAAGAAAAACCTTTAAACGATCATGAAAAAATCCAAGAAGGTTTTCTTTATCAGTATTAGGATAAGCTTTAGAAAACGCTGTAAGTAAAGGCAGAGCTAACTCATTTTCAAGCACTAATCTAATTACCCCAAGGGCGGCACGTCGCAATGCAAATGGATCCTTGCTTCCTGTGGGCTTCTCGTCAATCGTCCAGAAGGCGGTCAACTTGTCAATTTTATCAGCCAAAGCAACAGCGATTGAAACGGGCGCATCAGGAACTGCATCCGATGGGCCCATCGGCGCATAATGTAGTTCACAAGCCTGAGCAATTTCGTCCGCCAAACCAGAAGCCTTACAGTAATAACTCCCCATTAACCCTTGTAGATCAGGGAATTCATACACCATTTCAGAGGCAAGATCAGCTTTGACAACCAAGGCAGCCTCTTTGGCAAGAGCAGGATCTGCATTTGTAAAAGGCGCAAGGTCTTGGCTGAGACTGGCTAGTCTGGCAATCCGGTCAGCCTCACTGCCCAGTTTGTTATGAAAGGTCACATCTGCAAGCGTTGCCACCCAAGTTGCCATTCCATCAGCTTTGGCAACGCGCAAGTCATTTTCCCAGAAAAATTTGGCATCCGACAATCTTGCGGATAAAACCTTCTGGTTTCCTCTCAGGATTGTTTCGCCCTGATCTGCAGTTTCGCGATTGGCAACCGTAATAAAACGTTCAATGCGGCCTGTTTTGAGGTGGCGCAACGAAAAGAACTTTTGATGCTCTTTCATCGACGTGCGCAAAACTTCGGGTGGAAGGTTAAGAAACACAGGTTCAATTGATCCCATGAGGACAACTGGCCATTCAACAAGGCCAGACACCTCAGCCAAGAGTGACGGATCGCTGACCAACTCATGACCACATGCAAAAGCTTGATTTTCAGCCTCTTGCAAAATCATTTTTGACCGCTCTGCCGGGTCCAAAATAACATAGTTGCGTTTTAATTTTGCTTCATAATCCTCAAAGCCTGTGACCGAAAAAGGTTTGGGTGCCATAAACCTATGACCAGAAGTTTGATCAGAAGCCTTTAAGCCATCAATCTCAAGGGGCACCACTTGAGCACCCACCTCGTTACTCAGCAAGCAGATAATCGCATGCAAAGGGCGCACCCAACGCAGGCTTCCAGCGCCCCAGCGCATAGACTTTGGCCAAGGGAATGTCCGCACTATTTTTTCAAGTAGCTCACCAATAATTGTAGTGGTGGAGCGCCCAGGCGTCTGGACGATTGCTAAATAGAATGGGCCTTTTTTACCATCGCGAACTTCCAAGGCTGCACGATCAAGACCCGTGCTGCGCAAGAAACCTTTCAACGCTTTCTCAGGCGCATCGACTCGCGGGCCTTTGCGCTCTTCGCGCACTGTTGGACTTTCGTCGGGCAAGCCTCGTACCGTCAGCACAAGCCGCCTTGGGGTCGAGAATGCAGCGGCTCCAGAATAGGTCAGCCCAGCGTCAACCAATCCGTTGATCATCAGCTTTTTGAGATCCTCAGCAGCTTTGAGCTGCAAACGCGCGGGAATTTCTTCCGAGAATAATTCTATTAATAAGTCTGACATATCATAGACTTTCTGGTGGTAGAGAGCATCCAGGAAACAAGGGTTTACCATCAAATGCACGCTTGCCACAATTGTTAATTCTATTCCACGAGTAGCCCAATCCATTGGGCAGGATTGTAACAACGCGATCAATACCATATACGATATTCTCTATGGCTAGAAACGAAACGGCCTCTCCTGCCTCAATCTTTGATCCAAGCTCTTTTGCTTTAAAACATTTAAACCAAGACGGGGCGTTCAAAGGCACGGCATCATCTATTGTTTTGTAAACACTCCCTAGCTCGACCGGCGATTTGGAGCTCTGGAAACAGGCCCGATAGCGAATTGGAGAGCTTTTAGAGTCAATCGCTTGAAAGTTTGTATAGGCAATCGGTTCCGCGATACTGTTCAATTTTTTAGTCAAAACCACATCGGAAGATCCATTTGGTACAACCGCATCATAAAAGGCATAGACCTGAAGATAATACATACCACCGCCAGCCAATACCCCACACACGACAATAAAGCTGGCTAGAAATTTACCCATCATTGAAGCTTTCCTCCAGCTTCCGTAAGGACAAAGGCATCAGCACATTTTTTGGCCAACGCGCGAACCCTACCGATGTAGGCCTGCCGCTCCGTAACCGAGATTACGCCACGCGCATCCAGGAGGTTAAACAAATGGCTGGCCTTGATACATTGATCGTATGCCGGGTGTGACATAATGATCTTTTTCCCAGTCTTGGGATCGATTTGCTCTTGGTC
Organism: Paracoccaceae bacterium; assembly: GCA_028150825.1. GTDB lineage: Bacteria > Pseudomonadota > Alphaproteobacteria > Rhodobacterales > Rhodobacteraceae > LFER01. The sequence continues at coordinate 146,363 of JAOGIM010000001.1, forward strand.
AAGGATGCTATTACACTCTATTTCCGCATCTTCAAAATGGCGTAACAACATTTCTGTATTGGCCACATCAAAATTCCAGCGCGCATATTCCTGCTCAGTCTGCAGAAAAATATCTCCATAAGTCAGCGGGATCAGAGTTTGAGGATTATTAAACGGCATATCCATGACGTGATCAATGCTCAAGACATACATCGCCAATCGCTCAAGCCCATAAGTCAGCTCGCCCGATACAGGGTGGCAGTCATGTCCACCGACCTGTTGAAAATAAGTAAATTGAGATACTTCCATCCCGTCACACCAAACTTCCCAGCCTAAACCCGCTGCGCCGAGCGTTGGGCTTTCCCAATCGTCTTCGACAAACCGTATGTCATGCAGTTCCATGTCGATACCAATCGCTTCGAGCGAACGTAGATAAAGCTCCTGCAAATCTGGCGGACTTGGCTTGATGAGCACCTGATATTGATAGTAGTGCTGTAACCTGTTCGGATTTTCACCGTACCGCCCGTCCGTTGGCCTGCGCGAAGGCTGAACATAGGCAGCCGCCCACGGTCTCGATCCCAGTGAGCGCAAGGTCGTTGCAGGATGAAACGTTCCGGCACCTACTTCCATGTCATAGGGTTGCAAAACAGCGCAGCCCTTTGAAGACCAATACGCTTGAAGCCGCAATATTATGTCTTGAAAAGATTTAGAAACGTCTACTGTCATTTTTCTGCCTGCCACATGGAAAAGCCTGTGCCTCTCATTAGGCAAACAACGACCAAGGGTCAATCAATCCAGAGCAATGATTATAGCATTCGCGTCATATCCCAAAAGAAATCACACATATCACTGGCAAACTTCTTTGACGCACTATAAATAGCTTAACGAGGCGCGATGATTTTCATTGAATCCGGTGAGAGATTCTTCGAAACCCGAAAATTGGAGTTATAGTATGTTTAAAAAATTATGGCTTTTTTGGTTTTGGATTATTTGTATACCATCACTGGCCGTTTCACAGTCACTTAACGTTTGGTTACAGATCGAAGCGCATCCAAGCGTGATCGAAGCAGAACAACAAGCGCAGTTTTATGGGGCAGCAATTGCGGATGTCAGTGCTTTTGCAATCAGTGGAGGATGGTATGCTGTAACCATTGGACCGCTGGATGAAAAAGATGCCGAAAGCCAACTTTTAAAATTACGTGCTGCAGGTGCAATACCGCTAGATAGTTTTATCTCGAGAGGCACAAATTTTGAGCAAAAGATCTGGCCAGTCGGATTTGAGACCAATGAAAGCGATATTACAACCCCGTCTGAAGAGACCACTGCTCCAACAAAACCAAGTGCGGTCACAGCTAAAAACTCACTTATAAGGCTATCCTCAGGGGCTGATGAGACGATTGAGGAAGCCAGAGCCATCGAGGCAACGCTAACAAAAGATGAAAAAAAGCAGCTGCAAGTGGCATTAAAATGGGCCGGATATTATACCTCCTCCATCGATGGGGCCTTTGGGCCTGGAACACGGGCCGCAATGGGCGCTTGGCAGAAAGCTGAGAGCGTAGCCCCAACCAAAATTATGACTTCAAAGCAGCGAGACTTTTTACTGGCACAGTATAATGAAATACTGCGTTCGCTACGGCTGGAAACCATCTCGGATCTTGAAGCTGGTATCGCACTGAAAATCCCAATGAATATTGTAAAATTCCAGAAATATTCCCCCCCTTTAGTATATTTTGGATCCTTTACTGGTACGCAACACAGTGTCTATATGATTTCTCAGGAAGGCAGTACGGCGGATCTAAAGGCACTCTACGAGGCCCTTCAATCCCTGGACACAATTCCACAGACGGGCGAACGCAACCTTAAGGGTGATAGTTTTGAAATCAACGGACAAAACAACCAACTTTTTTCTTATGCAACTGCCTCTTTGAAAGGTGGCCAGATAAAAGGTTTTGTTCTCGTGTGGCCAGCAGATGATGCGGCGCAACATGAACGTCTTTTGACAGAAATGAAAAAAAGTTTTGAAACCTTCCGCGGCACGCTTGATCCGGATATGGGTGATGGCCGCATCCAAACGTCAGATTTACTATTTGGGCTAGAAATCAGAAAGCCAGCATTTTCGCGGTCAGGTGTTTTTGTCACAGCAAAAGGCCATATTGTTACGGATGCTCAAGGACTTGATATGTGTGATAGGATTACCATCGAAAACCACTTTGATGCTCAAATTATAGCGATAGATCCGAGCAGAACTCTAGCGATCATCGCAACTAAACAAGCTGTTTCACCACCTGAAGTCGCGGAAATCTCGCTTTATAAACCGACTATAGGTGATAAAATAATTGCAGCCGGCTATTCTTACGAAGGAATCCTTGCGGCACCAAGTGTCCTTGTGGGTGAAGTCGATGATCTTAAGGCGCTTAATGGGAATACTGATTTCATGCGGCTCAATATTGCGATGATGACGGGGGATGTCGGTGGACCAGTGTTGAATAAGTTCGGTACTCTCAGTGGAATTATGACGGCTGATCGCACCGCAGGCAGAAGCTTACCGAAAAAAGTACACCACGCAATCAAAGCCAAAACCGTAGTGTCGCTCATGAACGAAGTTGGCCAATTTGTAACTTATAAGAAATTACAGCAATCGGTGAAAAAAATACTGATCGAACGTGACGCCCGAAATATAACAGGTTTAGTAAGCTGCTGGAAAGACTAAGGCTCTAACAGTTAGAGGACATTTAAATAAGAGTTCGAGCCTTGGCTGAAAATGCTTCGATTAGACCATTTTGTAAGCTGCTACGTGTTTCAGGATGACGCTCCAATGCGCCGTAAGTTTTTGCCAATGCGTAAAAGTCAGAATTCAATGCCTGAACCACATTCGGTGCAATTTGCGCTGCAATCATGCTGTACTCAATAGCTTTTAATTTCTGGTTGTCCCACAGCAAAATTGGCAAGTTAAGTCCTAATTCCACAGTGACCCCAAGCTCAGACAGCGAATATTAGAAGCCATAATCACCAGTAATAGCAAGTATTGGCAAGCCAAGCCTTGGCACATTTCCCCCGATCGCGGCCGGCAAAGCATAGCCCAGCGTTCCAAAGCCAAGAGGATGATGCCAATGTCCCGGACGCGGCATATCCCAAATTTCTTTCGCCAGATAAGCAAATTGGGTCATATCAAAGTATATCGTTGCCTCTTTAGGCATGACGTCCTGCAGAGCTAGAAAAATCTTAGCAACTCCAAGAAACTCAGCTTCAGCCTGTGACCACCAAAGTTTGCGATCATTGGCAATGGCGTCGTATGCCCATAAACAGGGTTGGGCCTGGTCGGGTAACCGTTTGACTAATTTGGGGACGAAATCTTCTGCACGCACCAAAATTCGCAAATCTGCACGATGATGGTCACTCAGCGCTTCCGGATCGACATCGACTCGCACCATTGGTGCTTTATGGCCCAGTTCGCACCACCAAATATCAACTTCGCCTAACTCGGAGCCAATAACAACCACCAGATCAGCCTTAGCAATTGTTCAAGGTGACCCTGGCCGCGCCAAAGCAGAGCCCATATATTTCGCACGATTTCCCTCAATTAACCCACGCCCACAAAAAGTAGTGAAAAACGCAGCACCACTCCGTCGAACCAATTCTGTAATATCTGTTTTGATTGCACCGCCACCCAAGATAAAAAGTGACTGACGCGCGTCGCACAACATTTCTGCCGCGCGCTCAATCCCCTTAGGATCGTTAAGAGCGTGTCAAACATTTGGACGTGGGGTCGGGGAACTCGGGGACATGTGCCTCAAGTTGAAAAATGGAAACCTGAATATGTTTGGGGCGTGCCCGATTTGCTGCAAATTCTTCAAAGGCTTGATGCAAAAGCCCATAGGCGGCCTGCGCACTATTAGCTGTCAATGACCATTCACATACCTCATCAGCAGCACCCTCTTGATCCAGCATCTGATGTAGTTGCCCTCGATGCGCTGCGACCTCGTCTAAACAGGATGAGATGACAAGCATTGGCACTCTGTCTGAATATGCCTGCCCCATTGGTGTCATGATATTACAAAGATAAGGCACAGTGATCACATAAGCTACGCCCAGCTAGCACTCGCTCTGGCATAGCCGTCCACCATAAAGCCGGCACCTTGTTCACGGCGCGCCAGAACATGAGTCAGGCCAGCCTTTTCAATACCGCGATAAAGCTCTTGATTGTAGACACCGGGAATACCAAAATAACTCTGATATAAGGGCTTTTTAAAAAATGCGAAATTTGCGCCCCAAGTGTACGGCTTGTCATATCAAGTTCTCCAAAATTGGATTGTTAAAATAGCATATACAGCCAATAGTTCGAGCCGACCGATTAACATAGCTGCTGATAAAATCCATTTTGCCAAGTCACTTAAACCGGCATAATTCCCCGATGGCCCAATTTGATCACCAAGGCCGGGACCAATATTGCCAAGCGCAGAGGCCGACGCCGAGATAGAGGTGATCAGATCAAGCCCTGTCATTGCTAGCAAGATCGCAACAATGCACAAGGTCACCATGAAGAAGATAAAAAATGACATCACCGAGCTGAGAACATCATTATCAATGGCACGTCCGTCATATCTAGGAATAAAAATGCCATTAGGGGATCGGATCTTTTTGAGCTGAGCGCTCACAGAGGCATAAACAAGCTGGTAGCGAAATATCTTCACCGAACAGGCTGTTGACCCGGCGCAACCACCAATGAGGCCGATAAAAAAGAACATCGTGATCAAAAATCCACCCCATTGGCCATAATCTGCACTAGAATACCCCGTTCCCGAGATAATCGACGTAATATTGAATAGAGCTTTGCGAAAGGCTGTTTCACCATCAAAGCCAAGGGATGCATAAACAACCAGCGTCGTCACCAAAGCCAAAATTAAAACAACCGTTACAAATGTTTTAACTTGCACATCTTTGAAAAGGGCCAACTGGTTTCCATTCACCAACTGAACATATCTGACGAACGGCAATGACGCTAGTATCATAAAGATAACGCAGACATATTCTGCACCGGCATCAAACGCACCAAAGGAGGCATCATAATTTGAAAATCCACCGGTAGCCACAGTGGTCATAGCATGAACCGTCGCATCAAAAGCAGATAGACCTACAGAAAAGTAGGCCAATATACAAACCATCGTAACAGCTAAATAAATAACAGAAATTTGGATAGCAATTGTCGTAGCTTTTGGTAGGATCTTGCCAAGGGTATCGAACGCTTCAGCTTTGAAAATCTGCATTCCGCCCACACGAAGCTCAGGGAGAAAAACCATTGCCACAACAATGATGCCAATGCCGCCAAACCACTGTAAAATGCCACGCCAAAGCAGAAGTCCTTTGGGCATTATGTCAAGCTCTGTAAATACAGTCGCACCTGTCGTGGTCAAACCAGACATAGCCTCAAAAAATGCATCTACATAACGCGCTTCTGTTGAACCGAACATAAAAGGCAACGCCCCAAATAGCGGTAGCGCCAACCAGACACCCGTTGTTAGGAGGAATGTTTGCTGAATGGTCAGTCCCTCTTTGGCGTCGTTAGAACAGGCCAAGGCGAGTAAAACGCCAAATATGCCTGTGACGAGGGAGCTTTGAACAAACACACGCCATTCGCCTCGACCTTCGGCAAGGTCAACAAGAAACGGCACAATCATTGCGACGCCCAAAAGCGTCAGCAAAATACCGATCACATATCCCACGGGCCTAAAGTCTACCATCCGTCAAAGGCTTCACTATTCAATCTGTTTCTGTCAAGAGCAGAAGCTATTTTATCCAGAATGAATCAGGGTCGAAAATAGCTTGGGGTCGATCGAATTAAGCGCGAATGTAGGACCTTCAGTAAGCACAGACACAGCATCATGGCTGTGCAGGCTCTCCTGATGACTGGCCATGACGCGAAAATCACCAATCCTTTCATCTTTCGTCAAAACTTGGCAAAAAAGACGCGCAGCATCTTCAACAAATATAGGATTTGCAGCGTTTAGCTCGGCAAAGGCCTGCTCGTCTTCGCGCTTGACCATAACTTGCGTTTCGGTGGGAATTGCCGAGCGACAAAGTTCGACAAGATCCTCAAACCACAAAACGTCATGATTATTTAAAACAACAGATATCCGTGCAACCGACCTTTGCGAATGTGGTGTTGCCAATCGGTTGCGCGACTGGCGTGCATGCTCGCTTAGTTCAAGAGAACAAGGGCATGTTGAGCTATAGACATAATCCAAATGCAATATCTTTGTTCTAACCCCATCGGTGTCGACCACCTCTAAAGCCAGATCATAATACTGATATCCCGTCAGGCCAGAACGTAAACTCGATACTTTTATGGGAAAGGAAATCCGCATCTGAATGCGCGCATCAAAACTGTCCAAGTCGCGTTTGTAATCATCCAAGGCGGCCAAGATAACTTCAAAGCTGAATTGCTTTTCCGCATGCTGGTAAAAACTGCGCATTATGCGGGACATGTTGATGCCCTTCTTGTCTGCCTCAAGACTGACTGTGCCTGTAACCGAAGTTTGCAGAGTTTGGTTTGCGCAGTCGCGCATCTTGTAAGTTAAAGGCAATCTAAAATTTGATATACCAACATGTTGAATTTGACGGTTTTCGCCACGGATGAGAGAGCTGGGACCATTCTGGAGGTCAGGCATAGTTTGGAGATAATCTTCAGCTGGCGAGAATTCATTCTGATATGTATTCTCAAGCTTGGGATAGTGGGCAGAAAGAAGACGGGTTATAATATCTGTGTCCACACTATTAAGATCCTCTGGCCCTGCATTAGCCACCCAATCACGCAAAACACGCATCGCATCTTTAACTTCGTTGTCGTCGGGAAGCGTTTTTACTTCACGGGTATGAATATTCATTCCGGACCCTTTCACATTATTAGCCAACAGTCTTCTTCATTCATCGTGCTGGATTTTGCTAGATACTACGATAGTCAAATTCATTTGGATCAATTAAAGTCAAATTTTTAGATGAATTACAGATCTAAATCATTCTAAAGCCTGTACAATATTTGCTATTAAATCTCCAGAATCCTCTTGACCTACGCTAAAACGGATAAGACTGGTCGTTATTGAAAGCAAGCCCTTTTACCGTTCGCTTAGTCGTTGATGCGTGGTTGAAGCTGGATGCGTGTAGATTGATTTTGAATCTCCTAAGTTATTGGCGATAATCCCAACTTATATTGCATTCAAAAATTTAAATTCAGCTTCCCGACCACCTATTAGGTCAAGCGCAATAACTGTAACCGCACCAGAGAGTTGTTCGTTAACAGTTTTATTTTGCGGGTGTGACACATGTCCAGGATAGATCATTCGTTCAAGCGCACTATTGCCGTTCAAGCCTTTTGAGATTTGTACAGCAGTTTCCGCTTAGGCCCGAACCCTTAATTCAATCGTTTCCAACCCTTTCAACATTATCCAGGCGTTAAATACGCTCATTGCTCAACCTTTGTGCTTTTAAAATATTTCAAGTGTTTTGGTGATGAATTTCTTTGTTCCTAGCACAACACCACCGAGCAACTGCCCTTGACCATCAATGTGCTTCGTGGCTGAATAAATAACGACACCTACGCCAAGTTCAATGGCATTTGAAAACAGGGGTCATAAAGACATTATCAACGATCATAATGGTGCCCACATCAAAGGCTAGGTGCGCGACCGATGCAGTATCTATTACTTTCAGCGTAGGATTAGAAACTGTCTCAAAAAATACAAAACGTGTATCTGGCCTAAGAGCTTTTTCCCACTGGTCCAAATCAAGACCATCTACAAAACTAACCTCTACGTCAAACTTAGTGAGAACCTCTTCTAGCACATAAAGGCAAGATCAAAAGAGTGTACGTGATGCAACCACATGATCACCAGCCCTTAAAATCGAACAAAGCGCCCAATGCATCGCCGCCATGCCTGATGCTGTTGCAAAAGCAGCCTCCGCCCCATTTAGAAGAGCAATTCGATCTTCACACATCACAGCTTTGGGGTTTCCGTATCAAGAATAAATAAATTCGTCATTGTCAGTTTTTAGAAATCTTTCTTCTACTGCTTCAGCGGAGTCATATTCGAAGCCTTGTGTCATAAATAAAGCCTCGCTCACTTCGCTATATTGGCTGCAGCGCAAACCACCATGAACCATTTTTGGCACGCTTTTTTAAATTTTTTTTCATCGCAAATCTTTTGTCTTTTCAGGCACAAAAAAGTCCTAAACTCCGCCAAGCGAAAAGGGCTTTGCTACTGACCTTTTAGCAGTATCTTTAAGCGTGATCTGCAATCTGGCAACAAATCTCCAGAAGTATCAGAAACGCTAAATACGGAAAATGGTCAAGACAAAGAGAGGTCAGGCGCGTCTCATTCTCTGGCTTGCATCCCTGCCTTAACATAAAACAAAATGTGCTGACAGGGATCTTGATGGCTTTACGCAAACCCAACACCAGATCACACCAAATCCTAAAGGTCGTTTAGCTGTCCATATTTTTTTATAACTGGATACTGTAGCATCATAAACAGCATAACCGCACCAGTCAGGCCGAACGTTTTGAAATAAACCCACGCTTCACTGCTTTGGGTACGCCAGATAATCTCATTCAGAACTGCAAGAGCAAAAAAGAATATGGCAAGTCTGCTGCCAATGATCTGCCAACCTGCATCTTCCATAGGCAACCTGTCGCCAAGTAACGATTGAATATAATTTTTCCCACGAAGAAGCCCAAAAGAGATAGTTGCACCAAACAGAACATAAATGATCGTAGGCTTCATTTTGAAAAAGCGCTCATCGTTCAAAAAAACAGTCAAAGCCCCAAAAACAACGACAAGAGTAAGCGTCAGAACCTGCACTTTGGACAAATGACCATTGAGCCACCAGCCAATAGCGGTGGACAAAATCATCAGCGGTACAAAAATTGCGGTTGCTTGAATGAGGCCTGAATATTCATGCCCGTAAAAGACAACTGTTTCGCCCTTGCGCCAAATAAAAACCAGAAAAAATACTAGGACTGGACCAATCTCCAGCGCGGACGAGATAAAGGAAGAATTGTTGTTTTCAGTCATGAAGGTTCCCGCTAATTCCCAAATTCCACAAATACTACTCCAACTGCTAACATGATCATCATAACGTTGCCATAAGGTCCAACCGGCTCTTTCAAAAAAAACCACCCAATAAGAGCGGCAAATGTAATTGATGACTCACGCAATATCGCGGCTTCACCAACTTTGTCCAGTCGTGTTGCTAGCATTATTGAGGCAAAACTGAAAATAGCAATAATTCCGCTAATCATACCACGCGGCATCAATGGGCCGCCAGCCGGGCAATCGTATATTCTAACCCACCTGATAAAGATAAAAGATGGAAGAGCAATACCATCGATAACAAAGAACCAGACAATAAGAATAAATGGATTAACCGCCTGACGAATTTCATGCATCGTATGCAGTTTAGAGAGCGACGAATGCACCCGTTGCAACGGCCAACACCAGTGCCATGCTCAAAGTGTTTATAGCATTTATAATATTTAGCATATTATAAGCGGCCAGACTAAAAATATCACCCAAAATGATAGCGATCCCAGTCCATTGCATCGCATTAAATGTTTCTTCAAAAACAAATACGCAGCAATTATTGCAAAAATAGGGGCTGTTCCTCGCTTTCCCGGGTAAACAACGGTGTAATTTCCACGCGTGTAGGATATGGCGTGAAGAGTTTTTGAATCAGGTAACTGATAAAAACACCGACCATAATGGGCCAAAGAGACGACTCAGGCCACGGTAAAACAAAAAGCGCCACTGGTAATACCATCATAAAATATCAGAAATCGATAACACCTCGCGAAAGCCAAGAATCATGTTGTCCCTTTTGCAAAGCAGCAAAAACTGCATAGAGAAACGCTGTTAGAATTGCCAGATCCGAAGTATAAATAGGTGCATTTGGCGTTCCCCCTATACTTAAAATTCACTCAGTCATTTGCTGTTCCGCTTTCAAATATCACTGGGGGATTGCCTATAGAACCTTAACTTATAAAAAGGTAAATTATGGTACCCCTTGACCTGTCAAAGCCTTAGCATATTCTTCCGGGTCAAAAGGTGACAGGTCATCGATTTGCTCGCCTATACCGATTGCATGTATCGGTAGGCCAAATTTATCCGCCAGGGCGACAAGAACACCACCTTTTGCAGTGCCATCCAGTTTGGTCATCACAAGACCACTGACGTCTGCCAGCCGCCTGAATGTATCGACTTGGTTTAATGCATTTTGTCCCGTCGTCGCATCAAGCACCAGCAAAGTATTATGTGGCGCGTCTGGATCCTGTTTCTTTATAACGCGCACGATCTTAGAGAGTTCTTCCATCAGATCAGTTCTATTTTGCAGTCGTCCAGCCGTATCAATCAAAAGCAAATCTGCCTTATCAGCCCGTGCTTTCTCTATCGCGTCAAAGGCAAGACTCGCTGGGTCAGACCCCTTTGCTGCAGTCAATACAGGCACACCGGCGCGGTCTCCCCAAATCTGTAACTGCTCTACGGCGGCTGCCCGAAAAGTATCACCAGCAGCAATTATAACGGACTTTCCAGCTACTTTGAACTGGCTTGCCAATTTACCAATCGTTGTGGTTTTTCCCGATCCGTTTACCCCAACAACCAAAACAACTTGTGGCGTTTGAGAATAAAGCGGCAGTGGCTTGGCAACAGGCTCCATGATCCGCGTGATTTCTTGGGACAGAAGGGATTTAATCTCACCCGACGAAAGTTTTTTACCCAATCGGCCTTCAGCGATATTAGCGGTAACTCGCATTGCTGCATCGACCCCCATGTCAGACGAGATCAGCAGGTCTTCTAGCTGTTCGAGCATAGGATCATCCAAAACCCTACGCACCGCCGTTGTCTCGGCTTTACGCCCCATCAAACGACCAATAAATCCTTTAGATGGTGCACTTTTCTCGACTGCTGCCTCTAATACTGGGGCAGGATCAATTTTTTTGAAATCTACGGTTTCCAACGAGGCCTGATTTTTCTCGTCAACTGTCGTCAAAGGTTGGAAATCAGTCTTGGGCGGATCAACTTTGGACGCTCCAGACTCTACCTGGATGGCGACCGGTTCGATCACAACCGCTTTAGACGTTTTCTTCATTGTTTCTAGTACAACCTCCGACTTCGCCGGTTTGGGGGCCATTTTTTGGGGTGTAGCTTGGTCTGGTAGATCTTGCTCATCAGACGGTTCTCCACCATCTTTGACGATCGCGTCCAGACCCTCTTCTAATTTAGAAGACGATTTGAAGAGTCTCTCCTTAAGTTTTTTGAAAAAGGCCATCGATGCTACCACTTTCTTAGGTTTGTCTTATTGACCTAATCTGCTTTAGTTCCGAGGAAAAGAGCACTCTCTAGCATTTAGGTTTAAAATCAACAATCTCACATCATATTTGCAAAACACAAAGGTTTGTGCTGATCAAAAATGCAATTGAAGATTTTGATCAGTAGCCTGCACATTACAGCGACCAGATTGTAAAAACATCGCAAACGACACTTAAGCATTTTGCCATGCCATCTATTATATTTCTTCGGCAAAGTGTTTTATTGTCATACGAATGGGGTTTGGAGCGGCTTGTCCTAATCCGCAGATCGATGCGTCAACCATTGCCGAGCTTACGTCTTCAAGCAGGTCTTTATCCCAATGCTCTTGTTGCATCAGTTTAACCGCTTTTTCACAGCCCACTCGACATGGTGTGCATTGACCACAGCTTTCATCTTCAAAAAAGCGCAGCATATTTAGGGCTGCGTCGCGTGCGCGGTCCTGATCTGATAAAACAACAACTGCAGCAGACCCAATAAACGATCCATGCGGTTGAAGCGTATCAAAATCAAGCGGGATATCGTTCATATGAGCCGGCAATAGTCCAGAAGACGGCCCCCCGGGTTGGTAAGCTTTAAAGACATGGCCCTTCAACATGCCTCCACTTGCCTCAATAATATCCATAATTGTGGATCCCGCAGGAAGCAAAAATACCCCTGGGTTTTTTACCCGACCAGAGACTGAATAGCTGCGCAACCCTTTGCGCCCATTCTTTTGGACAGAGGATAATATCTCAGATCCCTCACGGCATATTTTTGCAACCCAATAAAGTGTCTCAACATTGTGCACCAGAGTCGGCCGATTAAAAATCCCCACTTGAGCCACAAAGGGTGGACGGTGACGCGGCATGCCCCGTTTGCCCTCGATGCTTTCAATCATCGCACTTTCTTCACCGCAGATATAAGCTCCAGCCCCACGCCTTAGATCTATAAAACCCGGGGCAACGATCCCCGCATCCTCAAGGGTTTTGATTTCCTCTGCCAGAATATGGAGCACGGCAGGATATTCGTCACGCATGTAAATAAAAGCTTTTTCCGCCTCAACCGCCCAAGCAGCGATCAACATCCCCTCTAGGAAAATATGCGGAGTGCGCTCTAGATAATAGCGGTCTTTAAAGGTGCCAGGTTCGCCTTCATCGCCATTAACAGCCAAATAGCGCGGCCCCTCGTTCATCCGGACAAAGCCCCATTTCTTCCCCGATGGAAAGCCAGCACCGCCCAAACCGCGCAGACCGGAGGCAAGAACGTCCTCTTGAACATCTTCCCAATTACCGCCTGAGCGCAAATTTTCTAAAGTATGATAGCCACCACTCGCACGGTAGCTCTCGTAAGTCTCGTAATCTGGAATCTCGGCATTCGTATCAGACGCCTCAACAGCAGCCTTCACTGTGTCAAAATTGGCGGTATCAATGTGTTTATGGCCAAGCTCCAAAACTGGGGCTGTGTCACACCGCCCCATGCAAGGCGCACGCAACACACGAACCTCAGATTTATCTAATCCATCCTCAAGTGCTTTTTTAAGCTCCTGGGCACCTGCCAGTTCGCAGCTCAGACTGTCACAGACACGGATCGTCATAGCCGGCGGCGGTGTTTGACCTTCTTTAACCACATCAAAATGGGCATAAAAAGTCGCCACTTCGTAAATTTCCGCCATAGAAAGACGCATCTCTTCGGCCAAAGCTCGCAAATGGGCTGCCGATAAATGCCCGTATTTATCCTGAATCAAATGCAAAAATTCAATCAAAAGATCGCGGTCACGCGGAAGATCAAGCAAAAGTGATCTAACCTCGTCAAGTGCGCTATCTTCATACTGGCGACCCTTAGGCGTTTTTCGCCCACGACCCTTACCAGACTTCCATACGCCTTTCCGATCGTCTAATGGCATACTAGCTGCTCCGTTATCATTTTTTCACATCCTATCGGAATGTTGAGTCGATGCGTGAGGATAAAAGCGACATACAATGCTTCAGATGCGTTTTGTGATATAAAATAACTCGCAGAAAAGACTGTTAAAGGAAACAATATTTTACAAAAGCGCTCAAGATTGTGTTATGGGATACATATGAAATTAATTCTTAGCATATTGTTAAATTTATACTTTTCAGCTTCCTTGGCGGAGACATCCATGTCGGCAGAAGAATTTGAAAACTATACCAATGGTCAAACTCTCTATTATAGCCAAAACGGATCAGTTTATGGCGCTGAATCCTATTTTGAAGGTGCGCGCGTGCGCTGGTCCTTTCTGGACGGCAATTGCCTTTTTGGGACATGGCGAGAGCAAGAGGATATGATCTGCTTTGAATACGGGCCGGACGTAGACATACAATGCTGGCAGTTTTTCAAAGACGGAGGTCGATTAATTGCAAAATTTGCCGGCTATGAACTTAGTTCGCCACTCTACGAGGCACGCCGTGCGCCCAGCCCTCTTGAATGTCCTGGTCCTGAGGTCGGTGTTTAAAACAAAGATCCTTGATCCAACTCAGGAGGTGGTAGTTTTTTGGTAGCTTTTTGTTTGCCCGAAATTGACCATCGCCCATCGGAAAATTCAATTTCCAGGGCCTCAGCGTTCTTGGCCTCTTTCGTTGTTGTAATCACTGCGTCTCCAGAGCGAACAACCACATAGCCGCGGTTTAGAGTTGCCTTATAGCCCAGTGTTTCACGCAACCTTTCTAAACCAGTCAATCTGTCTTTCAGCCCTCCCACATACTGGTTAACCACATTAGACAAGTTTTTTGCAGCTTGGTGATACGCGTCTCTGTTGTCGTTTATTTTTCGATCAACCAAACGTGACACAAGGCGGGAAGATATACGCTCCACTTCCGTCTTTCGCATATTGACTGACCGATCTAACGCAAGTTTTAAACGCGGCTCAATAAGGCAAAATTGGCTTGCGGCGCTGTCTACTTTTGACCGCGCAAAAGAGGCGCGAAGTGTGCCCGAAACATCGTAGAGATGCATTTTTTGTTTTTGGACAAACGCAGTCAGTGCAGCTGGAAAACGCTCAGACATGTGATCTAGCTTTTGACGTTCGTAATGGAAAAGCACATCTGGTTTAGGCAAAGCGCGCCCCAAATCGCGCAACCTTTGCGATCTTGTCGTGAGATGATTGTTCAACGTACGGCTCATACGCGCACTTTGAGCCTCAACCCAAACCAAAAGTTCATGCCGAACTGGAACGGCCAACTCAGCAGCAGCGGTCGGTGTTGGTGCGCGCTGGTCAGAGACGAAATCAATCAAAGTAGTATCCGTTTCGTGACCAACGGCCGAAATTAAAGGAATATTTGACTTTGCCGTCGCTCTGGCAACAATCTCCTCGTTAAATCCCCAAAGATCTTCAAGCGAACCACCACCGCGCGCAACAATCAATAAATCTGGTCTGGGGACCGCTCCGCCCGGGGTCAACGTATTAAAACCGGCAATCGCCTTTGCAACGTCTGTGGCACATTTATCCCCCTGTACCGCAACAGGCCAGATTAAGACTTTGCGCGGAAAACGATCGCGCAAACGGTGCAGGATATCGCGAATAACCGCCCCAGAAGGAGATGTGACAACTCCGATGATCTCCGGGAGATAAGGAATGGCCTTTTTACGCGTCTCATCAAAAAGACCTTCCGCTGCCAGCATTGCTTTGCGCTTTTCAAGCATCACCATCAAGGCGCCAACCCCGGCAGGTTTTATATCCTCAATTACCAATTGATATTTTGATTGCCCACCAAATGTCGTGATACGACCCGTGGCAACAACTTCAAACCCCTCTTCCGGTCGGATTGGTAATCGGGAGGCAACACCTTTCCAAATCACAGCAGAGATCACCGATTTATCGTCTTTGAGATCTAAGTAAATATGCCCCGAGCGAGGAAAAGACACTCTACCAATTTCACCTTTGATCCGAACGTGCGAAAATTCACCCTCTATCACTCGCTTAATTGCACCAGAAATTTCAGAAACGCTGAATTCTGGACCATTTAAACCAATTTCTGGGGCATCTATTAGATCATTCATATGCTCTCACTTGTAACACGTTCGTAACAAGTTTAGAACGCGACGCAATAAAGTCCAAGAGGTGCAGAACATGAAGATACTAATTTTAGGTGGTGGTGGGCGCGAACATGCGCTGGCTTGGGCTATAAAACAGAATCCCAAATGCGATGAACTGCTTTGCGCACCAGGAAATGCAGGTATCGCCAAGATCGCCGAGTGCCACGAATTGGACATTGAAAACCCGAGTACTGTCTTAGATTTCGTACAAACCCATAAAGTAGACTTTGTCATAGTAGGACCAGAAGCGCCGTTGGTCGCGGGCGTTGCACAATCTTTGCGGGAGGCAGGTGTTACAACCTTTGGACCAGATAAAGCTGCCGCCCAGCTTGAGGCCAGCAAGAACTTTACCAAAGAAGTGTGTGCTCAGGCAAATGCACCAACCGCCTCTTACGCATATTTTACCGATCTCAGCTCTGCTAAAACTTATATCCTAAACCAAGGCGTACCTATCGTTATAAAGGCCGATGGCCTGGCTGCTGGAAAAGGGGTTGTGGTGGCAATGGATTTGGAGACTGCTTTAGGTGCAGTTGAAACAATGTTCGGCGGAGAATTTGGAGCTGCTGGTGCCGAGGTTGTTATTGAAGAATTTATGGAGGGAGAAGAAGCATCACTTTTTGTACTATGCGATGGTATGACGGCTGTTACAATTGGAACAGCACAAGATCACAAGCGCGCCTTTAACGGGGATGCCGGCCCAAACACTGGTGGGATGGGAGCCTATTCACCAGCCCCTATTCTCGATGCTAACACATTGGAAAAAGCGATGCATGAAATCGTCAAACCAACGCTAAAAGTGCTTGTCAGTCGCGGTACGCCCTATCAGGGCGTACTCTATGTTGGCCTCATGATCAAAGAAGGGCAACCAAGGCTTGTGGAATATAATGTCCGTTTCGGTGATCCAGAATGCCAAGTGCTGATGATGCGCCTTGGCGCACAAGCTTTTGATTTGATCGAGGCTACAGTAAAGGGCGAATTGGAGGCTGCGCATGTCAATTGGGCCGACGACCATGCATTAACAGTTGTGCTGGCAGCGCAGGGTTATCCGGGCAGCTATGAAAAGGGGTCCATTATAAAAGGTCTTGAAAAGGTCGCACAAGATTCCAAAAATATGTGCTTTCATGCTGGAACCACAAGGAACGGCGATGACATAACCGCTACCGGTGGCCGCGTACTTAACTTCACTGCAAGGGGAGAAAGCCTAGGCGAGGCTCGCCAACAAGCCTATGACATGGCAAACCAAGTAGAATGGCAAGGTGGGTTTTATCGGACGGATATCGGATGGCACGCTCTGTGAGGAAGCCTAAAAATACCACTGAAGGTTGGAAGTATGTAACTGCCCTTTAGTAATCTTTAATGTCACTGCTTAACAAATATAGACATAACTCCCACTTAAACCAATGTCAGTTCGCCAAAACGCAAGCTTCATGCGAGGAATCTAGGATGGATAATTTTTTGAAGGCAATTTACCTACAGCTGGCGTATAAAGGAGTGTAATAATGGCGGCTAGAGCAACAAAAGTAGCGAGTAAGACTGAAAATTGAGGCAAAAGTGGAGTATAAATATTCAGAAATTGCGGTGCAAACGCGGTGAAGAAAACAATAGATTTCAATTTAGAACGGTGACAGCCGCAGCATGATAAACAACCTTAAAGTACCTTTCGCAGCAACGTCTTTGAGATCATAAACTGAAGCTTTTGAGGTACCACGCCATAGCTTTACACCGAGGTAAACAAGATAGATTGTACCAATCAATTTTTAAACTATGAACAGTCTGGCACATACGATGACTACGGCCCCTAACCCAGCTCATTAAACCGACCTCGCGATAAGGTCGTCCTGTGCCACACCAGACACAGTCGCCAGCTCCACATGTTCACCGTGACTGACCGCATAGCTAAACACAAGTAAGACAGTTGGGCCTGAGAGCAAGAGTAACGCAATAGGATCTATTACAAATGTTAGCTAAATCTGAAAATCCAATAAAACCTAGTTTGACGTTCAAAAACTTTGAAAGACATGAAGTGAATCAAAGGAAAAAAGTATCGATTATCATGTCGACATTACAATATTTGCGCGTACGTTTTCAATCTAAGCTGGTTGCACCATAGTCTTAATAGTATGTGGTGACCACAAACCTGTTTTGATCAGGATCCAGAGAGTAGATTGACCATGAAAATTCACAATCAATAATGTTTTCCTCTTTCACTTTCTGGTCAGACCTATTTTTTAAATTTAAGGCTGCTATTAATTTGCAACAATTCAGAAAATTATCACAAGATATTTGAAAAGAAATTGTTTACACTGTGAAACATCTTTGAGTTTGCGCACAAAAAATAAGAGCTCTGTACAACTATCTCCAGCTTCTATTATGAGGGGCACATTGGACCGCCAGCCCTAGCACCAAACGCTATATGCTCTTTCAATCTCAATACACGTCCATACCATTTGGCGGCGTTTTCACGGTCTGAAACTTCCAAGTGAACACGGTCGATTCGGCCCACGCGTATAGGGACACCAAATTTGGGTTCCATATGTTTTACTTTAGTCATGAACGCATTTGGCTCAACACTTAGAAGTATTAGCAACTTACTCTGTAATCTTTAAAGTCCTAGATCAAATCTGCTTTTCCGGCATTTGGACAACCAGTCCATCAATTGCATCAGTAACTTTAAGCTGACAAGTCAGGCGCGATGTAGCAGGATCGGGCTCATATGCGAAATCCAGCATATCCTCTTCCATATCATCCTTGGCGGGAACTTTATCCACCCAAGCAGGATCAATATAGACATGGCAAGTCGAGCATGCGCAGGCGCCACCACAATCTGCTTCAATTCCAGGAATATTATTATCGCGGGCACCTTCCATGACCGTTAGGCCATTGGCCACGTCGACAATGTGTTCAGTTCCACTGTGTTCAATGTAGGTGATCTTTGCCATTGTTAGATACTCCTGCTCTTAAATCGTTTGTACTTCCTAATAGAGCCAACCAGATTCTGCCAGTTCATTCTACAATATGAAAAACATCTATTGCTGTAAAATAATTTTGTACTATCTTTGTTCTTGTCGAAACATATCGCGAGCCTAATGCTATGCCCCACAATTGGCCAAGTTCGCCAAACTCATGCCCAGCTGATAAGCTATGCAACCCGCCAGAAGGGGCCCGCTTGACTGTTGCCGGGCTTGTTATCCTGAGACAACGCCCCGGAACGGCAAAAGGTGTTATTTTCATAACTTTGGAAGATGAGACAGGAGTCGTGAATGTGATTGTGCGGCGCAGTCTTTACGAGCGGTATCGTCGCGCTGTGATCTCGGGACGGCTGTTACGTATAACGGGCCGTTTACAGCGGGGTTCTGCAGTAACACATATTATTGCAGAGCAAATAGAAGATATATCACATATGCTTGATACCTTACTCAATACGCCCATAGCCCCATTTACCACGCCCTGACTTAGCTTTACACTGTGCATTGCGGATAAGAGGGTGTGATATGACCTTTAATAATCAATATTTCTGGACAGCGAAGTGTTTTGCGCGCTTTTGGGAATTAGTATTCCCCAGGTTTAGTATCAATGGATGGAATGGCCTTATGCAGATGCTGCCAGAAAATCATTGAGCCCGCTGTTTATGATTCAGTTAAAGAAAAAGAACTAACAAGATCAAACAGCGTTGGTTACTTTGGCAATGTCTTGTTACCAGCGGTCAATCAAACAAAGCCCAGTCAAAAGATGATAACCTAAGCAAACGAAATTTGGTTCAGTGCAGTTTGCAAAGACCTACTGAATTCAGAGTTTATTGTCGTTCTGCAGAAAGCGTTAGCAAACCGAGGCTATTTTGACAGTAGGCTTACTGGATTAATGGATATCAAGAACAAGCATTGCAAAGTCTTTAGTCAAAGCGCGGCTCGTCTCCGTTGGCAACCAGTCTGCAAATAGCAATTTAAATGGAACTTGAGACTGAAAATCGTTCTTAATTTTTATGTGCCGTAACGCCTGTCAATATTGCGGTGCGCAATCCAGCGATACCTCATCCCGATAGTAAGAAAGGCGACCGCTCTGACTTTGTCGAAGCGGTCAGAATTACAGGTCTACTCTAACTCTAGGACCACAAATCTGGGTTGGCCATCACGCCGTACCAACAATAGAATTGAGCCGCGCCCACCTTCTTTTGTAGCCTCAACCTGCGCTTTGAAATCTTCCAAATTGGCAATGTTTGTCTGCCCTGCATCTGTTATAATATCACCAGGACGTACACCTTTTTCAAAAGCATCGGATGATTCATCCACTTCTAAAACATAAAGCCCTACTGCGGACTCTGGGAGAGATTTCTCGTCCCTTAAAGCGTCATCTATTTTCACAAGTGAGAGGCCTAAAATGCCCTCGGGTTCAACTGGCTTACTGTTAACCTGATTTGTGTTCACGGGACGCTGTCCTAACAGCACATCAAATGTCTGTCGCTTTCCATTCCGTAAAACAACTACTTTGACCGTTTCACCGACTGCCGCACGACCGACCATACGGACTAATTCGCCAGCATTTTCAACAGCCTCACCGTTAAACAAAACAATAATATCTCTTGTTTCTAGGCCTGCATTTAACGCAGGGCCACTACCAAACACTTCTGATATGATGGCGCCTGACGAATCTTCTAGATCAAGAGTCTTTGCAATTTCTTCTGTCACCGGGCCGATAGACACACCCAGCCAACCGCGCCTTACTTCACCAAATTGACGCAATTGCTCAACTATGGGCGCGACAACGTTTGCCGACATAGAAAATCCAATCCCAATAGAGCCTCCATTAGGCGATAGAATTGCAGTATTTACACCGATCACCTGCCCATTCATATTAAACAAAGGCCCACCCGAATTACCTCGGTTGATCGCGGCATCCGTCTGAATATAGTCATCATAATTTCCAGAAAGCTCTCGATTGCGGGCAGAAATAATTCCAGCAGAGACTGAAAACCCCTGTCCCAAAGGATTTCCGATTGCCATAACCCAATCGCCAACACGCGCAGTATCACTATTTGCGAATTTGACAAAATCCAGAGGCTTATCAACATCCAGTTTCAATAGAGCGATATCAATATTTTTGTCCACACCTATAACAGTCGCAGCATGCTCTGCACCATTTGGAAATTCGACCATGATCTCATCGGCACCCTCAATCACATGATTGTTGGTGACCACAAATCCATCTTCAGATACGACAAAGCCAGAGCCCAGCGCAGAGGTATTTCGTGGACCTCTTCTATCAGGGTTTTGATCGTTGAAGTCCCTGAACAAGTCTTCAAACGGGCTCCCTTCTGGAACAACCCCTTTCGGAGCCAAGCTCTTTGCAACTTTTGTCGTTGTAGTGATATTGACCACGGCCGGGCTCATCCGTTCGACTAAATCTGCAAAACTATCAGGCGCTGAGCGCACCACAGTTGCTAAACTCTGAAATATCAGAACAGCGAGCGCCAATAATGCCAGTTGCAGTATCTTTTGAGCAGCCATATGACTATTTGGTGCATTAGATGACGCTATTTTTGGCAAACGCTGTTCGTACATATTAAAAACGCTCCTGTATTTCTTGTTTTAAGTCTTCTTTGACTGATGTTTTCTTGAAATGTAGTTTTCGAAAAGCTAACTGACGAAAAGCGACATGATTTTTTATCCGTGGTGAGATTTTGTTAGTAGATCTTTGTTAGTAGATCAATGTTACATTGATGTTAAATAATCTCGTTCGCCTGAAAATCCACATTTAATAATAAAACACCTGTCCAAAAAAGCTATGTATCAAGGTAAGCTAGAAAAATCGTTCCACCAGATGCAACATAACAGCACCTAAAAGTGCTGACGACACGCCAAAAATACGCCGCGACTTAATGGGTATCTCGCTCATCTGGCGTAGCATATTTTCAACGAAAAGAGGGGCCAGTGCATAGACTAGCCCCTCGATAACCAATACAAGACCTACGCCCCATATCAGAGCAGAAATCATTTGAGGCCTTTATCGGATTTGAGGTAATTAAAGAATTCGGAGTCAGGCGACATAACCATAGTAGAGTTTTGCCCGCGCAACGATTTGCGATAAGCGCCCAGTGAACGATAGAACTCGAAGAATTCTGGGTCCGCACCATAAGCCTCGGCAAAAATAGAGTTTCTTTCCGCATCAGCTAGACCCCGAATGATTTCCGATTCACGGTTCGCTTCAGAAACAATCTCAACCTGTGTCCGATCAGCAGACGCTCTTACCCTCTGTGCAGCTTCGTTACCACGAGCAATCTCATCTGCCGCTTCACGTTCACGTTCGGCTCTCATTCTAGCGAATGTCGCGTCAAGGTTCTGCCGGGGTAAATCTGTCCGTTTAAGACGCACGTCGATCACTTCTATTCCCATCTCTTGTGCATCTACAATAGCCCCATTACGAATGCGGAGCATCAAAGCCGCACGATCAGAACTGAGAATATCGTTTGATGCAACAGAGCCGAGAATTTCCCGTGTTTGAGAGCTCAAAATACGATCCAGTCTTGCACCAGCAACACTGATCGATTGATCACCCGACGAGCCCGTAATTTGGCGAAATTTATTTATATCAACAATCCGATAGCGCGCGAAGGCATCAACGACCAAACGCCTATCATCCAGTGGCGTTACTTCAAGAGGATCGATATCACGACTTAGGATACGATCATCATACCGTACAACCGATTGAATAAGCGGTAACTTGAATGCAAGACCTGGATCCTCTTGGGTGGAAACAACACGACCAAATTGCAGGACAAGGACTTTTTCACGCTCGTCTACGATGTAAACCGAAGAATAGAGTCCGATAAGGATAAGAACGGCGCCGACGATAGCTAAATTTAAAATGCGCATTACTTGGACTCCTTCGTCAACTGGTTCAACGGCAGGTAAGGGACTACACCCGAACCACCAACATTCGCATCGATGATAACTTTATCAAGCCCACCCAAAACTTCTTCCATTGTCTCAAGGTATAATCGTTTGCGCGTAACTTCTGGCGCTTTTGAATACTCTTCTAAAACGGCACTGAAACGGCTCGCTTCACCAGTCGCTTCGTTTACCACTCGTGCACGGTACCCTTCCGCCTCTTCTAGAACCTGAGCCGACTCACCGCGCGCTTGCGCCAGAACTCGATTGGCATAGGCGTCTGATTGTTTCAATAGACGGTCGCCTTCCTGTTCTGCGGCTTGTACGGCTCTGAAGGCGTCAATAACCTGTTCTGGTGGGTCTGCTTTTTCAAAATTGACCCTAACAATGTTTACACCACTATCATAACTATCCAAAGTATCTTGGATGAGTTCTTCAAGTTTTGCCTTAATTGCACCGCGGTCCCTGTTCAGTATTGGTGCTAGATCGGACTGCGCTATAATTTCGCGCATGGCAGACTCCGAGACAACCCGAATTGTTTTTCGAGGATCACGCAAGTTAAAAAGATAAAGTCTAGGATCTGTGATGTTCCAAACAACTTGGAAATCTATATCGATGATATTCTCATCACGCGTCAGCATTAGGCCAGCATCCCCGAGAACTTGACCTATGCCGATATCCTCAGTCTGTTCACGGTCTACAGGAAGTACTTCCGCCGTTACAATAGGCCAAGGCGCAAAGTTTAAACCTTCCTCGCCAGTCTGGTAATATTTACCCAAAAAAAGCTCAACTGATTTTTCAAAATTCTGCACCTGATAAAAACTTGCAAACAGCCAGTAGGCCACCGCTAGGAAGCCTGCAGCAAAGAATGCACCCCGCCCTAGACCAGGTCCAGACCCGTCTCCTTGATCTCCACCACCACGGTTTTGGCTACCTCCGCGCCCACCCATGAGCACTTGGAGTTGTTCTTTGCCTTTTCGCAGCATTTCATCGATTTCCGGTGGCACTTGCGAACCCGAATTAATAGGCTTTTTGGGCCCCTTACCAGATGAGCCACGGTCATCGCCGCCCTGCCCGCCGCCGCCGCCCCATGGACCGCCGTTATTCCCAGTCATAAATATAAGTTCCCTTTGTAGGTCAATATTTTAGCTAACGTTGTATGGGTGAAGTGGGCACCCATTTTGATAAGTCAAGTTTTTCGTGTCGGCTCTCGCATCGTAACAAGCTCTTCTGCGATCGTCGGGTGCACTGCCATAGTTCGATCAAAATCTTCTTTTGTCGCTCCCATTTTAATTGCTATACCCAAAAGCTGTATCATTTCACCAGCGTGCGGCACAACTATATGGCACCCTAGTACCTTGCGGGAATTGGCGCAAACTACAAGCTTCAATAACGATTTGTCGTCGCTTCCTGCAAAAAATTGGCGCATTGCTTGAAAATTTGCAACGTAGACTTCAATTGGACCTTGCAAGCGCGCCTTTTCTTCTGAAAGTCCGATGGCCCCCATTTCTGGCTGCGTGAAGATTGCTGTCGGAATCAAAGTGTGATCAACCGCTGTGGGCTCGCCGCGAAAAACTGTTGCAATGAACGCCATGGCTTCGTGGATCGCCACTGGAGTTAAATTAACACGGTCTGTCACATCCCCTAACGCATAAATTGAAGGTACCGTCGCCTGCGAATATTCATCCACAACAATTTCGCCTTTGGCGCCCAGGCTTACGCCTACAGATGGATCAATAAGGTTTTTGGTATTGGCCGAGCGACCTGTTGCATACATCACAGCATCAAAAACTTGCGTTTTACCTTTCGTATCAGTTACTAAAAGACCCTTGGGCGTCTTTTCTATTTTTTCAAGGTTCAAACCACAGCGCAAATCAATGCCCCTTTTTACCATATCGCCAGCAACAAGATCGCGTGCCTCATTATCAAATCCTCGCAAAATCTGGTCGCCACGATAATACTGCGTTGTTTTGACCCCAAGACCGTTCATGATTCCAGCAAATTCCGAGGCTATGTAGCCACCACCCACGATCAAGATAGACACTGGCAGAAGTTTAAAGTTGAACATCTCATTTGAAGTGATGGCATGTTCAATACCGATTATCTTGGGCAAAGTTGGCGTTCCACCAACAGCAATGAGAATAGTCTCAGCAGTGATGCACTGACCAGTGCTAAGCTCGACTGTGTGTGCTTCTAAGATCTTTGCTCTGGCATCAAAAGTATGCACTCCAGCCCGTTCCAAGAGGCCACGGTAAACAGCTTCAAGCCGGTCCAATTCTTGGGTCAGTTTTTGATGAAAGACAGTCCAATCGAATTTTGCCTCGGCGAACGTCCATCCGTAGCCTTCCGCCTCGGGCAGAAAATGCGCAACATCACTAGCATAAACCATAAGTTTCTTTGGCACACAGCCCCGAATAACGCAGGTGCCGCCATAGCGATCTTCTTCGGCCAAGCCAACTCTGACCCCAGTTTCAGAGGCTGCTACACGCGCTGCGCGCACGCCTCCAGAACCGCCTCCAATAACAAATAGATCATAATCAAAGAGCATGTTTATTGTCCAATAACAGAGAAAATATTCTTGTCATCCTGGATTGTTGCAGTCACAGTTTTGCCATCGAGCAAAGTTCGGACCTCACCCTTGCCATTTTCATATCCAATAACAACAGTTTCACAGATATCAACGAAAAGCCCATTCTCAACAACACCAGGAATACGGTTTAAATCTACTGCCAAATCGCGCGGATTCGCAATCCTAACCAGACGCGTGTCAAGGATATGGTTACCCTCGTCTGTGATAAACACAAGCCCATTTTTTTCTCTCAGTTGGATATTAAGCGCCTTAAAACCGTAATCTTTCAGTTTCGCCTCAATCAGAGTTTGCGTCGATTGCAAACCAAAAGGGATGACTTCGATCGGCAAAGCGAAATTACCAAGCGTTGCTACATCTTTTTCCTTGTCGGCGATGACGATCATTTTATGGCTGGCTTTAGCAACGATCTTCTCTCGCAAAAGGGCACCACCACCGCCTTTAATCAGATTGAAATCACGATCAAATTCATCAGCGCCATCAATGGTAACATCAAGCCATCCCGCTTCGTCCAGCGTAATGATCCTAATACCGAGATCAATTGCTAATTCAGCTGTGCGCGAAGATGTTGGAACAGCCACAATATCGAGGCCACCCTCGGTCACCATTGCGCCAAGTTGTTTGACCAGCCATGCGGCTGTACTGCCAGTACCCAACCCGACTTTCATTCCACTTTTAACGTAATCAGTTGCAAGCTTAGCTGCCGTAAACTTGGCCCTTTCAGGCCCTGAGAGCGTGTGTGCCATTACAATCTCCAATTATTTTTGCGCTTATACGATGCAATTTCGACATGCGCGAGAGGGTCAGGGCAAGATTTTGGCTGAATTTCAAATTAAATTCGATGAATTTAAGTGTTTGGAATGACCCTTTGTGATTTGACTTGTCGTTTTTGCAAATCTTTATAGATGGCAGGACTAATTAAGGCACGCTGTGAACTTTACAGTGCACTATGCGCCCGATAATACCTTAATGATTGTTCAGCTGGCGTTGCTTGAGTTTGAGAGGCTATTTTCAACAAAGCTTGTCGACCAGCCAAACCAGCGACAAGGCTCAGATACTGATGTAATTATGAACCCAAACGGACTGATAACCGTGATTGAAACCCCAGATAGTAACAATTATTAGACAGCCTCGATTTTGCTCTGGTTGGTAGTTTGACAAGGAGCTCCTTCGCCCAGCGTGAAAGATAAAGAAAGCTTCTTTGCTAGAAAATGTTTATTTTTTTTAAACACTCTCCATCTATCTCGAAGAATATCATGTTGCCCAAAAAAATACAGTGCCCGCGAGATGCCAGTGACACACAGGTTTGCGCCAAAGCAAAAAATACTTTTATCTTTTATCGATATGCTCGAGGGTAGCTTATCACTACGACCACCTTTTGTGATATTTACACTAAATATTTTAAATTTATATTTTACCGTCTGCTTGCGTTGGCTGGCACTTTATCTTAAGGCCAAATTTAAGACGGTCGGTCTAGGCCGTTGGATTAGGCTTCAAGATCTTTGCCCACTCTTTTACACTAGGCCAAGCGTAGCGCAAGCGGCTCTTGCAGAAAGACTAGGACAAACTGTGTTGAGTAATCCCTCTCGTACTGTTCCTCCAGAAGGGATGGCCACCTGATGTTTTTATCAGTTTTTGAGATGTTCAAAATTGGGATTGGGCCATCGTCTTCGCACACTATGGGACCAATGGTTGCAGCGGCGCGTTTCCTACACTTGATGCGCGCTTCTCCATTCTCCTTTTTCGGCGTGAAGAGCAGCCTACATGGATCGCTGGCTTTTACGGGTATAGGGCATGCGACGGATAGAGCAACTATTCTTGGCCTGGCAGGTTTCCTACCAGAAACATATGATCACGCAAGAGCGCAACTTACACTTGAAGCGATCAGAGAGAGCCATGTGATCACTCCCCCCAATTTACCAGCTTTAAAATTTAATCCCAAAGACGACCTACGTTTTGATTTTGGCCCAAATTTACCAGGGCACGCTAACGGTATGATCCTGATGGCGACAGATGCCCAAGGCGATGTCGTCCTGCAGGAAACCTACTATTCGGTTGGAGGTGGCTTTGTTCTGGATGAACGCGAACTGTACCAGGACGATGTTTCTGAAAGAATTGCAGATGTTCCATACCCCTTTAAAACTGCCCAAGAAATGCTGCATATGGCGGAAACATCAGGCAAATCCATTGCCCAAATGAAAAGATCTAATGAAATATCGCACAGTGGCCACGACCGAGTCACAAGTGGCATCGCCCTCATTTGGAAAGTTATGTCGGATTGTATCGAGCGCGGCTTGGTTCAGGACGGAACTTTGCCAGGCGGTCTGAACGTAAAGCGGCGCGCAAAGGGAATACACGATGCTTTAATGTCCGAGCGCGGCAAAAATCTGGTTGCGCCTCATACAATAAATGATTGGATGTGTGTTTACGCTATGGCAGTAAATGAAGAAAACGCAGCCGGCGGTCAGGTCGTAACAGCCCCGACAAACGGAGCAGCGGGCGTTGTTCCTGCAGTGTTGCGCTATTATCTTGACCACGTGCCAGGCGCTTCGCCCAAACGTATTGAGGA
Organism: Paracoccaceae bacterium; assembly: GCA_028150825.1. Classification (GTDB taxonomy): domain Bacteria; phylum Pseudomonadota; class Alphaproteobacteria; order Rhodobacterales; family Rhodobacteraceae; genus LFER01. The sequence continues at coordinate 173,771 of JAOGIM010000001.1, forward strand.
GTTTTTGTTGACAGCCTCTGCGATCGGTGGACTGGTCAAGTTCAACGCATCAATCAGCGGTGCCGAGGCGGGCTGTCAGGCAGAAGTAGGCGGCGCGAGCGCAATGGCCGCCGCAGGTCTTTGCTCGGTCTTGGGCGGTTCGCCCAAACAAATCGAAAATGCAGCTGAGATTGCATTGGAACATCATTTGGGAATGACCTGTGATCCCGTAAAAGGTCTCGTGCAAGTGCCGTGCATTGAGCGCAATGGCCTAGGGGCGATTAAAGCGGTCTCTGCCGCGAGCCTCGCGCTCAGGGGCGACGGAACGCACCTTGTGCCGCTTGACGCGTGTATAGAGACACTGCGACAGACTGGCATTGATATGAGCGAGCGCTACAAAGAGACATCTTTGGGTGGATTGGCCGTGAATGTTCCCAACTGTTAGCAACGCCTTTACCATTTCGTAATGTCATTGAAAAATATATGTTTTATCTTTGATTTATCGCTCTGCAATTGTATCGAGATAGCGGGTTTACACCAGACAACATCTTATACAACAAGTAGCAAACTTGGATGGCCCAAACTTTAGCAATAACAGACACGTCCTAAGAACGCGTTATCAACGGGGCTGTCTTAATGATGTGCTTTTGCATAGTTGCGCCGTTTTGGATGTTTTCGCCAAACTTGCATCCTCACAGATCCTAATCGTGCAGATCACAACATTCAGATTTCTCGTGCAAACATTTCTGATGCTACCAATATTTCGGCTCACGAAATATAAACTGAGGTTTTTGTGATCACTGATCCAAGGCTCTTGTGACGAAAGGTATTTCAAAGAATATTGATCCTATTCCTATGCAGCTGGATACTGTTGTTTTGGGTCTATTATTTGTCTCACGGGTATGATTTTTAGCCACTATTTGGCGCAGAGAATCTCATATTTATTAAACCAGAGACTATTTATTGTGTATGGCTCTTTGGCGCAGGGTTATTCGCCACGATTTGGCATCTGATGGTGATGCCCGCGCTACGATATGCCCCTTCAGCGACGCTGACACCTGTGCGTTATCTGGACATCGCTAAGTCTGGACTAATTAGTTATTGGGTTTTTTACATGTTCAAAACGGGTTAGCTTTGTGAGGGGTGATGATGATACTGAGCAGTTTTATATTTTCATTCGTAAGCAAATGTTAAATAAATCAACAAGATTTTAAGCTGCGCTATCCGTGTATCACTTCCGTGATTTAATTATGGCAAATAACAAACCACTTCCGGGAATATAGTTGATACTTTTTTTATGCATCCTCGCCCCAACCAGCAAGATTCTTGGCTCTAAAATACCGCTTACAATGTTGATATTTGCTCGTTTTGAAGTCCAAAAATTGATTTTGATACCCTTGGTTTCTCTGGGGCAACGTTAATGAAAGATGGGCAAAAGGACGCAAGCGTTTACAGCAATCAAAATCTTTTATTGGTTGCAGCCGGCATCAGATAGCTCATAATTGAGGATAAACCAAGCGGCATAGACAATCTATGGGTCGTAACCATAATGGCAGCGGGCTGTATATTCTACTCAAAGAACGGTCCATCGCTCGGCATGCTGCAGCGACGCAAAAATTAGGTTTGCATGAGACACCGGCAGAATAGCAAGCATTTTTGGTCCAGAGGGCTTCAAACAGACAGGGCCAGCGGATACGTTGGATGTCCCAATTTGAGCGTCTGGGGCAAATTCCAATCCATTCGTACTCCATTGCAATCCATGTGATTGGATCATGACTTCTCCCATGGGAAATAGGGATATGCGTGTATTTTTAGGAAGATCGATAGAAAAATCCGGCGGAACAACAAATACTGCATCCAATTCCCCAAGTAATAGGCACTTTATGTGCGCATAGCGGACAAGGTTTGTTTGAGTCGCCATCTGGTGGTCAAGTCGCGCCCCCAGAAACCCAACACCAACAACCATTGGTGCAGAAATCCGCTGGAGACATTTTTCAAAATCAGTACTATCTTGCTCTTCAACAGCATGGAAGCGGTCTTTAGAAATACGGCCAATCAGATTTTTTGATATTGAGTCCATATCTCCAATCACTGCGACCGGATCACTACCATGCGCCAAAAGAGAGTCAGCACCTCCATCAGCAGCGACGCTGACAGGTGCTAGATTAAGCGCCATATCCAAGGTTTTCCATGTAAAAGGCGCCCCTCCAACTAGCGTAATTGGTTCTGAGTTGGAAACGATAGGCTTAATAATGGCAAATTCCCTTCATTTATGGTAGGTTAGATTATATCATAAACTAATACTTTTATTAGCAAAATTTCGATCCTATTCAAACGCTACCAGAACCAAAGTTTATTTAAAATCGGTTTCTAAGGCGCAGGGAAATATGAAAAATTCAACTAAAGTTCTAAATGTCTGATAAGGAAACTTCTCTTACACTCGTAAAGAGTCAATAGATGGGTAAAGTATCAAAATTCATTTGGATTATTGCTTTTAATAAATTTACTTTGAGAAAATAAAGGCTCTATCCAAACTATAATTCAGATATTACCGCTGATAACCAAAGTCTAGAACCTGAATCAGACCCCATTGATCTGGCCGAATTTTAATTCTTTGCTGAGCATATGTTCACAGTTGGAGACAACACCTTCAAAAAGAGACTAGAAGCGGACGCAAGGTTTTCGCAAACTGCCAAAGCAACAAAAATTCGTGTCCACAGTTTATGGGCAAGGTGAGCTGTGAAGACCCCCAGAACCTTTTGCGCAAACGCTGGTTTTAGACATTCGACCACTTGCTAAAAGTAGTTAAAGTTAAGCGTTTAGAGGCAGGCGTTTTTGAAATTCTAAAAGAAAAAGGATGCAACATTAAGGACTAAAATCTTGGTTAAAGGGTACGGTTAAGGCTATTTTCCATCTGGATCAGCCTGACCAATTCCTTTAAAAATATACTTAAAAGGTATTGCCCAAACCACCCCAAGGCACAAATAAATAAACAATTCCAAGAAGATAGATGGCCGATCGAACTGAGCAATCAAACTTATGCTAGCAACAGCATATACTGGTAAGCCGACAAGTAATATCAAGAGCGACAGTCGTCTTCGCGCTTTGTAACTTAGGGTCATTCAACTGTCTCCGCCACTTAATTTCTAAAAACTTTAATCTGCGAAAGGGTCTGTTACTAGAATTGTGTCGTCTCTCTCGGGTGAAGTAGAAACTAGGGCAACAGAACAATCAATCAATTCCTCAATCCGGCGTACATATTTAATAGCGTTAGCAGGTAGCTCAGCCCAACTTCTTGCGCCTTCAGTACTTTCGGACCATCCACTCATCTCTTCATAGATTGGCCTGCAGCGCACTTGCTGATCTGCCGCGAACGGCAAATAGCTGAGTTCTTCTCCATCGAGTTGATATCCAACACAGATTTTCAAAGTCTCAAATCCATCCAGCACATCGAGTTTAGTCAAAGCAATCCCATTCATTCCCGACGTTGCGCAGGTCTGGCGTACGAGTGCCGCATCAAACCAGCCACACCTTCTTTTACGCCCAGTTACTACCCCAAATTCATGTCCACGCTCTCCCAGTCTCTGACCATCTGGATCATCAAGCTCAGTTGGGAAAGGCCCCTCGCCGACACGCGTTGTATAAGCTTTGACAATCCCCAAAACAAAATCGATTGCGCCTGGACCAAGACCAGAACCAGTTGCTGCTTGGCCTGCGATCACATTAGATGATGTTACAAAGGGGTAAGTGCCAAAATCAATATCCAGCAAGCTACCTTGGGCTCCTTCAAATAGAATACGACTTCCAGATTTGCGTTTTTCAGACAAGACTTTCCAAACAGGCGCTGCAAATTGGAGTACAAAAGGCGCAATCTCACCCAGTTTTGCAATCAAAGCTTCGCGGTCAACAGGCTCAAGGCCAAGACCACGGCGTAAGGTATCATGATGCAAAAGTAGGCGGTCAACCCGAGCCGCAAGTGTTTCAGGGTCGGCAAGATCAGAGACCCGAATCGCCCGGCGGCCGACTTTGTCTTCATAGGCTGGCCCAATTCCTCTTCCCGTCGTTCCAATTTTTGCAATGCTTTTGAGCGCCTCGCGGGCGTGGTCAGCTTCAGCATGAACGGGCAAAATCAAAGGTGTATTTTCCGCAACCATCAAATTATCCGGAGAAATCTCAACACCTTGTCCACGCAGCTTGGCAATCTCTTCTTTTAGGTGCCACGGATCCAAAACCACGCCATTGCCAATCACAGAAAGCTTATTACCCCGAACAATACCAGAAGGCAGCAGCGATAATTTATAAACTTTTTTATCTATGACAAGAGTGTGCCCAGCATTATGTCCGCCCTGAAAGCGCACGATCACTTCTGCCCGCTCACTCAGCCAGTCAACCAGCTTGCCTTTTCCTTCGTCACCCCATTGGGCGCCTACAACGACAACATTTGCCATGACCGACCTTTCAAAACAGCACCAAACCAGGGCCGGTATAGCGATGTAGAATACGAGAGGGAAGTTTGAAATTAAGAATATAGCCAAAATTTCTATTTTAGCGATACGGGTGCTCCGTGAGGAGTAATTAAATAAGCAGTTTTCCAGGCTTCTTTAATCAAAAACAAATCTTTTTGGCCAGTTATATTGAGCTCAGTCAAAAATCCCTCTAGCGCATCAAGCCAAGCTATAAAATAATCTTCACCACCATTTAGTTCATGATCGACGCCATGTCTTAGTAGCGAAGCGCCAAATTTTTCTGACCAATCTGCCCATGAAAAATGTCCAGAGTCATTAAGATGGACAGTCAATGCGAACAATTGGCCATGCCAGACCTCTTCAAAAACCGGTTCCGTGTACAGCGCATTCATAACGGTTCAAGATAGCTTTGCCAAAGGTCCAGCATCACCAGATCACAAGGATTTTCAGGATGTTCCCAAAGCGTGCTGGCCTTAAATGCTACGGTGTAAAGGGGTTCCGGAGCTTCTCCAGCGCCATGAGCATGAGCATCAGGAAAAATATGGCTGCCATGAGAACCAACAATCGTACCTACCTTTTGCGAGGCATAGTTTGGCAGTCGCGTATGACCACCGGACAAGGATCTATTTTCTGCAAGCCTAGTCTTTACTGGATCACCAGTCATATAAAGCTGGGTGATAGAGGTATACCTGAGTGTCGGCCCGCCTTTCGAGAGGCCGCTCGCCACTTTCTCAGCTCTAAGGACCCGCTCACAAAGGCTGTCCGAACCGCGCTCTCCCTGAAGACTTTGCAATTCTTCAACGCTTACAAGGCCTTTTGCAACAAGCATATCAGCAAGAGCTGATATCCATTTTTCGTAATACGAAAATTTCGAATAGTCCGCTGGACTTAGATTTTCCCTAGAATGACGGGATTCATCAAGATTCCATTGACCTAAAAAACCGGACGCGACGGTCACTGCTAGAGCGCGCGCGTGCCATTTTTTTTTAAAAACAGCTTCGTGCCCGAAATCAGGCATAACCGGTCCGTCGCCAAAGCGTCCTCCCATGTCATGAATGCGGCTCATTGCGCGTCCTTTGGAAATCCAGTTCCAATCATGCTGTCACGCGTGACCAGTTCAGCTAGCTGTAGTTCGCTCCAACCTTCAGTACCCTCGGGCCTCTGGGGTATAACAAGGTACCTTAGTTCTGCCGTCGAGTCCCAAACTCTGACAGATGTATCGTTTAGTAGCGCAACTCCAAACTCAGCTAAAACTTTGCGCGGTTCTCGCACTGCACGTGCGCGATAAGCATCAGACTTATACCAAGTTGGAGGAATGCCCAAAAGCGGCCAAGGGTAACAGCTACACAAAGTACATACGACTATATTATGTATTTTATCAGTATTCTGCAACGCCACAATATGCTCACCCTGGCGACCATAAAAGCCCAGATCAGCTACTGTTTTGGTGGTGTCAGAAAATAAGCTATTACAAAAGGCTGAGTCTGACCACGCACGTGCGACAACCATTGCACCATTTTGGGGACCAATTTTATTTTGATAAGTATCTATAATCGCATCAAGAGCGTTCAAATCAATCAAGCCTTTGCGCATTAAAAGCGTTTCAAGCGCATTAACTCGCAAAGCAGGATCGGAGGGTAAAACGCTGTGGGCGTGTGTATGATCATTACTGTCATGAGGCATAACTTCAAATTGCTATGCTTCATGGCAACAGTCAAGATGCTTTGCCCCTTGCTCATAAGCTCAAACTCTTTTATCTAGCATGTCAAGTACGGTATTTGCGGGGTCTAATGGAAAACGTTGTTCTAACAATCCACCTATTATTGGCGTTATCGCTAATCGGAGTCGTTCTTTTGCAACGATCTGAAGGAGGCGGATTAGGTCTTGGTGGTGGCGGCGGCGGCGATGGCGTTATGTCTGGCAGAAGTACGGCTTCAGCCTTGTCAAAGGTCACCTGGATTCTTGCAATAGGCTTTATCATTACATCTTTGAGCCTCACTATAATTGCAGCCAACAACACGGCAGTTTCATCGGTTGTTGACCGTTTAACGACAACAGATCCAACGAAAGAGGGTATGAAACCGTTAATTCCAGACGTTGACCTGATCCTACCACCAACAGAAGAAGACGCAGCACCCCTTGTTCCAAGTGCTGACTAAGCCACGACGGATTGATCATAAATAAAAGAGTGCAGCACTACCTTGAGGTTGTGTTGCATAAGTCTTACGAATCCTTTACTGATTTAATCCCGTGAAGTTGTGAAATTTTTGTTTCCGATTATCCGCCAACCCGGGCTCTTAAAGTCCGATTCATGGGAGCAATTCTTAACTTGGCCAAATTTGTTTTTATTACTGGCGGTGTCGTTTCTTCACTTGGCAAAGGTCTCGCCTCGGCGGCTTTAGGAGCGTTACTGCAAGCGAGGGGCTACTCTGTAAGGCTTCGGAAACTAGACCCCTACTTGAATGTTGATCCAGGGACGATGAGTCCATTTGAACATGGCGAAGTCTTCGTCACTGACGATGGTGCTGAAACTGATCTCGATCTTGGCCATTATGAGCGCTTTACAGGTGTTGCTGCCCGTAAAACTGACTCAGTCTCATCGGGAAGAATTTATTCCACGGTTCTCGAAAAAGAACGCCGCGGAGATTATCTAGGCAAAACGATCCAAGTTATCCCACATGTCACAAACGAGATAAAAAACTTTATCGCAATCGGTGAAGATGAAGTCGACTTTATGCTATGCGAAATTGGAGGCACCGTTGGCGACATCGAAGGCCTTCCTTTCTTTGAAGCAATCCGCCAGTTTTCACAGGATAAACCAAGAGGACAGTGTATTTTCGTTCATCTAACCCTGCTACCCTTTATTAGAGCTAGTGGCGAACTCAAGACTAAGCCAACACAGCACAGCGTTAAAGAATTACGATCTATTGGCTTAGCACCAGATATTCTAGTGTGCCGCTCAGAGGGTGCTATTCCAGAAAAAGAACGCGAGAAACTAGCGCTATTCTGCAACGTTCGCGCCGATAGTGTTATCGCTGCACAGGATTTAAAATCAATTTACGAAGCACCATTAGCTTATCACAAAGAAGGTCTTGATCAAGCAGTTCTGGATGCGTTCGGAATTGCACCAGCTCCAAAACCTGATTTGCGTCAGTGGGAAGATGTCGCCGATCGAGTTTATAATCCTGAGGGCTATGTAAAAGTGGCGATCGTGGGAAAATATACGCAGCTCGAAGACGCTTATAAATCTATCGCAGAAGCCCTCACACATGGTGGCATGGCAAATCGGGTTCGCGTAAACGTAGAATGGGTCGACGCAGAAATTTTTGACCGCGAAGATGCAGCCCCATATCTACAAGGCTTTCACGCCATTCTTGTGCCTGGAGGTTTCGGCGAGCGCGGCACTGAAGGTAAAATCAAAGCTGCCACATTTGCTCGCGAACGTAAGATCCCCTATCTTGGTATTTGTTTGGGAATGCAAATGGCTGTGATTGAAGCGGCAAGAAATGTGATTGGTGTTAAAGATGCAGGTTCAGAAGAGTTTGACCATGAAGCGGGCCAGCGCCGCTTTGAGCCTGTGGTCTATCATCTGAAAGAATGGGTTCAGGGCAATTACAAAGTGTCGCGCAAAGTTGGAGATAACAAAGGTGGCACCATGCGGCTTGGCGCATATGACGCCCAGCTGATAGAAGGCTCAAGAGTTGCCAAGGTCTATGGGACAAGTTCGATCGACGAGCGTCATCGTCACCGCTATGAAGTCGACATCAAATACCGCGATAAATTGGAAAAAGCGGGTCTTCGCTTTTCCGGTATGTCGCCCGATGGTCGTTTGCCTGAGATCGTGGAATGGTCGGATCATCCTTGGTTTATTGGGGTGCAATTTCATCCTGAGTTGAAATCAAAACCTTTTGACCCGCATCCCTTGTTCAAAGATTTCATCCGAGCTGCTAAAGACAATTCAAGACTGGTCTGAGACTTTGGACAAAAAGGTACTTTTGAGCAAAGACCAAGGTTGGGTTAGGGCACTACATCTACAGCCTGCTAACATTGCCTTTTGTAACTTTTAAACTTAGCTCATAAGTATGCTATCCTATCAACATATATATCACGCTGCTAATTTGGCCGATGTTCATAAACACGCGGTCCTTGCAGTTCTGTTGGACTATTTAACACACAAACCGAAAGCCGTCACCTATGTGGAGACTCACGCCGGACGATCACTCTATAATCTTAGCGATGCGGCTGCACGAAAAACTGGCGAAGCCAAAGAGGGACTTTTGGCTATTGAAGAAAAGTCGTGGTTTGCGCCAGACCATCCTTACAGGCGCGCCCTAGAACAGACGCGCCAAATAAATGGACCAGATGCATATCCGGGCTCGCCCGCGCTAGCAGGAGGCCTTTTACGCTCCACCGATAGTCTACATTTGGCCGAACTGCACCCTCAGGAAAGTGCTGCATTGAAAAAAGAAATGCGGCATCGGGCCAATATATACATGCAGGATGGATTTGAAATGGCCAAATCAATCTGCCCTCCAACCCCACGCCGCGGTGTTATGTTGATTGATCCAAGTTATGAACTGAAAACCGATTATCAAACAATCCCAGGGTTTATGAAACATATCAAACGCGTCTGGAACGTTGGCATTCAGGTCTTGTGGTATCCAATCCTCCAAAAACAGTTGCACTTGGAAATGCTAAGCCACCTTGAGGCGACATTCTCCATGAGTGTACGGCACGAGGTGTCATTTTTACCTGCAAAAAAAAATCATGGTATGACCGGATCAGGACTTTTTATAATAAATCCACCGTTCGGTTTGCAGGAAGAGCTTTCACGCCTATCCTCACTTTATGGCCAGCTGTAAAGTCACGGAGACTATAGGATGACAAAAGCCTATTGGATAGCGCATCTGGACGTAGGCAGTTCGATCGCCTATGAGAATTATATAGCAGCCAATGCAGAGACATTCGCCAAGTTCAACGGTCGTTTTATTATTCGAGGCGCCGAAAACCAATTAAGGAGGGCATCTCAAAAAGCCGTACACCTTTAATAGAATTTTTGTATTATCAAATGGCACTGGCATTTTATGAGAGTCCTTAATACAAAAAAATTTGTTTTGCTAAAAGACATATCATGTAAAGATCTAATCATTGTCAAAGGGAATAACAGTTAATCATGTTTGCTAATCTTTTAAAAACACTTCTCGGACCTGAACCCAAAGACCTCACTCCGAGCGATGCACGACTTGCGATTGCCGCACTTCTGGTTCGGGTGGCGCGGTCGGATAATGATTATGCGGCAGCAGAAATCGAAAAAATTGATCGTATGCTTGCAACTCGATATGAACTGAACGCTGCACAAAGCGTCGACCTTAGAAAGCAGGGTGAGGAGCTCGAAAAAGAGGCTCCTGACACGGTTCGCTTTACCCGCGCAATTAAGGATTCTGTTCCGTATGTAGATCGAGTGAGCGTCATAGAGGCACTTTGGCAAATTGCCCTCGCCGACGGAGAGCGCGACATCGAGGAAGATGCACTATTGCGTCTTGTGGCAAATCTTCTGGGGATTTCAGATGTTGAAAGCGCATCAGTACGCAAACGCATAGCAGCATCTTGATCGCAGCTCTTTCCATGTATGACACGCCCGAAGTGTCAGACGCCTCTGGTGGTCTTTAGGAAGAGCTCCAAAATTTATTTCTATAGGCCAAAAACTCTTGCGCTGAATAGGAATGTATGATCGCTCTGACAAGTTCCCAACCTCTTTCTTGCACAGACCTGTGGCCTGCCATTTCGCCAAATATTGCGCAACAAGGTTAGTTATGATGCGTCACCAGACTATGCATAAAAGAGTTGTAGGCCAGGGTATTAAAAAAGCATATTTGTTTTTGGAAAAGAACAAAGTCTTAGCAGCGCTGTGCGCGGTATATTTGCATTAAACGAGACTTTTTTCCAATCAGGCTAGGCTGGCCCGATGATTACCCTGAAAAAACAGGCACCTAGTTCAAAAAGTATTTTAAAAACAGGCAGCCATTTAAACTCAGCCAAGGCTGTATCCCAAGGAAATACTAATTTTGCAGCTCTGGATGCATATACCTAGAGTATCATCCGACAGTATGATAATTTTGCAAAACTACTTATTGTGATTAGTCAAACGGATCCTTTTCCATGTGTGACGTATATTTGTTCATGAAAACATGACCCAGATTTTGTGTTTGATGCCTGTATTTGCGGGCACAAACACCTGCGAACAGAAATAAGACACAAGCTGGGGTAAAATAGCTTTATTCGTTTGGCCAAAAGCAACTATATGAACGTACCAAATCCTATCACAGACCCGAATTAAGCTGATCAAATATTCTTGAATCGTTTAAAATGAAATCTCCATACCTGTTTTAATTGTACAAATGCCTGTACCAATTTTAAAAAGAGACAGTCACCAAGTCTTCTATGGACAAAAGAAACCAAGGCTGAAATGATCCGACCACATTTTTGAGGTTTAGATGGAGCTGCAGGGATTTTCTACGTTTCGGATTGCGGTTTGTGATCTTAACGGGCTTATGCGCGGCAAACGCCTAACTGCGCTCGACCACCCAAAACTCGCAACTGATCAAATTAGAATGCCACTGTCCGCTTTGAACGTGGACCTTTGGGGATGCGATATTGATGAAAGTCCACTAGTTTTTAAAACTGGTGACGCCGACGGTTTTCTTCGACCCACAGAACGCGGTCTGCTGCCAATGCCGTGGCTTACCCAAAAAAGTGCTCTTGTTCCTATGTGGATGTTTAGCGAGAACGGAACCCCATTTTCAGGTGACCCTCGGCATGCTTTAGCCCAAGTATTGGATCGCTTTGCTAAGCGCGGTTGGCAAGTCATCGCGGCAACTGAGCTTGAGTTTTACCTAGTGGATGATAGCGGATCCTCTCTTTTGCCAGTAATAAACCCGACAAATAAGCGCAGATTGAACGCTTCGGACACTTTGTCTTTGCAACAATTGGACGATTTTGACGCGTTTTTCTCAGATCTATACCAATCTTGCGATACATTAGGGATCGCGGCGCAAACGGCAACCTCAGAATGTGGGGTAGGCCAATTTGAAATGAGTATTTCACATTGCGACGCCATGCGAATGGCCGATGACACATGGCTTTTTAAAACTCTTGTAAAAGGTTTGGCACGTAAGCATGGCATGGCTGCAACGTTTATGGCAAAACCGTTTATGCACGATGCTGGCAATGGACTACATATTCATTTTTCGGTTCTTGACGAAGATGGGCGCAATATTTTCGATGACGACAGCGAGAGCGGATCTGAGCTTTTGCGGTATGCAGTTGCCGGGTGTCTGAGCTCTATGCAAGCGTCGACACTTGCTTTTGCGCCTTATGAAAATAGCTATCTGCGCCTTATCCCTGGTGCGCATGCCCCAACCAACGTCTGTTGGGCCTATGAAAACCGGACTGTTGCAATCCGCATTCCTGCTGGCAACCCAAAAGCACGGCGTATTGAACACCGGGTTGCAGGTGGTGACATCAATCCATATCTGATGATAAGCCTCGTACTGGGCGCCGCTATGGTCGGGATAGAAGACGAAATGATTCCTCCAGAACCAATCAATGGTAATGCGTATGATCAAACGTTTGATCAACTCGCACTTGACCTAGCGAGCGCGATTTACAGTTTTGAAACGGATCCAGTTATTGCACGCATTTTGCCAGGTCCATTGATTGAAAATTTTAGCCTTACAAAGCGGCAGGAAGCAACAGCTTTTGGGTCGATATCTGCCGAAAAACACTGGGAAACATCCCTTGAGAAGGTCTGAAAGCATACAGAATAAGAAAATTAGCCGTATTATATGAAAGACATATATCAATGAGAATAGGCATATTACAGGCAGGACATGGCCCAGATATTTTAATTCAACAGACTGGCGATTACGGTGTATTGTTTGAAAATTTTTTAGGTGGGTATGGCTTTGATTTTGGTATCTACAGCGTCGTCGATATGGAATTTCCAGCTTCGACGCAAGATGCAGATGGTTGGCTAATCACCGGTTCAAAGCACGGTTGCTATGACAACCTACCTTTTATTAATCCTCTGGAAAATTTAATTCGAGATATATGGGCTCAATCTCTCCCATTGGCCGGGGTCTGTTTTGGTCACCAGATCATTGCACAGGCGCTTGGTGGGAAAGTTGAAAAATTCAAAGACGGCTGGTCAGTTGGACTTACTGAATATGATTTTGAAGGGGAAAAAGTGTCATTGAACGCTTGGCACCAGGATCAAGTCATGAGTCTGCCCGATGAAGCCACTGTTACAGGGTCAAGTGATTTTTGCAAAAACGCTTTTTTGATATATGGGGATAAAGTGTTTACTCTTCAAGCTCATCCTGAATTTGACAATGTGTTTGTAAAAGGTCTGATTGAGCATCGCGGCCTTGGGGTTGTACCACCCAAGCTTTTGGACCAGGCGCGGAAGAACCTTGTACAAGACAATGCCAATTCTGTTATCAGAAGAAAAATCGCAACGCTTTTCCAATCTTCTAAGGTAGACTCATGACACAGTGGCCTAACCTCTACAAAAAGCTTCCAAAAGCGGCAACAGACTATCTTGAGGGAAAAAAACTGGACGAAGTTGAATGCGTGTTGGCTGATCTCCCCGGCATCGCGCGCGGAAAAGCAGTACCAGCAGCCAAATTTGCCAAGCAAAATTCGTTTTATCTCCCCGAATCAATTTTCTTTCAGACCATTACAGGTGATTGGAGTGCCTCGGATTACGAGCGCGACTTTATAGAGCGCGATATGACACTCGTGCCTGATTATTCCACAGCCACAGCAGCTCCATGGACGGGGGATTGGACTTTACAGGTCATTCATGATGCTTATGACCGCAAAGGCGAACCCATTCCGTATGCGCCGAGGAACGTCCTCAAACGCGTTGTTCAGCTGTATAGAGATATGGGGTTAGAGCCAGTTGTTGCTCCAGAAATGGAATTTTTTCTCGTTGCCCGCAACGTTGACCCAGCACAGTCAATTCAACCAATGATGGGCCGGACAGGCCGGCCGGCAGCGGCGCGGCAAGCCTATTCAATGACAGCTGTTGATGAATTCGGGCCTGTGATAGATGATATCTATGATTTTGCCGAAGCACAGGGTTTTGAGATCGATGGGATCACACAAGAGGGTGGTGCCGGCCAACTCGAAATCAACTTACTGCATGGGGATCCCGTGAAACTGGCTGATGAAGTTTTTTACTTTAAACGTCTGATAAGAGAGGCCGCTCTAAGGCACGATTGCTTCGCCACATTTATGGCCAAACCGATTGAAAACGAACCGGGTAGTGCCATGCATATCCACCACTCTTTGATAGATATTGAGACAGATAAAAATGCGTTTTCAGGGCCTCAAGGGGGCGAGACAGACCTCTTTTTCAATTTTATCGCTGGCATGCAGAACCATTTGCCGGCAGCGATAGCATTATTGGCTCCATATGTGAATTCCTATCGCCGCTACGTCAAAGACCTTGCGGCGCCAATAAATCTTGAATGGGCTCGCGACAACCGGACCGCCGGTATTCGGATACCAATTTCCGATCCAGAGGCAAAGAGGGTTGAGAACAGGCTGGCTGGAATGGATTGTAATCCATATCTTGGGATAGCAGCCTCGCTTGCCTGTGGTTACATGGGTATAAAAAGTGAAATTCGTCCAGCCAAACAACATCGAGGTGATGCATATGAAGGCGAGAAGTCTATTCCACGGGTTATGGGAGAAGCCTTAGGTCATTTTGAGCAAGCCAACGATTTACACACCATTCTCGGTGAAGAATTTTGTCGGGTTTATTCGGCTATCAAGCGAGCGGAGTACGATGAATTTCTGCAAGTTATCTCACCATGGGAGCGGGAACATCTTTTGTTAAACGTATGAATTTACTCTACGCAAATGATAAAAAAGGGCTGTACCCTCAAAGTTGGTATACCGCTACTTGTGATCTATTACCCGTTTATGATCCGTTATGTGATTCACAAAGGGCAGATATTTGCGTTATTGGAGCAGGGTATACTGGCCTTTCCAGCGCGCTTCATCTTGCAGAGGCCGGGTATGAAGTTGTTATATTAGAGGCCCAGAGGATTGGCTTTGGAGCATCTGGACGAAATGGTGGGCAAATAGGAACTGGTCAGAGACTCGAGCAAGAATCTTTGATCAAACTTGCCGGTGCCCAGACTGCAGACTTTCTGTGGGAATTGGCCGAAGAGTCAAAAGCAACGGTAAAATCGCTTATTCAGAAATATAAAATTGAGTGTTATTTAAAATCGGGTATTGCAGATTTAGGTTTAAATCAGTCTCAGATGAAAGATATGCATCATTATGCAGACTTTCTTGCCGAGCGGTACGGATATGACCATATCACTAAGCTTGATAAAGAAGCCGCATATGCCTTGTGTCCTTCTCCAACCTATCACGGGGGATATCTTGATAAGGATGCAGGCCATTTGCATCCTCTTCGCTATGCCATAGGATTGGCAAAAGCGGCCCTAAATGCTAGTGTTAAGATCTTTGAAAATACCGAAGTCACGTCTTTTGATAAAGGTAAAAAAGTCAAAGTTCACACAAGTCATGCAACGATAACTTGTGATTATGCAGTGCTGGCCTGCAATGGATATCTAGGTAACCTAGAACCATCAGTTGCCTCGCGTGTCATGCCAATCAATAATTTCATCGTAGCCACGGAACCATTAGGTGCAGAAACCGCCAAGGTTTTGACACAGGATGTTGCAATCGCCGACTCAAAATTTGTGATCAACTATTTTCGCCTGTCTCATGACGGAAGGCTACTGTTTGGTGGGGGCGAAAATTACAGCTACCGGTTTCCAAACGATATCGCATCAGCGGTTAGGAAACCAATGATCGAAATCTTTCCGCATCTTCGCGATATCAGCATCGATTATGCCTGGGGAGGAACTTTGGGCATCACTTTGCGTCGCATGCCCTTTTTTTGCCAACTTACTCCAAATATATTCAGTGCATCGGGATATTCAGGCCATGGAGTAGCAATGGCAACTTTGGCTGGGAAACTTGTTGCAAAAGCGATTGATGGAGAAACGACTGGGTTTGACGCATTTAAAAGGGTGCCCTCATTCCCTTTTCCAGGCGGAGCGCCTGCGCGTTATCCACTGCTGGTTTTAGCCATGACTTGGTATACTCTCAGAGACCGGCTAGGCTTTTAAAAGTGCAAGCACGAAAACGAAAAAGCTACTGTTCCAATTGGTTTAATTTTTCTTGAAGAGCTACAAGCTGTGATTTTATCTCGGACAAATCGTCATTGTTATGAGGAGAACATTTTTTTGTCTCCAGCTTTTCGGGTGCTGGGGACTGGCCAGCAAAGCCATGCGACATAGCTTTAAAAAACGCCTCTTTCTGTGTTGTCATCGCATCTAACCCGGGAACTTGCGCAATGGGTTTCATTTCACCCATATTTTGTAAAAAATCAGTGTTCCCAGCGCGCATCATATCGAACGACATCGCCAGGAATTCAGGAACGACGCTTGTGGCGTTCGTGGTATAAGATCGCACTAGGTCCATTAAAACGTTGACTGGTAAAACATTGTCCCCTCGGCTTTCATGGTCTGCAATGATTTGTAGCAAATATTGGCGGGTCAAATCATCACCCGATTTCAGATCAATTATCTGAACCTCGCGACCTTCCTGAATAAAGCCTGCTATATCTTCGAGTGTCACATAATCACTTGTTTCGGTGTTATAGAGGCGGCGGCTTGCATACCGCTTTACAAGTAATGGTTTATCTTCTGACAACACTATTTCCTCCCGAAAATGCAGCACTGCAGAAAACCTTACGCTTTTGCCCCACAAAAAGAAAGAGCGCGCCGCAGCTCACCCTTTATTCTTCGTAAAGACTGCGACCGGTACAGATTAAAATATCTACTTTACCAAAGCTTTCTTTGCAATCTCTGCAAACGCGGCAATACTTTATGCTCCCACTACCGCCTGAAGAGATGCAAAATTACTGATAGACTTCACATAATCAGCAGGGTCAGTTTTTACTTGTGCTATTTCGGTAATCTTTATCAAAGTATCGTTTGTGCACTTTGTCGACATATCTGCATTCATGCGAGCAACCAGTACAGCCATTTCTGCCAAACTTTTGCTAGTTCTATTTCTGCAGCGGAAGACAATTTCAAAAGCTTTGGTGTCAAACGGCATCGCACCTGTAAAATTTTTGAACATGGCCATCATATCAATAGTACTGGCCATTTTTCTTTACCTCTATCCTTAACATAATCGTCGATCTCATATAAAGACCTCGGAATGCCGCGACACAGCACTATGAGTATATTTCTGCGGTGCAGCAATATATTTATATTTAAGAATAACCCTTTGCGATACATATGATACAGGCGCATCACAAATTAGTTCAAAACCTAAGGCACCAACTGGTAAAACATGCTTTGCGTGTCCCAATCACTTTGCGAGCCAATTGTTCCAAAAGGGCCATCAAATCTCTTTGATAAACTCAACGCCTAATTTCCAATTCACTTTATTCTGGTTCAAATTAAAGTTCAGACAATAGCCATATTTCTTCTGAACAGGAGGATTAATGATTCCGGCGAAATAACCTGATTGCGATAGAATGAAAGTTTTAGAATAACTTTCCATTTGCTTAATCCCACAAAAGCTATCCTTCCAAGGCGCGATGTATCCGTTTCACAGCCCACAGCAAACAATGGGGTATAAACATCTGATATCTTCAAAACCTCGTCGAAAATCTCAAATTTACCCGTGGAAAATTCATTATTTTGACAGAGCCTACGCAGATACTGATGCGTTATAACACCCAGTAGATTAGTGCCATCCTCGTTCCAGAATAGTAAATCAAAGGCAAGAAGATTGATTTTGGTAAAGTTACGGATGTTGCTATTAAATTTGGCGCAACAACACTGTTGCCTCTGGTTTTGGAATTTATCAACGCCGGCAGTCAAGATTGCATTGTTCATTTATATATTATGTAAAACTGAACTCAGAGAAGAAACGGCCCTAAGATCTTCGGATTGCGTCAAACAGTTGTGAGCAACCCTTTTTCATTAGCAAGTTCACGCATTCTAAGTTGTAGCTTTTCAAACGCTCTAACTTCGATCTGGCGAATACGCTCACGGCTAACATTGTATTGTTCGCTGAGCTTATCAAGGGTCACAACAGTATCAGACAAACGACGTTTGGCCAGCACATCCTGTTCGCGGTCATTGAGTGAGGACATCGCTTCTGACAACAAAACACGACGGGATTCGAGCTCATCGCGTGCTTCGTAATCACTGGCCTGATCAGCGTCTTTATCTTCAAGCCAATCTTGCCATTCCATTGAACTATCGCCATCAGCCGTGCCCACGATTGCATTTAAGGAGGCATCACCACCAGACAAGCGCCGGTTCATCATGACAACTTCATCTTCAGTAACGCCTAAATCATGCGCAATTTTTGCAACGTTTTTCGGATGCATGTCACCTTCGTCGAGCGCACCAATTCGTGACTTAGCTTTACGCAGGTTAAAAAATAGCTTTTTCTGAGCGCTGGTTGTGCCCATTTTGACCAAAGACCAGCTGCGTAAAATATATTCTTGGATGCTCGCCCTAATCCACCACATTGCATAGGTCGCAAGGCGAAAACCCTTTTCGGGATCAAATCTCTTGACGGCTTTCATCAAACCGACATTGGCCTCAGAGATAACCTCAGCCTGCGGCAAGCCGTAACCGCGATAGCCCATTGCAATCTTAGCTGCTAGTCGCAAATGAGATGTAACCATTTTATGTGCAGATTCGGTGTCTTGTTCTTCGACCCAGCGTTTGGCTAACATATATTCTTGCTCTGGTTCAAGCATCGGAAATTTACGGATTTCCTGCATGTACCTACTTAGACCACTTTCCGGACTTGGGGCAGGTAAACCTGTATAATTGCTCATGTCATACCACTTCTGTGAAAACCTCTATTTTTATAATAATCACTTGGCCCTCCAGTTCAAGGGAGAGAAACAAAACTAAATAAAAAGTGGCTAAATTTCACCAAAAAAGGGTTTTTGACTAATTTCGTCAAGTAGAGCCTTGTAAATCAGAAAGTAAATCGTGCATATCTTGGGGAATTTCAACGCTAAATCTAAGATTTTTGCCACTTTCAGGATGCTTAAAGCCAAGCACAGCTGCGTGTAAGGCCTGCCTGGAAAAGCTCTTGATTGATATAGCTGCTTCTTCGCTGATTGATTTCTTCGCAATTTTTCTATTGCCACCGTAGACAGTGTCGCCGATGATACCGTGCCCTATGTGGGCCAAATGTACCCTAATTTGATGCGTCCGTCCAGTTTCAAGCCAGCAATCTACCAAAGATGCAGCTTTTGCGCTGCCAAAGCTCTTTCGGACTCTGACGCGCGTGATCGCATGCCGTCCCCCTTCAAACAAGACTGCCTGCCGCTGACGATCTGTTTTATGCCGTGCAAGTTGGGTGGTGACTTTCACAATAGCGCTGGGCTCAAAGCTAACACCACGCAAACCGCCTAATCTTGGTTCACTGACATCGGGATAGCCAAAACATACAGCCTGATACAGGCGCTCTACACTATGCGCAGAAAATTGCTCGGCCAAGGCATGATGCGCCTTGTCATTTTTCGCAACGACCAGCAGTCCAGTGGTGTCTTTGTCAATCCGATGTACGATCCCTGGGCGTTTTTCTCCCCCAATTCCAGACAAGTTATCGGCACAGTGATGTAAAAGGGCGTTAACCAACGTACCCGACGGAGACCCTGGGGCTGGGTGAACCACCATCCCAGCAGCCTTGTTGACCACAATCAGATGTGCATCCTCATACACCACGTCAAGTGGGATATTTTGGGCCAGCGTTTCGGTTTCAATTGCGGCCTTCAGCTTGATCTTTACGTTAGCACCGGCGCGTACCTTTGCTTTAGGGTTGGTCGCAATATCACCATTGACTGTGACAGCACCTTCCCCGATCAAACGCCCTAGGCGTGTACGGGAAAGATCTTCTGCCACTGGCGCATCCCTAAAAAGAGCTTTATCAAGGCGGTTGGGCGGATTTTCCGCAATGGTGAAATCTAAATGAGATACAGTCATGCAAGAACCTGATAAGCCAGAACAGAAGGTGCCGCATCTGACGTTTTTGCGGCGGTTGGTTACTCTATTGACCCTGACAATGATTGGCGGGATCATAATATTGGTTACGCTGATTTTTATTCGCTTTCAAGGCGAAGCTCAGCCTATGTCTCTTCCCAAAAGTATCACCCTTCCAGATGGCGCGCGCCCAGTGGCCTTTACGCAGACGCGGGAATGGTACGCAATCATCACTGACGACCATCATATTATGGTTTTTGACATAAATGGTGCTCTGTTTCAGACGATCAAAGTCACAGTACCTTAAGCGTTATGAATTCTAGCTCAAAACTTCAGCAGATCTTAGGGTGTTAGTGAAGCCTCTAATTCACGCCATTCGCCTTTGCTCATACCAGATGTTTCCTGAGTAACTTTTTCTCCAGAAATCATCCGCCGCACACAATCCATTGCCATGGATGACATCGTTGCCCCACCCAAACGGTAGTCTTCGAAAGCCTGATAGGCAAAGGGCACCCAATCGGCTACAATCTTACACATTTCATCTGCATAGACACGAATTTCGTATTGAGCATGGGCATCAGCACGCAAACGAAGAAAATGAAGAAGATTATGCAAATCAACTTTCCAGTACCATTGCGTGTAGATATTCGCTGGCAAGTTCATTCTCGCCAATTCCCGTGCCAACCCCTGTTGACTATTGTCAGAGATCATTTCTTCATAATGGTCATAACACCGCATCGCATCATCACGAAGATAGCGTAATACGCGCTCGGCTTCTTCACCACTCAACGCACTGCCGCGGCCTTGATTATTGATCACCGATTGTGCCGCAAGGGCATCCGGTTCGGGAATGTAAAATTCTCGGTCCAAAATTGAATATCGGGCAGAATATTCATTTACGTTGGCAGTCCGGTGCCTGATCCATTGGCGCGCGACAAAAACAGGCAATTTAACATGAAGTTTTATCTCGCACATCTCAAAGGGAGTAGAATGCCAGTGCCGCATAAGATAGCGGATGAGACCTTCGTCGTTCTGAACAGACTTGGTCCCTGTGCCATAGCTGACCCTAGCTGCCTGACAAATTGCAGAATCATCGCCCATATAGTCTATCACTCTCACAAATCCATGGTCCAGCACGGGATAGGCTGTATACAAATGGGTCTCCATGCCCGCGCTCACAGCGCGGCATGTCTTGTGGACTTGGCTACGCTGCGCCTCAATCTCAGCGGTTTGTTCGGGCGACAGGGGCATCACAGTATCCTTTTTAGTAACCGACTCGTTTTTACTATATATTGATGACAACCAACTTGAAACCGCAACATCAGCGATAAATCTTGTTAATTTTGCACTATTTTTGGCCCTTTAGTCCATCAATTGAGTAAGTTTGAAATAATTGGATTGATTTCCATCCGAAAGTAGTGAGCGTAATAACGCTATCCTCAGACCACCGAACTTTCGACATTGTAACAGTAAATGAGGGTCTAAATTATCAATCAGTAGAAGCTTCTTCCAAATTGACATCCTTAAGGATCCAAGATTAGATAAAGTCTCTTCATCAGCACATCAATAATATTGGAAACCAAATGAGTATTCGCTATCTCCATACGATGGTACGTGTCCAAGACCTCGAAAAATCAATCCTTTTCTTTAAACTCCTTGGTCTTAAGGAAATCCGAAGAAATGATCACGATCAAGGTAGATTTACGCTCATCTTTATGGCACCAGAAGGTCAGGAAGATTGTCCAGTTGAATTAACTTATAATTGGGATGGAGATGAAAACTTGCCAAGTGACAGCCGTCATTTTGGTCATTTGGCCTATGGCGTGGATAACATTTACGAAACCTGCCAGCATCTTCACGATAGCGGCGTGATTATAAATCGGCCGCCAAGAGACGGACGGATGGCTTTCGTACGTTCCCCCGACAATATTTCTGTGGAGTTACTACAGAAAGGTCAGGCTCTTGCCGTGGCTGAACCATGGGCTTCAATGGAGAATACGGGCCACTGGTAGCCTCACAATTAGTGAAAGATATTTAAAGATTTGCCATTGATTTGAAGAAATTAAATGCCTTCCGGCAGAGGGTATACCGGTTTCAAATAAAAATCTAACACTAACTGTGCAATTGCTTTAAAAGTGTAAGACGTAATGCCTTTTTTTAGCAAGATCAGCAACTCTATCGTAAGTCTAGTAAATATACCTGATCTGTTGTGTACAAAAACTCTCCACACGCTTTAAGATGTGCGAGATGTCATCAACAGACGAATGACAAAAATTTTCTTGGTTTGCATGCCTTCATCATGGTGCACAGAGAGCCACGCCACGGCTTTGCATATTTTCCGTCCTAAGAGCGCCAGCTTGAAAAGTACAGCGCAGTCAATCCCATGCCTTTGAAAGTGCATATACCCCATATCAACCATTTTTTATGATTAAAGCTTATATTAGAATTTTGATTATATTAAAGTTTCTTAAGTTATCCTACAGTAACTTCATTCTCAGTCATATTTAAAAGTAATAGAGCCTGCGCGGCATTAAGCTTTAAGTAACCCAACCATTTTAAACTCATCTTTTATGATATCCAAGAGCAAACGGAGTAGTCGCTCTAACGACGATAAGGATTCCAAATAGTTTTCCACAAAGTCTGCATGTTTTTTCGCATCAAACGTAGTAGTAATATTTACACTAATTTCCGACAAATATACGTTTGCCAGTAACAGGATAAAATAGGCTTAAAATTGATTAAATGGAAATTATCAATATCTCGACTTTAAATACACTTTGATTTGTTTTAACAAATGCTCATACTGTGGGTATCCTGCGACCTGTCCTGAAACCCATTGATACAGGTCTTGATCATTTTCGTCCAAGAAATCCTCATAAAGATCAAGTTGCGCACCACTCATATCAATCAAGTGGAGATCAGAAAAGCCAGACAGAATAATATCCATTTCTTTGATGCCACGCCGCATAGAACGCATTTTAAGCCTTTTGAGGCGAATCTCATATGTTTCTGTGATCATTCCTGACGCCTAAGCTGTTCACGGAAACGTTTTTCAAGCATGCCTAGGCGATCCGATGAACCCTTTAAGACCGTCCTTAATTCTCGCATTTCCAATAACATATCATTCAAACCTTTTTCAACTACCAGCTTGGTGTTTGGATCGTCGACTCCCTCACCCTCACCATTCAAAAGCCACATAACGGAAACATTAAGCAGTCCAGCCAACATAGAAAGTTTGTTGGCACGAGGCTCTGACAAATCCTGCTCCCAACCCTTTAAAGTTGCGAGCTTTACGCCCAAGCTTTTTGCCAGCTGGGTCTGATTCAGGCCGCTTGCTTCTCGCGCTGCAGATATTCTGTCGCCAAAAGTAGCCGCGTCTGGCCCATACCAGTTCATTTGTGTTCCTGTCATCTTTCCCTTACCGGCTATTGCGCCCTTGAAACAAAAGTTAGCCCACCGTAAGACAAAACACCCACTACTTCAAACAGGTGTCTGAAATGTCTTTTCTGTCGAATTCACTTTCTAAGGTAAAACCATCACCGACCATCACAATGTCTTCGCTTGCGACAGAGCTAAAAGCGAACGGTCGTGATATTATAAGCCTAAGTGCAGGCGAACCAGATTTTGATACGCCAGACCATATAAAGGCTGCCGCAACACAGGCGATTGTGGACGGAAAAACGAAGTATACTGCACCGGATGGCTTGGTTGAGCTAAAAGCAGCAATTTGCCGTAAATTTTATCGCGACAATGACCTAAACTACGAAACTGACCAAATATCTGTTGGAACGGGTGGTAAGCAAGTTCTCTATAATGCTCTTATCGCAACGATCAATCCGGGCGATGAAGTTATCATTCCAGCCCCATATTGGGTAAGTTATCCAGATATGGTGCTACTGGCAGGCGGTACTCCTGTCATTGTCGAGACCAGAGCAGAACAAAATTATAAACTTACAGCTGAGGCCCTACTAAAAACAATTAGCGACAAAACAAAATGGTTTATCTTTAACTCGCCGTCAAATCCAACAGGTGCTGGCTATACACATGACGAACTCAGAGACTTAACAGAGGTTTTGCTAGACTATCCGCATGTCTGGGTTCTTACTGATGATATGTATGAACATCTGACCTATGACCGGTTTAAATTTGTAACCCCAGCTCAGGTTGAACCGAAATTATATGATCGCACTTTAACCTGCAACGGTGTTTCAAAAGCCTATGCTATGACAGGATGGCGCATCGGCTTTGCGGGCGGACCAAAACCGCTCATCGCGGCAATGCGCAAAGTGCAGAGTCAGAGTACATCAAACCCCTGTACAATCAGCCAATGGGCTGCACTAGAGGCTCTAGATGGTCCCACAGATTTTTTAGCCAGCAATAACGCAATATTCAAACGCAGGCGCGATCTTGTCGTTGCTGCTCTTAGCGATATTGAAGGTATAACCTGCCCAACGCCCGAAGGGGCATTTTATGTCTATCCCTCGATTGCAGGGATCATTGGCAAACAAACCAAGAATGGCAAAATTATCGAAAACGATGAAAGCTTCGCCTTGGAACTCCTCAACCAAACCGGTGTTGCAGTTGTTTTTGGTGCGGCTTTCGGTCTATCACCAAATTTCCGGATCAGTTATGCGACCTCCGACGCGCTCTTGACTGAGGCTTGTATCAGGATTGCTCAGTTTTGCGCGAACTTAGACCGGCTCAGCCATCGAGACGGCCTGTCTTAGTTTGTTATAAACCCAAAAGAAACGAACAATAAGCCCGCCTGCTGCGCAGGCCAGACCAAGCGCTAAGCCGGCCCAAAGCCCTACGCCACCCCAGTTTAAGACAAAGCAAAACCAGTAAGCGGTTGGAATACCCACGCACCAATAACTAAAAATGGCCATCGCCATCGGGATCGAGGTGTCCTGCATGCCCCTCAAAATTCCAAGGGCCATAACCTGTGCCGCATCTACGGTCGAAAAGAGGGCTGCCATCAAAAGCAGTAAAGCGCCATATGTCAAAATATCCTGGAAATGTGGTAGCGCCGGATCAACAAATAGCGAGACTAGGATTTTCGGCATACTCAGGAACAAAATAACAGTCAGAATGACAATAATAAGTGACGCCAATGAGGCGCTTAAAGCGCTTCTTTTTAACGAAAGAGAATTAGACGCACCAAACGCTTGACCAGTCTGAATAGTTGCAGCACCTGACAAACCTACGTGAATAACAAACGTAAGGCTGGTAATAGACAGCGCGATACCATGCGCCGCCAGGGGTATTGTTCCAAGCCAGCCCATCATAATAGTTGATGCCGAGAAAAGACCTGCCTCAGCAAGACTTGTGATGCCAATAGGAACACCAAGCCGCAACACCCTGCGCATCGCGCTCCAGTCAGGGCGCCATATACGCGCGAAAAGGGCTTGTTCTGGTAGCTTTTTAACGGCGTATATGCATACGCTCAAAGCCATAAAGCTATTTACAAAAAAAGAAGCGATTGCAGAGCCTGGCACGCCCAATTCGGGAAGACCTAATTTGCCAAAAATCAAAACATAATTTAGCGGAATATTGATAAAAAAACCGACGATTGTGATGGCTAATACAAACTGCATTAACTCCTGTGCTGAAAGGTAAGACTTAACCACATTTAGAGCGAGGGCCGGAAAAACAGCAAATCCAACAATCATTAGATATTGGCTCGCCAGGATTGAGAGCTCTGGAGACTGACCAATTGCTAAAAGCAGCGCCTCAGACCACCAAAAAGCAGGTAACACAGCAATTGTATAGGCCGCTGAAAGCCACAGCCCCATCCGCGTTACACGGCGCGCCTTGAGACTGTGACTTTGCGCTATTGCGCTGGCAACCAAGGGCATTACCGCAGTTGCAAAGCCTGCACCCACAATAAAGATTACAAAAAAAATAGTGTGCCCCAAAACCGTCGCAGCAAGCGCCTCAATGGAATACCAGCCAAGCATGATGCTATCAGTCACGCCGATAGCCATATGCGCAAACTCTCCTACGACAAGTGGAGCACCAAGTCGATAGAGTGATCGGAAAGATTCTGAATACCGATAGGTGTCAAACATTAAATCCTGCTAAACTCTTCTCACATCCCAAGCAAGATAAATGACTAAGACCCGATTTTGATTCAAGTGTCACGACACACCCCATTTTATAAAATGTAATGCATTCGGAGAGCTAATCTAAGAGATGAAAAAAGGATTTGAGGCACGGTTCAAATTTGGACATGGACAAAGCCGTAAGACTGGATCTCAATACTTTGAAAGATTTTATTCAAATTACTTTAAAATGTCAATGCCACACTTGCCCTCAGATTGCATAAGACTGCTTAGATTTAGTGGAGACTGTTCAACGCTGATAATAAAATGCGACCAAGCCACCCTTATGAGTTGTTTAAATCAAAGTTATCACTCAGCTTTTATAATGACCCAAACTTTATAAAATATACTGTCTTTATATCAGGATAAAAAATGTTTTGGCATAATAAAAATTATCATCTTTTGCTTTATAAGGCCTTGATGCCGCAAGACTGAAAATGCCGGCGCGACCTGCGCTTTCCCCCCTTTCACTTTGAGCTGTCAAATGGCATAGTGGAGTTAAAATAAAATGAGCAGTCTAAATGAGTGATTTACTAAGCCAAGCGGAAAGTGACGATTATAATGCGTCTTCCATAGAAGTCTTGGAAGGCCTCGAACCTGTTCGCAAAAGACCCGGAATGTATATCGGCGGTACTGATGAGCGCGCCTTACATCACTTGGTTGCCGAAGTTCTCGACAACTCAATGGACGAAGCAGTCGCTGGACATGCAAACCGTATAGAGGTTGAATTACACGAAGATTATTCTGTAACAATCCGCGACAACGGACGTGGAATACCGATAGACTCTCATCCAAAATTTCCAGACAAGTCTGCCTTAGAAGTCATTTTTTGCACTCTGCATTCCGGCGGGAAATTCAGTGGTAAAGCCTATCAAACCTCTGGTGGTTTACACGGCGTTGGCGCATCGGTCGTAAATGCTCTCTCCGATAAAATGGTGGTGCAAGTCGCCAAAAACAAAGAGCTCTACGAACAGCAATTTTCGCGTGGATTGCCCCTGGGAGGTTTACAAAAACTGGGGCCAACGCAAAACCGGCGTGGCACAACCATTAAGTTCCACGCGGATGCTGACATTTTTGGGCAGCATCGATTTAAACCCGGTCGAGTATTTAAATCAATTCGGTCGAAAGCATATTTATTTAGTGGCGTTGAAATCCGCTGGAAATCAGCGATTGATGACGGCCAAACTCCAACTGAGGCAACCTTCCATTTCCCCGGTGGATTAGGCGATTATTTAAAAGAAACTCTCAACGGCGCAACCACATATGCTGATCAACCTTTTCGCGGAGTGGTCGACTTTCAAGACCGGTTTAAAGTCCCGGGGAAAGTCGAATGGGCCATAAACTGGACACCAACGCGGGATGGCTTTATCCAATCTTATTGTAATACAGTTCCAACTCCAGAAGGTGGAACGCATGAAGTTGGATTTTGGGCAGCTATTCTGAAGGGTATCCGCGCTTATGGAGAACTGGTCAACAATCGCAAAGCAAAAGATATCTCGCGGGATGATCTCACGTCAGGAGGCTGTGCGCTAGTCAGCTGTTTTATTAGCGAACCCGAATTTGTGGGACAGACAAAAGATCGCCTGGCAACAGTTGAAGCGCATCGTTTGGTTGAAAATTCAGTCAGAGACCATTTTGACAACTGGCTGGCTGCAGATACCAAATCAGCAGGTGCCATTCTTGATTTTCTAGTCCTGAGGGCCGAAGAAAGGCTGCGCAGGCGGCAGGAAAAAGAGACGCAACGTAAAACAGCAACAAAAAAGTTACGCCTCCCAGGCAAGCTCGTTGATTGTTCGGCCACATCACGCAAAGGAACAGAGATTTTCCTTGTCGAAGGAGACAGTGCGGGTGGCTCAGCAAAAATGGCCCGAGAGCGAAAAACGCAGGCCCTTTTGCCCTTGAGGGGCAAAATTTTGAACGTACTTGGTGCCGCTAGTTCTAAACTAGGAACCAATCAGGAAATTAGTGATTTGTCACAAGCTCTCGGTGCTGGGCTGGGCACAAGGTTCAATCTAGATGATCTTCGATATGAAAAGGTGATCATAATGACCGATGCGGATGTAGATGGAGCACACATTGCCGCCTTGTTAATGACCTTTTTCTTCACTCAGATGCGCCCGATGATTGATGCGGGTCATTTATATCTTGCCTGCCCACCACTTTATCGTCTTACACAGGGGGCAAATCGGGTTTATTGCATTGACGAGCGTGAACGGGATGAGTGGTTTGACAAGGGCTTGGGTGGTAAAGGCAAAATAGACGTCAGTCGATTTAAAGGGCTTGGAGAAATGAATGCAAAAGACCTTAAAGAAACAACAATGGATCCCAAGACCCGCAAACTTATCCAAGTGAGCATCGACGAAGATGAACCTGGAGAGACCGGAAACCTTGTTGAACGTCTTATGGGCAAAAAGCCAGAAATGCGGTTTGAGTATATTCAAGAAAATGCGAAATTTGTTCAGGAACTGGACGTCTAATTCGACTGAAAGTTAGCATCATATAGTGTAGCACGGATGCCGTTATCCTATTTTCTGAGGTGCCAGATATACAGGCTTTTGAAGCTCAAAATGAAAATTAAAGCGTCTGGATTACTCGGTAGGCTTAACATTTCGTAGGCTGTGAATTTAGTTCAAATTCTCACTTAAGGATTATTAGTTTGGGCCACTTTTTGTGCGCGCCGATCTTATTGGACATCGATCATAGGTATCATTAATGCATAAAATTGGGCAAGCTTCAGAACGAATATAACCCATTAAGGCCATAGGTCGCCTAAAACTCCATTTTTTCTTTAGTACCCAGCCGAACACAAACTTGATTTTGCAGCTAAACGGGAACCAATTAATCCAAAAACATTCTTACACTTTCCTTAATTTTTTTGTCTCTGGCCTGATAACTCAGATCTGTTTGGTGAAAATAAAAGACATCAATATCTCTAACACAAGACCTCTAAGGCCGGCCAGTCAGATAATTCGACACCTTATTTTAAATTGCGTCGGGCACAATCTAGTCATTTAGCAAAGCCATACTACCGATGCTCGCTGAAATATCTATCATTTCAAAATCTGGGGTCATTTTATTATTTAACGCAGTAGCCCGCTGCTCAGAGGAAAAATTGGCAAAGCAAAGTTATTTTGTGAGGAAAATTACAAATTTTATAATCACCTGAGAAGATATTCTGTCATAAAATCTAAAAAAGACTACATTATTTTACAACAACTCAGATTAGTAATCTCAAAGCCACTCGTTGATCATGGCAGCCACTTGATCAGGTTTTTCGTGATGAAGCCAATGACTCCCATCATCAATTTCTAACATTTTAAAATCATCTGATAGTTTTTCTATTCCTCTGTAGCTCTTAGGCAAAAGTGCCGTATCCTTCATGCCCCAGATAAGTAAATGTGGGACTTTGATACGCATATCGCGCGTGTCCATTCGTGGTATCGGCTGTATATCTTCGCCAACTTTAGGCACGTATAATCCCGTAGCGCGATACCAATTTATCATTCCGCGCAGACCAGCTGCATCCTTCCAAGCGCCAATATAGCGATCAACCCGTTCCAAATTGAACCAATTCATCTCAATATCTTTGGCAAACAGCGCTTTGAGGCGGGCAAAATTATCCTCAGCAAGTATGTTTTCGGAACCTTCCTGACGCAACCATAGAATATATTGTGAAGCCATGATCTGTTGCGCATCTTCAAGTAAGGCTTTTTGAAACGGAATGGGGTGCACACCGTTCATTATAACTAATTTTTTGACCAACTCAGGATGCGACATCGTTAGACCATACGCAGCAGCCGCCCCCCAATCATGACCAAGCACGAAGACAGGCTCCGCAAGATAGTTAATTAAAGCCTCCAAATCACCAACAAGATGACGCATTTGATAAGCGCTAATCTGAGGCGGGGAATAGCTTTGACCATAGCCGCGTTGATCAGGGGCCACACAGTAAAACCTATGTTTTAAACGTTCGGCTAATTCCTCCCAAGCCCCTGAATATTCAGGAAAGCCATGCAGCATTAATAAAATCGGGTTAGAGGCTTTTCCCCATGTCTGCAGGAAAAACCGATTTCCATTCAACTCAACAAATTGTGACATGACTTACCTTTCAAAAGCTAGCTCCAAAGCTAAAATCAGGTTAAACATGATTAAATAGTTCCAAGCTGACAAAGGAATGATAATGACAACTCAGCCCACCTTAGCATTTGCGCAGCAATTTCTGGAAGAAAATTTTTCGCCTTGGATTACCGATCTCAAACCAAAGCTTAAGATACGCGAAAACGGGACTGCCCAAATGGATATTCCAATATTTCTCAATATCCAACGCGTCGGTGGAATTGTCTGCGGCCTTGCCATGGGCTCACTTGCGGCACATGTATGGTCTTTGCATGTACCAGCCGCATAGAAGAACTGATACCCGTAACCACTACGACACTGGACACTCAGCTTTGTGCCCTGCAACTGGCGCTATCCTAAGCTGTGAAGCCAAATCAACGGCAACGTTCTATCTGACTCAATAGAACTTGTGGATCTTAATGGCAGCATCCTTTACCTAGCGCTTTCAAACGCCAATAGTTATAGGGCAAAGGCGTAACATATCCCGCGAATAGCATGAATGGGATGACCCACCAAGTTAGCTTTGCGCCTCCAGTCATCAAGAAATCGACTAGGTTCATTGCCACTTCCATAGAGACCATCGAAATCAGCGACATGCCAATGGCTGTTTTGAAGGCGGCTCTAAGCACCATTTGGCGCGACAGAATAAAAGTCTCAAGTGCGATAGACGTCATAAGCCCATTGATGATTGCCAAGGTCATAATGGCCAACGTTGGCCAAGGTATGCCTGTAAACTGGAAAAATGCAATCGTTCCAAAATCTCCAATAGAACAACCAAGCAAACACCAAGAGGTATTTTTGGCTGAAGTACGCCAAGTGTGACGGCACCGCCAATTGATTGACAAATTCTGTGCTATAGCAGTCATTTTCGTCACCTTGCTCTTTTGACATTATTACACTAATCTCTCCACTAACTGGAAGGTCAAGAGGTTATGATGAAAATTTCTGAAGCATCCGAGCAGTCAGGCTTACCTGTCAAAACCATACGATATTATTCAGACATCAGCCTTGTGGCACCATCTGGACGCAGCAATGCTGGGTACAGACGATATGATGAGAAAAGTTTACAAAAACTGATATTTATTCGCCGTGCACGTGAATTTGGGTTTTCAATAGCAGAATGCCGTGAACTTCTAGGGCTTTATTCGAACAACGCTCGCTCTAGCGCTGATGTTAAGAAAATTGCAAGCAACCGATTGGAAGACATTTGCAAGAAACAGGGTGAACTGCAGTGTCTGTATGATGAACTCTCACATTTGGTTCAAAACTGCAGAGGCGACGACCGGCCCGATTGTCCAATTATCTCGAATCTGGCGGATATAAAATAGCTTAAGACTGAGCAAGTGGAATTTTCCTGTTGACCTCATCACAGGTCACTTGTAACCAAGCTCTCACTCTTTGTTTAAAAGATACGTGGGCGACAGGCCGCAAGGTGTGGCAGGGGACTGTAACTCCCTCGCGGAGACGCACGCCTGGTTCGATTCCAGGGTCGCCCACCACTTAGTCTCCTCAAAACCGCAGGTAAGGCACAGTTTTTGGAAATTGCTGAACTTTCAGATGGTTAGCTGGGGTAAAGCACCCTAAGGTCTCACAATTAGTCTCTGTTTGGCGCATTTTTTGGGCGTATACGGCAAAAGTCTCAGCAGCGCATTTTCGTGTGAGGTCTTGAGGCAGGCTGGATGCGCTATTGATGCTGAAAGCCTAGAATCTTCCGCTGCTCTTGCCATTCCAACGGTAGTTCCGGAAGGATACGCAACTTCTTTGCTGTGAGATGTTGTGGCTGACGACCTTCAAGAATGGCTGTTGAGATATCCGGCGCCAACCAGGCAAGTGGAAGGATGCGACTGACCGATCCACTTCGGAGCCTTTCACGGTCTTCGATCTGGCGGACTGTGCAGGATTTGCCGTTAAGAAGTTCGACCGACCACCGTTTCGCATAGGCGACAAGGTTGATGAGATCTTGGTCAGGCTGCGGTGCATCGGGCGGAGCAATCGAGTAGACTTTGCGTCTGTGCGAGGCCGCTCAAAAAGGTTTGATATTGATTTCTCCCGCCCAGAGGGTTGCCCACAGGATCTGGCCCTTTGCATCCCCGATTAAAACGTGTGACAAAGACGCTGTTACGGCGATGGCTGTCACCTCTGCACCAGTCGAGCCCTTCAGCACAATGGCATCCTTACTTTCATCAAGCTCAGCTAAAAGTACTGCGCCATCTCGAAAACCTGCAAATACTGCGTTTTCCCCGGGAAGAGCATGAACAAAAGTTGCAGTTTGTTTACCAGGATGAGCTACACAAACTGGTGAACGACCCATTGGACCATCTTTGCCGTCAAACGGCCAACATATAGCTTCGTCAGCACCAGACGTTGCAAGATAGGGGGAATTTCTTTTTGGATGATAGTCAACCAATATTATCTATCTGCACAAGTTGCCGTGACGGACGCGAAGCAGAGTATAGTGATGTTCGGGGAGGTACCCGTTTGGCAAAATCAATTTTGATTAAAATGCAATCTCGTTTTGATATTTCGTTTGATCTTCATGGAATTGCTTGCATGAGCCAATGCAAACGCCCTTACATTGCCACAATTTGTGCAACTGGACGTTTTTCCTATATGTTCGGTGATCTCGACCCAGAAAACCCAACTAGTATTGATGCACTTTTGGACTTCCCCTCCCTTTATCTTAAAGCGCCAGAAGGCTTTTTAGAGCTTAACGAGCGTCCAAAACCATTGCAAAAAAGTATTTTCGCAAGGATTCCGTCTCTAATTAGTTCAACAGCAATTGTAATTCCATTAAATATGTAATTGAACATTCACTTACTCTAGGTACTCCACAGAACTTTTAGAAAGTACTATAACTGATGAAAGATTTAGAACTAGGTGCTCAACCTACTCCTGATTACCAAAAGCCGCTTTATTTAGGCACTGAAGTCCTCCGTGAAGCGGCCGTTTCCATTAAAGAGATAACTTGGACATTGCCAAAAAATAAACGCACTATCCTTCATAAGATGAGCCTTGACGTTTTGCCTGGTCGAATTCTTGGCGTAGTGGGTCCGAATGGTGCAGGGAAATCAACGCTGCTTCGGCTATTATATCGTTATCATAGACCTTCAAGCGGTACTGTTGAAATTGATGGAATTGATATTTGGAAAATGACTGCGCGTACGGCAGCTTGTAAAGTCGCAGCCGTTTTGCAGGAACAACCTACTGATTTTGCCTTGACAGTGCGAGAAATTGTTTATCTTGGGCGAACGCCACACCACATTGGCTTTGGAGGTAGCGCCGGCAAAAACGATGAGCTCATCGTAGATGCGGCACTCCACAGATTAGATCTAGAGGGTTTTGCCAGTCGATCTTTTGGTACTTTGTCCGGTGGAGAACGTCAACGTGTTATGGTTGCACGAGCTCTGGCACAAGAACCATCTGTTCTTGTCTTAGATGAGCCAACAAACCATCTTGATATTCGCCATCAATTAGAAATTTTGAAATTAATCCGGGATCTACCATTAACGATAATCACTTCGCTGCATGACCTAAACATGGCCTCAGAAATCTGCGACGAGGTGGTAATGCTCAAAGATGGTCACGTTTTAGGCTGTGGCATCCCAAATGATGTATTTTCAGCAGAGGCAATCTCTTGCACGTTTGAAGTCGCTGCCAGTCATGAACGGATCATACCTAGTGATAAAAACGTTTTAACTTTTAACCTTCAAACTTAAGAAAGTCTCAAATGAAAAGTATTCTACTTGGCTCCCTCTTTTTAACGTTTGGCGCTAATATTGCACTGGCTGAAGTCGCTGTGCAGAGTTGTAATCGTACTGTGACATTCGACGCTCCCCCAGAACGGGCGATCTCTAATGACGTTAATCTTACAGAAATGATGCTTGTTCTCGGCCTCGCTGATCGCATGGTAGGTTATACTGGAATATCCGGCTGGAAGACTGTAGACGCAGAAATGCGATCAGGTGTCAAAGAACTACCGGAGCTATCTGCTAAGTACCCTACCAAAGAAGTTTTAGTCGGTGCTGATGCTGATTTCTTTTTTGCAGGCTGGAATTACGGCATGAAAGTTGGCGGTGAAGTTACGCCAGAGACACTCGATCCATTTGGTATAAAAGTTTACGAACTAACAGAGTCTTGCTCTCATATAATGGATAAAGATAAAGCTAGCTTAGCAGATATGTACTCAGACCTTTTGAACTTAGGGACCATCTTTAATGTAGAGGATCGGGCCCAAGCCCTCGTCGCTGGGTACAAGACAGAATTAGAAAATTTTCGTGCAGGTCTAAAACCTGGTGATGAAAAACTTCGCATTTTTGTCTATGACAGTGGAGAAGACGCTCCGTTCACAGCTGGACGTTATGCAATGCCAACGGCGCTTATTGAAGCGGCGGGAGGTCACAACATAATGGATGATTTTGAGAAAAGCTGGGGAACGGTTACTTGGGAGGAAGTTGTAGAACGAGATCCGCACGTTATAGTAATCGTCAACTATAGCGATGTGACTGCAGAGCAGAAGCGAAATTATATGATGTCCAATCCCGCTTTTTCCAATCTTGCAGCAGTCAAAAATGATCGTTTCGCAACTCTTGAGTACGTTGAAGCCACGCCTGGACCTAGAAACATTCAAGCCGTCAAAAATTTGGCAGATGCGTTTTGGGGTAAGTAGCTCTGCTATGTCACACATTTGTTTTGATTTATCTTTAAGAATAATGTTTTGAACACTAGATTGCTCTTAAGCATTGGTGGATTGGTGATACTGTTGGTCTCGCTCTCTTTTGCAGTATCCGTAGGAACCGTACCTGTATCAACCAGCACTGTTTGGGCCATTCTTTCAAATAAAGTTTGGCCCGGACTTATTGAGCAAACTTGGACAAATGGTCGAGAAGCCATAGTCTGGGAAATCCGCTTTCCCCGTGCCCTGTTGGCAATGATGGTGGGTGCTGGACTGGCTATTGTCGGGGCCAGCTTGCAGGCAGTGACGCGTAACATGCTGGCTGATCCTCACCTTCTTGGAATATCTTCGGGAGGGGCTTTTGGAGCAATTCTAGCACTTCTGCACACAGGTATGTTTTTTGGGCTCCTTACGGTGCCACTGTTTGCTTTTGCTGGTGCTTTGCTTTCGACAATAATTGTACTTGGCGTTTCGCGGTTTGCTGATGCCACTAGTGCAGATCGCCTTGTTTTAGCTGGTGTAGCGGTATCTTTTATTGTGATGGCAGGTGCCAATGTACTCATTTTTCTTGGGGATCCTCGCGCTTCGCATACAGTTGTCTTCTGGATGTTAGGTGGTCTTGGTTTGGCCCAATGGAGTCAGCTTCTATATCCGTTAACAATCTTACTTTTATGCGGTATTTGGCTTGTAGCTCGAGCACGATTACTTAATGCTATGACTGTGGGAGATGAGACGGCCGCTACCTTGGGAATATCTGTAGCTAGGTTTCGCCTTGCTGTATTTGTAAATGGAGCGCTGATTACAGGTGTTATGGTGGCGTTTTCTGGGATTATTGGTTTCGTTGGCCTTATGGTTCCGCATATTGCTCGTATGATAGTAGGTGGTGATTATACCCGCGTTCTATTGGCGTCAGCTCTAATAGGGGCAATATTTCTGCTCTGGGCAGACATACTTGCACGCACTTTAATGGCTCCAGAAGACATGCCAATTGGAATTGTCACTGGGCTTATAGGTGGTATATTTTTTATTTGGCTTTTAGGCCGCAGAGGATCAACATGACCGATGGTGCGGTATCAAGCCAGTGAGGTAATTTCAGACCGTCATCAGTGAAGGTAGTTTTGAAAATTAGTATGCTGTCAATCTAATGCCTTAGCTAATGGGACTATGAGACCCTTAAATTCATTGGGAGACCGAAACTGCAGCCACCTTTAGGTTTTATATTCTCAAGACAAAAATGTTTGCTGCTCTTTTTTATTTAGCTATGTTGCGAGGAGCAGTTTTCGAAGAATAGGTATTTAACAATGAGTGGAAATCCATTTCAGATTTATTCTGACAAGCCAACAACAGTGGACGGCATTTATAGCCAAGAAGAAATTGGCCTGGCAAATCGAAATAGTGGGAATTTGTTGGAAACTTTAGCCTTAGATATCACCCCTACCGGATGTCATTATCTGCTCAATCACTTTGATGTTCCATTGTTGGATCCTAAGGTACATATATTACGGTTTTCAGGTTCATTTGAAGCGCCATTTGAGTTATTGATGGCAGAAATTATGACTTTACCTGCAGTAACAATGCCCATAACCATGGAGTGTGCTGGCAATGGACGCGCTGGTGTTTCACCACGATCCCATTCTATGCCTTGGATGTATGAAGCCGTTGGCACATCCGAATGGACGGGAACGAAACTTGCACCCTTAATTGAAAAGGCTTGCCCCAAAGATGGTGTTGTCGAAATATCGTTCATGGGCGCAGACTACGGTTACGACATGGGCAAATCTCACTTCTTTGGGCGCAGTCTAACACTTAATCAAATAAAAGAACTGGATGTTTTACTGGTCTATGCGATGAACGGCTCACCTCTGCTCCCTCAACATGGCTCTCCTTTACGGATTATTGTTCCTGGTTGGTATGGCATGGGAAACGTTAAGTGGCTCACCGATATAAAAGCATTGACTGAGCCATATAATGGGTATCAACAGGTTAAGACATATCGTTTCAAAGCGCATAAAGACGATCCAGGCATCCCCATACAAACTATACGTGTTAAATCCCTTATGGTTCCGCCTGGCGTTCCCGATTGGTCGACGCGCAAACGTTTTGTATCAGCAGGTAAAGTTGATCTGGTCGGACGGGCATGGTCAGGCGACGGCAGTCCAATTGTTAAAGTCGAAGTTGCGGTTGCCGATGAATGGAGAAATGCCAAACTCTTTGAAAAGAAAGATCGCTATGCGTGGCAAAAGTGGACATTCTCGTGGCAGGCTGAACCGGGGGAATATATTTTGAGATGTCGTGCTAGCGATGTGAATGGCAATATCCAACCACTTGATCCGCCTTGGGATCAGGCTGGGTTTGCCAACAATGCTGCCCAACGCGTACACGTGTTTGTCGGTTAATAACAAAGAAGTTTGTTATACTTTGTCCTAATTTACAAATTTATCAGTTTATTTTTTTTGATTTTTGCGAGGTGCTGCTTAAATCAAATATAGGATAAATTCAGTTAAACTATGCATACAAATCGGTCCAAATGGTCGGCCTAACACTCGATTGAAGACAAAGTGAAGTCACAAAATAATTGTATGTTAGTTTCTTGGCTCTATCAGACAAAACTACTTGAGATGGGCAGAAGCGGTCTTCAATGAATGCATGGCCAGCTACGAACATGACTGATAAGAGGCGATCTTTTAAGAGCAATGCCAATAAGAAGTGTATATGGAGCCTTCCAGAAAAGGATTACATGACTTTTTTCGCGACGATGATTTGGCCTTCTAATTTAAAGAGCTTTCACCAAACCCATCGAAGAGGATTTTTAACGCTAGCTTTCAAAGCCTTCAGCAACGGAAAGAAACGCGAACCTTCAATATGGTAGACCTCAAGTTTAGCTATGCAAACAAAACAGCAATACATCTGACCGACTAATTGGCTGCTAATGAACCCCAACAGAATTTGATATTGATACAAATCCATTGCTTATTCGGATGAACGGGAAACGAATTGATGTGATATTGGGGATGACACATAAGGCTCTCTAATCCTCAACACTAATTGTCACAGGCATTGCCGTATTTAGCTCACAGTTTTCTACTGCCTCAGCAAGCTAGCGACTTAACTACGGTTCTTGATATAATCAAAAAATCCTTCACGATTGGCTTCCTTTCCTGTTCATTATTAATTTTTTTTTGATTGCTCCAAATAATATTTTTTTAATAATAGACAAGCAGGGAAAGGCTCAGCAGGATAATTGTATTTGAGGTCTTAGGACTAAAAACACGAACTTGCACCTTGTGGTAAATCGATCTACTTAAATTATTTTGATCAAGCGAAAACTTTTTAAGTTTGTTCTCAGTTTTTGAACTTTTCAAGACTTAACCATAAAGGTGATCAGAAACGGTCTGCTTCTTGCAAGTTACCTAACGCATTTCGTTTTAGTACCTACCCTTTTTTTCGACACCATTCCTTAGCCTCCTCAGTTAAATCTGAGGAGGCTTTTTTGCGTTCTATTAAGATACCTTTATGGCTATGTAGATACATAGTCCAAGAATTATTAATTTGCC
Source organism: Paracoccaceae bacterium (assembly GCA_028150825.1). Taxonomy (GTDB): domain Bacteria; phylum Pseudomonadota; class Alphaproteobacteria; order Rhodobacterales; family Rhodobacteraceae; genus LFER01. The sequence continues at coordinate 211,772 of JAOGIM010000001.1, forward strand.
ATAATCCAGATCAAATTGAGTTCCCTCACCGTATGAGGCTGCCCACTTTTCCTTTAAACTTTTCATCTCTTTTGTCCTATATTAGTGATGTTATTCATTTAGAAATTAAAATAATAGACGTATGAAGGTTTCCCTTAGAGGGAGTTGTATTAGGCTGATCTGCCTCTTGCAAGCTACCTTACTGGTCCTTAATAATTGCCATAGACTGATGGAGATATTCAAAGCCATGCTTATGATCTTTTGTAATTTCCACCCCACCCATAGGACGCCAACCCTTTTCAATTAGATCACTCACCATCTCCTCAAAGACATTTTTCTGATGATGACTCACAACTCTATAATACTTACCCGATTGGTCCATTTCTCACTCCAAACTTTTAATTGCTTAAAAGATAATTCAACTTGGAAAACGCAAAAACCACCCCAAATCGACCAAAGCCTAAATCTTTTCTTGTAAACTTTTCTAGTAATAAAGAATACTGACCCAAGAACAGTTCGCTAAAAACTGCATCCACCACAATTTAATTTGGATGTTACACAAATGGACACTGCGCTTACTATTTTTAAATTCAACATCTTTTTCAATGACTTTATACCTTTATTAAATTCAAACGCATAGAGCACCCAGCGTCTTTTGAAGCGTAAACTTAGCTCGCCAAGCGCGTCACAAGCTCCCAGACCTGATCTGGAATATCGACAATCTCAGCAGGCTGTTTACCCTGGCCTGGCATCCGTGACCCTTCATCCAATGCCACGCCTGCTGCAACTTGGGCTAAGCGGTCATAAAATGCCTGACCAGAAGCTGGGTCAAGCAAGATATAGTATTGACCCAAATCATGCGGGGCGCCCTCCGGTGCTTTGAGCGGCTTTACCTCGCGTGACACGACCCCACCTGCCATACCTGCTGCAAGTAACTCTGCCATAAGGCCAAAGCCCCAGCCTTTGTATCCCCCCATGGATACCAACGAGCCAGCCAGAGCAGCCTCAGGGTCAGTGGTAGGGTTGCCATCTTTGTCAACAGCCCAGCCTTGTGGAATACTTTCACCCACAGTCTTAGCCATGGTAATTTTGCCCAACGCCACTGTTGTGGTAGACTGATCAAATTGCATCGCAATACCGCCCTCTCCGTCCGGTACAGAAAACGCAATCGGATTTGTCCCAATCACACGAGTCTTGCCACCGGGAGGTGCAACAATAGGCGAGGCGTTTGTTAAACCCAAACCAATCATTCCAGCCCGCGCAATCTGTTCGGTGAAATACCCAAGCGACGTGCAGGTATGGGCGTGCCCAATTGCCAGCGTTGCGACCCCTAATTCCCGAGCAAGGTCCACAGCGATAGGTAAACCACGGGCAAATGCAGGTTGGGCAAACCCCATTCCAGCATCCACATGAACGGAGCCTCCTTTAGGGTTTGAAACTACCGGGTCCACCGTACCGTTGACGCGCCCCGATTGAAGTTGCTGACAGTAACTTTCCAAATAGTAAAGGCCACAAATACGGTTACCAACGCTTTCAGCCTTGGCCACAGCATCCGCGACATGCGATGCTATCCAATCGCGCGCTCCATGTTTAATCAAAGCGATTTTTGATGTTTTACCTATTTCACTTATCGTAATTTGCACCATCTGATTACTCACTCTTATTCTAATCTTTGCTAATTTCAGGCTGGTCTCTCTTTGCCAGCAAGTCGAGGGTTTTTTGCAGCGGGAGTCGCTGGTTAAAGCAAGATTGAATTATCGCGGGATCATATTCTGTATTCATCCATTTTTTGAATCCTATCACACTTATATTGCAACGCTCTTGGAAGACCCAAAGCATGTAATCAAGGACGCCCGTTGCTGTAAAATCAAGGTGAAAAAAGCGAATGTTCAGCTGTTTTTGAGCCTCTTGCACGGTCTTGCCTTCGAACTCCATCAAATAAATTGCAGAGACGAGACCAGCCCGGTCCGCACCAGATTTACAATGGAACAACACCGGTTTGGGCACGCGCGCCAGTATATCGATTACTTCGTTTATATCCGCCACCTGAGGCGCATTTCTAGCAGTTAATTTACGATTTGTAAGGCTTATCCCAAGCTGAAGACAAATGCGTTCTTCATATTTGTAATGAGCGTAAACATCTGCACCACGCAAATTCACAACCGACTTAAGACCGCGCGCATGATATCTTTTAAACCGCGCTTCTGTCGGTTGGTTTGAACGAAACACACCCGGCGCAATTTCGGCATAATTTGTCCAAAAGACTCTTAAGAAAGCATGATCAAACAGGTGATAATGCACCCTTGCCCAAAAGCGACCAGATGTAGTTTCAATGTCTTTGCCAAAAGCGCGCCGAAGCTTACTATCCCAGGCATCCAATTTATCATAAGTTTTTTTCAAAATTTGCAACATTGAGCTATCGTTTAATCATTCCAAATAGTCATGGCAATAGTGTGCAAACAATTGACCTTCCAGAGAAATGGAATAGATTCACTTCAACAAAAAGGGTTTAAAGAATGTCATTATCAAACGGTCGATCTTATCTCGCCATCCCTGGTCCCTCAGTAATCCCAGATCAGGTCTTGCAGGCAATGCACCGACCCTCTCCAAATATATATGAAGGCGAATTGATAAAGATCACAGATTCGCTCATCCCAGATTTGAAATATGTAGCACAAACAAATGGTAACGTTGCTATTTACATCGCAAACGGACACGGCGCATGGGAAGCAGCCCTTGCCAATATGGCCGAAGCTGGAGACACGATCCTGGTCGCTGCAACCGGGCGCTTTGGCCATGGTTGGGCGGAAATGGCCGAAAATATGGGGATAAAAACACAGATTATTGAGTTTGGCGCCCACTCTCCCATCGATGCAAACGTTATGGAAAAAGTTCTTAGAGCGGATGTTGATAAAAAGATAAAAGCTGTTTTGGTTACGCACGTCGACACATCTTCTTCCGTCAGAAATGATATGCATACCGTCAGGTTAGCTATCGATGCTTGTAATCATCCAGCACTTTTAGCAGCGGACTGCATTGCCTCTCTGGCCTGCGACACATTTGAAATGGATAACTGGGGAGTTGACATCATGGTTGCCGGTTCTCAAAAAGGCCTGATGGTTCCACCCGGCCTATCCTTCGTCTATTTTAATGAGCGTGCAAAAATAGCACAAACCTCTTTGTCTAGAATCAGTTCATACTGGAACTGGGCGCCACGGATTGCGCCAGAATTTTATTACGAATACTTCTGTGGAACGGCACCAACGCACCATATATACGGTCTGCGGGTGGCCTTAGACATGATACGCAAAGAAGGTTTGGATAGGGTTTTTGTGCGTCATGAAGCACTTGCCCGCGCTATATGGGGAGCCGTTGAATGTTGGGGCTCTGGAAATGGGAAAATGCGCTTGAATATTCAAGATGAAAACCACAGAAGCCGGGCGGTGACTGCCCTATCTATCGGTGCGCCACATGGATTGAATTTACGTCGCTGGTTGGAGCAAAAAGCCGGCCTTACCTTGGGTATTGGACTTGGCATGGCATCACCTGAAGATCCAAAAGGAGACGGGTTTTTCCGCTTTGGCCATATGGGGCATGTGAACGCTCAAATGATCATGGCATTGATTGGCACAGTCGAGGCGGGATTATGCGCTTTGGACATTCCTCACGGGCCTGGAGCCTGTGAAGCGGCAGCCAGGCAAATAGCATTAGCTAGCTGAACGGGCCTCTGATAGGGCTCTCGGCAATAGATCCGCAAGGAGACGGAGGTCTTTTTCAAGGCCGACACTCACACGTATACAGCGGTCTTGTGGCGTCACAAAAGGCATACGCACAAATATTCCATGCTCCACCAAATATAACAATACCAATTTCGCAAACGCGCTATCTTGCCCGCAATCAATCGCAACAAAATTGGTGGCTGAGGGAATAATACTCAGGCCGTTATCCTGCGCTATTTGACTAATTTGATCCCGTGCATTCTCAACCTGATGACGGATATGCTCAATCCAATTCTGATCGTGAAGAGCTGCAAGCGCGCCAACCTGCGCTGCTAAGTTCATACCAAAATGATTTCTTATTTTCTCAAATTGCAAAATAACATCTTGAGAGCCAATGGCATAGCCAACCCGCGCTCCTGCCATGCCGTAGCCTTTGGAAAAGGTGCGGAACCGAAGAACGTTTGATTGCTCCACGTCAATACGCGGCGATATACCAACGGGGGCGAATTCGATATACGCTTCGTCTAAGGCCAACAGACAATTGCCGGGAAGACGGTCAATAAAATTCTGCACAGCCTCGGAAGAATGTACAGTGCCCATCGGGTTGTCAGGGTTTGCAAAGTAAACTAGTTTAGCATCTGTGTTAATAACAGCTTGTAAAAGCCCATCCAAATCTTCGTGATCGTTTTTATAGGGCACTTTATGTAAGATACCACCATAGCCAATCACGTGATAATTAAACGTCGGATAAGCCCCGTCAGAGGTGATGATATTATCACCCTCTTGGACCACTATTCTTGCCGTATATCCCAGTAACCCATCGATACCTTCCCCGACGACAATATTGCAAATGTCAACGTCGAGATGATCTGCAAGGGCTGTGCGTAACTCAAAGCTTGTCGGATCGGCGTATTTCCAAATCTCGCCCGACACAGCCTGCATAGCCGCTATGGCTTTTGGAGATGGTCCAAAAACGCATTCATTTGCGCCGAGACGCGCGTCAAACACAGCACCCCTCGTGCGTTCTTGAGTTTCGGGCCCTACAAACGGAACAGTGGCCGGCAACTTACTTAGCAGGTCTGTAAATCTTGGATTTCTCATAAAGGGAATCTAAAGGTAATTTCCAAAATTTAGCAAGCAGGTTTCCGAAACATAATTGATAAAATGAGAAGTTTTAGTCCAAGCAAAATAGATTTAGGTTTAGCTTAGGTTTACATTTATTCATAAGGCTGTTGGAAGTGATTGAGAATGCTGATGGATAATGGCTTTTAAGATACTTTTCATCTTGACCTCAGCACGGATCAGTCACAGGATTCAAAGATCTGAAAAGGAGACATCTTGTTACGACGCAGCCCACCCTTTGCAGCATTTGAATGGATGATAGCTTGGCGCTATCTACGCGCACGTCGATCAGATGGCGGGGTCTCTGTAATGACTTGGATCAGTCTTATTGGAATAACACTCGCAGTTTTTGCACTTATTGCCACACTTGCCGTCAGAACGGGCTTTCGGGCTGAGTTCGTAGATACAATATTGGGCGCAAACGCCCATGTCACAGTGTACCAAATTCCTATAACAGATGATTTTGGAAAGCTGGACAGTAAAATCTATAATTACAAGGAAATGGCAGAGTCCATTAGCAAAGTTGCCGGCGTTACACGAGCCGCACCGTTGATAAAGAGCCAAGTCATGGCAAGCTACAGCGGTAAACGCACTGGCATACAGGTGTTTGGAATCTCGCAAGACAATCTGCTGACACTGCCACGCATTGCCATGCCAGAGAAATCAATTGGCAATATATCTGATTTCAAAAAGGGCATAGCAATTGGATCAGGTGTTGCCAGATCCTTGAATGCGACGATTGGGGATAAGGTCAAATTGGTTTCGCCAGACGGATTAAAGACCGCATTTGGAACAAGCCCACGGGTGAAATCATATGAAATTGTATATATTTTCACTGCAGGGCGCTATGATATTGACCTAACACGGGTATACATGCCGTTCAGCGAAGCCCAGAATTATTTCAATAGCCCAAAAGCCGCCGATGAAATTGAAGTGATGGTCGAACAGCCAGAGCATATCAACCAGCTCAGTGAGGCTATTTTTTACGCGGCCGGAACGCGAGCCCAGCTTTGGAGCTGGCGAGACGCCTCTGGAAACTTCCTGCGTGCACTAGAAATCGAAGACAATGTGATGCTCATCATCATGGGTATTCTAGTTATGATTGCAACTATGAATATCGTGTCGGGGTTGGTCATGTTGGTCAAAAACAAAGGCCGCGATATTGGCATACTTAGGACTATGGGTCTTAGCGAGGGATCAGTCATGCGCATATTCTTTATCTGTGGCGCCTTCACAGGGCTTATCGGAACTGCTGCGGGCACTTTTTTTGGGTGCTTGTTTGCGATTTATGTCGATCCCATTTTTGCCTTGGTCAATGTTCTTTCAGGGGGAGATGTTTGGGATCCTTCGATCAGGGGTATTTATTCTATTCCAGCCAAGCTCCGTTTTGATGACGTGTTCTTTGCGATTTCCCTATCTCTGGGTCTAAGTTTTGGGGTCACGTTTTTTCCAGCGCGACGCGCTGCCCGGCTTAATCCTGTTGAGGCGCTGCGGTATGAGTGACGTCATATTTGAACTGCGTGATCTAAGGAAAACCTATAATCAGGGCCTAGTCAATCAGGTCGATGTGCTTGCAAAAGCAAATCTAACATTGAAGGCTGGAGAAGTTGTGGCTTTGGTCGCGCCATCAGGGGCGGGAAAATCTACATTGTTGCATATCGCAGGCTTACTAGACGCGCCAGATGACGGAGATATCCTGCTACATGGTGAAATTCTCAATCTAAAAAACGATGAAAGACGCACGACAATCAGACGTCGCGATATTGGTTTTATTTATCAGTTTCACCATTTACTTCCTGAATTCACAGCTGCAGAGAATGTTGCTTTGCCACAAATGGTAGATGGTGCAAGCCGGACCGAAGCATATGAGCGGGCTGCCATGCTGTTGTCAAAGGTCGGACTGGCAGAGCGTGCAAATCACCGTCCGGCCGAGCTTTCGGGAGGCGAGCAACAAAGGGTTGCTTTTTGTAGGGCCTTGGCCAACAGCCCTAGCTTGTTACTCGCAGACGAACCAACTGGAAATCTTGATCAAGCAACATCACACCAAGTTTTTGACAATTTGCTGGCTATTGTGCGCGATACAGGCCTTTCGGCGCTAATTGCCACGCATAACCCTAATATAGCAAAGCGTATGGATAGGGTAGTTTCTCTTAATCAAGGGGTTATGTCACAAGTTTAAGAAGCAAAATATTGCTGTAAGATATTGATACATAATGCAAAAATAATCATAGTTTGCGATCTTGATAGCCCTTGGCCAAAGTGTCTGGCGAGGTTCCAAACATGTAGCGCACCACACGCCAAATGTTCTGTGCCCCCTGAATTACCCATCCCTTTTTTTCGTAGCGTTCAGCGTCAGTCAGTAAAGTGAGCGGAAGCATTGCTAAGCTACCCTTAAGCCGGCGTGCCATCTCAAGGTCCTCCATCAACGCAATGCGAGAATAGCCATTCACTGAATTCAAAAGCTCATTTGAAATTAAGAGCCCTTGATCCCCATAAGGCGCCCCAAAATAGGATGATCGAACGTTTGCCCAAGTACCCGTAACACGGGCCATCAACGCTGGACTGGAAAATCGTAGCCTGAAATACCAAGCGATGGAGTTATCTGAAAGATATTTGCCGAACCCGTCACTCCATCCATGTAAAAGCTCAGAATCTGCATGCAGTATCAAAAACCAATCTCCTCCAGTTTCAATGAGGCCTTCACAAATTTGCCCCCCCCTGCCACACTTGCCTTGAACGATATGACACCCGGCTTCAGACGCAATTTTGCATGTCTGATCATAAGATCCACCATCGGAAACGATAACTTCGCGGATCAATCCCGCATCGAGTCCCTCGAACAAACTGGCCAATAGCTTTGGGAGACAGCTTTGAGAATTAAACGTCGGAATTATAACTGAAACTGGCGCACGCATTTTCTTTATCCCTGAGAAAATTTCAGTATAACTGGAACGAAAGATAAAAGGAACTTCAAATGGAAGTTGATGAGGCCGTTCGCGCCATCTTTAAGATCGGTGGCAAAGATAACAAAGAGTTTATGCAAAGCTTGATAACCAATGATGTATTTAAAACAGACGGTGGATTGGTCTATTCAGCCCTACTAGGTCCGCAAGGCAAATTTCTTTTTGACTTCTTTTTGTTCAGCCGTAGCGATGCACTTTTTCTTGATGTGGCCGCGACGCTTGCAGAGGAGCTTTCTGGTCGACTTAGTCTATATAAACTGCGGAAAGACGTCATAATCGAGGAAACCAACCTATGCATGACACGCGGACTAGACGCGCCACCAGAGGGCGCTTTGGCGGACCCGCGCCATCCAGACTTAGGCTGGAGGTTTTACGGTCCTCAAATTGATGCACCACAGATAGACTGGACAGAGCTTCGCGTGAAACTTTGTATCCCTGAGGCTACAATCGAGATTTTAAAAGATAGTTATATTCTTGAAATGGGATTTGAACGCCTCAACGGAGTTGATTTCCGCAAAGGCTGTTACATTGGGCAGGAGATTACTGCGCGCATGAAGCACAAAACCCAGCTTAGAAAAGGGCTGGCTCTTGCCAAATTATCAAGTCCCCTCCCACCGCACACGCCTATCATGTCAAATGACAAGAATATAGGCTTCATATGCTCGCAGTCCGGATGCCATGCGATCGTCTACTTAAAATACGACCGCATTAGTAATGAGATGTTTGCGGGGAATGCCGAAGTAACAGAAGTCAATACTGAGATAATTACCTTCACGAGATGACTTTGAGAAAAGTAGGCCTGTCATGATCGCTCTGAGTATTCCATTGTATCAGTATTTATTACGATTTGTTCATCTTGAGAGATAAAAGGCGGGACCATGACTTTTACACCATTTTGCAAAATCGCGGGTTTAAAGCTTTTGGCAGCAGTCTGACCTTTTACAACAGGCTCGGTCTCTACAACTTGACAGGTAACTTTCTGGGGCAATGTCGCATTCAAAGCCTCTTCCTCATAAAACTCGACGACAAGTGTCATGCCATCTTGTAAGAATGGCCTGCGTTCACCCAAAAGATCGGCTGAAACCTGCACTTGTTCAAAAGTTTCAGTATCCATAAAAATTAACATACCATTGTCTTCATATAAAAACTGCTGGTCTTTCTGCTCAAGACGCACACGTTCTACTTTGTCAGCACTTCGAAAGCGCTGATTAAGTTTTGAACTTGTTCTAAGGTTTTTCATTTCGACTTGTGCGAATGCTCCACCTTTGCCGGGTTTGACATGGTCTACTTTGACGGCAGCCCAAAGGCCACTTTCATGCGCGAGCACATTTCCAGGACGAATTTCATTACCATTTATTTTTGGCATTTTAAAACCTGCGATGCAAAACTTAGTTTGTAATTGGTCGTTCACATATCGCTACTAGGAAGATTTGGCAACCTTAGCAACAATAAGGGAGCCTTGAAAATCAGTATTGCAAAAAATGCATATCAGATATGCAAAAATTCGCTATCCGAATCAACTTTTTTAGGCCATAAGGTCGATCACGCCTAGAAAATTAAGAACAAAAAAGGACGACGAGATGAAGGATTTCGTTGATGCAACAGCTTTTAATTCTGAGCAGGGCAATCGATCGCGCAAACTTTTCGCAGCCGTTGTACTCGCCGCTTTGGATGACGCTATAGCTGATGATAAAAAATACGGTAACGGGCCAGAGCAAATTGCTAGATGGGCGCGTTCGAGAGATGGACGAGAAGTCCTATCCTGCGCAGGGATTGATCCAAACGAGCGCGTTGTAGAAGGTCTAATGACATTTGTGTCAAAAGGCGTTCGTACTTCGGTTGCGCTTTCGCGCGAAGAATGTGAACGTCGCTCTGCGCAACAACAAGCTGAGGCAGCCTGAGCTATTGCTAACAGGTCGTATAATTTTGTTAAAAAGCGCAGGCAACAGTTGGTGCTTATTCACTGTTAGAGCTTTTAAGAATGACCTCTATCTCTTCACGTACTAACCTTCTGATATTGGATGTTATTTTTTCCCCCGTAGGCCCACGCAGATCTTCATGAAGGACCTCAGAAACAACTTGTTTGAGCATTTCCAGGTTGAGTGATAGCATAGGCTCTTCAACGTTTGCCTCTGGATTATTTGTATAATCGTCTCGCGCATCTGTTTCAGGGTCGGGCGCAAGGTCATTTTCCGCAAGTACTTCTGGTTCTGGACCCGAGATGGCGCCTTCATCGTAAATCTCATTCAAATCCATCGGTAAGTCAAGATCACTTGCTGCTGTATCAACGAGTTTCTTCCAAGGTAAACCAGATACAGACCGACCTGCATATTCGTCCTTACCCGCGTTATCTGGATCTCGTAAGCCTTCTGCATGGGATATTAATTCTTCAAGTCTTAGGATTTTGTCCTGCAGGCTTTGTGCCCCACCAGATTCTTCTCGCGGGATCTTTTGGTCATCTGCAACACGCAGGGCTGGGCCTAGAAACAATTTTTTTTTGAAACCATGCTGCTCTTCTTTCCGAGAAGCTTCTGCCTCAGGATCATCTGCAACTAATTTCTTGAGCGATGTCAGGACATCAGATAATTCGGTCTTGCCCAATGGTTCGTTCATATCATTCACCTTCTTATCAAGGGCAATTATACCTTTAAATCACTTTTTTTAAACCCCACTGAGCTCTTATTTAGATAAAGCCTCTAATATCCGATCCAGTTTCGAACCACGTTGGCTAAGAACTGAAGGTGCTGTCTTCACAAGATTGTAATATTCTATCGGATCGTATTTTTGGACTGGAAGATTTAAAGCATCTACAGTTAGCTCACCCATCTGCGCTAACACTCTATAGGCGGCAATATATTCATCCGTCTCAGACGAGATAAGACCAGCCTGCGCATCCAAAAGTTCTTGTTCCGCATTAAGCACATCAAGCGTCGTGCGTGACCCAACTGTCGCTTCTTCTCTAATTCCTTCAAAAGCAACGCGTGAGGCGCGGATTTGTTCTTCGCTGGCTTTACGTCCGGCTTGAGCCATTTGCAAAAGTGCAAATGCACTACCAGCCTGTTGTTCAAGCCTTAGTCTGGTCAAATGCAGACCTGAGCGCTGTGCATCCCGCTGTGCCATGGCCTTTCGGATAAGAGCTGGAATTCTGCCCCCTGAGTAGATTGTCGAGGATGCCGATAACGAAATACTACCTGATTGACGATAATCATCCCCTTCCATTTCAGTATAGCCTAGCGTACTAGACAGCCCCACTGTGGGCTGTAACGTGCCAGAGGCTCGCTGAACGTTATATTCAGCCTGCTTGATATCATGCTGAATTGCGATTATTTCAGGATGGTTACGAACCGCAGCCACTTTCACAGCTTTGGCAGATTTAGGCAGTTTTGGAAGCGATCTGGGCGTTGTAATTGTCCCAGCAGCTTTACCAACGGCCTGTTTAAAAATTTCTCTTTGTTGTGCAAGACTGCCTTTTGCAGCAGCGAGTGCGCTTATAGAAGCTGCCAAACGCGCCTCGGCCAAAGCCACATCTGTTTTCGTTACTTCACCAACGTCAAACCTGTCTTTGGCAGCTCTCAACTCTTCTTGAATAACACGTAGGTTGTTCTCCCGTAGTGTGACGGTTTTACCTGCGCGACGCACGTTCATGTACGCTTCTACAGAGGAGAACAGGACTCTTTGTTCAACATTAAGTAAAGACTGACGCGTTGATAGAACGGCCTCTTTAGCCGCTGAAAGAGCAAATTGGTTCTGACCACCATCAAAAAGCGTGATACTTGCAGTTATTCCCAAATTAGCGACGTTTGTCGTCGTATCTGATTTAAGCGTCCCAAGGTTAGAAGTTGTCCTAGAAACGGCCCCAGTGCTTTTTGCTTCCGCTGACCAACTTAAGACACTGCGCAATGAAGCCGCTGCGACTGCTACATCTTCATCAGCAGCCCGCAATAACGCCCTATTTTGCTGCAAGAGCCCACTGTTATTATAAGCGTTTATCATTGTTTGACGAAGAGTATCCGCCGAAGCGGAAAGCGGGGCAAACGATAAAACAGCACTTACAATCGTCATTAAGACCAATCTGTCATTTTCAGTTTTTCGCACTTTTATTTCCTCTTTTTAAACATACAAAAGTATACATTTTACCCTATAAATTCTGTAAGTCTGTCTTTAGAATTCAAAATCATGTGGTTTTTCAAATCCGCCTAAAAGCGGCGCTCCAGCATTAAACGCAAAACGCCAATCCATACTACCATTTAATTTGTAGCCAATCTTTGCACTCCCCAACGCTCCATTAGAAAATATACACGCCAGGCGGCCGCCATCTTTCAACTGACTGATGATCTGTTGGGGTATTTGTTCTACAGCTCCCTGAATACATATGACATCGTAAGGTCCATGTTTGGGGGCTCCTTCATGAAGCGGTCCACACTCCACTAATATATTATCGGCACCAAATTCTTGAAACGCTTCTTCGGACTCCCTGACCCAATCGGCGTCATCTTCTAGCGCAACCACGGCCTCTGCCAACAAAGATATTACCGCAGAAGAGTAACCAAGCCCAGATCCGATATCAAGTATCAGCTCATCTTTCGAAATATTCAGACTATCCAAAGTTTTAGCCAAAGTCCTTGGTTCAAGGACAACACGGCCATTACCTAAAACAACATTCTCTCCAATATAGGCAACTTCACGTTTATCGCGCGGAACAAAATTTTCCCGGAGTACCGAAAGCATAGCGTCGATGATGGGAAATTTAGTGACGTCTGACGGCCGCACTTGGGTGTCTACCATCACTTCTCTCCGGGTTGCAAAGTCGCTCATAGATTCTCTCAGCTAACATTCTTGGACTGACTAGTTTTGCCATAAGTAAGGGGCAGGGGCAACGGTTTGTGACCGTTTGCTTGAAAATTAAGAAAAATTATCCTTATCTTACCCAATACCCGAATAAACACCAATTTTTGTGATGAAACAGTAGCTTTACAATTTTCACATAGAAACGTTGTTTTTGTTTGTATATTACTCGATTTTGAATGACAAAAATGAATAATCGCCCTATCTAATTTGTAAGTAGGAGAAAAGCTTGTACGCATTTTTTGATGACCGGCAGTGGTTACATGATCCAAAACACTTTATGGCGCACGGCGTGATCTCAGAAAATCCAGAAAAGCCCCAAAGAATTAATATCTTGCATAAAGGTGCGTTGGACGCAGGATGCATCTTTCAAAAACCAAAGGATTTTGGAGTTGGGCCTATATCGGCCATCCACTCACCGCGGTATTTGACATTTTTGCGGAGTATCTATCACCGTTGGCAGTATATGCAAGACGCGGGTGCAGAAGTTATTCCCAATATCCACCCACTCAACAGAACTGACAGTTATCCAAAATCCACCACTGGACAGTCCGGTTTTCATCAGGCGGATACGGCCTGCCCAATTGGCGAACATACATGGGATGCGGCCTATTGGTCAGCACAATCCGCGCTGGGCCTAGCCGAACATGTTTTGTCAGGCGCACAAAGTGGATACGCACTATGCCGTCCCCCAGGGCATCATGCATTTGGAGAAACGGCGGGTGGCTTTTGCTTTATGAATAACTCCGCGATTGCCGCCCAACATATCAGACAGACAGGCAAGCGCGTTGCGATTCTGGATATAGATGTACATCATGGGAATGGGACCCAAAATATTTTTTACGACCGTGACGACGTTCTGACAATCTCACTGCATGCTGATACAGCGCGGTTTTATCCTTTCTTTTGGGGAAACGCTCATGAGAGAGGATCAGGGCGTGGGAGTGGCTTTAACCTCAACATCCCTATGCCTCGTCATACTGCAGACGCAACATATTTGGACGCTCTCAAAATGGCACTAGAACATATCAATCTCTTTGGGGCAGACGTCATTGTAGTTGCTTTAGGACTTGATGCCTCTATCCATGATCCCTTTGAAGGCCTTGCAATCACAACAGGCGGTTTTCAGAAGATAGCAGAAGCGATTTCAGACCTCGACCGACCAATGGCTCTTGTCCAAGAGGGAGGATATCTTAGTGATGAACTTGGACAAAACCTCTGCAGTTTTTTGGCTGGAGTGAGGGTTTAAGTTGAAATATTTTTGGCTACGAAAGCGTAGGTAGTTATATGGCATATTCAATTTGCATCCTTTTTTGTCAATCTTATATTTTGACTTTATGGCGATATATCTGGGGAGTTTATTGTCAACCGTTTCGGCTACTGAATTGTCAGCTTATTTCAACACGCTTGGAATTCTGCCAAATATTTTCGTTTTATTCATCAACAGTAAAAATGACATAAATATCAAAAAAGAAATGCGGTTACGGCGAAATCCATTGCCCAGTCCAATTATCAATCCGCAAAAACTGGGCTCGGTGATGTGTCTGTCCTAGGGACAGAAAATCAATTTTTTGAATGGTGCATTCGGCAACTGCAAATTTCTCAATGGATGCCATATTTTCATAATCAAAGGGTGCAGATATCGAATGGCCTGTTGGCGGTGATTTACCATAAGAAATTTGGCTTGGCCCTGGCACTTGGGCCCAAAGTTTTTGACTTTTGACATCGCAGTACACATCAATTTCCACACTTATGCGTAATTGTACTGATACGTCAGGCCGCCATATCAAAATCTGCGCCTTTGGTTCTCTTAAAAGGCTGGTATATTTTAAAGAGTCTGCATCAGTATGAAATTCAAGCATACTTTTGTCCCGCTTTATCGAACGCAGCACCACCATACAGACCTGAGGCTGACCTTTGGGATCGACAGTTGCCAAGGTGATTACCCGTTCGGATAGTTTTGCAGAACGGAGAGTTTTTAATATTACCCAGCTTTGATCTAGCAGAGAGGCTAAAGAAAGATCTTTCATCATACTCACTTCTCTAGAACAGTTTCTGATCGCCTAATTCATGACCGTCAAGACCGGACTTCAAAACCTCGCGGTAAAAGCTCTCTAAGGTATCACTGCCATATTCTGGTGTTTTGTTAGAGGAATATTTCTGTATTTTTGCATCCCAAAACAGCATGGACTCCGTGGCGTAGTAATGTCCAATAAGAACAAACTCGCGCAGGTCGGATATTTTTTCTGATATGAGCGCCAGCGGAGCCATTATTGTGCTGATAACATGGAACATAGTGCTTGGAACACGGCTAAACTTTGGTTTTTTACCTAATAACCGAAAAAGCATCTCACCTTGCTCTGTCGGGTTTATCGATGGTCCAGGGCCGCCTATGGGCAAAACTTTATTTTGCCGCTCAGGATCCTCCACACAATCACATATGTAATCAGACAAATCCTGAGCCGAGATCGGCTTGCAGGCTGTTTCAACCCCCTTACCAAACATAACAAATGCTTTTCCAGCCTTTAGGTTTTCAATCTGACCAGCAAGAGATTTAAAATAAGCCGTTGGACGTATGATACTATAATTAATGCCGGATGCGATCAGAGAGTTTTCAAATGCAATCTTCGCAAATTGGAACTCAAGCTTTGGTTTTTGAACGCAAATTGCAGATAGTAATACAAAGCTTTTCGCTCCAATTGTAGACGCGAGGTTCAGTAGATTTTGATTTGCTCCAAATTCCACATCCCAAGCGTCTTTTCGCCCCCCTGCCCGACTTCCCAGACACGAAATAACCGCATCAATTTGACGACCAGATTGAGAAAACTCCACCATTTCTTTATCGGAACAAAGATCAATTGAGATTTGCTCAAAATTATGGTCGTTTTCATTATTAATGGTCGTGCGACCAAGGCTCAGCACTTCAAAGCCACGGTTTAGCAAAGTCTCACAAACATATTTCCCTATATATCCTGTTGCGCCGGCCAAAAGCACCTTCTGTGGTCGGGAAACATCACTTTTAATATCTTTCACTTGATCAAGGATCCTTACAGCTTATTCTTAGAAGGCTATCCAAAAAAGCTAACAGACTTCAAAAGATAAACTTATATGAGAAATTCATTAAAATCTATTTTAAAAGATACTTGATGAACAATATTTTAAAGATTTTAATGCTTCTCAGGTGTGCAATTCACTCTCAAAAGAAACCAATTCTTTCTTGAGAAGTTTAAATGCTTCTGATTTTATCTGGGATATACGTCCCGGTGTAATCTCTAAAACCTGAGCAATTTCATAAATATTTAATTCTTCTACATAATATAGCTGGAGCACTTGGCTTTGCTGTTTGGTAAGGGTTTTGAGCGCTTTTACAAGCGTGCTGCGTAAGCTATTGCTGTCTATAATTCTTTCGGGTTCAATACTTGGAGCGGCAAATACCATTGAGTATTCGTCATACGATTGGCTCAAGCTTTCAGAAACATTTGCCTCGAACAGTCTAGTCCAACTATAGTATTCATCCATCGTCAGTTTCAAAGATTTTGCGACTTCTCCATCTGTTGGATTACGCCCAAGTTCCGAACTTAATTCGGCCTTCTTACCATCAATCATTTGCTTAGCTTGGACCGTTGAACGGTTTAAATTACCAGAGCGTCGAATAAGGTCTAGCATCGACCCTTTAATCCGGATACTCGCATAACTTTCAAAGGATGCGCCTTCAACAGTAGAGTACTTTTGAGCTGCATCAACCAACCCCTCAAGGCCAGATTGCAAAAGGTCATCAAGCTCTATGAAAGTTGCAACACGAGAGTGCATTTTAAATGCAATCCTGCGTACCAGTCCTTCATGCTTAAGAACGACGCGGTTAATATCGCTTCCTTGCTCTTGGTACCCTTGATTTTTCAATGCAGAAACCCTTCAAACATTTCTGGTAGTATCCTAAGGTGATTATCCTCATATTTCAAATTTAATAAACCAAGCGCTATATTCTGCAATGCCATAATTTCTAAAGCACTATATTCATTCGAATTTTTTGTTTGTGGCATATGACCACGAAACCTATGAGGCTTACTCTTTGAAAGTCTCACAAAATCTTCAAAATGCGAACAAATATCTAGAGCTTCATCAAAACTTTTTAAATCGACGATTACACCAATTTGGCAATCTTCTATTTGCTTGATCGCTGTTTCCACAAATTGCAGGGTTGATGAAACCTTCCTTACGTGATGATCCAAAGCAACAAGTATATCTGTCAATGAAGCCATTTTGGCCTCCACTAAAAATGACCGGTCAAAATCACTATCTGTTAATAAGAATTCTATTGCGGATGAAGGCAAAAGTATGAGTGCCTTCACTGAAGACCAATCCAAAATGGGTGTTTCAGTAACCTTATCGTGCTTTGTGTCATGTACTGTAACCGGCTTTGTCCGTACATTTGGGACGGGCATCGCAAGATTTTCTTTATGTTTTTTAGAATGACCGTAACGGGTATCTACCAGAGAGGATGTGATGGCGTCGATCGACATCGAGGGCTGATTACTCGAACGAAGACTTTTATGCCGTCTTAAGGCTTTATTGTTTCCAAAAAGGTTGTCCAAATCAATAGATAACTCAGACGCTAAACGTGATCGCTGAATGTTTTTAGTGCAGTCGCAAAGTCCAATTATCTTCGCCATACTCTGCCTCTTTAAGCTCACGCCTTAGTTTTTAGGTTAAATATTGGCACAGGTTCTAATTCATCTATTGTTTAGTGAACCTAGTTATCATGTCGCTATCCGTCTGAATTGCTTTTGAGGTCGCCGAAAATGACTGTTGTGCATGTATCAGAGACACAAGCTCTTTTGTTAAATCTACATTTGCAACTTCCAAATGACTGGACATAACTTTACCTGTGTACGCTTCACCTGGAGTATGTATTCTTAGGTATCCTGCGTTTTTGTCGAAGAATTCACCATCAGTTATGTTAGGGGACGGTTGCAATTGAGCAGCTCTAAATCGACCATTACCCATTTGAGCCAAGGCCGCTGGATTGTCCCATGCAGCAAGCCCCAGCTGTTTGCCTGGTTCAGCCGATGCCATTCCGTAAGCCGTCATTACAATTCCGTCTGACCTGACATTAAACTCGCTAAGTGGAATTCCATTTTTAGAAAAGTCTATCTGTATAGGCTCTGAATCCTTGGATAGAACATAATTACCATCATTTGATGTTAAGAATCCATCTGAATCTAATTGAAATGATCCATTTCGTGTATAGGTCACCTCACCATCTATTGCGCCTGGTTTTGATGGGTCCGGCTTACCTAACATAAACATTCCCCATCCATTGATTCCAAGATCAGAAGTCACGCCTGTTCTTTTCAATTCAGCAGGATGATGAGTAACACGGTTAATTTGTATCTTAGAGCCACTCCCGGGTGTGGGACCATTTGCATTTCCACCAGTAAGATATAGGTCCTGAAACAGTGCATCACTTCGTTTAAAAGCTGTTGTCCCAACGTTCGCTATGTTGTTTGTAACAACACCTATTTTGGCAGTAGACGCCGCAAGGCCAGTTTTTAAGACATTTAACATTTCACTCTCACTCCCAGATAAGGTAATTCTTTGCAGGTTTCGTGCCAAATTTTTTACATTTTAAAAAGAGGTGGGACTTTGAAGTTGCGAAGATCGGTAAATGCCGGCGTACCATCCTTGTTAACTCCTAAATCAATCAAAGACCCTTTTGGAACAAGCCAAAATAATGAATTGTTCGTTACATCTGTTTGGCTCGCCAACTCGAGCGCCCAGTTTTCAGCTCGGGGTGCTGAGATTATTTCACTGCTTTGCGAACTGTTTGGAACTGGCATCTTTTGATATTTTGCATAGTACAAATTGTTATACTTCGAATTTCTAGAGTGGTAAAACTTTACAGCTTTTTCCCACGTCCCCGTTTCTTTATAAAGTTCTTGCAAGAACTTAGCAGCGTAAGATACATTTTCGATAGGTGAAATCATATCTTCGAGACTGTCAAAATGGCGAGCGTGCCAGCGTAAATTTAATTGCATACACCCCACATCCACATTTTTTTCACCAAGTGCGATGAGGTTACCAAGCTTATTTAAAGCGGCTGTTTTAGTATCTAAAAAATAACCCTTCCCAGCATTATTCAATGACCAAGGCCAACTCACATATTCGCCTTTAAAACTTCGGCCAGATTCTAGCCTAGCAATTTTATATAAGACTTTTTTAGGCACCAAAGTAGCATGCGCCACGCTGTCAATACTATCGTCACAAACAGTAGTTACAGAAGCGCTGAGGGAGGCGATTGTAGCCATCCAAAAAAGGAAAACTGTTACTAAAAGTACTTTTATTTTTATATTCATAGAGACCTCACTTGCAAAACTATTGCAAGAAGTGGACCAGTTTTCAAATTAGCCACGTCTTAGCGCAGAAAATCAAAAAGGCTCTGGGTATTAACTTTCATATAAGTCTGCCGCGCAGCATCTCGAGTGACCAATAACGTTTGAAGTTCTGTAATCAAAGCCTCTATATCAGCGTCTCTTAATTTACCAATTTCAGTTTTTACAGCAAGTGACCTACTCGTAAGCACCGCTTCTTGAGACTCAGCATTTTTCATCCGAGCTCCTGCAGTAGTGCGCGAAATAGCGAGCTGAGTAACAAGGTCTTCAATGTTAGCACTTTGTAAAGAAAGGCCCTGCGTTTCATCACTAATCTTTACCGAAATAGTAGTCGTTCCCTTATCATAGACTTCAATATATTGCGAGGGCTTGGCCTTAGCCAATGAGTAACCTTCAATAGATACATTAGAAATTTTAATTAATTCAGTTGATCCAAGGCCAGATAATGAAATAACGCCTGTGTCGGAGACTTTCGCCGCCAAACCAGTTGTAGAACTATTGATGGCGTCCACGAGCGGGGTCATAGAGTCCGAGTTAACAGTCGCAGAAATCTTTTCAGGGCCATTCGGACCCTCTAAAGTAAATGACCATGTTTGAGGCTCTCTGGATGCGTTCACCTTAAAATCTAGACCCTCCGCTACTCCCGCCTGATGTTTTTGAACGAAATCTGTGCTTGTGAGGAGAGCATTAGAAAGCCCGTTCAAAACGTCAAATGAACTTTTTCTTTCATCCCCGGCTCCAATTTGCATGAAAACTCGACCACCATTCAAACTTGTGGGTAATTTTACCTTCTCTGAAACGCCTAGTGTATGTTCTCCCCCATCTCCACGATAGAGTACTGTTCCATCTATTTGTTCACGAAAAGGGTCAGCTTCGGTTGAGAAGCCTCCAAAAAGCGAATCCCCAGCACTATCTGTAGCATTCGCCAAACCTAGAAGTGTTTCTCGAATTCCTAAAATTTCCTGCCGTGCTGCCAAACGCTCTGATTGTGTTACTGTGTCAGTGTTAGAAGCCACAAAGAGCTCTTTAACCCGAATTGCACCATTTATTGCGGTCTCTAATGTCGTATCCGCCAGGCCAAGCCTGTCGTTCACTTTAGATAGGTTCTTTTGATACTGAGAAAGGCGTGTGTCCAGTTCATTCCTTGCTGATAGAGCAACCGCATCCATGGGCTGTGCCGAAGACTTAGGGATCCTGCTTCCAGTGGCAACCTGAGTTTGCAACCCTTGCAAACGATCTTCGATCGTTTTGAACTGATCAAGCATTTGCGTCGCGAACAACTTAGTTGAAATAGACATTCTATCCTCACATTATATTCAAGAGTGTATCAAACATTTGCCTTGCGGCCTTTAAGATTTCTGCGGCAGCCTTGTATGCTTGCTGCTGTTCTAACAGCCTTCCAGCTTCTTCGTCCAAGTTCACACCTGACAGCTCATCTTCAGCGACGACTGCCGCGTCTCGCATCGCTTCTGCCGACTGTTCAAGCATTCGGCCAGATACCAACTGGGAACCAACACCAAGGGCAATTGCTCGAAAGTCATCCTGAAAACTTGAGCGACCATCCGATTTAACCCCAAGCTCGATCAGGGCGTCCATATTTCTGGAGTCGCCAGAATTTGATGTATTTAGACTAATATCAAAAACATCACCTTGATCGGCAAATCCTTTGAGCTCTATACGATATTTGTCCAGCTCAAAGTCTACGGCACCGTTGGAAAAGCGCGTTGCAATTGAATCACCCGTTTTTGTATCGAAGAGCTCGACCTTTCCAATGGAACTATCAGTGACTTTTACCTTGTAGTTTTCTTCAGGCTCTTCTCCATTGAAGTAGTTAGCATTTTCATACTGCATGCCAAGTCTGCGTGATCCCTCTTTATCGAGAACAACAATTAGATCCTCTGGCGGTAGTTTATCGATAGAAAGAGTTTGCCCCGATAGACCTGAAACTCCGACGGTTACTTCTGCAGGCTTAGAGCCGGAAGAAATAGTCTTAAAGCCATTTACGCCTATTTCGAAATCAAATTCTGCGACCTTGAGCCCTAAGCTCGCTGCACTGAGTGATGGCGTGACAGACATTGTGCCGTTCGTCTGAGACGAAACTAACGAAATAATCGGAGTGTAGACTGAGGAATCTAAAGTGAGACTTGCAACTTTATCACCAGTCAAAGCCACTAATTTTACACCGTTACCGATGGAAGTACCGTCAGACGTAAAAATATCATTCTTCGAATGCGTAGTACTTGTTCCAGCATCGACGACCTTGTATTTAGTACCTGACTTCGAACTTGTTAGAGAAGAACCTTCAATAACACTGCTGTCGAAAGGTGAGATGAACTTAAGGTCATTATCACTCGAGGAAAATGTATATATTCCTCGGTCGTTATTAACAGTCACCGTTGCAGTGTCCGTCCCCAACTTGACATCAAAACTCTTGCTGATACCCGAGCGGACTAATTCCAAGGAAGTACCGATAGCAGTTCCACTTTCGTCTACTACAGCGCCAGAACTATTGAAATTCATTGTGAATTCTGAATTAAGTACATGCGCTGCGGTAGCGGAGGCTACGACCTCAAACCTTTGACCAGCAGGAACCAACTTGATTCCTGCTTCTAGCGTCACACCATTAAGAAGGTAATTTGACCCATCATATGTCAGTGTATGTTTATCTCCAACCGTCAATGTCGTATTTGATGTATTGTCAAGGATAAGCCATTCCGATGTTGCATCGGAAGTGTTCAAGTCACTTAGCGCATGAATGTTCATAGCGGTTGTGAAGTCTGAGTTGCCACCAGTCCCGTTTGTACCGCCATCTCCAGTCAAGACTTTCGTGATTGTCCCAGTGCCCGTCAACGTGCCACCGTCAGAAGTGAAAATCGTACCAACTGATTGAGCGACGTTGTTGGAGGAGTTTGCACTTGAAAAAGTTGTAGTGCCGAGAGATGTGACCATATACTTCTTTGCGTTAGTAAGACCTGCCGTTACGATAATAGAATTGGCAGTCGCCTCCCCCTCGGTCAGGCTAAAGGTTCGACCTCTAAGAATTGTATCAGAGTTTGCATCAGTGGTGGCAAAACCAAACTCTTTAGCATCAGTATTGTTTGACACTTTAATACTTTGCCCACTCATAACACCAGATGGCGCTGAGATACCTAGCTGATGTCCGCCAATCACTTTTTCCGAAGTCACTAAGATTCTATCACTTTCAATACCGGTCACGGAATATGCACCATCTTTATATTTTAGGGTGTATTCAGTCGCTCCAACTGTGAATGCCATAGTAGAATTTTCAGTAGGTAAATCTGTTATTATACTTCCTTGTAAAGAAGGAAGGGCCGCCAAGTCTCTAGCTTTCTGAATAAGCTGCTTTGAAATACTATCCGAGGTGAACTCTTTAAGATCGCGCCCTTTGAGTGATACGGAAAGAGCCGGAGACTTTTGGCCATTTAATGACGAAGTAAGGGAGAACTCTGCGTTAGGAGACGCAATACGTAATCCATCTGGGCTGGCCTGAGGGGCGAGCTGGTCTGCAGTTAGCTCCCAATTAAAGTCAGCCACAGATCCTGAAGCCGATAATGAACGCGCCACACCACCACTAATCATAGCGTCAGCCTGCGCGGTCACGCTTTGTCCAAGGGTTGACTTAATAACAAATTCACGCGGTGACTTAAGATCAAGCGTCCCCATAATTTTTGTCGCCTGAGTTAAGGCTACATCCGTCGATACTAATTTATTATATGATTGATCAAGAACATTTACATTCATTCGAGAACCAGAGAACTGGTCGAGGCTTATATCTTGCCCAGTAGCATCAATAAGTACAATTTTTTTTCCATCTTTGGATACTTCGGCTGTGATGCCAGTACGTGCAAACTGGTCGTTTATAGGCTTTACTAGTGTGGTAAGATCACCGTTTGTGTAACTTTTTGCAATCGTTATTTGGTCGCCATCATAAGTATTTATATTAAAGCTAACATTCCCACTTGTGGCAGCTGAAGAATCTAACTCCAAGGATGCCAATGTCTTTGCTGTAGCCGAAATGCCCTCTGACGTTAGAGCGCTATTAATCTTTTCAGCGATCATTTTGACAGATAAAGATCCTTGAATTGCGATGTCTTTATTTACCAAATTATCCGATGTGGTAAAATTAAGCGTCTGCGCAGAAATTTTATTAAGCGCCGGGTTCTGTTGTATTAACTCATCTAAGTTCTGACTTGTGAGCACTGACGCGACTGTGTCTACTTTGAAATATCCACCGGGCAGTAAATTATTAATTTCTGCACCACGGTAGCCAGCCCCACCTATTTCATTTAGATAATCGGCTCGATAAACCGCATTGCGATTGAAACCGTTTTCGACAGTCAACAGGTTTGTTGCATCAGTTCCACTCAATGGTATTCCAGCAATCTGGCGGCCTTCCCTTGTGAATACCTTAAATCCTGATGCCACCTCACTCTCGGTCAAAACAGCATTTGCGGTACTGCCTGATTTTAGCGTAAATGTACTGGCTCCAAACGCCGCCGCACCACTAAATTTTAATCCTCCTTCGAAACCAGACGCAAATAAGCCAAGGTCTTTCAAGGTCTGTGGAGGCGTTCCGTTCGTTTTAAGCACGCCATCGTTTAAATTTTCTGCAATATCTTGCGGCCTAAAGTATCGGTTTAAGCTTGGTTCCGGATCAACCGAAGAAAACGTATGCGTAACTCCACCGATCGTAAGCTGAAAGCTACTCAACGGATCGCTTGATGAAAAATTAATAGAAGTCGTTGCATTTTGCCCGAAGGACGATAAGTCGAGTTTTTCAACATTCGATGGAATATAGCCTACTGCGCCACCTGTCAAAAACTCTGTGTAAGAAATCGGTGATAGAGAATTATTAGTTACATCGATTAAGCTCGTTAGATTTGGCTCATTGGCCGTAATAAGCTGACTTTCTAAGTTTGCCGATCCAGCATTTGTACTTCCAGGGGTAATAACAAAATTGGCTCCAGCTGCAAATTCTGATCCATCTTTCAACAAAAACGAAACTCTTTCAGCGTCACCACTCATTTTGGAGACTTGGAAGGTATCTCCGTGGGTAGCCTTGGAGTTCACCTGGACAACCATTCCGTCAATTTTAATTTCGCTTCGGCCAGTACCTATAATTTTACCAAAACTATCAGTGCCAGACCAAAAATTTACACGTCCATCATAAGTGAATTTTATGTCTGAAACGCTATCAATTTTCCCAGGAACTTCCATCAAGGTTATGTCAAGTTCAGAACTATTTCCTTTTTCTTGTATAACTTCGAATTTTCTGGCGGTAAAAGCTTCTTTACCTCGTTCACCATCAAAATCTATGCCTGAGGTATGTACAGTGTTGACTTCGTCTACAAATCTAGTCGCTAAAAGGTCCAGACTTTTCTCAGTAGATTGGATAATATCAAGGCTATCTGCTAAGCCCTTGAGAGATCCATCATCCAAACTCTTGAAAACCATGCCACTTCCCAATTGGAAAATAGTGCCGGATATATCACTGTGCGTTGTATTTATGGGGGTTATATCTTCACCACTTACGAGCTGCGGCCCCTCCTTGTAGCGCCCAAGCCTCAGATCAGCTTCGCTTCTTTGACCATAGTTTACTGAGACACGGATTATGCTAGAAATTTCATTTACCAACCTATCCCGTTCATCCAAAAGTGCGAGTGGTGGAGCGGCGCCAATATTTGACGACCGCAGCCTTCCGTTTACTTGACCAAGACTTTCCGTCAAGCGGTTCACTTTTTCCACATCAGCATCAACCAAACTGCGCAATTGCGATTTCAAATCACCGACGACTTGCGCCGTTGTATTGAATGAATTTGCTAGTCCATTTGCTTGTTCTATTGCTGCTGCTCTTGGAGCAAGATCACCTGGATTAGCAGCAATATCAGAAAGTTTAGAAAAGAATTCTGACATTTGGGAAGCAAGATCACCATCAGTTGGCAAAAGAAAATCTTCAAGGCGTTCCAATGAAGCAACAAAATGATTAGCTGTTTGAAACTTACTTTCTGCAGAATTAGCACTTTGCACCAAGTAAGCATCAAATGCTCGCCTTACATCACCAATTTGGACCCCAAGACCAAGCTGGCCAGTTTTTGATGCAAGCGAACTTTGTCCACCCGAGACTTCCAGCATATCGGCATCCCGCCGATGATATCCATCCGTATTGACATTCGCAATATTTTGGCCAGTCACGTTAAGTGCCTGACGTTGTGCATTTATAGCACTTTTGCCAATATCAATAAGTCCCGCCAACTGCTGTCTCCACTATTTTCGGCTAAATTGATCGACTATTGCTTCAGCTATTCCCAAACTACTTTGTTCAGAAACTAACTTAGAGGTTTCGCGGTCCATCATCTCTAAAAATGGAGCAGAGCCAGATGTGTCCAAGGGATCGTCAAACAATTTTGCTGACCTTGCCGCCTTCATCAGTTCATTTACAAATATAGCCTCAAACTGCTCCGCCACCTCTGCGAGAGAAGCTTGATCATTGCTCTTGCTATGCTCAAATGACTTCTGCAAAATGGCAGGCTGGGTGGGAGTTATGCTTACAAAATTATCGCTCATTATCCATTGCCTTACATTATGATTAACTGTGCCCGAAGTGCACCAGAAACTTTTAAACCCTCAAGAATCGCCACTAGATCAGACGGCGTTGCACCAACCGCATTCACAGCGTCTACTATGTCTGTCAAACTTACGCCTGGATCGAAAATAAATGCCTTGGCGATTTCTTCTTCGGCTTGAATATCCGTATCAGGCGTTACAACTGGAGCCGCAGGCGTGGCAACAACCGCATCATCTGTTACAATGACATTATCCTGAGGCGTGACAATTGGATCCTCTGTTACGCGAACTGTCATGCTTCCGTGGGTTATGGCGGCAGGTGTCACCCGCACGTTTCCATTGATAATGATTGTGCCAGTGCGCGAGTTAACTATAACTTGCGCGGGCGGCGCTGCTGGCTCTACCTCAACATTTTCCAATAATCCTACAAAGGCCACTCTTTGGCTAGGGTCAATAGGCGCTCGGATACGAATGGAGGAGGCGTCTATCGGAACCGCAACCCCATCTCCAAAAATCTCACCCACAGCCTCTGCCACTGCTGCTGCAGTTGAGAAGTCATTACGGTGAAGATTTAAAACAAGGTACTCATTTTGTAGAAACGGTGTTTCAACCAGTTTCTCAACGGTCGCCCCCTGCGGAACGCGTCCTACTGTGGGAATATTCACAGTTAAAGACGAATTATCATCACCCTCTACACCAAGACCGCCAACTGCAAGATTGCCTTGAGCAATTGCATAAGTTTGTCCGTCAGCTCCCAGAAGCGGTGTCATAAGCAAAGTGCCACCACGAAGTGAACCAGCGCCACCAAGCGCTGAGACTGTTACATCCAATTGCTGGCCTGGCTTCATAAACGGAGTGAGCTCTGCCGTAACCATCACCGCAGCGGTGTTAGCACCAGAAAGCCCAGCGGCATCAGTTGACATGCCAAACCTAGATAGCATTGCTTGCATAGACTGTATCGTGAGACCCAAATTAGCATCGCCCGTACCAGACAAACCTACGACCAGTCCGTATCCTACAAGCTGATTATTTCTAACGCCCGCAAGGCTCGTAAGATCTTTGATCCTGTCAGCAAATGATGCCACTGAGAAAAAGCTCAGAAGCAAAGCCGTTCCTAGTCTGAATATTGCATGTCTCATTTTGAACTTTCTAAATTGGCGACACTACAGTGAACAGCTTAGACAACCAACCTCGTTTGCTAGTATCAGCGACTTCGCCTGCTCCAATGTATATAATTTCTGCATTCGCAAGTCTGTTCGAATTTACAATATTACCGATGCCAATATCCTGAGGTCGTACAATACCGCTGACGCGCACATACTCATCGCCATTATTCAAAGTGAGCTTTTTTTGCCCAAGAATTTGTAGATTTCCATTTGCATAAAGACGCACTACAGAAGCCGATACCAGACCAGTAATGGAATTTGACTGAGCTGCCGTGCCGCTGCCATTAAATGCTTGAGTAGATCCCATTGTATAGTCTGCGTCAGTTGCACCTTTTCCCGTAATATCCTTCAATAGTCCCTGTGGGATAGTAACGCCAATACTGTCTGTTTTTCCTGTGACTGCGGATTGTGACTTAGTTGCGTTAAAGCTCTCACTTAGCGAAACTGTTAGAATGTCACCAACCTGAGAGGCCTTGCGCTCTGTAGCGAAGAGTCCATTCGACTGATTACTAAATATAGCGCCATCAGGATATGCCTTTGGAACATCCGGTTCTGGTACTACTGGCGCGAAGTCCGCACTTGCAATGTCCTCAACATAAGTTGAGCAAGCTCCAAGGACTAAGGTCATAATACAGATTAAAATTGACTTTAAACGCACTGGAATCACCAAACTATTAAAGGTTATTAGAGATAAAGCGCATCATTTCATCCGCTGCGGTAATTGACTTCGAGCTAACCTCATAGGCACGCTGTGTTTCAATCATTTCGATCAGCTGTTGCACGACATTCACGTTGGAACTTTCCAACGCCCCCTGAACTAGCTTACCACGACCGTCTGTCACCGGTGAGCCTCGGTTTGGTTCACCACTTGCCAGGGTTGCTGCAAAAAGGTTCTCTCCTGTTGGCGTTAGACCACGAGGGTTTGCGAAAGTAGCCATTTGTATTTGACCTAGCTCCGTCAGAGTATTCTCTCCAGGTAAATTCGCTGTTACAATACCATTCTGAGAAATACTTATATTTGCAGCACCTGGAGGAATTGTTATTTCGGGCTGAATGGCGTATCCGCTTTGCGTTACCAACAAGCCAGTTGCCTCGCGAGAAAAGGCTCCACCTCGAGTATAGCCGAAGGTCCCATCGGGCTTCAAAATTTCGAACATCCCATCTCCATCTATTGCAAGATCAAGAGAGTTATCGGTCGTAATCATTGCACCTTGGGAAAATTTCTTTTCGGTATTAACTGCTCTTACACCTGTTCCTAATGCCAGGGGTGATGTTAGGGCCGTTCCCTCAGAGGTAGGATCTCCAGCAACTCGCGAGATTTGATAAAGAAGGCTTTCAAAGTTGATCCGATCACTTTTAAAACCGACAGTATTAACGTTTGATAGGTTGTTGGAAATTACCTGCATACGTGTTTGCTGGGCAGTTAAACCTGTCTTTGCGACGTGCATTGATGAAGATGACATTTCTAGACCTCTCTTTTAAGATTTAATAGAGCAAAACATGTGCCAAAAATTATGCTGGCTCAATTAAATTCAAAATGAGGATGATAACCGCAGAATTTATTTAAAAATATCAGATTTAAAAATACGTCTGGCGACATAAATTATTGGGTGGTACGAAAAACGATCAAAAATTTTTATTTTTTTTGTAACCCAAGTATTATGTTAATTAACTTGGAAAGCCCATTATACGAGTGCCAGCTTTATCGAGTTCTTCAGCATTTTTAATGAATTTTACATTTAGTTCAAAAGTACGCTGGCCCTCGATATTTTTCAAAAGTGCGTCTAGAGAATCGGAATTACTTTTCTCCAAAGATCCTTGTAAAACAATCGCTTGCTGATCTGGAAGAGGCATCCCGCCGAACGCAGGTCGAATTTGTCCATCAGAATCCTTTATTAGATCAAGATCCTGGCCTATAACGGTTCCAAGTATTCCAGCATCCCGTCTGGTTCCTGCAGGAGATCCAAACGGTTCGATTATGATCTTTCCAGACTCATCAATTATTACTCTTTTAGCAGCTGGCAGGTTTATGCGTTTCAAATTGTTATCTAATAAAAAATTTCCAGCTCCATCCACTAAATCGCCATTTGATCTCAGATTAAAATCACCTCGCCGCGACAGAGCAGGACCTAAGCCAAGGGCAGGCTCAACGAAAAAATATCCTTCACCGCGTATGGCAAAATCCAATTTCCCTTCCGTTCTTTCTATGTAACCCTCAACATCTGAGAACCGCATTTTGTCGTTTGAAGAAACGTAGACCCTACTTTGATACTGATCCATAGCAGAAAGGAATGTACTGGATCGAGCCATGGGCATATCTTTTTTAAAGCCCGGTACCTGAATATTTGCCAAGTTATTTGCGTTAATACGCTGATCAACCTTAATAGCCTTGAGCGAATTCAGCGCTAAATGTACCACTCGATCCATAGTTTTATTCTCCTAAAACTCGATAACGCTTATGAGCGAATCTGGATAATCGCCTGTGTCAACTGCGTAGATGTTTCAATCGCCTTTGATGACGCTTGGAAGTTTCGCTGCGCAGTAATCAAGTTCACAAGCTCTTCAGTAATATCTACGTTCGAACGTTCGAGCGAACCAGATTGAACCGATCCAAAACCTTCCGCACCAGCCTCACCAAATGTAGCTGTACCTGAGCTTGCAGTTTCAACAAACGTGGCATTACCGACCTGTTTCAAACCGTTTTGGTTGTTAAAGTTTGCCATGACGATCTTGCCAAGAGGTTTGTTCTCACCGTTGGTATAGTTCGCACGTAGCAAACCTGTCGCATCGATATCCAAACCATCAAGTCGACCGGATGTAAAACCATCCTGATCCAGGTTATTAACCGAGAACGGCTGTGAGAGCTGCGTTGATTGACTGTAATCAACATCCAAAGCGATAGAAAACCCTTCAGATTGTTGTTCGTAGTGAACGCGGTTTGTCGGACTTATAATGCTACCCGTTTTATCAAAAGTTAATTCGCCCTCATCAATATATAGTGGATAGAAGTCATCCACGAGGTTATCCGGTGGCGTTTCAACTACCTCTCCTGCCGCGTTTACATAAAGCGGGACCCCTGCAGCATTAGTTGCTTGCACTAGATTGGTAATTTCAGGCACAGCGCCAACTCCAAGAGGCACGTCATCAAGCCCCAATTTCGCGGCACCTTTAACTTTGATAGTGGAGAGATCTCCAGTTGTACCAGTCGTGAACACGAAATTGTTAGTATCAGATTTGTATTGTACTGTTACCCCACCAACGACAGCACCGGTATCCTGATCTGAGATTTGGTTAATCCTGGTTTGAAGTTGCTCAGCAAGAGTGGAGCCAACATAGTTGCCTCCTGGCACCTCAATAATACCACTGATACCGTTCACAGAAACGTTAAATACGTTTCCACCTCCAGAAGCAGATAAAGCAAATATTTCACTCAAAGGTTCAGTCGCAGAGGCGCCAATAGCTTGCGCAGGGTCAGATGCTAACCCACGGCCTGCAGTAAATGACACATCATTTTTGCTTGCGCCAACGCCCATTAGTCCGCTATCACCAATACCCATATACCGAGTACTTGTATCAAACGTGCTATTCACCACTGAACCATCAGTAGTGGATAGCGAGTACCTTCCGACTTGGATATTGGAAGCACTTTGATCGACATTAACACCGAGAGCCTTGTCACCTCTGATAGCTTCTCCAGTCGTACCGCTCGCAAATGTGAATGTTTTGGTATCACTGTTATATTTTACGACGGCACCAAACCTTTTCGCGTTAATTTGCATCTCAGCACCATCTGCCACGTAGGGCTCACCACTAGTCACGGCAGTACTACTGATGGCAACTTGAGCCGCAGCATCTCCAGCCGGTATCCCAAGATTATTAGTTCCGTCAGCGTCTGAGGCACCAGAAATCTTAAATGCACGGAAGTTGCTATCCGTACCTGGCCCAACAGCCGTATGGTTCACACCAAATTCAAATTTTTGGTTCACAGCATCATACGATACTTTGATCGGGGGGTTTTTCTCATCAACCCATACGGTATCGTTAGCATAAGCAGTCGACGTAAGTCCAAGGCCACTTAAGGATTCTTTAACAGTGGCACCTCGATAACTTAGGCCTTCTGACCTAAATCCAGAGAAAACCTCCGTCAATTTTACCGACTTCGCATCTGTTGGAACTGCAACACCGTTCTCATCCACCAAAACGCCTGCAGAACTTATATTCAAAGTAAACGCTGTACCCACTGTTCCGGCTGCGGGCGTTGTACCTGCGGTTGCTAGCTGGAACCGTTGTCCTGCTGGCACAATTTTACAATTGTCAGGTAGATCATGACCATTCATAGCATATTTGCTGGTAACCGCATTATAAGTAAGCTCATATTTGTCACCTCTATTAAGTTTACCAGTACCTGTCCCAGCTGTAAGGCCTGAAGCATCGGAGATTATGAACTCTTTTCCGACCTCGCTCATCGCTGGGAGTGGAGTTGCTATAGTTACCGTCACTTCGCCAGCACTCATCGCTGCTAAATTTGTGTTGGTAAAGACTTCGGTTACACGACCGGTTGTTCCCGTGCCAGCGGCATTCGCCGAAGCGGTAAAAACTGAACCTACGATTGGAGTATATCCTGAAGATGGGGCAGTTGCCAGCGTTGCCCAGTCGGTAGTACCGAGCGATGTTACCATATACTCTTCACCAGCAGTTCTAGCAGTCATAGCTATGGAATTCAGGTCTGTATCACCATGTTTGTATGCGTGTTTACTTGAGGCAGTTTCACGCAGGATAATCTTTTGATTATTATAGCTATCTACTGCCCCAGTAGGTGCTAAATCCGCACCTTCGAAAAATGCTTCAACATCAGTGGCAGGATCGCTTAACACATAAGCTTCAGAAAAATTCGTAGTTTCCCCAGTGCTAGCCGACTGTGTGAGTGTAAAGGCCGAGTCTGGAAAACCCTCACCAGTTGTATTAATCTTGATTGTTTTAGCAGTACTATCCACCTCCAAGACTGTAAGTTTTCGTCCATTTAAAACTGAATCTTGTGAGCTAAAATCACCGACCAGTCGGACAATTTCACCTGCAGAAAACTTGGTCATATCTGCATTACTTGGAAAAGGGATGGTAAGGACATTGTTTGATGCGTCATACTTAATTTCAGCGCCAGTCGACACCGTTTGCTTATTTGTAAATACCTCCAGGTCCGGATTTTTGCTGTAATAGGAATAAACCATGTGCCTATCAACGCCACCCGCAGTTGTTGGCCCTGCTCCATCGGCAGTCATGGAATTGTATTTAAAAGAAGTGACTTCCGTCTTCTCGTAAATAGCTGCCATTTGCCCAGCAGCGCCTCTAGTAAACCTAGAATTACCCGCACCAAGTTGATTTGGGTTTGCTGTTTCATATGCATTAAGAGCATCAATTATGCGCACTTGAGCATGTGCCAGAAACTGTTCACGAGTAAAATCAGGAGATGAACCTGTTGTATCTACACCAATCTGCGAAGAAACATACGATGGTTGTAGCAAATCCACTTCAACTGCAGACGGCAGACCCTTCAGCGTTCCGTCGCCAGTATTCAAGGTATAAAAATCAATATTCAATTTATCATCGACGTTTGAACGTACCTGCAGCTTTGTATCATCGCCATAGGCGTCATTAATTGACCTTTGGACTTCCGTCG
This sequence comes from Paracoccaceae bacterium, assembly GCA_028150825.1. GTDB lineage: Bacteria > Pseudomonadota > Alphaproteobacteria > Rhodobacterales > Rhodobacteraceae > LFER01. Next base: position 244,214 of record JAOGIM010000001.1, read on the forward strand.
CAAGCTGTGCCGCGTTATAAAACCCAGGCTTTAAGTCAATACTTACTGGCACGTCACCATCGTCTACGTTTACAAGTAGAAAGTCTTTGCCCCAGAATACAGCACTATCAGCGTTACCTGCTTCTCTGGTAGATTTGAATCTCATCGGGTCATTTGTAACCTCAATAAGTTTGTTACCCTCTTCACCAAAGTCAAAAGAACTCTGTGAACCTGTCAGCCTTGAAGGCTGTGACGGAATTACTTCGTTAAGTTCATCCTTGCGGTATAGTGCAGAGCCTTTACCTTCAGAGAAATAGTTATCATCCGGGATACCAGAAACAGTCGTTTCCCTACCAAATCGGTCTACAAACAGTTGATCTCCATTGTCATTCACGGCAGCGACAAGATCAGGATCAATAACAGTGCTATCGATCACAAGTCGTGTATCATATTTGTTTGTTGGATCTTCAGCATTCGCATTTTGCGTTTTTATAAAATAAACTGTAGCAATTGTTGGGTTACCAAGGTCATCGAAGATTGTTAACGATGTTGAATTCGTAAAGGAGTCTGGGTCGTTAAGGTTAAACGTATATCCAGTTTCAAATTTAGGGTGATCAGTAACAACCGGAGCGTCGGCAGGTAAATTGACGGCAAGATCAATTGTACTTGTCGCTTTCGGCTCACCAGACGTAACTGGCAACTGCAATGGGACTGCTTCATTGATAGTTTTCGAAGTTACGGATCCATCTTCGTTCACTGGGTAAGTCAGAAGAAACTGTCCAGTTGAGTCAACAACGTTACGGTTGTTATCGACGTTGAACGAACCATTTCGAGTGTAAACTACTTGAGATGACGTCAATGACGGCTTCAAGGCAAAGAAACCCTGACCCGAAATCGCGAGATCCAAAGCGTTCAAGGATGCCGCAATGTTACCTTGGGTAAACTGCTGTTTAACACCCTTCAGAATAGAACCAGAACCGATCGAAGAAGAAGAGTTCTGCAATGGAGAGGTCGCGAAGATATCACCAAATTCAGCCCGGCTTCTTTTAAAACCGGTCGTTCCCACGTTCGCAATGTTATTTGAAGTCGCGGCAATGTCAGCCTGCGATCCGTTTAGTCCAGTAAGTGCGGTATAAAATGACATTTATTTGTCTCCCTATCCTAAATATTCAATTACATCCGAAACCGTAGAACGCTCGAAGCGTCTACAGTTTGGTCATTTGCCAGTTCTAGATTTGTTGCGCCTGTGTTTTTATCAACTTCAGCGCCGATCACTTTCGAGAAGAGGTTTGGCTGGAGGCTTTGCATCCCTTCTCCGTAATTGACCATAACTTCCACTTTGATTTCCTTAGAGCCATTTTTGTAATCTTCCGGAAGATCAGTCCACTGGAACCCAATAAGGCCAGAGGCTTGAGGACCCATACTCTTAACATCCAACTGCTCACCTGTTGCAGCGTCCATGAAGTTGACGCGCGTATCTATTGAGGTCTTTTCGAGTTCAAAAACACCGTGCAGCTCACCATTTTGATCAGGAACAGTAATATCACCTGGAACCAAGACTGAGCTTCCCAACACATTGGTAACTGAGCCAATTCTGAATTGCTTAAACTCTTCAGACATTTGCTTTAAAGAAGCTGACATTTCAGTAATGCCCGTAACTTGGGAGAACTGAGCCATCTGAGCTATGAAGTCGCCATTATCCATCGGAGCCATAGGGTCCTGATTTTGCAACTGAGCCGTCATGAGAGTAAGAAAATCTTCCTGACCAAGGGAGTCGCTGGACTCATTTGTTACATCGCTCGCGCTTTTGATGCCCAATTTGTCCAGAATCTCCTTCTGGGCCTGTTGACTCATGTTGTTGCTACTAACTTCCATAACCTAAACTCCTACTTACTTACCCATGTTGATCGTACGCATCATCAGCGTCCGAACCGTGGAAATCACTTCAAGATTATTTTGATACTGGCGGCTTGCTTCAAGCATATCTACCATCTCTTCATCAGAATTGACCGGAGCTTTGTAGACATAACCCTGCGCATCTGCATTCGGATGGCCAGGTGCATATATCAGCTCAGGCTTTCGATCCAAAGGAACAACCTCGACTGCATCGACCCCCGCTAGTCCGGTCTCGCTATATTTATCACTAAACACAGTTTGGAAAACTGGCCGTAAAGGTTTAAAAGCAGTCTCAGCTGAGCTTGCTTTACTTTCCATATTTGCCAGGTTTGATGCGATTGAGTTTAAACGCACCATTTGTGCGCCCATTGAGCGACCTACTACATCAAAAATATTTTTTATATCAGACATCTATTCCCCCCTAATGGCCGACATTAGCCCAGTAATCCGAGAATTTAAGAAGTTTAACGATGACATATATCTGACGGTATTCTCCGAGAACTCCATCTGCTCCACAGAAAGTTCTACGGTATTCCCATCTGCGGAAGGGTTCATATTTTGACGGTACTTCAGCGTATCACCTGTCGCGGCATCAATATCACCGTAATGTTGCTGGTTTGACCGCATTAAATTACCACCACCAGACTGTGCCTTAAGAGCCTTCTCAAAATCAACATCCCGGGCTTTGTAGTTAGGCGTAGCCGCATTGGCGATATTTGAGCCAATAACGTTGTTCCGCTGCTCTCGCAGTTGAAGGGCTGAGGCTCTAAATCCAAGATATTCCTTGAGAACTTTCATGGTGTGGTGTACATTTCTCTTTAACTTACGTTCCAAATGAAGCTTGCAAGTATTGTGCCAAAACTGAGGACGCTAAAATGGCGACACCAAAACGCACCACTAATCAGTCGACCACCAAGACCAGAAGAAAGCCCACCAAAACAACCCCAGTTGACGTGAATGCCATGCTGGAGGAACAACTGAGTTCTCAACCCATTGGCAAAGCTTTGTCTGCAATCGATATTCTATACAAAGAGTTGGACGACATGCAAATGCGTCTAGACATTTTAATTTCACGTATTAAAATTCTCAAAAATAGAACTAGCGCTCTGCGCGCAGGTGAGTTGATCACACTCAACACCATAATGAGCGCGCTCAACGGAAAAAGCAAAGGGCTGACTGGACTGAAGGCCCTAAAGTCTAAGACGGACAATGCTATCGAACAAGACGATGGAAAGGTCGAATGGACCAAGTTAAAACTGCTGGAAGAAACAACAATCAATGATGTTCTTCTAGCAAGTGAGACAGTCGTGTCCATTGAAAATAAAGCTGCCGCCAGTCTCGTTGAGCAAGGTGTTGCAGAGGTGATAGAAGCGCCCACTAAAAACGCGAAAGAGGAACAGACACAGTAAACCTATAAGGCTTGTGTCGAATATATGATCAATACAGCCAAACTAGTTATCGATGCGATTTTATTATATCTCTGTGTGCTGGCTCAAATACCACAAGCTCATGCAATGTGTGTCAAGTAATATGTATTAATATTAGACAAAGGTTTTAGCCAGAGAACATTTAGTTTAGGAACATGCTGGAGGTCCAACACCCTAGAATTGAACGCCATGAGGCTGCACGTAATGCAAAATTAGTGCAGCAAAAAATACTAGGATTACTTCCCAAAATGAATAATTTTTCACACACTGAAAAAATTAATTATTTGCGTCATGTGTAGCAAGCACTGTGCATTTTTATTTTTTGTTTGCAATCGGAGTGAATTCAGAATGTAAATTAAACATATTAATCAATTAACCGTTAACGCCTAGGAGAAAAGGAGCTCTATCTATGGCCGAAGTGTCGGATACAAAAACATCAGGTACGAGCCTTATTTCGTCAGTGAACCAATCCGGCTCAGGTATAGATCTGGGAAACTTGGTGACCGGCTTAGTCGATGCAGAAACCTCTTCTTTGCAATCAAAATTAACCCGTAAGGTTGAATCTACTAACTTGCAAGTTTCGACATATGGACAGTTGACCTCAAAGCTGGAAACTCTTTCTACATCTTTAACCACTTTAGAAGCTACAAACTCACGTTCTGCAACAAGCACAGGTACGGCAATAGGGCTGACTGTGACCAACGAAGCAACAGCGCAGGATGTTAGCTCAAGTATGACAGTTAGCTCGATTGCTCAAGGTCAAGTAATAACTTTTGACCTAACTGACTCTAATTTTTCTACTCAAGATCCTAAAGTTAGCTCTAATACTGTGACTTTGTCCACTGCGGTAAGTACAGGCACAATCGCGTTTGTAATGAACGGAGTTACGAGCACCATAACGATAGGCTCAACCAACAACACAGTTCAGGGCCTCATTAATGAAATTAATAAAATTTCAGGTGCCCAAGCTAGCACGGTTGATACCACAGGAAGCGGTGGACTGGCTCTCATTGTAAAGTCTGATACGGGCACGAAAAATACTTTCTCGATGACCAGTTCAAATGGTTTAGAAGAATTTAATACTAGTGGCGTCAGCTCAGCCGTCGCATCAGTTTCCGCTTTTGCAGGTACGGCTAGTGGTGGCGCTTCTGGATTTACAGCGGGTGTTTCGGGAAATACCATAACTTTTTCGAGTGTCGTGACTGGTGCGGGCAATGTCATCGCGACAGTGGATGACGTTACATACACAGTTGCGGCATCTACAAAGAGCACTGTTGCGCTTCAAGCGGCTGAACTGGTAACTAACCTTAACGCTAACACCAGCTTTAAGGCCGTTTATACGGCATCTAATGTCGATGGGGTCGTTACAATCAATAAACCAAATATGCTGAGCGTGGCTGCATCAGACGCAGTATTCACAGTTGACGGGCTAGACGTCACTCGTTCAAGTAATGAAATAACGGATCTTTTTACAGGATATTCGTTAGACATAAATGCTGTAAGCTCAAGTGCATTAAAAATAACATCATCAATGATCGCAGAAGACGCCACTGCTAAAATGAAAACGTTTTTAGAAGACATAAATACGGTCAGGGACTATCTAACCACCGAAACAAGACGTGGCCTAAACGGAGCAACTGCTGGCGCACTTGCGGGAGACTTTGGAGCTAATAGGATACTAAATGAGTTACGCTCTTTAACGACAGAGCCTTTAAATGGCTACGGCAGTAATTCATATTACCTTGCGAGTTTAGGCGCTGCGACACAGCGAGATGGAACCATTACGCTAGATGTCAAAAAATTTGAGGCCGCTATCGCAGCTGATCCAGATATTGTAAACGCAGTATTTTCATCCAAATTTTCGTCACCTAGTAACAAATTAAAGGTGAGCGGGTCAGAAAATTACCCTCCTAAAGCAGGTTCATATATATTTTCGTATGATGCGAGTGCAGATACTGCCACGCTCGATGGAGTTTTATTGAGTCCCACCACGAACTCTGCAGGCAACAAAGTTTTCACTGGACACACGGGTAATACAAAAAATATGTATGTGGAGCTTTTGGACGCCACTGCAGATTTTAGCGGGACAACTCGTTATGGGCAGAGCCTAATTGATAAGCTCCAGTCATACGTCAGTGACATCACATCATCGACGGGCCTCATAAAATCACGAACTACGTCTCTTGAGACCAATTTGACGGATTTCACGGGCGAACAAACTAAACTGGATGAAAAAATTGAAAACCTGACTTCTATGTATAATGAGAAATTTGGATCAATGGAGAGTTTGGTTACTCAGTTGAATAAAACGGGAGAATATTTACAATCCATGATGGATGCTTGGAGCGACGCCAAAAAATAAACTTCGTAATTTCCTAGCGCCTCTCTAGATCGACCATCTTGTTTTGTAAGGACAGATAATCACGAAACAAATCTGCCTCAGTGACCACACCTAGAAACCGATTATTATCACGATCAATTATAGGTATACTTTCCCCAATAAACTGAACCGCAACTTCCATAGCTTGCTGAAGAGATGCGTCAGACTTGATAGTGATTGGATCATTCTGAAGGAGTGGGAAAAGCTTATCTGCCGCCTTTGCCATCAATAAACTTTGCAACGTCACTTTTCCCAGGAAAGTATTTTCTTCCTCTAAAACATAAGCCTCTGTAACTTCATCCTCAAGCATCTTACTAATTGATGACTCAGCGGTCATATCTTTTGTCAGTTTTGTAAAATCCTGATGCAGAATAGTTGAAATGCTTCTTTCCATCATCTCAAGTCCAGTTCGACCACCTGCAATATCAATCCCACGGTCGGCCAACTGTCGATCAAAGAACGAATGCCCAAAAAGGAAATGCGATGTTAATACGGACGTTACAATACTGATCATCGCCACGAGCGCATATTCATATGTGCCTGTGAGTTCTAAGACAATCATTACGCCCGCTATAGGAGCACCGATAACAGACGACGAGACAGCCGCCATACCACAGATTATTATACCCAGCGAACTGGTAATATTCAAACCGGCCATGGTTCCTGCGTAAAGGGCCAATGCACCAGCCGCGGCTCCGACTAATAAAGATGGTGAGAATATGCCACCAAATAAACCAAAGCCCAAACAGGCGGTTGTCAGCGCAATCTTCATTAAAAGAAGAATGAGCAAGAACCCGAAGGAAAATTCTAAATTTATAATACTGTCGACTGTACCACCGCCTAGTCCAAGTGCTTCTGGTACAAAGGCGCCCCCAATAGCTGTAATTAAGACTGCAATGAATAAGCCCTGTTCAGGTCGCAGCCCTTTGGATGCGACAAATCTGGTCGTGTGTCGAACGGACTGCATCAAGGCAACTGCCACTAGGCCAAATATTGGACCTAAAATTAATGCAATTGGCAAAAGAGTTGAAAGCTCTCCTGAGAAATCGTTCAGCTCAAAAAGCTTTGTTCCCGGCCACAAGACTTCACTTGTCCCAGTTGCGACACAGGATGCGATTGCTATAGGCGCAATCGCCCTCAGCGAAAAGTGACGTAGTATAGCCTCATGAGCAAAGACCACTCCTGCAATAGGCGCATTAAAACCAGCGGATATGGCCGCTGCCACACCGCATCCGATAAACACATCAGTAGAGAGATCAATCTTCAAAAACCGCTTGCACGCGCTACCAATAACTGCGCCAAAATGGACGAGTGGCCCATACTGCCCAACCGAAGCACCACCTGACGCCGAGATAAAAGCAACCAATGTCGAGGACAGCCCTACTTTGACATCTAACTCGTTATCAGGTCTATGAGCGCCATAAATTGTATCAGCGGGGCCCTGCCATCTGCCAATCGTTAAGATCTTTTTAACAATAAAAATTAATACAGCAGCAAGAGTCAGCGTAAAGACCTGACCGTAATGAATATCAAAGCCAGAAATATTAATTGGTTTAACGTTAAGCCTAGGAGAGGATAAATATTTGACACCTTCCACAAAGAAATGTGCCACTACAGAAACAAGAACTCCAAAAAATAATCCTACAATCATGACTTGCCCCAGTTGGGAGATGGCAAATGAGATCTGCGATTTTGTTTTCATGATCTTTTCTACTTTTCTATACCCTACCCAAAGGGATATTTATTTATATCCTACTTCAGCGAACTCTATGATATCCACGCATCTTCAATGCCACATTTGAGTGGCGGTTTGTTTTGCATGCGCCAAACGTCTTTCGTATTCCTTTAGGCGCTCTGCAATTCCAGGTCTATTATCATCTTCATCATCGCCTTGATAAATATCTTGTTGATTTTCCTGAACTTCCTCAAGTGCGTCGATATTACTTCCTGCCTCTTCGGCATCAAGTACAGTTTTATCAGCTTCCATCAATTTCAGCTTCATAGCCAAGAGGCCTTTACTGCCTTTAGCTTTTACTTCTTCTGAGGGCGGTTCGAAAGCATCATCACCGTCAGATGTTTCACTCTGTAATGCTTTTGTGTAAGCATTACCGGCATCTTCGGCAGTTTGTAACTGGTAGGCCTTTCGTGCAGCTTTGTTACTTTGTAAAGATGCCTCCTCCTCTTGAGGCACCTCGATCTTTACCTTGGACGTGTCGGACTCGTGCAGGCTATCTGCTGCCCATGGCTCAGCCTCATAGTCAACTTTGCTTCCCACGTTATCATCCGACGAATTGTTATATTTTGCCAACGCGGCTAAATTTCCATGGCTGACTTGGACCGGACTTAACACTTCTGCCTGCCCGGCAGATCCGGCAATCTTCCAATCGTCTTCCAACACCAAAGTATTTTCAGCATCTTTTTCAGCATCCATGAATTCCGAAAAAAGTCTCTCAAGGGTTTGCACCCTCGAGGTCAGCACCTGATGTTGAATTTTTAGCTCAGATACCGCTTCAGCCGTAAGGACGCGACGCAAATTCCCAGCTATTGAGGGTCTACGCAGCTCCTCTTCTGGATCATCTTCGTCATTTTTGCTCTCAGACCATAAAGCATCAAAAGATTTTTTCTTTAGAAACGCATCCAAATCATATTCCTCAATAATGTAGTTCTCTTCAGCTTCATCAGCAACTTTCACAGCTACAAGTGAACCCTCGTTTATCTGGGTCATTAAGTCTTCGGGCGACAACTGCGCAAGCAGCGAGGCTTCTTTCATAGTTAGTGGCATTTACTGTCTCAAACCCCTCTAGGTGTTAATCTAAGTCAAGTGATCCATGGAGCGTTATTTCCTGCTCAAATAAATCACCCAACCATCCAATTTTTTCGACCGCTGGCAATTCCCACTCTGAGGGGATAGACATTGCGTCATTTGATCGATAGCGATAGGTAAAAACTTTAAACGACCTTAATATATCTTCGACTGTCGTATCGGTAGACACCGAAGACAGAGCACTTTTAAAGAACGTCTTCATCTTTCGTAATTCGCCAGTCTCGTCAAACGTCGTTTTGAAATAGATATATGAATTGAAAATATCCAAGATATTTTCAGCATCGACTTCTACAAGAAAATTCATAACCTCTTCTGATATGAGCATTAATTTTCTTTTACTTACATCGTCATAATGCTCATCCAAAATTGACGCATACTTTGAAGCGAATGCTAATAACGGCAATTGACCATTAACATATTGACGGGTTGCGTAAATTGAAACCACTCCCAAAACCCAGAAAGGACAATGTCTCATCTTCGTTCCTTATTAAGACATTAAGACCAATGCTTTACTAAAAGCTATCGAATCATTAATACAGCAAGTATTGAGCCAACAATATAAAATGATAAATTATACCTTTAAATACTCAAGGCCATTCGAAGTAGCTTATGGTGCATTAATAGTTACAGTAATACTATTTTGGGTCTCAAAGTCCGTTATATCCCTACGTTTGGATAGTTCTGTTAGTCCTTCAATATCTGTAATTTCGAAAACAACCTCTGCCCATCCGTCACTGGTTTCAAGTACCGTTTCATTTTTTACATATCGTGAACGATCAGCTTCATAGCTGTCGTAAAAACTTTTCCAAGTATCAAAATCGCATCCCTTAATCTCAACCGTAGCTCGAACTTTCATATAACCTCCAATTTACTTTGATTTGGACATTTATAACATTTTGAAGTAAAATTGCAAAACAGTTAAGGGTATTATTGAGTAGCAATATTTGAAATTTTTAAAATATATTAGATATTTCTATCCAGCGCAAAAAAATCCACCTCCATATCCGTTACAGAAACTATGTAAACAGTATTATTTTGCAGGTAAATACAACGCCTAGATTATGTATATAACCAAAAACTTCACCAAATATTTTGACAAAATACTTCTGAAATCTGATGTACGCAGCTTACTGAAGCTCATGCCTCTATTCCCAGACATGCAACTGAAAAAGTGATGGTGGAAAACACAGACAGAAAAATTACAGATTTGCATACATGTGCGCGGCAAAGTTCTTGAGGTAATTGTTGTTAAGAATTCTATTGAGATCGAAACGTATTCCGACCTTCCTATACTCTAACTTAACGAAAAAGCTGTTGATCTTGGAGATTTTGAAACAAAAAAATAAATAATTAACGTACATTTTCAATTAAGTAAAAGAATTTTAAACCTCAAAACTAAACTCTGGAAAAACTTACCGTATTATCACTTGTGAAAAAGGAGTTTGGAATGAACAAGTTCATAGGGAAACAAGCTTACCAAAATAACGCGACAACAAGCCCGCGAATTGAAGACGCGCACGGTGCAATTACGGTTTGTTTAGAGACTTTGTTGCATAATTTAAATGTATTGTTGGAAAAGCCCGCAATTGGATCAGAAGTCTTCAACAAGGTATCTAGTAAGTGCTTGACAGCCATCTACATCTTACAGTCAAGTTTAGATTTTGAAAAAGGTGCAACTATAGCTGAAAATCTGTTCAAATTATATGAATATGTTAAGTACCAGATTATTGCAATTTCAAAAAAAGAAGATGATGCCAATCTGGAAAACGCGGTCATGATAATCGCAGAAATAAGCGAGACATGGAAATCAATCCGATGAAACTTCAGTATGGTAAGGAAAAATTCGAATTATTTTCTCAATTGACAGAAACCCTGCAGACTTACATGAAATCAAATAAGATAGAAAAAGCCGTAAAAATTGCCCATGAAAGACATGGTGTATTAGTCTCGTTGCTGGAGAATGCCGCTATAATGGGTCTAGATCGCTCCGAATATGCAATGCAAGCAATGGAATGCGTGCGTAACGAACAGAGCCTAGCAAAACATGGCACTTCACAAAACCGGAATGATTTTGTTTCTAGAAAATCCGCGTTTAAAGCTTATGGGACATACGCCGCCTAATTTTTAACATCGGTCTGATGCCGGCATCATATACTCATTCATACCTGAAAGGTATACTCAACAAACCCACGCATCATAGCTTCATCAGCCATTTTAAGAGGACTGCTTACAGTGCGGTCTCCAGTTAGAACTGAGATTTTGCAGCCATTCTTGTAGAGGATCATTAAATTTTTGACGGAAAAGCGCCCATAATCGCATTTGCTCAAAATAACTGACTTTATGTTTGGGAAAACTCGTATGATCTGCTCAAGAGTTTCAGCATTTATTTCAGCAGGCAGGACCAGAAAAGGCTTAAAGCGTGCATGCAAATGGGAATTACTAGCATAAAAATTGGCAAAGGGGATCTGAAAGTCCCAAGCTATCTCTATTAGTTGACTCTTGGCAAGACACAGTGCGTCAATGTCCAAAACGTGTTGTCTTATAAAGGGAAAATTAAACATCTTCGCATGAAAATTTAGGCGATCAGATTCGAATAGTTTTTCAGGCGTCACGTGGATTACAGAGGGCTTACCAGAATACCGCGTGCCAAAATAATGCATCAATTTCGCACAAACGGTCGACTTCCCTGATCCCGGCGCACCCAAGAATACCAAATTTGAGTAGTTTTCGAAGATTACTTCTCCAACAGGGTCATAAATAGTATCAATTAGACTTTGAATTAATTCAGCTTTAGAAATGCCCCCTTCAAATTCTTCAATCGAAAATTCTTTTTTAATAAAGTCTCCGCTTAGTCCTAAATTTAAGAGGTCACCAAATCCAAGCTCATAGGCTTTTTGGTAGGAACCAGCCAGAATTCGCGGTTTCTTTATGGGCGTTGGGATTTTTTCAGGCCTTCGTGAAATAGCGGTTTGAGGCGGGTCTTCATTTTTCTGAGTAGTCTGCATTGGAGTTGCCGCGGAGCCCCCACTAGCCATTTGCGGTCGCAATATAGATGCGCTCTGTTCAAAATTTTCTTCATCACTCTCAGCTTCATCAATAAATACATTTTTAAAATCGAGCTGTGGCTGGCTCACTTTGGCTCGCTCAGTAACAATAATTCCACTCAGAGGTTGATGGTTGTTCTGCTCATTTCCAGCAGCGTCTGCTGACCTCTTTTGATCTGAACCCACAGGACCCAAGCTCTCATGCGTCTCGGCAAGAGGACTTTCATACTTAGGAACTTTTTTCTTCGGGGGTGCAACTGGCGCATCAAGCGAAGCAGTTATTTCGACAAAATTGCCAACATTTTTTATTTCTATGATGTAGGCGTTTGGACCTAAGGAGTCCTGCACACGCTCCAATGCTGTAGCCGTATCAGACGCTCGAAAAATAAGGTTATTTACCATAGTTTGTACCCACAAATTCTATAAGGTCACTCATCTTCAGGAGCTCCAGAAACCGTACCTATAACGTCAACTTTTTTAGTTTCCGGCAATTCTGTAAAAGATAAAACGTTCAAGTCAGCAAGGTGTGATCTGATAAGTTTGGCAAGCTTACGTCGGATGATAGGCGATACGATGAGAAAGGCAGTTTTGCCCTGAGCCATCTGTTCTTCTGCTATTTCAGCCAGTTTAGTCAAAAGAGTCTTTGACAGATTAGCGTCAATAATCAAGTCTTCTTGCTGGTTCTGCCGGTCTGTATTAATCAAAACATTTTCAAAAGATGGCTCTAGTGTAATCACTGGGATTGGGTCTTTGTGCGACACGATGCGCTGTAGGAGCAAAGGAACCAAATGAGTTCTGAGCGCTTCTGCTGTATCGGGTATACTGAGATTACGTCCAGAGAGCTCAGCGAGAACCTCTAGAATTTTGCGAATATCAGTTATAGGCAATTGTTCTTCGAGCAGACGTTTGATTATGGCTGTCAGATTATGGAGTGGAATGATTTTGGGTACGACAGATTCAACAAGGGTAGGACTTTCCTCGGCCAGTTTATCAACAATCTGCTTTATTTCATCCTGCCCAACCAATTCAGAGGCGTAAGTTTCGATCATACGGGTTAACTGAGTTGTAAGTACAGATTCAGGTTCAACCACTACATAACCGCGCGACTCGGCAAGAGCTCGTTGCGATTCTGTTATCCAATAAGCTTCTAACCCGAAAGTAGGTTCAATTACTTTTTCACCGTCCAAAGCCACAGAACTATCCCCAGTCGGTATCGTCAGAAGGCGTCCAGGATAGATTTTGTCCTCTGCAACAATTTTCTGACCAATTTTAATCTGATAAAAGTTTGGCTCTAGGTTCAAGTCGTCTTTGATCCTAACGCTGGGAATAACAAAGCCCAAAGATTTGGAAATATCTTTTCGGACTGCAGCAATCCTTCGCACTAAAAGACCATTTATCTCATCTTCGACCAAACTAATCAGCGGATAGCTTAATATAACGGATATCCGTGAATTATCAGCAATCTCGTCTGCCGTTACAATACCGTCATCATCTTCTTCGTCGAACTTAAGTTCGTTCGTTGAATCTCCATATTCTTCCTCATCGCGCCCTGCACGCGAAAGGTAATATCCAATCCCTGCTGACGCGATGGCAAATGTCAAAAAAAGCCCAGTTGGCATCCCCGGCACCATACCAATTATGCCAATCACGGCAGCAACAGGATACCATGCCTGAGAAATTCCAATCTCACTTCCTATATGTTCGGCCATAGCCTGACTAGAGGAAACGCGCGTCACAATAATTGCAGTCCCAATGGCCAGCAGCAGAGAAGGAATTTGAGCGACAAGGCCATCGCCAATTGCCAGCAATATATAAAGTGAAGAGGCATCAGCGAGAGACAAGTCGTGCTGAGCCATTCCAATTGCGACGCCACCGATGATGTTAATTGCCAGAATTAGAATACCAGCAACAGCATCACCTTTTACAAATTTTGAAGCTCCATCCATAGCGCCATGAAAATCGGCTTCGCGTGCAACGTCGCTTCTTCTTTCAGTCGCTTCTTCAGAAGTAAGAACGCCAGCATTTAAGTCAGCATCAATAGCCATCTGCTTGCCAGGCATTGCATCAAGAGTAAATCGAGCTGAAACTTCGGCAACGCGTCCTGCGCCTTTTGTAATAACGACTAGGTTAATAATTACCAAAATCGCGAAAACAAATATTCCAACAACAAAATTACCTGCAATCACAAACGCTCCAAACGCTTCAATGACCTGCCCAGCAGCATCCGTTCCGTTATGCCCCTCAGCAAGAACTATCCGAGTCGACGCAACATTTAAAGCTAGCCGTAAAACTGTCGCGACAAGCAGAAGAGTTGGAAAACTGGAAAAATCCAAAGGGCGAAATGTATGTATTGCTATCATTAATATGAGAAGAGAAAGAAGTATGTTTACTGTAAAAAATACATCTAAAAGAATTGTAGGTAACGGCAGAATCATCATCGCAACTATAAAAAGAATGCCGATAGGCAATATTGCGTCGGTTGCGTACTTGCGCGACTTTGCGAAAGTAAAGGAGTCTAAAACTGCCATGATTACCAATCAAATAATGTATCTTTTATAAACAAGGCAAAATTTGTGCCAATCTGTACTGCCCAAATATTTTAAAAAAACTGGCATGAATTATGCTTCATTTGTTTATAGAAAAGGCATGGAGATTGGAAATTGCAACATTTTAAAGGAAGAAATGCGTTAGACAGAATAATTAAGCAAACGTTAGCTGCATCATTTGTAGCTCTAAGTCTAACGAGTTGCGACAGGGTCGGTTTGGATCTTGGATCGATTCCTCTTGTCGGAGAATACATGGGGCAATCAAATAGATCCGATGACGTTGAAACCATTGAAAGCGCAGTTCAAGCGACAGCGGCGATCTCCCAGCCAAAGGTGAAAGTTGTCCCAACAATCACTGGCATGGGCTACGCTAGCGTCGCGTCTCAACCAGCAAAATCAGTAAACCAACGTAGGTTGATGGCTATCCGTGCAGCTAGATTGGAAGCTATGCGAAACTTAACCGAACAAGTGCACGGCATACGTATCAATTCGCGAACAACCATAATTGACGCCATTGTGCAAAACGACTCACTTAGAGCCACGGTAGACGGCCTGATTGTCGGAGCTAAAACTGTTCGCATTAACCCGGTTGGAAGCGATACCTACGAAGTCGTTTTAGAGCTCGATCAGGCTCTCATAAATACCATCATGAAGGCTGCAAAAGGTTAAAAAATGCAACTGTGCCAAAAATTTTTTAAACGGTTAACGGCAGCAAGCATAACCGTGCTGATTTTGGCGGCTTCGGGAGCTTACGGCGCCAACGTAATCCAGATTTTAGCAACTGGCAGAGCAGCTATTTCAGAAGACATGACACAAAAAGCAAGGCGTCATGCTCTTGAAGATGCTCTCTACATGGCGGCTTTAAAAGTCGGTGCTGATATTTCAAGCACAGCTATAACGAGCCAGGGCGTTCTCGTTCGTGATGTAATAAAGTTGGATACAGAAGGACGACTAGTTGATTTTACAATCATTGGTGAAAAAAATACAGGTACCCATTACGAAGTAAAGCTTAACGCTTTCTTTGCCAAGAAAAGCAATGAATATTGCCCAAAACCTAGATACCCCAGCGTCACAATGTTGGCACCAAATATTGAAATTTCAGAAACAGTCGACTTTCGCTACACCGACTTAGCAGAGTTAATCGTTTTACAATTTAAAGATAGTTTTGAAAGTTCATATGCTGGCACAATCTTCACGGAGCCAACCATAAAAATAAAAGATATACAAAGTAACGCATCAAAACACTTGCTCTTCGACTATAATAGTATTCAAAGCGGAAATCTTTCGAGCGTAAGCGTTGATGGAGATTACCTGATCAATACTAGCATAAACATGCGCATGGATGGACGTCGGATTGAAAGCCAATTACTGGTATTTGTATTAAACCAATCAGATTTAACCCCACTTTTAACTTTGGAACAGGAATTTACATCAAATCTACATCTTAAGACACCTTTGCGAGCTATAAATGTGTTATGGCCAAAATGGCTTAATATCGAGCAAAATAAAATAACTCAACTTTCCGCCACTATCAATGAAGCCTTTAATGATATTGCCTGCCGGCAGCTAGAAGCGAAGATAATGCTAGTTTCTGGCAAATTAAAATTGGGGATAGGATCTAGCGCAGGCTTGAAAAATGGAAGCCTTGCTTATGTTACGCAAGGCCAGGAAAGCTGGGCCCTTTTAGAAGTCGCGTCAGTTACTGAAAACTCCTCGACCCTTAGGCCAATAAACAATGTGCAAAACATTCAAAGGCTGGCCAATCAAAAAATTCGCTTTATCGAGGGAGCTTTGCGATGAAATATCTCAAACTTTTTTTGCTTTTCGTGGCCTTATCTGCAGGGATGGTGAATGCGGATGAAGCGTTTGTTATTTTGGAATACCGATCTTTGCAACACGGGTCAGGCGGTTCTGGCGGACATTATCGCGTCCAGCGAGGAGATACCTTGGCAAAAATAGTTACCCGGCATTATGACCAGACTGGAAACCGTGATGAATTATTTCGAGAGATAGTTGCTGCAAATCCTCATGCCTTTGTAGGATCCAACCCTGATCGACTATTATCAGGAAGTGTTTTGAATATACCGAGTTCTGGATCCTCATCTGGGGGCAGGCGAGATGATATTTACTTTTTTTAGAAAAATAATATTAGCTTTGTTTATTTTCAGCCTTTTAAGTGGGATGCTTCATGCGGCCGAACGTCTTACTGGCCAAGACATCAAAAATATTTTAATTGAGCGGGCAAAGCAGGACGGAATCGATCTAGCACCGATCATAGCACCCCATAAAATTTTTAATGCTTGTGCACTCGAGCTGGAAATCATGCCACTTTTTGGCGATTGGAAGACATCGCAGGTCCGTTGCAGTGCTCCTCGTGCTTGGACAACAAATGTACGTTCTTTATTGCTTCAAGATGAAGTCGAAGCAACGGCAGTCGTCAAACTGAAGCAAATGCAAACAACTGTTAAGAAAATAGAGCCCGCGTTACTAACCCTTCGGGCCTTAGAACAAGAGCCAGTCGTCAAAAATATACTAAAAAAAAGAACTGTAAAATCATTCGATTATGTGGTTCTGCGGGAACCAGCCACAAAAGGAACGATCCTAAGCGATTTGAAGTATTTGACGACAAAATCGTTTCAATACAAAGTTCGTGGTGGTTATACAAAAACAGAGCAAATTATTGGCCGAAAACTGAGAGCGTCAATGCCCGCTGACAAGCCTTTGCTTGCAAGACATTTGGCTACAGTTTACATTGTTGAAAAAAATGATATACTCACATTAGTTATTCAGCGTGGTGGAGTGAAAATATCAACTGAGGGAATAGCACTTTCAAATGGCCAGCTTGGCGAAACCATACTAGTCTCAAATGTTGATACGGGCGTAAAACTAAAAGTAAAAATAAAAAATTCGCACAAAGCGGAAATAATCACTAAACAATCTAAATAGAGTGTCGTTATGATATATGAAGAAGTAAAAGTTAACTCGCTGGGCGCCTAAAATTCTTGGAGTAAGGAAATGGTTGATACAGTACAAAATCTTGTCGGTACAACGTCTTCGGTTATCATACCGGAGGCATCAAGTGCAGCTCAAGTGTCTACATCTGGATCCAGTCCAGCTGTAGAGGTCGGTGCTAACGCTCCAGCCCATGCTGTTACAGGATCCGACGGTCAAAGTGTAGCAGTAGACGTAAAATCCGTGATGGGAGATGTTGTGGCAGCAATGCAGAAGGCTGCTCCACCGATCAATATGGAAGCTGTGAATAGGCTTAAAGCTGAAATTGCTGCCAACAGTTACCCTGTAGATTACGATAAAATAACTGACGCAATGATATCTTCGTTGAACGAAATTGCGTAACGGCTTTAGTCTTGCCTGAAAGTAAAGCTAAACTCCTAGAGGGTTTGGTTATTGAAGCGGCGGAATTAAAAAAACACCGTACCAGTGTTGATATATATTCTTGCAAATGCGCCGATATCATCGAGCGTATTCATTCCGCGTTAATTGGTGAAGATTTAAAAACTCTCTCTGAAAAACATTTGATTAGTATTAAGAAAATCAAAGAGATTTTGTCTATTGAAGAACAGTTTGCGACAGCATCAGCCGATAATCGCACCCCTAATTCTTGGAAAGATTTTTTAAATGATTGATGCATTGCCTCTTTGGTTCCAATTACTAAATCCTTTCTCTGAAAAGTTTTTTCACTATGCCTTGATAATAAATATTTGTTTAACCGTCTTTTTGATTTTACAGAACATGCGCAATTACAAAGCATTCAAAGCTTATAAAACAAGAAATAATTGGAGTTCCAAATTATCTACTGAGACCAATGTCCAACCCGGTCCGTGGAAACAATATTCAGAGGATGATAACAAAGAAAGAGCAAAGAGCGAAAAAACTCGACTGGAACACGCTATAAAAATGATTAGAGATGGATTCTCGCGACAGGAGATTATGAGTTCCATAAATATGGAAGCCAATTACATAGATCTTTTGTTTAAACACCATGAGCCCAAGAAGGGCTAAATTCAATTTTTTCCTTCATCACTCCAATCAAATTCTGAAAACAAACGGGCTGCCTGTACTTGAGCTGCCATTAAATCTTCTGGCTCTATTTGACTTTCAATTTCGTCTCTTAAGTCAATGGCTCCTTTTAGTCCTATAGCTGCACCTAAAGATCTAAGCGCATAGGCTGAAACATAGTCAGGTTCGACAACAACTGTTAAATGAAATTCCGCCTTTTGCAAAATTACTTTCCGATCACTTTCTTCTATTCTTTTTTGTAAAATTTCCAATACTTCTGCCCGAATAATATCTTGTGTTTCATCCGGAATAATTGAAATTAGTCCAGCACTTAGATCTGATGCCTTAGAAACTCCACTTAGCTGGGATAACCAAGCCCACTTTAACGCCATTGGGTAATTTGATGGATGTCCCAATCCCTTTTTTAACAGTAATGCTAAATTATACTGTGCTTGATGATCATCCTGTTCCGCCAAAGACCGGAAAATAATAACTGCCGATGAATAATCTTTGTCTCGTACTAAATTTACTGCCTTATTAAATTCGGAGACCTCAGAATAAGCGGTATCTACCCAGGCAAAAATTGTAATACAAAAAAAGCCTATCAGAATGGAATGTACTATACTGCCTTGTGTCTTTTTCATTTTTTACGCCTCTCTTCACATTTTGATGTAGCACTCCTTAAGACAATTTGTATCACATCAAGTATAAACTCAATTAATCGCCTTAAAATATAAAATTTACTAGCGCCACAGTTTATTTTTACCCTTCTGCTAAACAATATTGCCACAACGCCGTTTACAAAGTTGATCTAACACTCGTAGGAAATTTTCTTGAGCGTTGGCATACCATGACGCTCAGCGTCGAACGGCCAAAAATATTGGTCAAGTTAGGAGAAACACAATGGCACTTACAGTTGCTACTAATTCAGGCGCTTTAATGGCACAAGCCGCAGCGTCAAGCGTTAATAAATCAATGGAAAACTCAATGGAGCGTCTTGCAACTGGCAAGAGAATAAATTCGGCCTCAGACGACGCAGCAGGGGTTGCTATTGCCTCTCGCCTAACGTCCGAGATTAAAGGTACTAACATGGCTATTCGCAATGCGATGGACGGCCAGGCGATGATTGACACCGCGGAAGGTGCTCACGTTGAAGTTGAAAATATTTTGCAACGGATGCGCGAACTCGCAGTGCAGTCTGCTAATGCCAGTAACAATAGTGAGGATCGTGTTAACCTTCAGTTAGAGGTCGACCAGTTAATGACAGAGATTGACCGTATCTCCAAGACAACTACTTGGGCTGGCCAAGGGCTTCTAAATGGATCGAGCGGTTCAGATGGAGCAACTTCATCTTCATTTACTGACAAAGCCAATTTTACTTTTCAAGTGGGCTCAGGCGACAATGCGGCGGATAGCATAACGACATCAATCGGTTCCATTTCATCTGCCGCTATCGGGATTGGTGGTTCTTCAACGTCAGGTGGAGCTGCTAGTGATGCTGGTCCTTCAAGAATTTCTGCCTCTGCAGATGGTACAATTACCGCGGAAGGCGCTCCTAAGAACGGCGACATATTCGTAGCTGTTATCGACGATGTTGAAGTGAAAATTACCTACAGCATTACCGATACATATTCCAATGACTTAGCCGGTATTGGAGCCCAACTGAAGGATAAAATTGATTCTCTTGTAACAGCTGGAACAATTAAGTCTCCTATGTCGGTTACGGATAACAAAGACGGTTCGGTAAAAGTAACAACTGGTTCGACTACACCAACACTAGATACAATAACCGAAGATGCCGCTAGTGGTACCGCAACCCTTGCGAACAACTCCGTCACCTTCGCCGGTACATGGGTCGCTGGAAAGACCACGGCTGTAAATGTTAATGGTATTACAGTAACGGCAACTGCTACAGCAAACGACGGCTTTTCTCTTAGTAAGCTTGGTCAAGCTGCGAATATGAAGTCCGCTATCGAGAACAAGGCTGGTCTTGAACACGTGTCGGTTACTGATAATGGTGATGGTAGTATCACTATAACTCAGGGTTTGGTACCAACTATTGAAGGGACAGAGGTAGAACTGAAAAATGCTGCTGAGTCGACTTTAGCCTATGATGACACTAACAAATTGACAGTTGGCGGATCTTTCGTCGATGGTAAAAACTACAGCTTCTCACTTATGGGAACGGATATTTCAGTAACTGCTAGCTCAACTGACGGTTTTTCTAACGACAAGGCGGGTGTTGCCAGCCAGATTGCTCAAGCGATTAATGATGCTGGCATTCACGGTATTTCTGCTTCAAAAACTGCTAATGAGAATGCAGTCACCATTGTTGGAAAAGTAACTGCTGGAAACGCTGTTGTTAACAATGGTAGTGACTTCATCATCACATCAGTTGGAAGCCAAGCAAGCGCTACTATTAATATTAGCTCAAATGCAGCTACAGTTGCTGCTGCCGCTTATGCAAATGGGGACTCTTATACATTTGAAGTTGCTGATGAAGAGTTCACACTCGTAATTGGTGCAGATGGTTTCTCTAATACAATAGATGGGGTCACCACACAAATGATGGACCTTATCAAGGGTCGCGGTCTTGACGGAATTACAGTTGCCGCTAATAAAGCCACTTCAGCAGGTGTAACAATAACTAACGTCCTTACAGGGGCAACAGCTGGCTCATCAAACTCAACTGTGGTTACTAACGTTGTAGTAATGGATGGCGTCAAAGATGTTGCAGGAACAAACCAAACGAAAATTGATATATCAAGCAATACAGGCGCTATCGATGCCCTAAAACGTCTTGATGCTGCTCTATCCACCCTTTCATCGCAGCGTGCAGAATTAGGTGCAACAAGTAACCGCCTAGACAGTACAATATCAAATTTGACAAACATCTCGTCAAACCTGACTGCTGGAAGGGGTCGAATTGAAGATGCCGACTTTGCAGCAGAAACAACAAATCTTGCTAAGACGCAAATTTTACAGCAGGCCTCTACCGCGATGCTCGCACAGGCTAATGCATCAAAGCAAGGAGTACTGAGCTTACTTCAAGGCTAATAATGCCAACATAAACAATCTAGAAGGGTCCAAGGAATTCTTGGGCCCTTTTTCTTAGTTTTAATTAATTCAAGCAAGTCCATTATTGGAATATGAACTATAAGATAAGCCAATTACAATATAGAGTTGTTCGGATTACACATGGTTTTTAATAGGTATAACCAAGATCGTTTAATCTTCTATCAGAGGATAAACTGCCAAAAAGGTCCAAGAATACCTACAGTATTTAAACAAATGCATCTTAAAAC
This sequence comes from Paracoccaceae bacterium, assembly GCA_028150825.1. Taxonomy (GTDB): domain Bacteria; phylum Pseudomonadota; class Alphaproteobacteria; order Rhodobacterales; family Rhodobacteraceae; genus LFER01. The sequence goes on from JAOGIM010000001.1 coordinate 265,632, forward strand.
TTTGCCATCCTTATCACACTCTGGCTATCTTTAGTGGCTTTATCATATTAGGGTATGTACCAAATTTATTCAGAGTCTTCCATCGCTCAAGCAAACCAGATCTTAGGTATAGAAAAGGGCCTGACTGCATGAACTCTGCTGGATCAGCTTGTGTTCGATCCACGATGACTTTTTCAAAGTCAAACATCTTATCAAACATCGGTTTTATGGCATCAAGATCAATTTTAAATTGCTCTAAATCCTCATCTAAATAGCCAAATCGTACACTAAACGGATAAAATAGGGTTCGAAGAATAAATTGGTCATTCTTACTAAAGATTGAACCGACTTTACGTTTGATGGATGTTTCTCCAAACGGATCCTTGCCGTCTTTTTCAAAGTCAGGACTAGATGGATCACCCCACCATCGTTTGCCTTGTACAGTCATTTCGTAAAGGCTTTCTTGCTCAGAAATCCCCATCCAGCCACATAACGCTGGAATAGTTTCTCTGGGACGCTCCTTTAAATCCTCAAGACGTACTCCAATGGAATTATATTTTTCATGGACTATGCTATCTATCTCAAAAAGCATCGTCACAATTCTAGATGCTATATCAAAATAGTCATTATTAAGGAAATTGATTGTCACCCAAGATTCGCAGCTCTGAATTGGTTCGCGTACCATCAAAACCCAATTGCAATTTGGTACTAATCTCAAAAAATTAAGCTGCGCATAAGTATCTGGATTATGGATATGATAGAATATTAAGCTTTTTTCATTATAATCATTTATAGATCTGTCATAAGCTGCCTGTATAAGCTGAAAGAAAACAAATGCATCAATCTCCTCAAAACAATCCATAAGATTACCTAACACTTGACGAAAGAGCGCTTTATCTACGCACAAGACCTCATCTTTTTGTAACCCAACATTCGCCATACCTTCCTGCACACCTATATTGGAAATAAATTTGCCACTTTTGGATGCGACTGGAACCGAAGAGGATGCATCAAATAGAACTTCATATGTCGCAATAAAGCGATCTATAATCTCATCCCACCCACCTGTAGTGATCCTTTCCCAATTAGCCTGATCAAAGAATTCACTGAAATAAATGCTGGGTAAAGTGGACACTTCAGTATGACCGTCAATAAGACTGTGAAGAAGACCTGTTCCACTTCGCCCCCATTGAAATAACGAGATAACTTTTTCGGGA
>JAOGIM010000010.1 GCA_028150825.1 Paracoccaceae bacterium
AGCTTGGGCGGAATGACGGATGCTTTCGTGTTTGGCATAATTGCGCTTCTATTGTTTTGGAGGCCTGATGGCCTTCTCGCCCCAAGAAGTGAAAAGGGAGATAAGCATTGACGCTCTCACGCGGTATGAAGCGGGGGTTCGTAGGAGCTACGCTACTGGCTATCGTGCTAGTCATCATTGGTCTTATTACGACGCATTTTGGTTCGCGTTATCAACTCAGACTTGTTTACAGTACTTATGTGAATTTACTAGTTGTTCTTGGGCTACAGGTTTTTATGGGTAATGCTCGAATTACAAATCTTAGTCATTCAGCATTTATGGGTATTGGTGCTTATGTTGCCGCAATATGCGTAACGCCTGTGAATATTAAAGCTCTGTCCTTACCTAACGCACCATGGGGATTGAATGCTTTTTCCCTAGATCCACTTCCATCAGCTCTTATCGCCATCGCAATCACTGGAACTGTGGCATTACTGGTAGGTCTAATGATTGTAAGACTGTCAGGCATTGGAGCAACCATCGTATCTCTTGCTTTCTTGGTTATCGTTCATTCGCTTTTTCTCTACCGCACTGATATTTTCAAAGGAAATCAGGCCTTTTTTGGCATTCCACAAGTGTTTAATTTAGCTTCTGTTATTGCTTTATCAGCGGCGGTTGTCTTCGCTGTGCGCATATTCCGAGAAAGCAAATGGGGTGTTGCTCTTCGCGCGTCTGCTGATGATGAAGTAGGAGCATTGTCAATGGGAGTTGAAATGTACTGGTTGCGTTTAATAGCCTGGGTTTTTTCAGGTATGTTGCTTGCCGTGGCAGGTATTGCATATGCCTACTTCCTTGGTACAATTTCAGCCCGGCCATTTTATTTCAATCACGTATTCCTTACTCTTGCTATGCTTATATTTGGTGGTATGCGTACAGTTACAGGTGCGGTTTTAGGCACATTTGTTATATCGCTTGGTCTCGAAATGGTGCGCTGGCTTGAGACAGGCCCAGTTCTTCTCGGCATTGATCTACCAGAGGCTTTAGGCCTTTCAGGAATTGCGCTGGGAGCCGTGATTGTCTTTACAATGGCGCTTCGGCCCAGTGGGATCATGGGCGAGCATGAGATAGAAGACCTGGTTCTTAAAAAGTAGAAGGATATTGAAAATGGCATGTAATCATACCATCCATAAACATGATCATCATTTTGGCTGGGACAACTCAATTGAACCAGTGCTAAGCGTCGCGCCTGGTCAAAGTATTGAAATTGAAACTATTGACAGTTCAGGTGGCCAGCTTGGTGCCAACTCTACTCTTGAGGATCTTTCAAATTTGTCATTTGACAAAGTGAATCCTGTTACGGGCCCAATTTTTATTGAAGGTGCCGAACCAGATGATGCAGTCGAAATTACATTTCTTAACTTCCAACCTTCCGGGTGGGGCTGGACGGCGAATATACCGGGCTTTGGTCTTTTGGCAGATCAATTCACAGAACCGGCCCTGCACGTCTGGGAATATGACAGTTTGTCGATGAAGCCAGCGCTTTACGGGCCAGGAGGAAAAGTCCCTTTGAAGCCCTTTGTAGGCACGATCGGGTTGGCATTGGCTGAGAGAGGGATCCATTCGGTTGTTCCACCAAGACGTGTCGGTGGAAATCTTGATATTCGCGATAATTCAGTTGGAACAAAGCTATATCTTCCTGTAGAAGTGGCTGGTGGAATGTTGTCTTTGGGCGATACGCATGCTGCTCAGGGCGATGGCGAAATTTGCGGAACTGCGATTGAAAGCCCAATGGCAGTTTCTGTGAAAATTGGCCTTATCAAACAGGCAAACTTTGCATTCCCACGTTTTGAAACAGACAGCCCTGTCACCCGCCATTTTGACGAAAAAGGGTATATGGCAACGACTGGAATAGGCACCGACTTGATGCAATCCGCTCGTGATGCTGTCTCTGGGATGATTGATTGGGTATGTAAGACGACAGGTATGGGCGCGTTAGAGGCTTATATGCTCTGTTCTGTCTGCGGTGATCTGCGAATAAGTGAGATAGTCGATATGCCAAATTGGACAGTTTCGTTTTATTTCCCAAAATCAGTTTTGCAATAAAAAAGGAATCAGACTCAAATTCTAAGGGTTCTTGCGAGCTTTCGTCCCCGACAAAATGGAAAAGTCTTGCTCTTCAATTAGGCTGACACTCTCCCGCGTCGCCTTGAAGTAGAAGAATAGGTACAGCGTTTAATTATTTTCAGTGAGATACATTTCGTTCTAAAATGGGATAGAGCGTAAGCATGGTAATGCTCTCCACAAAGGCGGGAGGGCCTGAAATATTCACTACCCACTAGGGTCGGCCAATATCGGCGCAGTGTGACGGTCACCTGATAGTTTTGCCCTTTTTGTATGATAGAACATTCGAAATAATTAATGATCCAATTACAATAGATCCACCCAGCACTGCCCATAGACCTGGGTTTTCATCGATTACGATCCAAACGAGCAAAGGTGCTAATACTGATTCTAACAAGATCAAAAGGGAAACTTCGGGTGTGCTTAAATATCTAGGGCCTAGAGCTAGAAAACAGGTGCCCAATGCGATGCAAGTACCGTGATAAAGATAAAAGCCAGCATTTGCCTCATAACCGTTTAAAGGATTAATAAAAAAACTCACGACAACCGCAGAACCGATATATGCGATTGGTATCGCAGGTATCATCGAAATATGTTTGAGATGGCGTACAATTGTGAGTGCTGAGGCATATGCCAGCGAAATATAAAGCGCCCACATATCGCCGCGCCAATGAGATAATTCTGAAGTTCTGGATCCATAAGCGATAACAGATAGTCCCACCACCACGACTACAATCGTGATGATGGTCCGAGGAGGGATTTTTTCTCTAAGAAAAATGCGACTAAGGATAGCTGAAAATATTGGCATCGACGCAAAAATGAAGACGACGTTAGCCACACTTGTATTTTCAACCGCAATGACAAATGCTGGTGACGTAGACCCTATCAGAAAACAGTATACCCATCCCAGCTTTCCCATCAAGAAAAGGTTACGAAAGCTATATATACCTCTGAATAAAATAAGAAAAAAAACAATCATTACGCCTGCTGTGAGACTTCTCCAGAATGCTGTGATCAATGGGTCAGACGCGATCAGCCGGACAAATAATGAGTCTGGAACGACAAACAGTACCCCTAATATGGTGATAAGTAATCCCTTTTGATGATCAGCCATTCTCATTCCATTACGTCTATCACCCACTTTGGCTTTGACAAGTCTTGAGAATGGGCGCGTTTGATTACAGTGGTTAGCCCTCGCCAATAAAGGCTCGAATGTGTTATGTTATTCAACCATTTGGCCAGTTTCTGTTTGCAAAACAAATAATGATTTTTAATATTTTATATTACAATTTTTGCTTCCAACAGGCAGTTCAGTTGTTATGCTTCATTTGGAAATTACAGCACATTATAAACGAAAGGTCGAATATGGACTGGAATGCCTACATGAAAGAAATTGGTCATGAAATAGCGACTTTGTCCAAAGAGGTCCCAGAGACTGCTAACGGATTCGCACAGATGGGTGCGGCGGCGAAAATTTCTGGTGCCTTAGACGAAAAGACAAAAGAAATTATGGCTTTAGGCATAGCCGTAGCCACGCGATGCGAAAGTTGTATCGGTTTTCATATAAAGTCTTTAGTGGGTCTTGGACTAACGCGAGATGAGCTCTGCGAGGCATTGGCGATGGCTACCTTCATGGGTGGTGGTCCATCCTATGCATATAGTGCTAAAGCGCTAAGTGCTTATGATACGTTTTTTAAAGTTTCGTCATCCTAAGCTGTGCTGGACCGTCTCATTCTGTTTTTTAATACACGACAGTATCGACATCTGTAATACTTTATAGCCTCGTCAAACTCGTTCATCCGATTTTAGGCGGCGCTCAAGCCAGCGCACGCCGGCAGATACAACTAAAATTAGCGCTAAATACTCTAGGACCAGTATCGTATAAATTTCCAAGGGCCGGTACTCTGTAACGACCAATTCATTGGCTTTGCGGGTCAATTCCTGCATACCAATCACAGAAACTAGAGAAGACATTTTCAGCATATAAACTAATTGGTTGCCCAAAGCTGGTAGAATGCGTCGTATAGCCTGGGGTAAAATTACAAATCGCATGGTGTCGCGATAATTAAGTGAAATAGAATGTGATGCCTCGTATTGCCCTTTGTCTATAGATTGAATTCCGGCTCGAAAAATTTCGGCCTGGAAGGCGCTATCTGATAAGGCCAGAGCAACAACTCCGGCCCAAAAGACGTTAATTTCCAAACCTGTCATCGGAGGTAGGCCATAATATACCCATAAAATTAATACTAGTATGGGGACTGACCTTACAATCTCGACATAGACCCGGTTGAATTTCCTTAACCAAGGGTTTTTTGATAAACCTGGCAGGGCGACTAGTAAGCCAACTGCGACTGAGATTAAAATAGAAGTAAAGGACAATAAGAGAGTAAAGTAGTAACCTGAAATTAAAAACTTCAAGTTTACCCAACCAGATTTGTTATAGGGATTTACAACGTACCATCCCCAGTTATCAGAGCAACCCGACAAAAACAGCGTTAAAAATAATAAAACTGATAGCTTTTTCATATCGCTCTCTAGTGATGCAGGATTTGTTTCAGAAAGGTCTTACATCGATCAGTATCTGGTGAGTCAAAAAACTTAGTTGGAGGCGCCATTTCAACAATCCTGCCTTGATCCATGAAGACCATTTTATCAGCGACGCGGCGGGCAAACCCCATTTCATGAGTTACACAAATCATAGTCATTCCAGTTTCGGCAAGCTCAATCATCACCTCAAGCACTTCACTGATCATTTCTGGATCCAGAGCAGATGTGGGTTCGTCAAACAAGAGAATTTTTGGCTCCATACACAAAGAGCGTGCAATGGCTACTCTTTGCTGCTGCCCACCTGACAACTGGCGTGGGTATTTGTATGCCTGTTCTGGAATTTTGACTCGTTCCAAATAGCCCATAGCGCGTACATTGGCCTGTTCTTGGGTCACTTTTTTAGAGCGGATCGGTCCAAGAGTAATATTTTCCAAAACAGTCAAATGTGGAAAAAGGTTAAATTGTTGGAAGACCATTCCAACGCGAGATCTAATCTGCTCCAAGGACTTTGTTTTATGGTTTAACAGGATACCATCAACTGTAATCGATCCCTCTTCATGAGACTCTAATCCATTGATACACCTAATTAATGTCGACTTTCCAGATCCGGAGGGCCCACATACAACAACGCGCTCGCCCCTTTTTACGTTAAGCGAAACATCTTTAAGTGCAGCAAACTCACCAAACGCTTTTGAGATATTTTTGATCTCAATATCGTTTCCAACAGGACTCTCAGGCATAAAACCTCCACATGTTGGCTAAACAAACACCGCATAGCTGTTAAAAGCAATCATACGTTGGTCAAATCATCAAATCTTGTTGCTTTTTTTTTTACTTTGCGTTCCCATTGTTGGGAAATAAGTAAAAATGGAGATAAATATGAAGTTAGCGAACGTTATTGCCGCAGTGACATTGATGGCCGTATCATCAGTGCAAGCCCATGCGGGTGCTTTACAAGAAATTCTAAGCAGCGGAACTTTGAAAGTCGGAACCACAGGCGACTGGAACCCGATGACAATGAAAGATGCAGCAACCAACTCGTATACTGGTTATGATATTGACGTGATGACTCAGCTTGCGGCTGACATGGGTGTTGAACTAGAGCTCGTGCCAACAGAGTGGAAAACTCTGGTTGCAGGTGTCACAGCGGGCAAATATCATATGACTGGGTCTGCGTCTGTGTCTCCGGCGCGCGCAAAGGCAACTGGGTATTCGATTAGCTATTTCTCCCTTGCCACAGTGCCGCTGACACTTAAGTCAAATGCAGATAAATATAAGGACTGGGATGATCTTAATCAAGTTGGTGTGCGCGTTGCTGCAACTCTTGGCACGACACAGGAAAAGCAGGTTAAACAGTATTTCCCAGATGCAAAGCATGTTATCGTAGAAGCGCCAGCACAGCCTTTCCAACAGGTTCTTAGCGGTCGTGCAGATGCGCATATCACTTCAAATGTAGAGGCGAATAAACTGGTTGCAATTCATTCTGATTTGATGATTGTGCCGGTTTCAGCACCCAAATCACCGACTCCGATCGCGATGCTGCTGCCTCAGGCAGACCAAGTTTGGATCAACTATGTGAACACTTGGATCAAGTTGAAGCAAGAGCGTGGCTTTTTTCAAGAGTTAGATGATAAATGGAAGCTTAATTAAAATGTTTAAAAGGCGCTTTTGGGCGCCTTTTTAAAATCTGCGCTTCGTTAAGAATTGCAATGCCTAGGTCTTAGAGTTAATTTAGTCCCAGATGAAACTCATTCAGTCAACTTGGCAGGAAATTGACGCCTATCTTGCGACGTCAGATGGCATTATTATTCCAACCGGTTCTATCGAACAACATGGCCCAGTGGGCCTAATTGGCACGGATATGCTTTGTGCAGATGATATATCTGTTCAGGCTGCGGAATTGTTAGAAGCTCTGGTTGCGCCGCCGCTCGGGTATGCACCAGCAGAATTCAATATGGGGTTTGCAGGTACAATCTCTATTTCTCCCGATATTTACCAATCCCTGTGTAGTGAGATATTTCGTTCATTGGAGCGGCATGGGTTTCGTCATCTCTATGTGTTGAATGGCCATGGCGCTAATTTAAAGCCTTTGGCACATGCTGTAGGTACGCTCAAAGATGCTAAGGTTCGTATCAAAAGCTGGTGGGATTTTGAGGTGGTAAATATGCTTCGCAAAGAGTTTTACGGAGACTGGGAGGGAATGCATGCCACACCATCCGAAATTGCGATTACGCAGGTTGACCATCGTATTATTGAGACGTCTTTGGCCACTGATCCCCCGGAAAAACTGACTCAGGAATTTATCAAGACGCATGCTGGTGACAAACATGGCCCCGCGGATATTCACCGGACCCAATTTCCAGATGGTAGGGTGGGATCGCATTCTGCTTTGGCAACGCAGGCGCAAGGATTGCAGCTAAAAAATGCGGCTGTTTCAGCCTTGGTTGAAGATTACCAAGCCTATATTTCAACTTGATACCAGTGCGCAAATTAGGATTTAGCCTTGAATCTTTGGTTTTGAAATAAGTTTCAACTGCTGCAATCCTGGCAATTATGGCTGACTTTGCTTGCATTCTGAGATTGGGTATCGCATAGCTTGGGCCTAAAAGTAGAGGCGTTGTCTGAAAACAGTTTGACACCGTTTCGATTATTGCCCTTTGTTGTAATAAGAGAAAATTGAAAACCAGATGTTTCGGCTAACTTGACGCTGATATCTGTTCGCAAGACAAATTGAAGGAGTAATTTAGATATGTCAGTTTCATTTATTAGTGCTGATTTAGTGGTTGAAGGTGACATCGCCAGCAAAGGTGAAGTCTCAATTGAGGGAAACGTTACTGGTAATATTACTTGCAAGAATTTGATCATAAAAAAGGGCGGTTTGGTCCGGGGTAATATTGCTTCTGAAGAATTGAGTACGGAGGGGAACCTGGAAGGCAATATAACGTGCACAACGGTGTTGCTGATGGAAGGTTCATTTTCTAAAACAAAACTTGAATGTGACAACCTAGAAATTGTAAAGGGTGCTAAGATTCGTGGAACTGTTAAAACGAGTGAATGATCATATGGTGTTTCTATTATGATATTGGGTCGGCCATCTCTTAGCGTAGCTGCATCTTTGCAGAAATATTACGTAGATTGGCTGCCTAATGTCCAGTTTGCGGTTGGCTAGGGTATGACGGCTTCTCAAATAGTTGGACTAATCGTTTTCATTGCTGCAATAGCGGGTGGTATGGCATTTTATTTAACAAACCCAAATTTGGCTGAACCAAAAGAGGTAAGCTGCGATGGCGCAGTGGCGGCACTCCCATTGGTTAACACAACGACCGGCATGGGTATGTCGGTTGCAATCGCAGAGTGCGACTAAAACCTGAGACTGCTTGCACTTAAACCCGTTTGAAACCAGCCCACAGTGTTGATAGTAGTTTGAGGTGTAATCTGCAATTATGAGAAGGGTATTGAGATATCATGAGGGCCTATTTGATATTATCAGATGTAACTGTTTTGGGATTAACGCCTAGGGTAAACCAATATTTTGCACGTGGTTATATTTGTGTCGGTGGACCGTTTGTGGATACAGCGAAATTACTTTATCAGGCGATACATTCTAAAACTGCAGTGACGTAGTCAGAGTTCATTTTGCTTCGAGCATTCTGAGCGCACTTATCATATAAAAAGCCGCTATAATAGCGTTTGATCTTGTGCTTGGTGTTGCCATATGTGCGGGTTCCCTACGAACAAGTGTTTTGAACCAAATTACGCCGACTTGAGCTGTTATCAAGGCATGATCGCTGGTTTTCGGTATCAAAAGAATGGCTCTGTAACCGTGCTGGAGGGTGGACAGCGCCCCACCCCACTACTTTCTTATTCAATCACAGAATTCGCATAAACTCCGATGAGAAGTTTGTCTGCGCATTAACACTCCTAATATTTTTACCAAAATCAAACGCGCCAACTAGTCATGTAAAATTACAAGATGGGGTAGGTGATACGGCGAACGATTAATCTACGAAGGTAAAAGGTGTCAAAAGAAATGGTTAAATTTTCAAATAGACATTGCGGCAATTTGAATATTTTTGCTAAAGTAAGTTGGCTTAAAGCCCTAGGAAGGTCTGTTTTGAGCGCTCTGTGGCGGATGAAACTAAGTCCAGTCTACTCGCACTATAAGCGCCAAGATAAGTCCTATCTGGTTCAATATCCACTCTCCCTAAATCTAACCTATCTGCATCCCAGCAGGTCTGAACAGTTAGGTTTGGATGTAATTTTCCATCTGAATGATACCGACATGCCGTGCGCAACAGGCGCATTTCGGTCTCATTAGCCGCGAACCACTTTCCATTAAGTGAATTACAAAAATCTGCGGCTCTTAGTCCATGATTAATATCGCTTAAGTGGTTCCATCTTCGGCTATCATGAATCAGGGCAAATAATTCGATGACTTTTAAGTTTACATCAAGATGCTTGGCTATCATTCGGCCGTTTATCACAACGCGTAACCAATGGGCGATACCATGCACGCCTTTGAGATCTAATTGAAACTGTCCTGCCAAATGGTTGAGAAATGGTTGTGTGAGCACATGTGATTTAAATGGCATTTTCAGCATTTCTATGGGAATCCTAGGCTTAACTGGACGACTTATGACATAAAAATATCGTTTGCATTGGATATTTTAACTGTCAGCCTCAGCTTGAATTGAATATTTTGAGTTTTAAAGGTCATAGTGCGGAAAGTTAAGGTGCTTAAGTTATAAGAGTTTTGAACCGTCGGCCAAAAACGCGTCTGCGTTTATTTCAAGCCAAAGACAGGCTTTTGCTTTAAGATGGATCAGAGGCGAGCCCTTCAAAAACTGTCATGATGCTATCTCTTGAGATTAGAAATGCATCGCTTTCCATCTCTGTTCTTGTCCACATCCATGGTTTTAATGGATCATGCTTCATCGACCATCCGGGAAAGAGCCGTCCCGTACAATCCTCTGAAAGGAGTAAAGATACCTCAAGATGCCTGTCATCAACGCTAATTCGGTTAAACAAGGCGTCAATTTTATCTTTAGGGCCCTCTAAAAACTGCAAATAAATTTCATGCCTGCAAATAAGGGCACCAGTTATGCCATCTCGGTCATTATTTCTCCTTGAGAATAACAAGATATTGTCAAGGATTGAGCTGTCAAAGCCAAATGGTCTTGATCGATAAACAGTACGCTGCAACAATTCTGCACCCATCGTTTTCTCCGCTGACAACTGATGTTAGTAGACTATACCCTAGATCAGTTGGACTTAAACAAAATAATGTTCCAACTACTATTAATCTTAACTATTTCGCTTAATCAGCATTCTATCAATAGTGGGGCCTCTTGTGTTACAATTTCACAATGTCTTTTTTGTAAAAGCAGCGATAAAAACGCGAATAGTAATACGATGATAAGAGAACCAGCCATCGAATAGTCAATGATCTTTTGTGTCCCTTTGTTTATATTAAAGTTGTTTAAACAGGCACCTAAATAAAGCCAGCAAAGATGAAGTGGGATCCAAATCATGTTCACTATTAACAATTTAATGGCAATTTCTGTCACGAAGCTATCAGCGTAAAACGAAAATCCGCTTATGAGGGCTGTGTTGACTGCATAGGCTTTGGGATTGACCAACTGCAAGCCGACGCCAGCAATGAAGCCAGGCATTGCTTTGGGTGTAACCAAGGCAATGTTACTTCCTGCGAACGCGATATGAAATGCCAAAAAACTGAGATATCCAACAGAACCTATCAGTAAAAGGTTGCGCATCCAAGGGGCTGCAAGAAGGATTGAAGCTAAACCAGAAACGACGGTGAGTATCACCAAGTGACACCCTATGACCAATCCGCCTAAATACCTGATACCAGCCCGATATCCAAAGGCACTTCCAACCCCTGCAAGAAAAAGTACTGCTGGACCGGGCGTCACAACCAATAGAAAGAGACTTATAGCGAAGGCGAGCATGATCTTGAATTTCACCTTCCTAGTTTGTCATTCACTAAATCTGCTGGAAATCGATTTGTAAATCTACATGTTAAATAAGCTTATTTAAATGGAGTATATTCAAGAGAATGGCTGGTATGCTACTGCATAGGTATTAAGCTTGAATTACATGTTAAATTTAGCGAAGTTTGCGCATGATTGGCCAATCCATAGTATTTGAAGATGCCGTACAATATGAACGCTGGATGGGTGTATGGAGCCAACTTCTGCGGCTTAAATTTATCAATTGGTTTAACCTGATAGGGCGCAGTGCTGGATTGATATTGGATGTGGAAATGGTACATTCACAAAACAGATAGTGGAGCTTTGTGCACCCTTGGAGGTTCAGGGGTTAGATCCATCCAATGCATAGATTGAATTTGCCCAAAAACGCCAAAAAGTGCGGCTTGGGGCGTTTCAAAAAGGTGATGCTCTGGACTTGTCATTTTACTCAAATGGCTTTGACATCGCAGGGATGACCTTTGTCTTTTTTTGTTCCCGACTCTGTCAAAGGTGTGACTGAGATGAAAAAGGTCATGCGTCCTGGAAGATCAACATCTGCCTATGTTTGGGATATCTATGGGGGTGTACTTCCAACTGAACCCTTTCACAAAGAATTTGGCACGGTGAATATTGAATATCCGTGTCCACCCAGTGCTAAAGCTTCAAAAATAGATGTACATGGGGCTGTGTGGATTAATGCAGGGTTACCAAAGATCAGAACGAAGAAAATATCTGTTCAAAGAACGTTTCAAAGTTTGACGACTTTTGGATTTTTAGTACTCAGTCGCCCACTCTGATCCCCGTTTTAACGAATTGGTCGTCCAAAGAACTCGATCGTTTTAAACCTTTAGTAGCACAGCACTTGAAAACTGAAGCTTATGGTCAGGCCACGTACTTTGACAATGCCAACGCAGTCAAAAGAACTGTTTAATGCGGGTACAAGATTAACTGATGTTTGATAATAGACGCTTCACGGATGGTTGAAATGCCTCTTAGATCCGCTCGGACGAAGATGATAAATACCTTGCTGAACTTGGACGCGCAATTATGAATACATTTGAGGATGAGACAGCATGCAATATATCTATTATGATCCTCAAAAATAAATGGTTGGAATTCAAGGTGCGCGTTGGAAACTGCAGTATTGATATTATTAAAGACTTAGACGATCCGCGCTGTATAAGCGCGATTTAGACAAATTGATTGGCCTGACTTCATAAAGTGAAAAATTATTCACCCTTTTTGGACAAAACTGGGTCCTAAAACATTAACTTTTTTAGGCGTTGTCGAGGCAAAATTTGTATTTGGGCATGATACTGATATTGGTCCGTTTGATCGATAGGCACTTAAAACTGCGTCAGCTAAAAAAACGCCAATAAGAAACACTGTAAACGGATTAGCCTGGTGATGTCTTCGCATTTTCTCTGTAATGCACTTCGGGAGTTCTAAGCATCTGTCTGTTGATAAGTGAATTCATGTGCGTAATGGATATTGTTACGGCAAAGTAGGTAAATCCCTAGAAACTTTTGTTGTTAAATGAAAAATATTTCAGATTTAACAGTATCTATCAGTGCAAAACAGCTTACTTAAATGTCCATATCAATATGAGACGAAATCAATTTCTTTAAGTGTTTACTTGATAACCAGCTTATAGAGTCTTTCATTGTTCAAAGATGGGATTTGATTGCGCGCAGCTTTGGATTGTTGAAGGTCTAAGTCTAACGTGCATGTTCCGGTTTTCTTACCGCCTAGGTCTGCTATTATATCCCCCCAAGGAGAAATTACCAGCGAATGCCCCCATGTACGTCGACCGTCAGCATGCGCTCCAACTTGGGCCGCTGCAATGATCCAAATCCCATTTTCGATCGCACGTGCGCGCAGTAGAACCTCCCAATGGGCCTTTCCTGTTGGCACCGTAAACGCGGATGGAACAAATGCGACTTTTGCGTCAGCTTTGGAAATGTCGCGATAAAGATGTGGAAAGCGAAGATCATAGCAAATGGTTAACCCCATGCGACCAAATGGAGTTGTCACTACGATGGCCTCACTCCCGGCGTCATAGCGATCAGACTCTTTAGTTGGCGATTTCTCTGGCAAGAAGATATCAAACAAATGTAACTTGTTGTATGAAGCAATTATTTCTCCTAAAGGATTAATCATTGTTGCATGGTTCAAAAATTTTCTGCCAGCCCCTAGGATTGGTGTTGAACCTGCTTGTATCCACAAACTATGTTTGGCTGCATGCGCCTGACAGGCCAATATAAACGGGTCCTGATCCACTGAGACGACCTGCGCCAGTGCATTTTCAAGGTTGCGCTCCATTAGTCCAAATGCCTCTGGCAAGGCCAACATCTGTGAGCTGTCCGCGACGGCCATATCCACTATATGACCGAGGTTCTCAACATTTTTGGCATGACTGTTTGACGAGGTAGTTTGGGCAATGGTCAATCTAAGGTGTGAGGACATGGATATCTTCTTGGCTCATTACTGATAAACTTTATCTTAGCGGTGCTCGTAACTTAAAGATATTTGTATCTTTGGCTCTTTGTAAAAATTGCTAAAGGGTATCTTAGGATAGCATTTGGTGACGAAATCTTTACACAGTCAGAATAATAAGTGATGTGGAGCAATATAAATGGCGACCCCAGAACAAAGATTGGCCGAGCTTGGTCTAACCCTTCCTTCACCTTTGAATATACCTTCCGGTTTGCATGTTCCTTTTACATTTGTGAATGTTCGTGGACGTCGAGTGTCTATATCGGGTCATCCGAAACAGTCCTTTGACGGTAAAATTGCAGGGCCGTTTGGCAAAGTTGGCCAAGACCTTACGACTGAGACAGCACAAGAGGCCGCGCGCGATATTGGACTTTCAGTATTGTCGAACCTGAAACATGAAATTGGTGATTTATCGCGTGTTACAGGCTGGAACCGGGTATTTGGAATGGTCAACTCAGCACTGGATTACAGCGAGCAACATCTGGTTATAAACGGGTTTAGCGATCTTATCATTGATGTTTTTGGAAAAAATGTTGGCCGCCATGCTCGATCCGCGATTGGATTAGCCGGTCTACCGATGAATTTTGCAATTGAAATAGAAGCTGAGCTTGAAATTGATTAGGCGTGGGATCATCGCTGGTGAGGGCTTGGTCTTTGGTCTTGACCAAAATTTGAAAAGGATTAATAAAAAAGTGGGATTGACAAAATCATCCCACTTTTCCCAAATCTAAATGTGTCGTATTATCAGATAGATTCCAGCTCTTTTGTCAGATCTCCGATTTCTGCACCACCAGCCATAAGTGTTTTGATATCATCGCCGGCTAAATCTTCAGCTGTTCCACTGCCAATCACCTCTCCAAGTGAAAGGAATGTGAAACGGTCAGCGATTAAGCGCGCGTGGATTTCGTTATGTGTTATCAAAATAATCGCAATATCACCAAGTTTCTGAACGCGTTTGATGGTTTTTAAAACTTCCATCTGCTGCTTTTGCCCCAGGGCTGACGTAGGCTCATCCAAGATCAAAACCTTGGCGCCAAAGTAAATCGCGCGCGCGATGGCAAGCGTTTGACGTTGTCCGCCACTCATTGTTCCTACGGCCTGTTCTGGATCTGCTATATTGATCCCAATTTTAGCCATTTCCTCAGATGCTATACGATCCATTTCCTTCATTTTCATCAGACCAAAGGGGCTGTTAAAGCTGGTTATTTCACGACCAAGAAAGAAATTTCTGGTCACTGAGGTCAGAGCATTCAAGGCGAGATCTTGATAGACAGTTCCAATGCCCGCATCGCTTGCATCGCGCGGTGAGGTAAAATTTACAGGCTTACCCTCGATTTCGATTTCACCACTGGTTGCGGGAAAAACTCCAGATAAGATTTTTATCAGCGTTGATTTACCAGCCCCGTTGTCGCCCAGCAATGCATGGACTTCACCAGGGTGGATCTCAAGATTTACACCGTTAAGCGCTGTAAAAGAACCAAACTTCTTAACCAGATTATTGGTCTTGATCAGGGGGGGTAAGCCAGATTGTGTCATTTAAATATTCCCCATTATACGTTTGCGGATATTTTCATTGAGCAAGGCAGAGGCGATGATAACCAGCCCAAGGAAGACTCTGTAAAACGATCCATCGATTCCAGGGATATAGAAAAACGCCTCTCGGGCAAGGCCGAAGATAAATGCCCCCACAATGATGCCCAGTACAGTGCCAAAACCTCCTGTCATAACCAACCCGCCAATCACGGCGGCAGCAATCGCTTCAAGCTCTTTCAGGTTGCCTTTGGCTGCATCACTCGTGTTGACTTCAAATACTTGACACGCTGCAAAAATGGTGGCGCAGAAAGCGGAAAATACAAACAGTGAAATTTTGACCTTATTGGTTGGAACACCATTGGCTTGTGCGGCACTAAGGTTCCCGCCCGTTGAATAGATCCAGTTACCTGCTTGTGTGCGGCTGAGCACGATGTAGCAAAAAATGGATAAGATAACCCATATCATGACGCAGGAATAAAGACCTGGCGCAAATTGATTTCCAAAGTTATTTGTATTCCAATCGATCGGGAAATAGAGCCAATCGAAAAGAGCTTCTAAAATGTTCCCACCAAAGAAATCAGCAACTTTGTTCACAGTTGGTAGCGTATCGATATAGGCTCGCGCAACATCCACATCGCTCACATTTTTGGGAACGACGGGAGTAATGCTGAAATTCTCAATTTTATCCTGAATGGCGTTTACCATGTATTCGTTGCCCGACTGCACCGCATTTTCCAAGGCTTTTTCCAGTGGCTTAACACCCTTGGCTTCCATTATGGCGGTTTTGGCTTCTGCCACACGATTGTAGGTATAAGCCAAACGTTCGGTCAATGTTGCAATCGTATCAGAAGGGAGTGTTTGGGCCATACTGACGAGGTCCGCTTCAGGTAGCGATTTGGCATCTAATCTGCTTAATTCACCGTACTCTGGAAGGTCAATTATGTTCTTTAGATCAGGAATCTCTGTAACTGTGGTTGATCCGGCGCTTTGATCGGGTCGATGGTTGAAAGCGCGAAGTGATACTTCTGTCAAACCACGTAAGAAAAACAGACCACCCAGTGTTACGATAAAGGAGGGTAGTCCAGACCGAACAACTATAAACCCTTGGATCCAACCAAAGGTAAGCGTAAAGCACATGGTAATAAAAATCGCCCATATTGGCGTGACATGGTCTACCGAAAGTACTGTAAAGTATTCGATATGAATTCCGCCTTCGAAAGAAATATAGGGAATGAGAATGGCAAAACCCCAGCGTAGTATCATTGCCATACATGCTCCGGCAAAGCCGATCATTGACCCAATGGAAAGGTCGAACTCGCCAGCAATAATCAATAGACCCGCGCCAAGCGCAATAATCCCGAGCTGTGAAATTACACGGAGGTTGTTGCGGATGCCAAGTGCATTAAATCCTTCTCCCGCAAAAGGGTTCCATGTACTTTCAGCCGCAGGAATGGAGAAATAGCCAAGCATTCCAAACAATAAGATCATGACCCCAATAGGGCCTATTTCTGGTCGGGCAAACATAGTCCAAATATGCCTTTTCGGCGCATGTCGATCTGCTTCTTGGCGAACTTCTGTTGAATCACTCATGATCATTTCCAAAAAAATTGGATAGCGAATAGCTACCCATGGCTTGCAAAAAAAAGTGGATGACACGGGGTCATCCACTTTGGATTTGTTATATTATCTGTCTACGCCTGCAAGAGCGGCAACAGAAGAAGCATTTGATTTGTCAACAAAGCCCGGTCCTGATGGGATGTTCGCACCTGGAAGAAGGCCAGCACCGTTGTTGTATAGGTGCAGCACGATGATAGGCATGTAGCCTTGCAAACGCTGTTGCTGATCGATTGTGAACGCAACTTTGCCAGCGTTGATCGCATCCATAACTGGTGGGCTAAGATCGAAGCAAGAATGGTGTAGTGTCATTCCAAGCTCATCAATCGCCTGTTGTACCCCTACACATGTGTGCGGTCCAACTGACAATACAGAATCCACGCCTGGGTTGGCTTGAAGGGCCGCTGCAGCGCGTGTTGTGATGGTTGCGGGATCACTTGTTGTATCAACTGTTGAAGCAATTGCCACATTTTCGCCATATCCGTTACAACGATCGTTTAAAGCTGTGTTGTACTGCTCGTGCATCATGCAAAGTGCGCTTGTTGCACCTTCTGCTTTTGCGCGTGCGCCAGCTGACTGACCAGCTAAATACTCAGGCTGCCCAACGTGCATCAAAGCACCAACAGAAGCTGAAGATTCTAGACCAGAGTTCATTGTTATCACTGGAACACCAGACGCAACCGCATCTTTGATCGCCTGACCCAAAGCTTCAGGATCTGGCAAAGATACGACCAATCCATCAGGCTGAGTTGCAGCAGCAGCAGCGATTGATTTCGCCATATCACCCATATCAGCTGAAGGTGTATATACATATTCAAAATCAGCGCCAATGTGACGCGCTGCATCCTCTCCACCTTTTTGAACGACTGGCCAGAAGGGATCTTTTCCTTCGCCGTGTGTGACCATTACATAGCGCTCTGCCGAGGCAGCGCCGGCCATAAGCGCCATTGCTGATAGCGCCACCACTAATTTATTCGTAACTCTCATAAATAATCTCCCATGTTTCGCCATCTTTGACAGCGTTACGGCTTTAGCACCAGTTATTGGTGGTCCGTCGATTTAGAACTTATAAAAAGTTCCACGAATCAACGAACCATAAATTCACTAAACTTGCAACCGGTTGCAAAGACAAATTCTTTTGTCCATACTCCACCATGGTTAAGTGTTTTAAAGCAAATTCCAGAAAGATCTGCCATCATGGCCGTTAACTTAGGTGACGTTGCAAAAAGAGCAGGCGTATCGCGTTCTGCTGTATCTCGTACCTTCACTTCAGGTGCTTCTGTATCAGTGGCCATGCGCACTAAAGTAGAAAATGCAGCAAATGATCTGGGCTATAGTCCAAACTTCCTTGCGCGCAGTTTGACTACCCGGTCGACCAAGCTTATTGGCCTTGTCTCTAACAACTTTCATAATCCAATTTTTTTGGAAGTCTTTGATCAATTTACACGAGGTCTTCAGGATCGCGGCTTACGGCCCTTGTTGGTCAACTTAACTAACGAAAAAGAGGCTTCGGCCTCTGTTCGGATGCTAAGGCAATATTCTGTGGATGGTGTCATCGTCGCTTCATCAACATTACCTCCTGGATTTTCCAAAGCGTTCCGAGATGCTGGTTTACCGGTGGTCAACAGCTTTGGGCGCTATGAATTAATGCCCGAAGTCCATGTACTTGGCATTGACGATGTCGCTTGTGGGAAACTTGCTGCCCGTGAGCTGGTTGCTCGAGGGTATAAGAGTGTTGCCTTTATGGGTGGGCCCATAGATGCAACATCGACGCAATTCCGTTTGAAAGGCTTTGAAGAAAAATTGCAATCACATTCTGATGTAGTGTGTTCGCACAGTTTCGCCCAAGCTTACTCGTATCAAGCAGGGCGTATAGAAATGGCGCGTCTTTTAGAGGCTGGGGCACATGCTGAGGCTTATTTTTGTGGTGATGATGTGTTGTCGGTTGGTGCGTTAAGCGCCATTGCTGACAAAGGCTTGCGGGTTCCTGAAGATGTTGGAGTGATCGGTGTGAACAATATGGAAATGGCGGGGTGGCATAATATAAATCTAACAACAATTCACCAACCTTTTGCAGAAATCATCCAATCCTCAATCAATCTGATAGTCGGATTGCTCGCAGATCCCAAACAAGCACCCGAAGCCAGCCTATTTCCTTGCACATTTGTAGAACGGAGCACATTGCGCCCCATCGTTGAACTTACTGAAAAATAGGCGGGCGCGCATCAACCCAAAGACCGTTTTTAGCGCCCGATTCAGCGACGGCATAAACTGCTGCCATTGAGCGCAAGCCATCTTTTGCTGTGGGAACCATATTTGCTGCTGGATCTATGGGGCGTCCCTCTTTTTGTGCCGAGATTACTTCGGCCAAATCTCTGTAAATATTGGCAAAGGCCAGAGGCATACCCTCAGCATGTCCGATTGTGACCCGCGTGCTGCGATCTGCTTCTGGGGATAGATCCGCTTCGCCGCGCTCGATTGTTTGAAGTCGGCCATTAAGTGGCATCCAGTAGAGTTGGTTGGGTTGCTCTTGTGACCAGCTTAGACCACCTTTTTCACCAAAAACCTGCAGCGTTAATCCGTGTTGGCGTCCAAGGGCGATTGAAGATGTCCACAGCCGACCAACAGTTCCTTTATCCATGCGAAAATTCACCATGGCATCATCTTCAAGAGTGCGTACCGGAATACAGGAAACTGTGTCGGCGGACAGGGTGGTCACTTCTTGGTCCGTCACGAAAGAGGCCATGTGCATTGCATGTATTCCGCAATCTGCAAACTGGGCAGAGACGCCAATTTGAGTAGGGTCATATCGCCACCTCACGCGTGGGTTATCCGCGTCCGCTGCGTCGGCATGATGACCATGGGCAAATTCTGCTTTCACCAAGCGAACCGCGCCTAGATCTCCCCGAGCTACCATTGCCCGCATGTGCCGTACCAAGGAGTAGCCGGAATAACCATAATTTACGGCGCAAATTTGACCTGTCTTTTCGCTTATTCGAACGATGTCTTCGGCTTCTTGGACCGTCATTGTCATAGGCTTTTCACACAGGACGTGAAATCCAGCCTCAAGGAAGGATTTTGTAATTTCAAAATGAGTCGAATTTGGTGTGGCGACTGTGACTAAATCAATCTGATCTTTGCGATTTTTTTCTCTGTCAAGCATTTCCTGCCAGTCGCCATACGCGCGATCTTTCTGCAGTCCTAATCTCTGTCCATAGTCTCGCCCTGCGTCTGGTCGGTGGTCCAATGCACCAGCCGTAAATTCAAACAAAGCGTCCAGCCCGGCACCCAATCTATGTGCTGGGCCTATTTGACTGCCTTCACCGCCTCCGATAAGGCCCCATTTTAACTTTTCCATCGTCCTTACTCCTCGGAAAACCCAATTGATTGCAAGTAGGATCTATTCGCTTTTGCGTCTTCAAGAGAGCTTATGTCCATTGTTGGATCACAATCCTGCTCGATCGTGCACCAGCCTTCAAAATTAGCATCCATCAAAACTTGTCTGACAGCCGCAAAGTCGACATCGCCTTGACCCAGATTGCAAAAAATACCTTCACCGCAAGCGTCATAAAAGCCAGTGCGTTTTTTGATGACATCGTCTTTCACAGTGGGGTTGATGTCCTTAAAGTGCATATAAGAAATACGTTCGATATGTCGTTTAATGAAGGCAACAGGATCGGAGCCAGCATATGAGTGATGCCCAGTATCAAAGCAGATCTTCAAAACTTTTGAGTCAATCTCCTCCAGTAGGCGTTCTAATTCGGGCTCAAAATCAATAAAGCCTGCTGCATGGGCATGCATACCAACCGTTAACCCATAATCTTCCGCGCCAATCTGGGCAGCAGTCTTGAGACGATTCCGAAAACTGTCCCATTCCTGCTGATCCATTTGTTCTGCTTCTGAGGCGCGCCCGGCTGTCGGAGCGCGGCGAGGGGAAATAGAATCGATAAGAACCAGATGTTTTGCGCCGTGGGCCGTTAAAGCCTTACAAGTGCGTTGGATAGTATCTTGTACTTCTCCCCATTCACTAGGGTTATGAAACGGTCGGAAAACAACGCCACCGATTAAGGCCAAACCATGTTCTTCTAGTGCGGGACCTAGGATTTGAGGGTCTTCTGGCATAAACCCGATTGGACCAAGCTCGATGCCGCTATAGCCTGCGTTTGCACACTCTGCCAAGACGGTCTGCCAAGTTGGGTTTCGCGCGTCCCGAGCAAACTCAACACCCCAAGAACAAGGGGCATTGCCAATTTGAATAGTCATAAAGAAAACTCTCTTTCTAAGCGAAGCTACCAGCAAATAGAATTATGGAATAGAAATCGCAACCCTGGTTTAAAAAAGCGCAAATAAATAAGCGCATGAGCCGTCCATACAGGTGTTTCAAATTCGGTTGCAACCGGTTGCAAAAGTAGTATCGTCAGAATTATAAGAGCGCAAGCTTCAAAAGTCGACCCTCCAGAAAGGATGCCTTAATGCAGAGCGAAAGATTGGTTCGTCTTACAACCGCCCAGGCCATCGTAAAATTTCTAGAAAATCAATTTATCAAAATTGACGGACAGGAATTACGGCTCTGTGGAGGTGGATTTGGCATTTTTGGTCATGGAAATGTGACCTGCCTTGGAGAAGCTATTTATAATTCAAAAGACGAGCTGCCTCTTTATCGCGGACAGAATGAACAAAGCATGGGCTTTGCAGCTGCTGCCTATACCAAACAATGGCTGCGCAAGCGTTTTATGTTCTGTACAGCCAGTGCCGGCCCAGGAACATCAAATTTACTGACCTCTGCGGCTTTGGCACATGCCAACCGCTTGCCGCTTTTGCTCTTGTGTGGGGATACTTATCTCACGCGCTTACCCGATCCTGTTTTGCAGCAGGTTGAGCATTTCAATAACCCCAGTTTGGGTCTGAATGATGCGTTTAAAACGGTCACTCGATTTTGGGATCGAATTACCCATCCTGCGCAAGTCATCCAATCTTTGCCACAAGCAATTGCGACAATGCTTGATCCCGCAGACTGTGGCCCTGCCTTTATTGGTCTTCCACAGGATGTACAGGGTTGGTGCTATAATTATCCAGAACAGCTTTTTGAGAAAAAAGTGCATCGCATTCGGCGCAGTGCGCCCGATAAAGAAGATATCAAAGAAGCCGTAAAGGTTTTAAAAACGGCCAAGCGTCCAATAATTATTGCTGGTGGTGGTGTTCAATATAGTGGTGCGGTCGAATCGCTTTCAGAATTTGCAGAGGCTTACAAAATTCCAGTCGTAGAAACTATTGCTGGAAGAGCCAATATGGTTGCCACGCATCCGCTTAATATTGGCCCAATAGGCGTCACTGGATCAAACAGTGCAAACAATATCGCTGAAAAGGCTGATGTCATTTTGGCAATTGGCACGCGCCTACAAGATTTCACCACAGGTTCATGGACAGCGTTCGCGCAGGACGCAAAGTTTGTGTCAATCAATGCTGCACGCTTTGATGCGCACAAGCATTTGTCCCTGCCAGTGGTAGCAGACGCAAAGGTCGCAATTAATAGCCTTCACGAAGCGTTGGATGGGTTTCAGACTGCGCCAGACTGGACCGCTAATGCTCAAAAAGAGCGACAAGCTTGGGATGATTATGTCGCTTTGAATGTATCACTGGACAATGGCCCCAATTCCTATGCTCAGATTATTGGGGTTGTAAACGAACTCTGCGACCCGCGGGATCGCATTGTTACGGCCGCCGGTGGTTTGCCTGCAGAAGTCAATGCAAATTGGCGCACATTAAACATCGGGACAGTGGATATTGAATTTGGATTTTCCTGTATGGGGTATGAAATTGCAGGTGGCTGGGGCGCTCGCATTGCCCAGTCCGAGCGCGAACAAGACAGTGATACAATTGTGATGGTCGGAGATGGCTCTTATTTACTCTTGAACTCAGATATTTACTCATCCGTTCTGAGCCGCAAGAAGCTTATCATCGTTGTGCTTGATAATGGAGGCTTTGCCGTTATCAATAAATTACAAAATAACACTGGAAACGAAAGCTTTAACAATTTGATTGCTGATTGTCCGACAATTCATGAGCCTTTTGCAGTTGATTTCCAGAGCCATGCAACGTCGATGGGGGCCAATGCGGAAACCGTACAAAACCCTGTGGAATTTGCTGAAGCCTTCAGGCGCGCGAAACAGAGTGACAAGACCAGTGTGATTTGCATGCAGGTTGATCCATATGACGGTTGGACGGATGAGGGCCATACTTGGTGGGAAGTTGGGACGCCTGAGGTGAGTGACAGCGAAAAGATAAATGCCGCACATATAGATCAAGAAGCAGGGCGCAGAAGACAAAGGAAGGGTGTCTAATGGCATCATTAGATCGTCTCTCAGGCAAAGATTTTTTGATTATCGGTCGGGCAGGTATGGATTTTTATCCAGATCCTCCCGGGACTAAGACGGAAGAGGCGACCCATTTTTTTGCTTCCCTTGGTGGATCATCGGCAAATATTGGCGTTTCGCTGAATAAACATGGCGCACGAGCGTCGCTTGTGACTTGTGTCTCGGACGATGCAATAGGGCGCTACTGCCTAAATCAGCTTGATCATTACGCGGTTGATCGAAAGCATGTGCGCATTGTGGGAGGTGAGGCACGCAATTCGCTTGCAATCGTGGAAAGCCGTGTCGAAGATCATCAATCTGTAATTTATCGCAATGGAGCGGCTGACTTTGAAATGACATCAGATGATGTTCAGGACTTAGTATATTCTCGCTACAGCGCTTTGATCACCACTGGAACAGTATTTGCGGCTGAGCCGTCTAGAAGTGCGGCTTTTTACGCCTTTGATTTGGCTAAAAAAGCAGGTTTGCCTTTGATTTTTGATGTGGATTACCGTCCATATAGTTGGCCGAGTGCTGAGGTTGCTTCTGAGACCTATTCTCGCGCTGCGGAATATTGTGACATAATTGTAGGCAATGATGTCGAATTTGGCTTTATGGCTGGGGATTATAATAACGGTCTGCAAAAGGCCCGAGATCTTGCAAAAACCACGGCAAAAATTGTGGTTTATAAAATGGGAGAACTCGGTGCTATTACCCTCACAGCTGACAGTGAAATTCGAACAGGGATTTATCCCGCCAAAGCGCTAAAGCCGACTGGAGCCGGCGATAGTTTTATGGGGGGGTTTGTCGCCGGTCTAGCAGACCGACGCCCACTGAAAGAGGCTGTTTTGCGCGGCTCTGCTTGTGCTGCTATAGTTGTCGCGCGCGTTGGCTGTGCCCCTGCGATGCCCACCACCCTCGAATTAGATGAGTTTTTGCGTGGCCACGCTGGCCCAACGGAAGTATGAGATAGGGAATCAACATGCATATTATTCCATTTGACAATAATAACTTACCGATTGTGGATGTTGAAAACTCAACGGTCCCGCTCAATTATTTTAATATTGTCAAGCTGACGAAAGGGCAGTCCTTTGAGTATCAAGTGCCCGGTTACGAAACATGTATAGTTCCTGCGACAGGAAGTTTAGATATTGAAGTCGAAGGTGTGCACTTTTTGGCCCTGGGAAATCGCGGAAAAGATGTCTGGGATGGAGAACCTGAAGGGGTCTATATTCCCTCCGGCGCTAAGGTCACCATAACCTGCGTATCTGAGGCGACTGAAACATTCATTGCTGGCGCAAAATATGATAAGCCCCTAGATCCCTTTGATATCCGCAAAGACGGCATCGACCTCGTACAATATGGTAGCGATGATACAAAAACACATCGCAAGATCAAACATATTTTGGGCCAAAAGCAACACGACAAGGTTGGCAGATTATTGGTAAGTGAACTCTTTACCGTCGGCCAAGGCGGCTGGTCCGGCTTTCCATCTCATAAGCATGACACCAATCGGCTTCCGACCGAAACTCGCCACGATGAAACGTATAACTTTCGGTTCAAACCTAGCCACGGATCAGGCCTCCAGATGCTTCAAAGGGTAGATAACGAACCGGGTGACGCATACCATATTGTCGATGGCTCGACGATTTGTATCGATAATGGCTATCATCCCTGTGCGGCTTTGCCCGGATATGAAATGTATTACTTTACCATTCTAGGTGGGCTTACTCAGCGCCCGCTAGTGCAGTATTTCCAACCCACACACGCCTATCAAGTTGAGACTATTCCCGGCATTAAAGATATGGTTGCTAAGTTTAAATGACGCTTGTGACACTAAATGACGTTTTGAAGCCTGCGCAGAGCGGTTGCTATGCCGTGGCTGGACTTGTAACCCTTGGATGGGAAGACATGCGTGCCTATGTTGAGGCGGCAGAGCTGGAACAAGTGCCAGTTATATTGCAAGCAGGTCCAAGTTGCCGAGCTCATACGCCTTTGCCTATTTTAGGCAAAATGTTTCGCTATTTGGCAGAAGGTGCATCAATCCCTGTGGTTGCCCATCTGGATCACGGATACACATTTGATGAATGCCAAGAGGCGCTAGATAGCGGGTTTACCTCGTTGATGTTTGACGGATCAAGAAAGCCTCTACAGCAGAATATAGATGAGACGGCCCAAGTGGCAGAGCTTGCGCATTCAGCTGGTATATCTTGTGAGGGGGAAATTGGCTTTGTTGGTTATTCAGGCGGTGAAAACTCGTCTGGAACAGACCCTTCAGAAGCTGAAAAATTTGCTGTGGATAGCCACGTCGATGCGATGGCAATCTCTGTTGGCAATGTGCATTTGCAGACCGACAAATCGGATGGATTGGACGAAAACCGCATTCGAGCCATAGAGGCAGCTTGCAATGTGCCTTTGGTGATACATGGTGGATCTGGTGTGCCAACGCACCAGCGACGACGTTTGGCCCAGACATCAGGCATCTGCAAGTTTAATATTGGCACTGAATTGCGCCTGGCATTCGGTAAGGCTCTTAGAAGTTCAGTCTTGTCAGATCTCGATCGCTTTGACCGTGTTGCGATCCTCAAAGACACGCATGCGCCTCTCGTTGTTGCAACGCAACAGGTCTTGAGATCTTTCAAACCTGCCTGATTGAGGCGCTCTAAATTATTTTACCTTTACTATAAGCTTGCCAAAATTCTGACCTTCCAGCAGACCAATGAAGGCTTTTGGAGCATTTTCGAGACCCGAAACAATATCTTCTTCATAAGAAATCTGACCCGATGCGACCATTGGTACCACGTCGCTCAAAAAGTCGCTGTACTGATCCCAATGATCTGAAATAATAAAGCCATTAACTGACATCTTCTTGACCAGAATACTACGCCACATTTTTGGGAGTTTGTCAGTATCGCCCCCTGCTTTGGCCCCTAATGCGCCCGCATTATACCAGCTTATCATACCGCAGATAGGAATCCGGGCACCGGTATTCATTAATGGCAAAATTGCGTCAAGGATTTTGCCAGCCACATTTTCAAAATAGATATCAACGCCTTTTGGGCAAAGCTCTTGAAGGGCTTTTCTCATTGATTGGCTATCTTCATAGGCCTTGTGATCTAGACAATGATCGAAGCCAAACTTGTTGACCGCTAGCGTGCATTTTTTATTTCCACCTGCAATCCCTACGACATGCAGCCCGTGTGCTTTGGCGATTTGACCCACCATCGAGCCTACTGGGCCAGTGGCGGCTGCAACGACAAGCGTTTCGTCTGTCTTTGGCCGACCATGTTCATTTAACCCGTACCAGCCAGTAAATCCGGGCATGCCAAGGACACCAAGTGCGGTTGTGATGGGCATTAATCCAGGATCGAGCTTGCGTAATTCACATGCTGGGACGCTCCCGTGGGTCGCCCAGCCAAGCTGGCCAAATGCGTAATCACCAACCGCAAATTTGGCTGATTTTGAAGCAATGACCCTACCCACAGCACCACCTTCCATTGTTCCTCCAATTGGAACTGGAGATGCATAGGATTTTGCATCATCCATGCGACCGCGCATATAAGGATCCAGTGAAATATATTCAATTTCAACGAGAACATCTTCGCCTACCAAAGCTGGGATTTCAATTGTTTCCAGCCGAAAATTATGGTAGCCTGGTGCGCCGATTGGACGTTCTGCTAAGGAAATTCTTTGCATAGTTTCTGACATATCTATTCTTTCTTTTTAGAATTTTGATTAGCGCCCGCCCGAAACCGGAATACTCCCGTCGCTGTGGCTATTATCATTCCGGTATCGTCTGTTACACTGCCTTGGGCAAAAAATGTTTTGCGGCCTCCACCCGTTTGATGGGCCTCAGCGATAAGAGTGTTGCCGGTACTTTGACCCAAGTAGTTGACCGTAAGGCTTAGCGTCATTGCAAATATTGGCGTGTTGGGATTTTCTGAATAACAGGCGCAGTATCCCATAGCTGTATCGAGCAGGGCTGCGTGAATCCCACCATGCGGAATTCCATATCTATTTAACAAAAAGGGTTTTATCGGCAATTCTACCAGGCAGAAGTTTTTACGCCATTCCTTCAGCTCAAATCCAAGATGATTTTGAAGTGGATAAGGGTCTTCGCGATGGAGAGAGAGGTTTTTTTCATCAGATAAAGTCATATCGTTTTAGCCGCTTCAAGGCCGGCACTTGCACAATTGTTGACATAGCTTCCCACGCGCAGGGCGCGTTCTGGGTTTGACGCATTGCCATCTAATGCCCGTTTTTTCACACCCTGTAAAATACCGCCCATCCGGAAAAAACAAAAGGCCAGATAAAATCCAAAGTTTTCAATCCCAGAAATTTCACGGATTTCACAGTAACGATCGATAAATTCTAAATCTTCCATCAATCCCTGTGCGTGCCTATCAATTCCGGCAAGCCCACGACCCTCTTTGCTTGCCTGCATAGACCATTGCATTATAACGGCTGCTAGATCTGCGTAGGGATGACCGATGGTCGATAATTCCCAGTCTAGAACGGCTAGGCACTCTGGGCCTGTCTTGGAAAATAGCATGTTATCAATGCGATAATCGCCATGTACTAATGTGCGTTGACCGTCATCGGCGGGCATATGATCATCTAGCCAGACCATCAATTCATCCATCTGTGGAATAGTTTCGGTCTCCGTTGCTCGATATTGCTTTGTCCAGCGGTCGGTCTGGCGCCGATAATAATTCCCGGCAGGGCCGAAATCAGATAGTCCGACTTTGACGAGATTAACACCATGAATCTCAGCTAAAACACGGTTCATTTCATGTAGGATTGGCTTTCTATCGGCCAAAGACAATTCTGGAAGGCTTGGATTGTCATAGTTGATGCCGTCTATCATTTGCATCACATAGAAAGCCGACCCTATCACTGCGTCATCCTCGCAAAGTACGTGCATCTTAGCAACTGGAACATCTGTCTCTGCCAAGGCTTTTTGGACGCGAAACTCTCTGTCCACGGCATGAGCCGATTTCAGTAGGATCCCTGGGGGTTTTCTGCGCAACACATAATTTCCGCTCATAGCCTTCAAATAAAATGTTGGGTTTGATTGACCATCTGCAAATTTGTGGGCTTCAACAGGGCCTGAAAATCCGCTGAGATTAGCAGATAGCCATTTATCCACCGCCGCCGTATCTAAATAAGATGTATCAGACATGAGGCCTCCTAAAGCTAACTATATGTCAAAAAATGGTCAGTTTCTTGCGTGATATGAGGGGACTCATTAAATCCATGCAAGTAAAAACCTTTAGGCGTAAAGATAAATCTGTTTACAGCACAGTTTTTCATTTGTAGTTGCAGTCGGACTTGTTGCACTTTGGGTGTCTCCAAGGCTGCTGATATCATTTGTGAAATTGCACCTCCTGAACTGAGTGCCAGTACTGAATTTACTCCATCGCGCATGATAAATTGTCTTGCGAATTCGATGCGTTGTTTAAATTCTGTCCAGGTTTCTGGTGGGTTTTGTATGTCATCTGCCTGCCATGCCAAAACAGTTTCACGCAATGTGCGAAAATGTGTTTTTCGATCCGTATGCATATTCTCTGGCGCTGGGTGTCCACGATAGCGCGCGTTTAATAGTCCAGTAAAATCAAATTCGTTTAGGCCAGTGTGAATTTCTGTGTTTACGGTGTCGAGCCCCATACCTTTGGCAATGCCTTCGATTGTTTCGCGATGCCGGCGCATATCCCCCATGATCCAAGTATCAGGCCGCACGCCTTGTGCGGCAAGAGCTTGGCCCAGTGCATAGCTTTGCTTATGACCCAGTTCGGAGAGCTTATCGTAATCATCCGCGCCAAAACTCGCCTGCGCATGCCTAATCAGGTAGAGTTCAGCCATATATATTACCTTGAAGCGCTTTGCCTGCTTGTGTGTATTCAGCTTGCAACTGATCTACGAGGCCACTGGTGGGCATGACTTCTTTGATTGCGCCAATTCCCTGACCTGAACCCCAGATTTCTTTCCATGATTTTGGCTTTTCGCTTTTGTCTGAAAAATTCATTGCGGATGGGTCTGAGGCTGGAAGATTATCTGGATCCATACCTGCTCTGCTGATTGAGGGCTTAAGGTAGTTACCGTGAACACCCGTAAACAAGGATGAATAAATAATATCGGCGGCTGAAGAATCAGCGATCATCTGTTTATAGGCCTCCTCTGCATTTGCTTCATGCGTGGCAATAAAAGGTGAGCCGATATAAGCAAGATCGGCGCCCATGGCTTGAGCGGCAAGAATGCTTTGGCCAGTTGCAATTGATCCGGACAATAAAAGTGGGCCTTCAAACCATTCCCGAATTTCGTTGATCAATGCCATTGGAGAAAGCTGGCCGGCATGCCCGCCAGCACCCGCCGCGACGGCAATTAATCCGTCGGCTCCTTTTGCGATGGCTTTTCTGGCAAACCAATTGTTGATAATGTCGTGCAGTGCAATGCCCCCACAGCTATGGGCGGCATCATTGACTTCAACCCGGGCTCCAAGAGATGTAATCCAGATTGGTACTTCCCACTTTGCGCAAATCTCAAGATCTCGTTCAAGCCGTTCATTTGATTTATGCACAATCTGATTGACGGCATAGGGTGCTGCTGGATGATCTGGATTGGCCTGATTATACCGATCCAGTTCTTCTGTTATTTTCTGCAACCAGATATCCAACATGATAGAATCGCCATCTTTTTCGCGGGCATTAAGAGCTGGAAATGATCCAACCACGCCGGATTTACATTGGGCAATTACCAGATCTGGGTTGGATATAATGAACAAAGGTGCTGCCACAACAGGAAGGCGCAGCTTAGAAAAGATTGAGGGCAAGCTTGGCATATTTTTTTCCTATTTATTTAAAGTACTGTCGGCTGATCCATTCAGCCACGAGAGCTGGACGATCATTTCCTTCTATTTCTACGCTCACATCAAAAAAATTGGTTATTTCTGACGCTTTTTTAGTGTCGGACGAGGCAAGTATGAAATGCGCGCGCACCCGGGAGCCCGATGTTACCGGGGTGACAAAGCGTATTTTGTTGAAACCGTAATTTACACCCATTGTAACGCCTTCAATGCCTGGGATACTATCATAGCTCATCGCCGAAAGCATTGAAAGTGTCAGGAACCCATGCGCTATGGTCATACCAAAAGGAGTTTTAGACGCTAAGTCAGGATCGATATGAATGAATTGGTGATCTTCTGTCACATCTGCGAAAAGATCAATTCTGGATTGGTCCAAAACAAACCAGCGCGATGTTCCAATCTTTTGTCCAACATGGTCTGTGAAATCCTCAAGAGACATCAATGACATAGATTAATCCTCACCAAAGATAGAATGCCCTGTCGAAACATTTATACCGCCTGAGACGGGAAGAATGGCTCCTGTAATATAAGATCCACCGTAGCCACAAAGGAATTGCATACAGGCTGCAATATCTTCAGATCGACCGACGCGCCTGGCAGGAACGCGTGCGCCAACCCGGTCTGAGCTGTCATCATCACCAATCGCAAATTTGGTCATTCCAGATTGGAAAGGTCCTGGAGCCAATGCATTCACAGTGATATTGCGTCTAATAAGCTCTTTGGCCAGTATTTTGGTCATGTGATG
Source organism: Paracoccaceae bacterium (assembly GCA_028150825.1). Classification (GTDB taxonomy): domain Bacteria; phylum Pseudomonadota; class Alphaproteobacteria; order Rhodobacterales; family Rhodobacteraceae; genus LFER01. The sequence goes on from JAOGIM010000010.1 coordinate 30,241, forward strand.
CACTGCAGATTTTGAGACAGCATAGGAATAGGCGTCGTCACCCATAGGGATTTCTCCCATGACGCTGCCAACGTTCACCACTCTGGCTGGATCATTTGGGTCTGTCGAACCGGCTAGAAATTCAATTAAGCCCTGTGTTAGATGAAACATTCCCGTCACATTTAAAGCCATTACTCTGTCCCAAGCATCGTAGGGAAATGCTCCCAAAGGAGCCCCCCAGGTTCTTCCTGCATTGTTCATCAGAATATGAAGCCTGTCTGTTCGTGATTTTAAAGCCGTGATTAAATTGCTAATCCCATCCTGGGTGGCGACATCGCCTCCAAACCCTTCGGCAGCCCCACTCAGCCCCATTTGGTTGATATCTGCGGCAGCAGCTTGGCAGGCCTCGGCTTTACGGCTGGCAATAAGGACCCGTGCTCCTGCTGAGGCAAGTCCCATCGATGCCATTAGTCCGATGCCTGTTGCTCCACCAGTAACGAGGGCAACTTTTCCTTTTAGGTCAAACAGATTTTCAGGTGTCATCATTTTTTCCATTTCCTACTAGCAGAGTGGTAGTTCATCCCAAGTACAACAGTTTCCAGACAAAATGCCGTAACGTTCTATTGTAATTGGGCAAAACACAGAGGCTTAGGTGCCAAAGCTTTGACCAAAATAATTGGATTTAGCAATGCGCATTTTCCTTGTCGGTCAAAGCTCTCCACATCACTTTACCTGAGCCTGATTTCGGCAACGCCTCAACAAATTCAATTTCCGTTGGGCACTTATACGCTGCCATCATTGTTTTGCACCATGTTATTATCTCTATCTTGCTTGGCTCTTTTTCCATTTGATTTTTTACTATTATTGCCTTTACGGTTTCACCGCGTCTTTGATCTTTACTTGCGATGATGCAAGCTTCTAAAATTGCGGGGTGACCGTGCAAAATTGCTTCCACTTCTGCTGGCCAGACTTTAAAGCCTGAGGCATTGATCATGCGTTTAAGGCGGTCGACCATATAGAAAAACCCGTCTTGATCGACATAGCCTATATCACCAGTGCGGAAATAGGTAACGCCGTCTAGAGTGACGAAAGCTTCTTTGGTGTCCTCCGGTCTACGCCAATATCCCAAGAATATCTGCGGCCCGGCAATCAGAATTTCCCCGATTTCGTTCGTTTCAAGCTTTTTGTGATCTTGTGGCGACCAGATGCAAGATTTTACATCAAATACCGGTATACCGAGACATTGTGCCCGCGGCGCGTCTGTAGGATTCAAGTGCGTTGCTGCCATTGTTTCGCTCAGGCCATACCCTTCTAAATAATCAAGCCCGGTAAGGTATTTTAGTTTTTTTGCAATTGGAGCGGGCATTGCAGTCCCGCCACCGCCAACCGCTTTGAGGGACGAGAGATCATAGGACTTTATGTGGGGGTCATTCACAAAATCAATCGCCATAGTCGCAATAGATCGCCAACGTGTGATTTGGTAACGCCGAATAAGTTCAGCAGCAATCTGGCGATCCCAGCGTGACATGATCACTAGAGTGCCCCCTGCATAAATAGGCCCATTCATGGCCCCTTGCATCCCAGTCACATGAAACATCGGCAAGGTTGCAAGAGATATACTGTCCTCTTCAAATTGGTGCCAGACAACGCTGCCAACAGCTGTGACATTCACGGTATAATGGCTATGCATGCAGCCTTTTGGATTCCCCGTTGTGCCTGAGCTATAAGGTATAACGGCAAGGTCAGAAGCAGATCGTTTGACTAATGGTGCTGGATAAGCAGAGTTTATTGCGTCCTGCCACATCACATAACCTAGCTTACGCATCAGGTCTGAGTCGCGGGGGTGCAACGACTCTGGCAAACCAAGGTCATATTCTGGATCTGTCATATCTGCATAGTTTGCAACAATCAGCTGTTCTATGATCCCTGTAATAAGTAGAGGGTAAGCAAATTCTGATACCTCACTTCCTGCAATAATTAGGCGGGAATCTGTGTCTTTTTGAATGTAGTTTAGTTCGGCTTTTTTTGACATTGGATTGACTGGAATGACCACGCCTCCGGCATGCAAGATTGCATAAAAGGAAATAACAAACTGAGGGCTATTTTGCATGTAAAGCAAGACGGGTTCATCCGTCTTAAGCTGTATAACACTCTGTAGGTAACCACTTAGTCTTTCGACCATTTTTAGAACTTCTTGGTAGGTGTATTCAGAACCATAAAAAATCAATGCATTCCTCGATGGAACGCGCCTTACTGATGCCAAAAGGTTTTCCGGCAGCGTTTGTTTTGGAAAGGCGACGGTTTTAGGCACGCCTGCAGGCCAGTTTCTATTCTGTTTCACGAGTTCTGTTCCATAACTTGCAAGAATGCAGGTTTTTGAACTTCTATCAAGGTCCGCCTACTTTGCGCTCTTACGCTAATTTGAGCGACTATTCTCTTATAAGGGTCAATCTGTTGCGTCTACGTCCTCAGGGCTTTATGTCAATAGGTGTGTATTAAGAAAATAGGATAAAAAGTGACGAATCATCTTTACCAAAATGACCTTCCAGATGGTCTTGATTTTGGAAGCACGGTGGCGATAGACTGTGAGACTATGGGGCTTAATCCTCATCGTGATAGGCTTTGCCTTGTGCAACTCTCATCAGGGAACGGTCATGCACATCTGGTACAAATCAGTCGGGGACAAACCGAGGCACGCAACCTTACTCGATTGATTAAAAATGATAATATACTCAAGCTTTTTCACTTTGGTAGGTTTGACATAGCCGCTTTATACAATACTTTTGGAGCTCTTGCGGCACCAGTATATTGTACGAAAATCGCTAGTAAACTGATTAGGACCTATACTGACAGACATGGATTAAAGAACCTTCTTCAAGAACTGTTAGAGGTAGATATTTCTAAACAGCAGCAAACGTCTGACTGGGGTGCAGGGGATCTAAAACTGGCTCAATTAGACTATGCGGCATCTGATGTTTTGTATCTGCATAAACTGAGAGACCATCTTGACCAAATGTTGGAACGCGAGAACAGGACTGAGATAGCGCAGGCGTGCTTTGATTTCTTACCGATGCGCGCCAAGCTTGATTTAGCAGGATGGCCTGAGACAGATATCTTTTCACATTAAAAACCAGAGAAAGTTTGTAACTTTTGGCGACTATGCGAAACATTAACCATTCTGTGATGGTAACTACTTTAAAAGTCGTCCTGCCACTGGTTGCGCTCGGCTTATTGGTCAGCATGTTTCTTATGTCCAAAAAGGTTCCTGAGCTAGCTGAAATTCCATTCGGTCAAAGCGAATTAGTTGAGCTTAGCAAGGGGCAACAGATGTCGACCGCCTATTATTTAGGGGTTACTGGATCCGGCGATAAAATCAGTTTTGCTGCCAATGCGTTAAAACCACATGGAAACAATGGGTCAAACGCGTTTGTGGATCAGATAAGTTCCAAAATAGAGACAAAAGATGGCGTCACGATCCATATGTATTCTGACAGTGGATTTTTATATAACGATACTGAAATGGTCGTGATGGAAGGTTCGGTTTCTGTGCTAACGACGGATGGATACCAGCTTAGAGCATCAAAAATTGATGCTCGGCTTGATCAGACATGGATCCTTGCCCAAGGACCGATTCAAGGTTCTGTACCCTCTGGGCGGCTTGACGCAGGATCACTAGAAATCGTCAGGTCAGCTGAAACGGGTGCTTTGAATTTTCATTTCAAAGGTGGCGTTAAAATGATATATCTTCCTAAGGACTAGAGGCTAGCATGAGAAAAATTCAAATTATCCTAAGTGCACTTGCAATCTTTGCTATGGCTCCTGCTTTAGCGGATGAAGATAATTCTGGATTTGGCAATTTATCTGAGGATACAAAAGAGCCGATCATGACTAGCTCAGATCAGATGACTGTTGATAATGAACTTTCTCAGGCTGAATTGATTGGCAATGTTGAAATCGTACAGGGTGATTTATTGCTTTATGCAGACTATGTACGCATCACATATTCGAAGGGGCAGTCAAAAATCGATGCGCTCTTTGCCCGCGATAATGTTATTTTGATAAGTGGTGAAGATCGTGCAACTGCATATGAGGCCGATTATAACTTAAAGCGTGGGACAATCGTGATGACAGGAAACGCTTTGGTTAGGCAGGGTGGCAATACAGTGAGTGCGGACCGAGCAGAATTTGATATTGATAGCGGCGCAGCATCCATGTCTGGTCGCGTGAAATCTGTTTTAATCACGCCGCCAGAGAAGGACTGATATGGCATCTTCCCAATCTCTAGCGCAGGATAGCTTGAGTGGTCTATTGGTTAAAGGATTGCGAAAAAGTTATCGCAAGCGTGTCGTAATTCGAGATGTTTCAATATCTCTTCAACAGGGTGAAGTTGTTGCACTTCTAGGACCAAATGGATCTGGAAAAACAACGACATTTTATGCGATTGCTGGGCTAATAAATGCAGATGGTGGTCAAGTATTGTTAGATAATCAAGATGTTACAAGGCTTCCGATGTACCGTAGAGCGCGGTTGGGCATTGGGTATTTGCCGCAGGAAATGTCAATCTTTCGCGGTTTGTCAGTTGAGGCGAATATAGCCGCCATTTTGGATATCTCCGAATCTGATTTGCATAAGCGACGTGAAAGACTGGAAAAACTTCTGGCTGAGTTTTCGATTGAGCATTTGCGCCAAACGCCTGCCTTGGCTTTATCTGGCGGTGAGAGACGTCGGGTCGAAATTGCTCGAAGTCTTGCTGCGAATCCGCGGTTTTTGCTCCTAGACGAACCCTTTGCAGGAGTAGACCCAATTGCCGTGGGTGATATTCGGCAATTGGTCTCTGAATTGAAAAAGCGTTCTATTGGGGTTTTAATTACTGACCACAACGTTCGTGAAACACTAGACTTAGTTGACCGGGCCTATATTTTACATGATGGAAAAGTTTTGATGTCTGGCACCGCAAAAGAAGTGATTGAGAATGAAAATGTCAGAAAAGTTTATCTAGGTGATAGTTTTTCTATCCAACCATGATGCATTGTTTTCAAATTTACGGGTTTGCGCCCATTGACAATATTAATGCCTATACGCTTCAATGAGTTATCAGTGCCGCAATAACAAGCTTAAGACGCACTGTGCTTAAATTAGGTCAGTACGGTTGGACATGCTGTCAATGACGCCGAAATTTGTCGCAAAGATACTTTTTTAAATACAGTGAGTATTAGGAGCGGCCTCGAACAAAAAGGAGAAATTATGCGGTATCAAATTTCAGGACAGCAAATCAATATTGGTGAAGCACTGCAAGAACACGTGAAACGTGATTTAGATGATGTATCGGGCAAATACGCAGAGCGCCCGACAGATGCAAACATCATTTTCTCCCGCAGCGCACACGAATATGTCTGTGAAATTACGATCCACTTATCCACTGGGTTAAACGCTTCAGCTAAAGCACGCGAAACCGAAATTTATGCGGCCTTTGACAGTTGCAGTGCCAAATTAGAAAAACAGTTAAGGCGCTATAAACGTAGGTTAAAAGATCATCATAGGCAAAGGGTGCAACCTATTGAGCTTTCTGATGCCTCCTCATACGTCCTTTCGTCTTTAGTCCAGCAAGAAGATACTGATTTCGACACTTTGCAGCCAATTATTGTTGCAGAAACAGAGTCTAAAATTCCCTTTCTTTCTGTAGGAGAAGCGGTAATGCAAATGGAATTGGCTGGCTCTCATTTCCTTGTATTTCGCAATGAGGGAAAGAAAAATGTTAATGTAGTTTATCTGCGTGACGATGGAAATATTGGATGGATTGAACCGCAGTAGGTTTTCCTCTAGTAAGGCTGCTCAAACTTAGAGGAAATACATTTTATGGAATTGTTGCATCTTCTGAAGCCAGAGGCAGTGAAAGTTGTTTCTACTGTATCGAGCAAAAAACGTTTGCTTCATGTTGTTGGAGAACTCGCTAATTCTGTTTACGGTCTGGATGTGACTGAAACCGTAAGCGCGCTGCAAGAACGCGAATCTCTTGGGCCGACCGGAGTGGGGCATGGCGTTGCTTTGCCACATGCGCGCAGCAAAGCTATGGAACATGTCGTAGGTACCTTCATACTTCTTGAAAAACCAGTTGATTTTGGAGCGGTTGATAATCAACCTGTAGACTTGGTTTTTTCGCTTTTTGCACCAGAAGCTGCTGGCGTTGACCATCTTAAAGCACTGGCTTTAGTTTCACGTACTCTAAGAGATCCGTCATTTTGTGCCAAGTTGCGCTCAAATAGAGACAGTGCCACGCTGTACACTATTTTGACTGCCTCACAGGATACGGCTGTGGCGTAAGTAATCACGACTACTTTTGGACTATCTTCATCTAAAATAAGATTATCGTGCTCTCTATACGTTGCTCATGTCGACAAAAATAAGAATTTACTACAACGGATTCAATTAATACTTCATTTGCCTTAATGACCCTTCAACATTACTTCGCTAGTATATTCCTGCAACCTGCATTCTGGTAGGAAGTTGACACAGTGCTGTTGAGCCAGAGCAACATTAACAAGTAGGTCATCCTTATGACAGGGCACAAATTTTACTGTATCCCGCCATCCAGTGCATAAATTAATTATGGGACCGTCATGTATCCTCTTGCTTTCAAATCTTTAAATGGGTGCGCACCCAGATAATTGGTACCACCGATTACTAAAACATATACAAATATGGACCTCTTATCAGTCATTGAGCTGCATTTGAGACTGAAACAAGCTCCTGCAGGTAATCCGCCAATTCGTCGCGTAAATCGTTGCGGGCTAAAGCAAAAGAAATTGTTGCTTGAAGAAATCCTGCTTTTGTTCCGCAGTCAAACCTCTTACCTTCAAATTGAAAGCCATTTACCGCCTGTCCAAGAGCAATTTCATTGGCAATCGCATCTGTAAGTTGAATCTCTCTTCCAACTCCAATTTTTTGCTTTTCAATATGCGCAAATATACTTGGTGTTAGGATGTAACGCCCGATAACTGCGAGGTTGGAGGGTGCATCTCCTTGTGGAGGCTTTTCAACCATACCATTGATGGCCAGTAAATTCTCGTGCTGTTGACCAACCTCCAATATCCCATAAGAGCTTGTTTTATCCCGTGGTACTTCCATTGCGGCGACCATCGAACCGCCAACTTCATTGTAGGCTTGCACCATTTGTTTTAGGCAAGATTCTTTTGCAGAAATAACATCATCTGGCAGAATAACGGCAAAGGGTTCATTCCCAATCAGGCGCCTTGCGCACCAAACAGCATGACCCAATCCAAGAGCTTTGTGCTGGCGAATATAGGCTATGGCACCACTATCCATATTTGTGTTTTTTAGAATTTCTAAAAGTTCTGTTTTACCTTTTTTGAGCAATTCAAACTCTAATTGTGGAGCGTGATCAAAGTAATCTTCAAGCGCGCCTTTACCTCTGGATGTAACAAATATAAACTCGGTTATTCCAGCTTCTCGTGCTTCATCAATAGCGTATTGGATCAATGGTCGATCAACAAGTGTCATGATTTCTTTTGGAATGGATTTCGTCGCAGGCAAAAAACGCGTCCCTAGCCCGGCAACTGGGAAGATAGCTTTCGTTACTTTTCTCTGCATCACTTCACTCTTTATTTGTAACTTATAACAATTTATCACATGGAAGCGAGAAAAAGTCCCGCTGAGGCTAGTTTTGGGAACAATTTTGGCATTCAAAAATAATCTAAATCAAAACGGTGTATTACTTTCCTCTTTTCGATACATGGTTATGCAAAAATTATTAATTTTTATTGACCACTACTAGCTTAACGCCATCAGCCGAAGCAATGAAAAATGGATTTTTGTAACCGATTTTTCCATATGTAAGCGTTTCGTGGGTTTCAAAATTGACTACTTTTCCTCCTGCTGCGCGCAAGACCGCATCTCCTGCAGCGGTATCCCATTCCATCGTTCGCCCTAATCTGGGATAAAAATCTGCTTCCCCGGCTGCCAAAAGACAAAATTTCAGAGATGAACCTGCGCTTTTTCTATCTTTTATTCTATAATTGGAGATATAATCATCAGTTTCTTGATCTCGATGCGATTTTGACGCTACCACGATCAAAGAATTGTTATCAGGTTTTGCCAAATGGAGCCGCCTTTGTTCTCCGAACTTAGTTTGGCTGAAGGGTGCGAGCTCCTCGACGGCAGTCTCAACTGTTAAAGTATAAAATAAACGGTTTATTGCCGGGGCGTAAACGATCCCTAATGTTGGGATACCATTTTCAACGAGTGCGATATTGACGGTAAACTCGTCTCTTCGGTTGATAAACTCTTTCGTACCATCCAATGGATCAACGATGAGGAAGGTCGAATGGGCCTTTGCATGGGATGTCGCTTGCTCTTCAGTCACGAGCGCAATCTTGGGGAAGTGTTTTTTGAGTCCTGCCGAAATCAAGGCGTCGGCCGCTTCGTCCGCTACAGTCACTGGGCTTGCATCATTCTTTTTGCGGACGTCAAAATCACCAGAATTAAAGATTTCCATAATTTTGTCGCCTGCTTGAAGGGCTAGAATGCGCATAATTTCTATTAGATGATTTTTTACCACGGCTGGCCCTATCATTTCAAATTAGACTCACTATATTTGGAAAATTATGAGTGTAAATATCGATCAGGCTACAATACCAGTCAGCCCTCAAGAGGATTTACGTAGTACAAATACGTAGCTGGTAAAAGGCAGTGAAATATTTTGATAAAAGAATAAAAGGTCCAGTTGGCAGGCATCTAGCCTGCTAGGTTTGATGTATAATGCGATCGTAAAAGATGATCGAAAATATCACCTTATGCCTATTATCCCGCCTTTTTTGGTAAAGTTGCAGTAAGATGTATTTACGATGGCGTTCTTTATGAAATTCCAATTTTTAAATATTAGCAGGTCTAGATTAACGAGTGATTGGGTTTTTTAAATAATAAGTGATATTTTATATTTAAGATGCATACGGGTCAGGACGCATAAGAAATCGTTGGGGGTGGTGTTTGGTGCTGAGGATCCAACCTCAGAGGTGATGAGAGATACGCCAAAGAACACCGTGATTTAAATTGCCACTATCTGGTTGAGTTCCCTGTGCATCGAAAAGTTTTTTATGTTTGCGCTTCTGCTTATTTATTAAATCCGTTTTACACCATTTGAAATTTCTGATCCCGTAAGAAATAAGAAATCTTATCCCGTAAGAAAATTGTGCATATTTTAAGTGGTATGCCTATCTAGGTTTGCAATTGAATTAGTTTTTTATGCGATTAAACTTTGTGCTCTAGCTGTAATTAGGAATTTCAGATGTTCTAGTTTTCCAGCGTGCAAATATGACTGCTGCTGGTAAAATGGCTGTTTCCGATACCCTGCCACTGCTATGTTAACAATGTTTGATTGGATTCCATTATTTTAATGCATAGATCAGACCCAAGATTTTTGTTATAAATTACGATCCACGCAAGAGTGATTGGTATCACGCGCTTTAATTAGTAATTTCCTTCTTGACGATTGGCCTCGTGTGTCAATATTGTTCCCGGCAGCGCGCTTGATTCATTTGGATTGCTATGGATTAGAATACTTTAAAATTTTTAAATAAGCTCATATAAGTCAAATTTTTGTGCTATTCTTTTAATTTTAACTAACCGAACGCTTGCAGCCTGCAAAGTGGCTGCCTATATAAGCTCGGCGGAACGACACATCGTTCAATAACCAGCTGACGTTGCGAGGCAAATGCCTTAATGGGTTCGCCTTGCTTGTTATTGCCTAAAATTAAGAGGGATCAGTAAAATGGCCAAAGTTATTGGTATAGACCTTGGAACGACAAATAGCTGCATTGCGATCATGGATGGATCGCAACCGCGCGTAATTGAAAATGCCGAGGGGGCTCGTACAACGCCATCAATTGTTGGCTTTGCAGATGATGAGCGTCTTGTTGGTCAACCTGCCAAACGCCAGGCAGTCACCAATCCAGAAAACACGATTTTTGGTGTTAAGAGGTTGGTTGGACGCCGCAATGATGACGCGGATCTTGCAAAAGATAAAAAGAACCTTCCGTTTTCTATTACAGATGGTGGGAATGGCGATGCTTGGGTTCAAGCACGTGGTGAAACTTACAGTCCGAGTCAAATCTCAGCATTTATTTTGCAAAAGATGAAAGAAACAGCCGAAAGTTATTTGGGCGAAGATGTTACTCAGGCGGTGATTACTGTACCTGCATATTTTAATGATGCTCAGCGGCAGGCTACTAAGGATGCTGGTAAAATTGCCGGTCTTGAGGTGCTGCGTATCATCAACGAGCCAACGGCGGCTGCTTTGGCGTATGGTCTGGACAAAAAAGAGACAAAAACAATCGCAGTATATGACTTGGGAGGTGGGACGTTTGACGTCACCATTCTTGAGATTGATGATGGCCTCTTTGAAGTGAAATCCACAAACGGTGATACTTTTCTTGGTGGTGAAGATTTTGACATGCGCATTGTTAACTATCTTGCGGATGAGTTCAAAAAAGAAAATGGGGTTGACCTTACAAAAGACAAAATGGCTTTACAGCGCCTAAAAGAGGCTGCTGAAAAGGCAAAAATTGAATTGTCATCAACTAGCCAAACAGAAATTAACCAACCGTTCATTTCCATGGACGGGTCGACTGGACAGCCTCTTCACCTCGTGATGAAGCTTACAAGAGCGAAACTTGAAAGTTTGGTTGGTGATTTGATCAAGGCATCTTTGAAGCCATGTAAAGCGGCGATGAAAGATGCAGGCCTTGGTGCAGATGATATCGACGAGATTGTACTTGTTGGTGGTATGACGCGGATGCCAAGGGTTATGGAAGAAGTTACCAAGTTTTTTGGTAAAGAGCCCCATAAGGGTGTGAATCCGGACGAAGTTGTTGCAATGGGTGCGGCTATCCAAGCCGGTGTTCTACAAGGCGATGTAAAAGATGTTGTGTTGCTCGATGTGACGCCACTGTCTCTTGGTATCGAAACTCTTGGTGGGGTATTCACGCGTTTGATCGATCGAAATACAACAATCCCAACCAAGAAATCTCAGGTGTTTTCGACTGCCGAAGACAATCAAAGCGCGGTGACTATTCGGGTATTTCAAGGCGAACGAGAAATCGCTGCTGATAATAAAATTCTAGGTCAATTTAACCTTGAAGATATTCCCCCTTCGCCACGTGGCTTGCCTCAGATCGAAGTTACATTTGATATTGATGCGAACGGTATTGTCTCGGTTTCTGCGAAAGATAAAGGCACAGGAAAAGAACAAAATATTACAATCCAAGCCTCCGGTGGACTGTCTGATAGTGATATTGAAGACATGGTTCGTGAAGCCGAAGAAAATGCTGATTCTGATAAAGAGCGTCGTGACCTTATCGAAGCGAGAAACCAAGCCGAGAGCTTGATTCATTCAACTGAAAAATCGATGGAAGAACATGCTGACAAAGTTGATCCGACAACGCTTGAGGCGATAGAACTTTCTATTGTCGCTTTGAAAGACGAGCTGGAAACTGGTGATGCTGGTAAGATAAAATCTGGTATTCAGAATGTAACCGAGGCGGCGATGAAACTTGGTGAGGCGATTTATAAGTCGTCTCAGGAAGAAGAGGGCGTAGCGCCAGCAGACGCAGACGGTATGGATGAAGATATTTTAGATGCCGATTTTGAAGATCTTGACGACACTAAACGGTCTTAAGCATTTCAAATAGAACCAAAAGGCCGGCCCAAACTTATTAGGCCGGTTTCTGCATTTAAAAAGGAAAAGATCAATGTCGAAACGTGACTACTACGAGTTGCTCGGCCTCGCAAAGGGTGCCTCGGCTGATCAGATTAAGAAAGCATATCGGACTAAGGCCAAAGAATTGCATCCAGACCGAAATGCCGACAAGCCTGAAGCAGAGGCACAATTCAAAGAAATTAACGAAGCTTATGACGTTCTAAAAGATGTTGATAAAAAAGCTGCTTACGACAGATACGGTCATGCAGCCTTTGAAGGTGGCACGGGAGGCGGCGGTCGCGCAGGTGGTCAAGGAGACTTTACCAGTGCCTTTTCAGACGTCTTTGACGATCTGTTTGGTGATTTTATGGGCGGTGGCCGCGGTGGTGGTGGGCGTAGCCGGGCCTCGCGCGGGTCTGATCTTCGCTACAATATGGGCGTAACGCTTGAAGAAGCCTATTCTGGACTGCAAAAATCAATCAATGTCCCAACGTCTGTACAATGTGGTTCTTGTCGTGGATCGGGGGCAGAAGGCGGTTCAGAACCTGTCACATGCCCAACCTGTTCTGGCATGGGTAAAGTGCGAGCGACGCAGGGATTTTTTACAGTTGAACGCACTTGTCCAACCTGTTCTGGAATGGGTCAGACGATTAAAAACCCTTGCCGTGAATGTAGTGGTGTGGGGCGTGTTGAAAAAGAAAGATCTCTCAGTGTAAACGTTCCAGCAGGGGTTGAAACCGGAACTCGGATTAGGCTTTCTGGTGAAGGAGAGGCTGGACTGCGCGGAGGACCTTCGGGTGATCTTTATATTTTTATAGAAGTATCCTCGCATAAGATTTTCCAACGTGAGGGAACAAATCTTTATTGCCGCTTGCCGGTGTCCATGGCCTCTGCAGCGCTCGGCGGCGATATCGAAGTTCCCACAATCGATGGTGGTCGCAGTCGTGTAAAAATTCCACAGGGTAGTCAGTCTGGACGTCAAATGCGGTTACGTTCCAAAGGAATGCCGGCAATAAAGTCATCTCAGATAGGTGATATGTTTATTGAGCTTGCTGTAGAGACGCCTGTCAATCTAACCAGTCGTCAAAAAGAGATTTTGCGAGAGTTTGAAAAACTCTCTGAGGATAATAATCCTGAAAGCAAAAGTTTTTTTTCAAGTGTTAAATCATTTTGGGATACCATGAAAGGTTAATCGAACCTGTTTTAACGGTTAGTAACATCCAGAATTTAACATACATTTAACGTTCATGAGCCATAAAATGGCCGATGAACAAACACCATATAGATAGTGAAACTTGGCCCAGCCTTTTTACAGAGCAAACGACTTTGCTTGGTAATCAAGAAAAATGAATCTCTGGAGAATATACTGTTAGGGGCCAAAGGACTTGATGTCGTGGTACTTTAGGAAATCGACATTATAGAAGCGCCTGCGCATTGCTTCGCTTGGACGAAAATGATTTGAAATCCCATTCTTTACAGTCAGAAAAGCTTGCTTGAATTTTGTCAAAAGATAATTGCCGTTAGGAAAATTTAGAATTTAGGACCCTCTATTTGGGTCGCAAAAATAATTTGATAGCGTATGAATTTTAGGAGAGTGGGACAATTGATTGTGTACTGGTTTATCCGCGCAAAATCGTAATGCGCATTCTGACTGAATGGATATGCACTGTGCTGGCGCACAATCAATTAACTGGCGGTTCAACGGTTCTCCCTAGGACATCAACCATGACCGATCAGATTTGTTTCTGCCGCACAAGTACTTTGCCTGACAGCGTACGATCATTCGATCATTCGATCATCCGAAAGTCAATGGAAATCAGTTTTGGCAATAAGGCTTCTTATTAGCCTCTTTATCTCTGTAAAATGCAACAATATTTTTCCTGCACGATGCGGTGAACATTTTGTTGACTTATACTAAGGTTGAATATTTCCATTCCGCTATTAACGCTTTTGTTTAATGCTTCAAAGTATTTTCTTGCAAAATGTTATCTTTGCAAAGCTTCATCATACGTACCAGTTTTACATGAATTGTGGTGGTGCCCGTTGATCAGGGTTTTGTATCGCTGTCTATGCCAAATAATCCATATTCATTGGGTATACAGGGGAGAGGAGAAAAATTATGAATTTCATGCGACGTGGGTGGGGCAAGAGTGTTCAGCATCGTGCTCAATAGAAATATTTCGCCCACCATCTGGTCCTCTGGACTTGGCCAAGACATAAAATTTAGTATTTTGTCCCCAAAATAATTTTCAGTATTGTCCTAGTAGTCAAAGATGGTACTTGCTAGGCAAACATATGAGGATTTTTTGGCAAATCCACATTGTTTAATTCAGATAAAATTATATTTTATTATAAAAATGCTGTCGAACCCTGGTAGGCCTAGTATGTGCAAAATAACTTATAAAATTCAAAAAATACAGGCGATTGTTAGCACAGGGATTTTGACCCTTTGGTTTGGATTTTGGGTCTCCTTCTGTGTCGCTGATACCGTTATACTGGCGCTTGGTGATAGTTTAACGCAAGGATACGGTTTGCGTCAGCAGGATGGTTTTGTTGAGCAATTATCAACTTGGATGGATCGAAACGGTAATCGCGTCCGGATTATAAATGCAGGCGTCTCTGGTGATACCAGCGCTGGTGGCTTGGCGCGTGTCGGATGGTCACTTGAAGAAGATGCAGACGCGATGATTGTCGCTCTCGGGGGGAATGATTTTTTGCGTGGCATTGATCCGACAGAAACACAGAAAAATCTTGATGGAATAATCAGAATTGGTCTTAAAAAAGATCTCAAAATTTTGCTCATAGGGTATAAGGCTTCTGGAAACTATGGGCCTAAGTATAAGCAAGATTTTGACACAATCTACCCTAAACTAGCGAAGAAATACAATCTCGTCCTAGTAGATAATTTTATGGGGGCTTTACTTGGCAAGGTCGACGAAGGCGAGCACCTACAAAGTTTCTTACAACCCGATATGCTACACCCTAATGCAAAAGGTATTTTAGAAATCATACAGGCCATAGGTCCAGATGTTCAAAAGCTCATCCAGAATTAGTCACTGAGTTCAAGCAGATACTATTCTGAACGATCAGCCTAAAATTGTCTTTTGGACATCTCCCTTGGCTAACCAGATTTTGATAATCTTTCAGTCATTTACTGAAGATCATAGAGGGCTCGGTCAAAGTCGTTCTGAGTTGTCTCAAATTGACCTGTTTGAAAGAGGATGACCCTTTTCCCGCCAACATTGGTTTGTGTTAGATATATCCGTCTGTAATTATTTATTATTCCCACCAATTTTTGATTAAACTAACCGAGATCTTTGCAATCAGGCGCTAAATAGCAAAACGTAAACAAAGATTAGATTGGGTTAGGCATTACATCAAAATGTGGAGCCTGATGCAGCTTCTTAGCAAGAGTATGGCTCCAATCTACGTGATTTCGAATCTTATTCTTAAGTTTTTTATCCAGGACCGTAATAAAAACCATAATTTAAGCTTGTGCAAGCGTCGACAAAGGGGGGCTGGCCACTCTTAATAATTGATAATACCGTCTTGTCCATAGGTTTTGAGGTACTCTGGCTGAATGGCCAAAGTGCGCACTAAACTTAACAGTGTTTTGGGGAATTTTGCAGAGCAGTTAAAATCGTACACCCAATCATTTGTGCGAATTTAAAACAACGCTACCCGCATCATCAACCCCTCGCCAGCGGTGGCGAAATTTCTAACACATCATGGCAGATCCAGCCGTGGTGGCATCCACGTGAACATAGAGGTCAGATTCCTTTGCCACTGAAATCATCGCCGATGTATTGTCACAAACCCCCACGCCCATTTCCCCAGTAATGCAAATCAATCCAGTCAGATTATAATCTGTGGAAATGTTGGCTTTGTTTGCCTTGCGCATGGCCCTAGAATCCGAAGATCTTTAATCCCCCACTACAGGCAATTTAAACAAGTTCTCCTGTCCTATAATGGGAATCCATATTACGCGATCAATTGCACTATGAGATTTATCTGACACACAGATGCGAAGCCAGTCTAAGTCACGCAATCCCTTTTTATTACCCTGATGGCAAGGCGCTATTTCCTGCATGGTCAAGATGCTTGATGGGCTTGCCGACGAGGCACTATCTTGGGTGGCACCCTCAAAATGATTTGGTATTCAACTGCTGGTTAAAGCCATTCTATCATTCTAGTCTCAATCTCAGTTGCCGCAGGCGACGTTTGCCAAAGCTTGCATTGTACCGCCATTGTGGAAGTTAAAAAATTGGCATGGATCGCAGGTGGAGATGCATTACGCAGGAAATAGGTCAAGAATCTCGGATGTTGCCAATGAATAATACTGGGCATGAAAATAGACTAAAAATACTCCATTCGTGGACCTTCTTTAGGCCCAGAAGCACCCATTTTAGTAAGGATGTATTCAGGCTTTACCTAAGATCTTAGTGCATAGTTCTGCAGAGCTTTGTGATAATTGGGACCCCAAGTTAAGATTTTCTTGCACCACCCTTAGTAATCAGCCCACTCCATAAAAGTTTCCTTTTCGCGTGGATACTCCTTCCTCAGCTCTCTAGGGCGCAGTAGTCTGTAAAAGAATTATTCCAGACATTGTAAAAAAGACACAGAAAAGTATCGTCCTATTTTTAGAAGGTTTCATTTTTATTTTTTACAAACACTATAGCTAATTTGGCCCTGTTGGAATAAGTGTAGGTAATATTTAGGCATCGCTTTGTTGTTGATTGTTCAAAATTTCAAGATTTGTAGCAGTCTTCCAGAGTTAATTGGCCGTTACATGAAATAGCCGTCTTTTATAGTTAGTCTTTCAGCTAAAGCCTTATTTTGGTAGTTTGTTGTACCTACGCAATAACTTAAAATATAAAAATTACAGTTTATGCACGCGCGAAACTAATGCTTGATGCTCTGTGATTGGCCATGTTCTATCATTGTAAAGTACGATCATGAAATGCTCCTTGGAGTTCCCAAATGGTACCTTTCTAACGAAAGGACAGTTATTTCAAACGTTTAAGGTGTTTCATGATGAATTGGGAGGTAGATGACTTTAAAGTTCAGATAAAAAACTTGTATAGAAGTCTGCGCATAAATTTAAGAAGGGGGTAAAATTTACATTGTTTTTCAAACTAAGTATAAAAAAGTCCATAAAACAATGAATCATTACCTTATCCTGTCTTGTTGATACAGATGGCTAATACGAAATAGTGGTCAAGCTCTGCTGTCGCGCCAAGAAACAAACAAACAATCAATCAGTACGATACTCGCTCAGACTTCAAGGGATTAAACAATGGCAAATCTACAATTTAATCTTGTTAGTTCTTTTCTTTTGGAGAAAGAGGGCTCTATTGATTCGGCCTGGATTATCATTGTGGTAAGTCTGGATGGAAAAATCTTCAAATCAACAAATGGACTGTCAATGATTTATGGGAAGTTTGATCTCGTGGCCACTTACAAAGATGTTATGAAATTGACCAATGTATCCATTAAAGTCCCAGATTTGCGATATATGGTGGTGTATAAAATTGGTTGGCTAGAGAAATCTATATGGCTTCACTGTCTATTGCACAGGGACAGTGGGCTCGGAGAATGTATTATTCTGTCGACAAAGGTGGTTAATAATGGCCACCTTAAAGAGTTTTAGGTTAGTCAATTACTATTTCTCAACGCACCGTATCTTAGACAGGATCACTCTACTTGGCTACTTGAACCTCAAATTTAAATAATATGATTTTAAAGATAAATCACTCTGCTGCGACACAAGGGTTGAAAATACAATTAAATCGCGCCATTGAGGACAGCATCGTAAAATGTATTAAATATAACAATAGTAGGAGTAAGTATGGCCAAGGAAGATACGCTCGAATTTCCAGGTGTCGTGAAAGAACTTCTGCCAAATGCGACATTTCGGGTTGAGCTGGAAAACGGCCATGAGATCATCGCACATACGGCAGGAAAAATGCGCAAGAACCGCATTCGCGTTCTGGCAGGAGATAAGGTACAGGTCGAAATGACCCCTTATGACCTGACCAAAGGCCGCATCAACTATCGTTTCAAATAATTCTTTTGCGACTTATTCTTGGTTCTGCAAGTCCACGACGTAGAGAGTTATTGGCTCAAATAGGGGTCACGCCGTCAGAGGTTCGTCCCGCGGACGTAGATGAAACTCCACGCAAAAACGAAACACCACTCGCTTATTGTCGACGGGTTACCAAAGAAAAGGTACTTGCCGTGAGCTCAGCCGCCGACGAGCTGGTTCTGTGTGGAGATACTACGGTTGCGGTTGGCAGACGAATCCTTGGAAAACCTGAGAGCAGTAGTGAGGCAGAAACCGTTCTCCGTTTTTTATCTGGGCGGCGTCACCGAGTAATTACTGCAATTGCCATTAAGCATCAAAGTCGTATTTGGGAGTGTGATGTCACAAGTAAAGTTCGCATGAAGCATCTTTCAGACTCTGATATACAGGGTTATTTGGACACGGGCGATTGGAAAGGTAAAGCTGGCGGTTACGCGATACAGGGGCCTGCTTCTGCTTTCATTCCCTGGATCAGCGGTTCTTATAGCGCTATCGTTGGCCTGCCCTTGGCCGAGACGCAAGCCATCCTAAAAGTGGCTGGTTATCGAGACTTTGGGGAAAGATCATGAAAGGCCGTCAGATATTTCTGGATCATCTTAAAGATCGTGAATTGGCCGCGCTTGTGGTTGATGGGCGTTTGCAGGATTTGTTTATTGAAACGGACGCGTTGTCACCTGGAAGTATCTTTAAAGGCAAAGCGGATCGACCTGCCAAAGGTCAGGGCGGTATTTTCCTGTCTATGCCGGAAGGCAAAGGATTTTTGCGTCAAATAAAAGGTGTTTCTCAGGGGCAATCCCTACTGGTTCAAGTCTCTGGATATGCCGAAGCGGGAAAAGCTGTTCCGGTTACAACCAAACTGTTGTTCAAAAGCCGGTTTGTAATAGTGACTCCGGAGGCTCCTGGCTTGAATATTTCGCGCAGGATCCGCGACGAAGAGCTACGTGATCGTTTGATTGAGTTTATGCATGATGCGCTGGCACCTCTCAACTATGGCATGATCCTTAGGTCAAGTTGTTTGACTGCTGATTTTGACGACATTTTGGAAGATGCGCGGCTCGTTCTGGATGCGGCACTGACCGTTATGACAGATGATGACCCAGGGCCTTGCATGCTTCTTGAGGCAGAAGGGCCACATCAAATGGCATGGCGTGAATGGGGGGATGTCGACCTTATTGAGGCTAATGCTGGTTGTATCGAAGATAGTGGTGTTCTGGATCAAATCGAAGCATTACATAGTCCAAAGGTTGAAATTGGGACTTCGACATATTTTGTTGAACAAACACGAGCGCTGACAGCGATTGATGTAAATACGGGTGGCGATACGTCGCTTGCAGCTGGCTTAAAGGCCAATATTTTGATGGCGCGTGATCTGCCACGGCAGCTTCGTTTGCGTGGTATAGGAGGTCAAATTGTGATTGATCCAGCGCCTATGCCTAAAAAGGATCGCAAGGTGTTAGATTCTGCATTAAAAGCAGCATTTAGAAATGATGATGTTCAAACCCATGTCTTAGGGTGGACCGCACTTGGTCTTATCGAACTTCAAAGAGCGAGAAACCGCGCGCCTTTCGTAATATGATTAGGTAATGTTTGAGATCCTAGCACGAAACGGGACGGGGAGAGACAACATGCGAGATACGGATAAAAGACTTTCTTTTGGGGAAAAGGCGGGCTGGGGTCTTGCCGATATGGGAATTGTTGTTTTTGTGATCATAAAGCAACTTCTTGTTTTATCCTTTTTGACCAATTATCTCGGAGTTCCAGTTGCAATCGCTGGTATGGTGACAACTGGGGTTTTATTCTTTGATATGATAACTGATCCGCTGATTGGATATTTGTCGGACAAAACAAAAACACGCTGGGGGCGGCGTGCGCCTTGGATGTTTGTTGGGGCGCTGGTCCTCGCTACAGGTACAGTCGGTATTTTTGGTGTTCCAGAGAAATTTGACCTTACCAACAAGATCTTGTGGGTGAGTGGATTTTTCATTTTAGCAACGATCGGTTTTACGATGGTGGCTATTCCTTATGGCGCAACTTCTGGGGAAATGACACAAAACTCCAAAGAACGCTCGGCTATTATGGGCTTTCGCATGGCTTTTGCAAGCTTAGGCATTTTGCTGGGTGGGGCAGTCATTCCGCAACTTGCGGGGGGCACCCGCGAAGGACACCTGAGTGCTGCGATCATTATTGCTCCGATCATGGTACTCGCGATCTGGGGATCGATTTGGTTGACCAGAAAAACCCCGCGAATTATGGAACCAAGCCGTGAAAACTCATGGGAGATGGCCTCGCTCGTCTGGAACAATACGCCCTTTATGATCCTTGTTGTTCTTTATGGAGTAATGACCCTAGCGGTGGCTTTGATCACTGCCGGTCTACCCTTTGCTGCAATGTACCTCATTTTGGACAATGGTGAGACAATGCTATCATCCGTCGCCAGCGGGTTAGGTGTTCTTTCACTTATGTTTGCGGCTTTTGTTTTAGGGGCTATCCTAAGTCAGGTATTCTGGGTTTGGCTGTCGGCCAAATTTGGTAAGACATCGGCGCTTATCTCCGGGCTGGTCCTTTATATCATTTTGCTTGTTGTTATTTATCGTGCACTGCCGGCGGTGAACGTAACGGCAAGTGCTGGCCTGTTTATGTTGGCTGGTATGACGAATGGGGCTTACCAGCAAATACCGTGGGCAATTTATCCTGACCTTATGGACATCACACGGACAAAAACTGGGGCCGCTATTGAAGGCGCCTTCAGTGCGGTCTGGCTCTTTGGACAGAAATTTGCCAATGCTTTGGCGCCATCCTTGCTGGCGTTCATTCTAAGCATCTATGGTTGGCGCGAAACAACACAAGGTATTACCGAGCAATTGCCAGAAGCAATAAATGCGTTGCATATGTCGATTACAATTGTTCCATCAGCAATTCTTGCAATGGCAATTTTAGGCCTGATCTTTATTTATCGTCGCTCTCTTGCATCCAATGAAGGGTAAGGCTTAGGCCAGCTCGTTCAGATTAAAGTGGCCAAAACAATAGCAGTGCTGGGATAGAGATTGCAACTATCATAATTTCCAAAGGAAGTCCCATGCGCCAGTAATCAGAAAAGTGATATCCCCCCGGTCCAAGGATGATCGTATTATTCTTATGTCCTATTGGAGTCAGAAACGCAGCACTTGCAGCAATGGCTACAGCCATTAAAAAAGGGTCCGGTGAGACCTCTAGCTGTTCTGCCAAATGTAGGGCGACAGGTGCGGCGACAATCGTGGTAGCGGTATTGTTGAGTAGATCTGACAAAGTCATAGTAACGATCATTAAAATGGTTAGGACAATCCAGTTTGGTTGACCTTGTGTCAGGTTTAGCAAGGCCTGTGCTAAAAGAGCAGTTCCCCCCGAATTTTCCAATGCTAATCCCAGCGGAATCATTGATCCCAAGAGCACAATGATGGGCCATTCAATACTTTCATAAAGCCCCTCTAGGACCAAAATTCCAGACAGCACATATAGTACAACCAATAACCCCAAAGCGATGGGCAGATATATAAGACCGACTGCCGACGCTAGGATTGCCGCGGCAAACAGAAAAATGGCAAGACTAGTCTTCGTATTGGCTGTTAATTGTGTTCCCCTATCTTCAAGGGGCAGAACATTTAACCATTCAATCACAGTGCGCGCATTTTCTTTTGGAGACAAAAGAAGCAAAATGTCTCCCGGCAGCAGAATCAGTTTGCGCAAGTGTTCGAGGATTGTTTTGCCATTCCTTGAAACACCCATAAGAATTGTCCCATAGCGCCATGCCAAGCCAACACTTTGTACAGATTTACCGCGTAATCGTGACCCGTCTGTAACGATGACTTCGCTTAAACTGAGGCCTTCCCCTTCAGCTCTTAGCATGCCTTCGCGTTTCTCATCTGAAAAGTCCAAATTTAGATTGCTGCGAAATTCGTCAATTGCATTTGGTACGGCTTCTAAAACTAGAGTATCTTGAGCCTGTAGAACAGCATTTTGCGCAGATCCATATAGTCGTTTTCCATCCCTGACCATGCCTATTATTGAGACATCGCTGAGCTGTGCCGCCTCGTTAAGCTCCGCCACCCTTTGGTCAATCAAAGCGCTTTTAATTGGGATTGTTAGCTCTGCGATGTAATCGTCAATATCGCGAATGGTCAATGTTTGTGTGTGGCGCTCAGGTATAAGTTTCCAGCCTAGCAGCGCGACAAATGTAATGCCTGTCAACGCCACTAGGCCGCCAACGGGCGCAAAATCAAACATTCTGAAAGGTTCACCCAGAGCGTTTTCGCGAAATGAGGATATAATGATATTTGGCGGTGTCCCGACGAGCGTTGCCATGCCGCCCAATATTGTTGCAAAGCTTAATGGCATGAGGGAAAGGCCAGCAGCGCGTTTTGCCTTTTGCGCGGTCTGAATATCCACAGGCAGCAAAAGAGCTAAAGCTGCAACATTGTTCATAAAGGCGGATAATATGCCGCCAATGAACCCCATAAGAGCAATATGTACTGACAGGGATCTAGACGCCTTTACAAAATTATTGGTGATTAAATATACCGCACCTGAGCGTACAAGGCCCGATGAGACCACCAATACCAAGGCGACTATGATTGTCGCTGGGTGCCCAAAGCCTGAGAACGCTGATCCAGTGGGTACCACTCCTACGGTCACGCCTATTATCAGTGCTGAGAAGGCAACTATGTCATATCGAAATCGACCCCACAATAGACATAAAAAGACAGCTCCAAAAAGGGCAAAGAGGATGATTTGTTGTTCGGTCATGTTGGGCCATACTAATTATTATGCTGGACTTTCTAGAACGTAATTCTCACCTTATAAAGCGCAATTTGGAACGCGATGTTCTCAGTTTTGGTGTTTATGTTAAGAATGCAGCCTGATAAATGTAACAATTGAACTTTTTAAGAGACCTGACCTTGCCATACAGGTATAGTAATTTTATGCCAACAGGGTTGTCTGAATACATGTCATAAGACCATATCAATAGATGGTGGGATCGCAAAAGCGTGAGAAATGTAAGAAATATGCATAGGCAATTTGAGGTTACATGAAAACTGGTAAAACAAAATTGAAGACTTCGGCAGGTGTACTGGCCCAAGACCCGCATCGCGTTCAGCTTGATAAAGAGCGCAATCTTGAAGCCGCGATTGGCAAGGAAGTTCGACATTTTCGTCAAATTCAAAGAATAACTGTTAAAGAGCTGTCCGATCAGACTGGTCTTTCAACTGGCATGCTTTCAAAAATTGAAAATGGCATTACATCACCGTCGCTGACCACTTTGCAATTATTAGCAAATGCATTGGGCGTTCCGGTCACAGCACTGTTTCGTAGATTTGAAGAAGAAAGAGAGGCAGTTTATACCAAGACCGGGGAAGGTGTTGAAATTGTCAGGCAAGGGACACGTGCTGGACATCAGTATAATTTACTAGGTCATATTGGTGCAAATTCTAGTGGTGTATTTACCGAGCCCTATCTGATCACATTAAGCCATGAGTCGGACATCTTTCCGACCTTTCAGCACGACGGGTTAGAATTTATTTACGTGCTGGAAGGGCAAGTTAAATACCGTCATGGGTTTAAACTATATCATTTGGAGCCGGGCGATACTTTGTATTTTGACGCGGATGCGCCGCATGGTCCCGAAGAGTTAGTTGAACTGCCAGTTAGATTTCTTTCTGTAATTTCATATTCAAAGCAGGGTGGTACTGAAAAAGTCTAACTATTTGATACTCTCTAGGGCCCAATCTCTGCATAAATACCTGATAAAATTCTTAAGAATTTTATTTCCTGAAGGTTGATATTGTTTCCTGTTGGTGATAATTTAATCCAGAAATTAATATAGTGGAGTAACCATGTGTGCGGTATAGTTGGTCTATTTATAAAAGAAAAGTCGCTTGAACCAAAATTGGGGGGTTTGTTGGCAGACATGTTAATCACGATGACAGATCGTGGCCCAGACAGCGCTGGTTTTGCAATTTACTGTTCTGATAATGGAGGCCACTCAAAGCTGACAATTCAATCGGATCAAGCAGATCGTGATTTTGCATCGCTTGCGACGGATCTGAGCCAAGAAATCGGATCGGAAGTGAAACTGCAACGCAACGACACGCATGCAGTTTTAGAAGTTGCTTCCGATAAAACTGAGTTGGCTCGCAATGCACTTGCCAAATGTCGGGCAGGCGTCCGCATAATGAGCGGTGGAGCTGCGATTGAGATTTACAAGGAAGTTGGACTTCCTAAGAATGTCGCTCAGCGCTTTCAACTCTCGACGATGTCTGGCTCGCATGGGGTTGGTCACACGCGTATGGCAACAGAATCAGCCGTGACCACAGATGGCGCACATCCGTTTTCAACGGGCCCAGATCAATGCCTTGTACACAACGGCTCACTTTCAAATCATAATAGCATGCGTCGTAAGTTGCGCCGGAAAGGAATTCGGATCGAAAGTGCAAATGACACAGAGGTTGGAGCGGCCTATCTCACTTGGAAAATGCAAGAAGGCGCAACTTTGGGCCAAGCCTTGCAAACCTCTCTTGAGGATTTAGACGGTTTTTTCACCTTTGTTGTTGGTACAAAAGATGGATTTGGCGTGGTCCGTGATACGATTGCCTGTAAACCTGCAGTTTTGGCTGAAACGGATCAGTACGTCGCATTTGGAAG
>JAOGIM010000100.1 GCA_028150825.1 Paracoccaceae bacterium
GATTTCTTGGTGTTTGGCTGGGCGGTCGCATGTATGACATCTATGGAAATTACGAAGCTGTTTGGTGGGTTGGGATTGCTATTGGTGCCTTTAGCGCCTTGATCCATTTACCGATTAAAGAGAAATCAATCACCCTTGCGACCTAGGCAATTTAAGACTTAAGGGCTTTTTAAATTAAGCGAGAGGTATTGTATCACTTCTTTAACATGCGTGTAAGCCAATCCATGTCCCGCGTGGGAAATGACGATATGCCTGGAACCAGAATTCCACTTAATAAGTTTCTCCTTTCCAGAGATCGGAATAACCGTGTCTTCGGCTCCCCAAACTGCAACCACCTCGATATTTTTAGTCGACAACTTCTGATGATCAACTTGACTAGACGTAGCCAGGATCCCACGCAAAGAAGCAAGAACAGAGGGTTGGAATCCCAAATAGTTAAGCTCGCGTTGCTGGCGGTCCACTACATAATTAACTTCAGATACCAAAGCGCGTTCTTTTTCAGTACCCTGACGATGCATGTGGGCATAAAGCGCCATGAACGCCCAAGTACCGAACAAAGGCACCCTGAGAGCAATCTTTGCCAAAGAGCCCAATTCATGCCCCATACCCGCGGGCGCCATTAAAATCAGTTTTTTAATACGCTCTGGATGCTCCACCCCAAAGGCGCTCGCAATCGCTCCACCCATAGAATAACCGATCAAGTCGAACGCATCTTTTTCTCTCAGAGCCGCAAGTAGTTCATACAAATGTTGGACAAAAAATTGGCGATCCTGTACCCCACTTGGCCGATCAGAAAATCCCCGTCCATAGTGATCATAGACCAACACGCGATAACCATTCGTCACAAGCTCTTTGGCCATGGCCTCAAAAATAAAGGAGGGACTGGTTAAACCATGAACGCAAACAACCAATGGTCCCACCGTTGGGCCAAAGTAACGATAATGGGTCAGACCTTTTGTCAGACTACAAAAATCACCAGGCGCGTCTGCACGTGCAGTTTGATCCATTTTAAGACGCGCTCGCTCTAGCACAAAGGGAAAGGCGACGCATCCTATGAGAAAAGTGACCAGACAGATCATTCTGAGCTGGTCCACCTGTTTAGAATATACCGCGCGGTCATCAGGTCCATATGTGCACCGCCACCATTTTTAAACAATGTGATATCGTCATCGGATAACCGGGTGAATTTTTCGGGCTCATAATAATCCGCAACAATATCTGATTGTGAAATAACCTCTGAGTCTATTGGCGTTTTTATATCACCAATATGAGTGACTGTTGTCGCATAGCTGTCGACAAAAATCCGCGCTCGCAGGATAGCGGTATCATCCGCCTCGCGCATATCTGGCCTATATGCTCCAATTAGATCTATATGTTGGCCAGGTCTCAGCCACTCACCCTGCAAAACTGGCTCTGTCGACATGGTCGCACAAGTGATAATATCGGCTTTGCCCACGGCCTTTGGTAGATCGTAAGCAACCTCCATACCGGCATACTCAGAGGCCATCTTCTCAGCATTTTTGACAGATCGGTTCCATACAGTAAACCTTGCCTGCGGAAATAGAGATCCATAAGCATGCCGAAGTGAACGACCCACCGTTCCAGCACCGACAATCAAGATATGCTGACTGTCTTTTCGAGCCAGACGGCTTGCAGCCAATAGGCTGTCTCCAGCTGTTTTCCATTTGGTGACAAGATGAAAGTCGACCAAGGCTTCGAGCGTTCCATCACTATCAGAAAACAGGCTAACAGCGCCATTGATCAGAGGCCTGCCCTTTTCCGTATTTTTAGGGAAGACCGTCGCAGATTTCACTGCTAACCCGAGACCAGCAATCCAAGCTGAGCGAGAGAGAAGCGTGTCCGGATCACGGTATAAGAACGTATCAGCAATCTCAGCTTTGGGAAATAAATGTCCCTGAGCCAGAGCATTTGTTAAACCTGACCAGTCAAGCTTGGCCTGACCTTGCTCAAAGGGGATATAAGTGATGTCCATTGATGCTCCCGTCAACGTCGCAATTTGGGTCGGTTGCCAGTTGGCTCTGGGCGAATTTGGATATCACGAAACACCATATAAAGCCCCGAAGCAAGAATAAGAATCATTCCAAACCAAGTTGTAAGGTCGGGAAATTCCCCAAATACAGTATAGCCCCAGAAGATTGCCATCACCATTGCAATATATTCAAACGGTGCAACAAAAGCTGCCTCGCTTTTTCGATAAGCCAATGAAATTAAGTAACCCCCAAAGGTACTGGCCACACCCAGGATTGCAAAAATCCATAAATCTTGCATCAATGGATATTCCCATGCTCGAAGTAGGAACGAAACTGATGGATTACTTCCATTGTCAAAACGACCATCACCAAAAGATAATCCAACGATTGAGGACACAAGAATAAAAGTGAATTGAATATAAAA
>JAOGIM010000101.1 GCA_028150825.1 Paracoccaceae bacterium
GTAAGCGGTGCAGCTAAGTGCAAATGAGGTGATCGTTTGAGCTAATCACAGAGTGAAGGCATAAAATTATTTATCTTTAGAAAAGGGGGGTGCGGTCGTTTTTTAAACCCGATGGTTTTTTGGGTTGGAAGGTCTAGGGTACCTTTTGGGCGGCACAAAGAATAAAGGCGTGTGGGCATCAGTTTGCATTACCAAAATACTGTTCTGAGCTTAAGTGCAACTCTAACTCTGCTTCAGCGGCTTTAAACAAGTGGTTCAAGCATAGGACTGAGAGTAGATGTGTAGTTCACTCTTTCAGACACAGCTTAAGGGATCGACTTCGAGCAGTGGAGTGTCCTTCGGATATTATAGCTGCAATCGGTGGGTGGACCACTGAAGGCGTAGGGCAAGCCTATGGAACGGGCCACGCACTGCAAATTAAGTCTAAATGGATGGATAAAATTTAAGGAGGCGCTTAACAAGCGCCTCCAAAATTTTTCATTATCTACTGTGTGATTGCTTGTGTCGAATATTCAGACGCTGGCAATTTACTTACACTTCCGCGTTCAAGAACGTAGTCCACAAAAGACTGCGCATAATCTAAATAGGTGTCTAGATAACGCCCATCATTTTTAACAGTTTTAAAGGTGAGATACCCATCACGACCCGCAGCGATATAGTTGTTAGTTACCAACTTATAAGTCGCTGCCCTGTCCAGTGGGATCCAAGAACTGTCATTTCGTCCTTTGAACTCCATTTTGCTGAGACGCTGGCCCGCTGGTTTTGCGGCGTCAACATGCCAACGCAAGCCTGCGGCGTATGGATATGCTCCGGTGGAACCGTCCGGCTGTAAAGCATAGTCAAGAGCTTCTTCCAGAACGCTTTTTATTTCTGCACCGGTCATATCCATTTCAACCAATGTATTAGCAAAAGGTAACAATTTGTAGGCATCGCCCATTGTGAGATCGCCTTTTGCAATATCGGTACGAACACCACCGCCGTTCTGGATCGCAATATCGCTCGCTTTTGCCATTTCACGAAAAGCATGTGCGACAAGCATCGAGATATCGGAACCTTTACTTGCAGTATCCTCCGGAGCGCATAATTTTGACCGCGTATCGCCGGGAATTCTGGCTAGACAGAGGTTTTCAGTAACTACACCAACCTTTATTGCCTGCATTTCCTCAACCTTCTCGTTAAAGGAGGCTAAAACAGAAGCAGCTTGTGTGTCTTCTTCAACAATGGAAAGCTTTGGATCGGCATTTATCTGTGCATATACTGCATCACGGTCTGCGCCTTCGATTTCAACCCGATCTCCTTCATCGTTTTTCCTCTTGAAGCTATCTGCGACCATTACGTGTGGCAGACCTGAACAAGATTCTACGTCACCAGCATCGTTGAAAGAAATATTTAACTCCCCAACAATTTGACTGTATTGCCAAGCAGTCGCAACACAGACGGATTTACCACCAACTCCTTGAACTATTGTAGGATATGGACCACCTGAATTCAGGCCGATTTCTTCAAAATCACCCAAGAGAGTGTGCGAGTCGCCACCGATGATTACATCAACACCTTCAATTGTCGCCGCGAGTTCAAGCTCATTTTTATATCCATAATGTGCCATTATTATGATATGATTTACACCAGCAGCTTTTAATTCATTTACCATTTTTTGAGACGTTTCAGCTTCATCAAGAAACTGAGTTGTATCATCCGGGCTCGAAGACATTTTTGTCTTTCGAACGATGTCGATGCCAATAATCCCTACCTTCATCCCTGCTACATCAATTATCGTATAAGGTTGAATATAATCAGTTTCGCTGTTTGGAGTAAGAGCTGACACGCCCACTTCTGGTTTTACATTAGCGGCGAGTACTGGTGTATTGCATTCGCCAGCTTTCAAGTAATCTAGGAACTTTGCTAATCCGGCATCGCCCTCATTAAATTCATGATTTCCAAGAGCAAATGCATCAAAGCATACTTCATTCATAAGCGCGGCGTCTGCTTCGCCTTTAAATAGAGTAAAAAATAGCGATCCTGAAACAGCATCACCAGCATGCAATTTAAGCACGTTAGATTTAGAAGCTTCAAGTTCCTTTATTTTAGCTACAACGGCCGGCATTCCACCAGACCGCACTCGGGTAGATTTGCCAGCCAAATTTAGGCTCATTCGGCTGTCTGCTTTCAAGTGGGAATGGTGATCATTAATGTGAAGGATGGTCAAGTTGCCAGCATTCGAGACCCCTGCTCCTAAAAGCAAAATAGATGCACCTGCATATGCGAAAGCTTTTCGTAATTTACGGAAGCCATTAGATAAATCGCTTTTCATAGATTTTCTCCAGTTTGTGTCCTAAAAAATAGGACTTCATTTTAACTGATTCATCAAGCATTTTGAGAATTCATTTGAATAGCCACTTGGCTCGTG
>JAOGIM010000102.1 GCA_028150825.1 Paracoccaceae bacterium
GCTTAGCAAAAAAGCTTTAAAATTCCATTTGCATATATCTGAGACAATTTCCAGTAGATTAAAATATAGTTTTGCGCAACTTGAGGTGAGGCTTCCATTACTGATTGATTTCATTAATTATCAAGATTTTAAAATACTAACTAACACAAGAAAGAAACTAGCCATGCATTATGCTCCGCAGTCAGAACCATGCCCACTTCAATACTCACCGTTCAAGTCATGTACTGTGCCAAGACCCACCGGATGGCTCTCAACAGTCTCAAAATCTGGAACATCTAATCTTGCACCATTCAGTCAATGGCAAAACCTAACATTTGACCCACCCATGGTAATGTTTGCGGCAAATCAATTATCATCCGGGGAAAGAAAACATACGGTTATAAATGCAGAGGAAACCGGATGGTTTGTTTGGAATATGGCAACCTACGATCTGCGTAACGCTGTTAATATATCGGCCATGGAATTGCCAGAAGGTGAAGATGAATTTGTACGGGCGGGAGTGACCCCTGAAGCATGTATTTCTGCACCTGGTTCGCGCGTTTTTGAAAGTCCAGCGCATTTTGAATGCCGGTATTTATCAACCCACCGCCTGCGAGGAAATTCCAGTCATGGATGGGTAGAAGTTGTCTACGGAGAGGTGATGCATATCCACGTCAATGACAACTATTTAACCCCAGACGGAAAAATGGATATTCCAAAAATACGCCCATTGGCAAGGTTGGGGTATTACGATTACACCTCTGTCACAGAGGTCTTTGAAATGCGTATTCCTGAAGCGGGATTTATGTCAAACGAGGGACTCGAAGGTAAATCTTCTAAATAGGTTTGAATATTGCTTTTAGTCTGGGATAACTTTGGCAAGCTTCAACCGAGTTCATTCTGCAAAAACCCAAATTGACTAGACGGCAGTACTGAGACAATGGGAAGGTCTATAGCGACTTACACTTTGCTTATGGCTGCCATTGCCCCAGATCTAAAACGTTTGGTCTTGAGGAAGTATTCAGTGGTGGTTTATCTTTGGCGATCTATTCCAAGCTCTTACAGCATATAAAAAGGAGGTTACTCTAATAAAAGTATATCAGCTTAGATTTAGTATACTGTCGTTAATTGAACAATCGCGACAATGATAAACAGTCCAGAAAACACAAACCGAAGGACACCAAAAGGGATTGCCTGAATTTCTTTTCCATACTCTGTCGCTACCTTCCTTTCGTCCATTTCATTCATAAGTAACTGCATATTTGCAAGCAAACCGATTATCCCAAAGCTACTAAATAGAACAGGCGCAATGATTGAGGCAACAACAATATTTTCTTTGCCTGATATATCGCCAAAAACAATGACAATCATGGTCGCCAACTGGCAAATTGTGAGAACTGAGACATCTATGATAAAATAGTAGAACGTACTGGTTTGTAAGTAAGCTCTGATGTGTGGTTCCGTTGTATTTTTCCATAGTTAAAGTGGAGAATCTTTAAATCAAATTCATACCTTTTTTTAAAATGATTATTTGGATAATAGCGATAGTCAGGAAGCGCAAATGGATGCAATGTCAATTCCAGGCACTAATCAGTGAAGGTCGATCGTCAGACCCTTCTTATCATTAGTAAATTATATTCAACTTTTAGCTGTAATATACTTAGTTAATAATTGAAAATTAAGCTCAATCCATGCAGAAAAAATTGATTTATTCAGATAGCATGTGTTTGTCCGCCAAAGCCCCAAAACTAACTTATTTTAAGTAAAGGTCAAATTTGAAGATCGAGAGTAAAATTTGAGAGTTTGCCAGGAACTATCCTCTGGCCTCTTAGTAAAATCCTAGAGATACTGGGACACATCCTGCCAGATCAGGTCGACACTTCACACCGTTAACACCACGTGAAATGCAAAAGACAATAAAAATATACTGTTTGGGTGACCAGAGCTCAGGTCTATGGCACGCTATTTGCAACCAAGTTAGTGCATACATAATTGTAAGGGTCTGCGTGATGAACAAACAGTTAGGATTTCTTGAAGCGTCAATCGGCGCTTCAGAATTGATGGATAGTTCTAGTTGGATGAACGAAGGTCTTACGACACTTGATCGAAAAGAAAAAAGCTTTCATGGTCGCACAGGTGCTTTTGAACTTAGAGTATTTATTTTCAAGAACTTTTTTATTCAGGCTTTCGAAGCAATCCTGCTACGGGACGAAGTGACACTTGAAGAAGCACAGTTGATCGATACGATCATTCAAAATTATCTTTCCGACGGCCTACTTGCGGCTCTTCACCCAAGCGAGTCCAGAACAATCTACAAATTAGTTTTGCCTTTCGCACAAAGTTCGGTGCATGAGAGCACAAATGAACAAATCCGATCTGTGGAAAGTGATCTAAAAGACGATGATAA
>JAOGIM010000103.1 GCA_028150825.1 Paracoccaceae bacterium
ATAAACATATCTTAAGTACGGCCTCAAGCTTCATCTGGATCAGTTTTAGTTTGAACTCTTTTCATCCTCTCTGATCCGCGATACGTACGACTACACAATGGGAGTAAGAATATATGAGCATTAGCCACCGTCAGCCTCAGGCTCGTAAAATTGCGGTAATCGGAGGTGGGATTTCTGGAATGGGGGCCGCACACGCGTTGTCGAAAAATTACGACGTTACGCTTTTAGAAGCTGGGCTTCGGTTGGGTGGGCATGCTCGTACGGTCCTTGCTGGGAAAAGTGGAAAACAACCTGTTGATATGGGGTTCATTGTATTTAACTATGCCAACTATCCTCTCATGACGTCTTTATTTGAGGAACTGGATGTTCCCGTTGTGAAAAGCAATATGAGCTTCGGCGCTTCTGTGCGTGGTGGATCATTGGAATATGGGTTAGCTAGCCTTCGATCTGTCTTTGCCCAGAAGTCTAACGCTCTGCGGCCAAAATTTCTCAAAATGTTAGCTGACATATTTAAATTTAACTCCAAAGGGATGAGCATTGCAAAAGGTCGCTCTTTGACGACTGGTCAGTTTTTGGAAGAGCTAGGAACTGGACAGTGGTTTAGAGATTATTATCTTTTACCGCTTTCTGGTGCGATATGGTCGACACCAACTCAAAACATCCTTGATTTTCCAGCAGCTGCCATGATGCAATTCTTTGAAAATCATGCCCTGCTCAATTACTCAGGGCAGCACCAATGGTACACCGTTAATGGTGGTTCAATTCAATATGTGACGCGGCTTGAGAGGGAGCTAAAGATTAGTGGAGTTGAAATTCGTATCAAAGCGCCTGTGACTTCAGTTCAACGTGATGCTGGCAAAGTGACAATAACTTGCCAAGGCGGACTTCCTGAAATTTACGATGAAGTGGTTTTTGCGACCCACTCCGACGATAGTTTACAGCTTTTGTCAGATGCCAGCAAGGAGGAAAGCAAGCTATTGAGCGCCATTCGCTATCAGCCTAATGATGTTGTTTTACACGCTGATACATCCGTGATGCCAAAGTTGAAGCAGTGTTGGTCAAGTTGGGTATATACAGAGGACAAGCACAAAACATCAGATAAAATTGATCTCACATATTGGATGAACTCGCTACAACCCATTCCAAAGGAAGATCCGCTCTTTGTGACGCTTAATTGCACGCGCAATATCCGAGAAGATTTGATATTTGAACAGACGGCCATGCGTCACCCAGTCTATGACCTTGAGGCATGGGCGGCACAAAAGACACTAGCGCTGCAAAATGGTGAACGACAGACCTGGTTTTGTGGGGCTTGGATGAAAAATGGATTTCATGAGGATGGTCTATCGAGCGCCTTGGATGTGGTACAAAAAATCGAAGCTAAATGCACTTTTGATCTTGCTGCAGAATGAACGAAGTTGATCATATTGAGGGCTGGACATGGCATGGTCGCAAAGGAGATTTGTCAAACACATTCCGCTATAGTGTCGACTATTTGATGATAAATCCAGAAGTGACTTGTAAAATGCCAAGGCTTTTCTCACGCAACAAAGGCTGGTTATTTTCTCTGCATGATAGGGATCATGGCGGAACTCCTAAAGATGGCAAAGGTGTGTCATGGGTGAAGGAGATTTTGTGCAAATATGATTTAAGCTTAAATGGCCCAATATATTTGTTGGCTCAGCCCCGCATATGTGGGCAAGTGTTTAATCCTGTTAGCTTTTGGTTGTGTTATGATAAGAAAGAGCGTCTCTGCGCTGTTATTTCCGAAGTGACAAACACTTATGGAGATCGCCATTCCTATCTGTGTCATCACCCCGACTCTCGCCCAATTATAAGCTCTGACCGGTTGTTTGCACAAAAGATCTTCTATGTCTCTCCATTTCAGCCCATTAAGGGTGAATATGAATTTCGATTTGACGTCCGAGATGATAAAATTGGAATATGGATTGATCTTAAATTCCCAGGCGGCGGGGTCATGGCAAATCTTATTGGAAAGCGCAGTCCTTTGAACAATAGAAAAATATTGAAAACTTTAGTGCGCAGACCGCTTGCGTCGCGACGGATCCTTGGATTAATACATTGGCAGGCCCTCAAGCTCTGGCTAAAGGGCGCAAAGTACCGCAAACGGACCACTCCTCCAAAAACAGAGGTTTCTTTGTGATAGAGCAGCGCTCGTTTGCATTGTTATCCTATGCCCTCTTTGCTGCTATGTTGGGCGTTGTAGGTCTTCCAATTTACATCCACGCCCCAAAATTTTTTGTTGATACTTATGAGGTTAGTCTCAGCACGTTAGGATTGTCATTATTTTTTTTGCGTTTGTTGGATTTTGTTCAAGACCCTTTACTTGGCAAATTAGCTGAAAG
This sequence comes from Paracoccaceae bacterium, assembly GCA_028150825.1. GTDB lineage: Bacteria > Pseudomonadota > Alphaproteobacteria > Rhodobacterales > Rhodobacteraceae > LFER01. The sequence continues at coordinate 2,367 of JAOGIM010000103.1, forward strand.
CAC
>JAOGIM010000104.1 GCA_028150825.1 Paracoccaceae bacterium
CAGCGCCGTGATCAAATGGACGACATGTTATTGGAGCCGCAGTGTTGTCAACAATAAGAGGAATACCGTTTCTTCTACCAATTGCCGAAACTTCAGATACGGGAAATGGAACAAGTTTCGGATTAGGAAGTGTTTCTCCAAAGTAGGCTCGTGTTCTGTCATCACTTAAATCACCAAAGCTATCTGGATTTTGAGGGTCAGCAAATCGAACTTCAATGCCCATCTTTGATAAAGTGTTTACGAATAAATTGTATGTGCCACCATAAAGGTGAGGTGAAGAAATGATGTTATCGCCAGCCGAGGCTACATTTTGAATTGCCAAGCTTACTGCTGAAGAACCAGATGCAACTGCGACGGACGCTGCACCACCCTCAAGAGCAGTAACTCTTTCCTCCAATACTTCAGTGGTTGGGTTTGTGATGCGTGTATAAATATTTCCCAGTTCTTGCAGTGCAAACAGCTTTCCTGCGTGCTCAACACTATCAAATTCATAGCTAGTAGTTTGGTGTATCGGCACGGCTACGGATTTTGTTGTCAAATCACGTCTGTGATTTCCTGCGTGTAACATTAGAGTCTCTATATTATTAGTTTTAGTGGCCATTTTTTTAATCCTTTAAAATTTCTTAGTGGCCTTAACTGAGAAATGACTACTGGCAATATAAAAAGGCTATATTTTTGAACATTGTTCTTTTTATTTTATCTTTTAGTCATTATATGGAACAAAATTCATAATTTTTGGATATTAAAGAATGGATGGTATAGATATTAAACTAATAGAAAGGATGCAGAAAAACTCTGATTTATCACTTTTGGAACTTTCTAAGAGCGTTGGAATATCTAAAACCACCTGCTGGAATCGCTTACAACGAATGGAAGAGAACAACGTTGTTTTAGGTAAAAAAATACTCTTTAACCGGAACGCTTTAGATCTCCCAATAATTGTTTTTCTCTCTATAAGTGTGGGCAGACATTCTCTTGATTGGGTTAAAGAATTTTCAGAAATTATTGAAAAATTCCCAGAAATTATCGAAGCACATAGGCTTACGGGAGAGGGTGCCGATTATCAGTTGAAAATTATTTGCCCATCAATGGACGCATATGACATTTTGCAACAACAACTGATAAGTGAGATTGACTTTACTGCAATGTCTACAAAAATTTCTCTTAAAGAAATGAAGAATGAGCAGTCCCTTCCACTATCTCACTTAAGGCGATCAGGGGACCTTGGGTAAAGGCGCGCAGCATACATTTTGATAAGGATGCGCGGGGCATCGTGAGAGAAAACCAATTGAGCCGGGCAGGGCGATCCATAGTGCCCTCTGAGACACCGCCATCATCAAAGCGCTTTTTTATGAGCTTCCATCCTTCATGACGCTGAGAAGCAATGCAGGCTGTACAAGCTCCATACTATGCATCAAGGGAGTTAAACTCTTGGTCCAAACCGTCCTCAGAACTTTTGCGGGTATAGACAACGGCCCGCAAACGGGTCTTCCCCAGCCCGTTCATGACGTTACTCCAAAGAACTTAAAGCCTGAGACTTTATAACCTGTAATCGCGCGTGCAGTATGAGAAAAAGAATTAAAGCGCTGCACGTTCTGAGTAGCCCCACCTGAGTGGCGCAATTTGATAGTTATTGCATGATTGGGCTTTGGTCCATTGGTACGATAGCCTCTGGTACCGGTGGGCGATAGCCCAATGCACTATGGGATCGTTTGGTGTTATAGTGGTTCCTCCGTCACTCGATGATGACTTGGGCTTCACGCAGTGAGTAAAAGATCTGGCCGTTCAGCCGCTCATCGTACATCCTGCCGTTGAAGCTTTCGCAATAACCGTTTTCCCAGGGTGATCCTGGCTTAATGTATGCAGTCTTGGCACCAGCGGCTTTAATCCAATCTTTGACGGCCTCAGCGATGATCTCAGGGCCGTTGTCTGATCTTATGTAGGGATCACCACCCCTCAGAATGAACAGGTCTGTCAGGGCGTTGATGACGTCCGTCGAGTTGAGCTGTTGTTTTACGCGGATTGCGAGGGATTCCCAGCTGTGTTCATCCAAGATGTTGAGCGTCCTGAACGCTCGGTCATCGCCTGTATGGTGATGCACAAAGTCATACGACCACACATAATCGCGATACTCCGGACGAAATCGGTTTCATGACCCATCGTTTAGCCAGAACCGCTCCTTCTTAGATTGTTTTATTGGCACTTTAAGCCCATCACGCCGCTACAGGCGTTCGACACGTTTATCATTTACCTGCCGGCCTGCGTCCCTCAGCAATGCAGCAATCCTACAACGGCCATATCGACCGTACCGGCGCGTCAGCTCGATCATATCAGCGACCAGGCGTTCTTCGTCAGCAA
>JAOGIM010000105.1 GCA_028150825.1 Paracoccaceae bacterium
TATTATGCTATGGCCCTCATCTGATAAAGATATTGGCAGGTTATTAATATCAGCTATCTCCATATCCTCTATTGAAAGAACATCCGACCCATCAGAAAAATCCACAATGACATCATGACCAAAGCCTTTTGGGAAATAGAACGTATCCGAACCGGGCCCGCCTGTTAGGTAGTCAGTCAGTCCGTCTGCCCCTCCGTTTAACCAATCGTCGCCGTTGCCACCAGAAATTACGTCTGACCCAAACCCACCATGAAGTGTATCATTTCCTGCACCCCCATAAATCGTGTCTTCTCCACCCTGTCCATAAATAACATTGCTATTATCATCGCCGCTAAGGATATCTGCTAAATCACCTCCATCAAGGCGGTCAACATTTTCCGCGTAAACAGACCCCAGTAATGTAGAGAGATTTAAGTTTCCATCCAAGATTTCTGCATCAAGCTGCAATCCTAAATTATAGTTATCTAATTTTATTGTTAAATAATGGCTATCTCCTATATAATGATCGTTTCCAAAAGAGATCCCATTTCTTGCACGATCAAATGGTTCGACCGTAAAAGACGAATTCAATCCATCGATGACAACATAATCACTGCCTGCGCTACCAATAAAATTTAGCTCATCAAAAACTACAAATTCAGATAGACTTACGACTTCATTCTCGTGAAGAGCGGATAAAGCCGCTAATTCGTTCTGACTGTGACCATATTGGGACGGTATCACAATTTCCTGATCGCTAAAGTTCCAGATAATTGTATCTTGGTGTTCCTTTAAGGATACATCCAAAGTTACAAAGCTCGTTTGACCAGAACTTGACTGTGTTTCAAGAGAGCTTGAGATTAAAGCGCTAAGACTGTCATCTTTGATTATCAGCATGGCTTAGATAATCCCTTCGGAAGGTGAAAGAATATCGTGCTCATCTTGGTTGGAAGTAAAGTCGGATACTGCTAAAGTCTCACTAGAGCCTGACTGGTAGTCTTGGTCCACAATTGCAACCATACCTGACTCTGGTAATGAAGATACCTCTACAAAGTCTTCTTCACCGATTGTATTTGCAATGCCCCAATCATCCCTAACTCGTGCTAGATATTCTCCTGTGGACTTGACTTGTACTGACCAACTGAAGGAAGAGCCCATTGGGAAATTTTCATCATACTCATGCTGAGCAATCGTCAAATCTGAGAACGAAAGACCTCCATCTAAGATAAAAAGATTGTCTCCCTTAGCAAAGGTCTCGATGATATTGGCGCGTTCAAGAGAAGTGCTGCCATCCCCTTCTCGCAAAACAATTCTTTCTCCGCGTAATCTATCTTGTCCAAGGCCTCCATCAACAAGACCTCCGTATAGGTAATCATCTCCCGAACCACCGTAAATCGTGCTGTAACTTTCATCACCACGTAAGGTATCATCTCCGCCATAACCATAAATGGTATCGGTTCCTCCATAACTCGCTATTTCATTATTATCATCATCCCCACGTAAAATTTCGTCATCGTAAGAGCTCCCAATTAGGTGTTCAAAATTGACAGCATTTAAGGAACTAAGTGTAATTTCCGAAAGACCATGGCCTCTGCCATAAACTAAAGTATCAATCCCATCTCCACCATCAAGTTTACTAACGTTTATATTGGACAAATCATAATTGCGGGTCTCCATTTCAAATTTATCATTTCCCGCTCCAAGATCGATACTATCTTCATTAATTAAGGCGAAGCCCAATATGTAATCGTCTCCCGTACTGTGACTAAAATCAATCGTGACACCGTGTGGGAAACTGCGCTCAACGATTGCAGGTCCGCCACTACCTCTGAAATCTATCTTTAAAGATCCATCCGTATTATTTTGCCCCAAAATTGTAATGGGACCTTCTCGATAATAATCCCATAAATTGAATTCCTCCGGTAAATATTTATCCCCTATATTTATATTAACAGTATCTGACCCTGCATCCGGATCTGCCGTACCAACATACAATGTCCTTTCAGTAATCCCTAAAAATGATAAAAAATTATAAGCATAGTCATTGTTTCCAATAGTAAAAATAGTAGATGTTTGCACGTCCAAGGCGTCAGGGTCATTAGCCCCAAACTCTATGATATCTCCATTATTATGGATTAATTTTATATCACGATCTGTTTCGTATCCTCCAAAATCTTTCAGGCTATTAACACCCGGAATATCAACAATAAATCGATCCCAGCCGTCACCGCCGTCAATAACCTTATTCCCCATACCATCTATCGTAATAACATCATCACCAGGATGGGCCGAAACTAAATCGTTGCCAGATCCTGTGCTAATCGTATCCGCCTTTAACGTTCCAATAAGAGTGTCATCG
>JAOGIM010000106.1 GCA_028150825.1 Paracoccaceae bacterium
CGCACACCGGAATACCACGCGCTTTTGCAAATTCGGCTACCAGCTCTTCCGCAAAAGAATAACGCACACCACCACCTGATATAATCAGCGGTTTTTTTGCCACCTTCAGCACGTCAATAGCTTTGGCAAGCTGTTGAAGATCCGGGCGCGGCCTTGGGATCGTGTGAAGTTTCGGCGTAAAAAAGGCCTCTGGATAGTCAAAGGCAATCTCTTGAGTGTCTTGACACAACCCAAAGAAAGCAGGTCCACAATCCGCAGGGTCAAGCATAGCCGCAATGGCTTGGGGAAAGGATGAGATGATCTGTTCGGGATGGGTAATGCGATCCCAATAGCGCGTTACCGGTTTGAAGCTTTCGTTCACCGTTATGGTTGGATTATTGAAATGCTCAACCTGTTGCAACACCGGATCAGGCCGACGGTTGGAAAACGTATCCCCTGAGATAAGCAGAAGTGGCAATCGGTTCGAATGTGCCACACCAGCAGCCGTCACCATATTAGTCGCACCCGGACCAACAGATGAGGTTGCCACCATAATCTGACGCCGGCGCTTTGCTTTGGCATAACCAATTGCTGCTAGCGCCATGGATTGCTCATTTTGACCGCGCCATGTTGGCAGCGTATCCTGAACGGCTTCTAACGCTTCTGCTAGACAGGTTACATTGCCATGACCAAATATCCCAAAGACTCCAGCAAAGAGCGGGACACGCTCACCATCAATTTCTGTAAACTGATTGCAAAGAAAACGCACAACCGCTTGCGCCATCGTTAATCTCACAAAACTTTTTGCCATATCACTCTCCACATTTTTTCTAAAGATACCATTTTTGACAAATCACCTAAAGGATCAGAGGAATTGATTAAAAATATAAACCGTATTCGCGCTTTAATTTGCCAAATTCAACAAGTTTAGTTGCAATATAAACAAGGTTTGTTATGAATTGAAAGCAGAGTTTGCAACCGGTTGCAAAAAAGATTGGCAGCAGAATATGATATTGAACACCTTGAAAAAAAAATGGAAAAACGGAGAAGCCACATTAAACGGTTGGTTATCAATCGGCAATTCTTTTACCGCTGAAATTATGGCCCAACAAGGCTATGACAGCCTTACCATTGATATTCAGCACGGGTTTCTTGATTATAATGATGCAAAAGGCATGCTTCAAGCGATCCGCGCCAGTCGCGTCACTCCAATGGTTCGTGTTCCTTGGCTGGATCCCGGTATTATAATGAAGTCGCTAGATGCAGGCGCCTACGGCATCATATGTCCAATGATTAACACATCTGAACAGGCCAGCGTATTGGTCGACGCCATCCGCTATCCACCACATGGCAGCCGCAGTTTTGGACCCACACGCGCCAATATTTCCGCAGGAGAAAACTATGCAAGCGAGGCAAATGAAAACGTGGTTTCTTTTGCAATGATCGAAACTGCAGAGGCAGTCGAAAATGTAGACGCAATCTGTGCTACAAAAGGCCTAGATGGGATCTATATCGGACCTGCTGATCTTACTTTAGGCGTAACCAAAGGCCGCTTAGCTCCAGGCTTTGACCGCGAAGAACCAGAAATGATTGATGTCATTAAACGCATTCTAGTCGCTGCTAAGTCGCAGAACATCCACGCAGGCATTCACTGTGGAACACCGCAATATGCAGCCAAAGCAGTTGGCTGGGGATTTGATTTAACCACTATATCAGGCGATGTGCGTTTATTGGCAGCCAGCGCCGGAGCAAGTGTTAATCAAACCCACGAACTTATAGGATCAGACGTTAAAAGCGGTTTTAGCGATGCAAAGAATGGGTACTAATGACACATCTTGTAATTGCAGGTAAACTGCACCCTTCAGGTCTAGACTTATTGAATAGCGAGGATGCGATTACATTTGATTATATCCCTGATATTAATGAGGCGTCATATCTAAAGTTTCTACCAAAAGCTGACGGTCTCGTGATTCGCACACAGCGCTTGACAGCCCAACATATCGCGACCGCACAAAATCTTAAGGTCGTTTCACGCCACGGTGTGGGATATGATGCAGTAGACGACCAGGCGCTAAAGATGCGCAATATCCCACTTACTATTGTCGGAGATGTCAACTCACGCACCGTTGCCGAACATGCCATGATGCTGCTCCTTGCCGCCTCAAGATGCCTCATAAAATCTGTCAACGCACTGCGCGGAGGAGATTGGGCGCAACGCAATACCTTTGAACCAAAAGAAGTCTTTGGAAAAACACTTCTAATTGTCGGATATGGCCGGATCGGG
>JAOGIM010000107.1 GCA_028150825.1 Paracoccaceae bacterium
CATCTCTTTTAATGACTGTTGCTTTACCAGTAACTGCACAAGACTTTGATAAAGGTTTGGCTGCTGCACAAGCTGGTGATTTTGCTACGGCCCTTAAAGAATGGAAGCCTCTTGCAGAAGATGGCGACAGTATTTCCCAATTCAATCTTGGCCTTATGTACAAGAATGGCAAAGGCGTTCCACAAGATTATAATGAAGCTGCGAAGTGGTACACTCTAGCTGCTGAGCAAGGCGTTGCTGTAGCTCAATCAAATCTTGGTTTTATGTACGAGAATGGAAAAGGCGTTCCACAAGATTATAAAGAAGCTATGAAGTGGTACACTCTAGCTGCTGAACAAGGTACTGCTGAAGCTCAAACCAATCTTGGTTTCATGTACGATAGTGGCAAAGGCGTTTTACAAGACCCAGAATTGCGGATATTAACCCCATGCGCACCATCCTGATAACACTGGCACTCACAGCGACCCTAGGCAAAGAGCGGGGTTTAAAGTACAAACTGAAGGAAGCAGATAATGTATTTAAAATGAGCAAAGAAAAAATCAGAGACTTTTTGTGGCGTTGCTTGGAAGCGTTAAAACGGCAGGCTGAAAAAAATAGAGAACAAAGCCCCATAAGCCCATGTGTGATATATTCATAATGTCATGAGAAAACTTATTAGAAAATTATTTTTTCCAAAAAGCTATATTGGAGACTTAGGTCTTTGTCTCTTTCTTGCTTTGCTCGTTTACATTACCGGTTTTTTATTTGTTTTTCTCACTGAAATTAATTCTGGTGTCGCTGGGGCAGGCATATTTACAGTTTATTACGCTGTTTTGTTCCCAATATTTCTAATACCAGTAGCATTTCTGCTTTTCATTCTTTTAGCTATTAATCGCTACCTTAAGAATAAGAAAAAAGATTTCAGTTAATCTTGGAAAGTTTTGACCCCATACGCACCATACTGATAATCATAATAACCACTTTTATCAGTTCTCAACTCATGGCTGATGAAGCACCAGCTTGTCCAGACAGAGGAAATGATCCAGATAAATTTTGTCCTGTAGGCATGATCTGGAGTGAGGAAGCTCAACAGTGTCTTGGGATGGTTTAAGTCTCAACCTGTCATGAATTTATTTAATTGTATCGTATGGGCTAAGATAAGGATGCTCTGGTAAATTGAGAGCTTTATATCTTTTCTCGATGCTATGACCTTGCCCATAGCTACTACCCACATCACCTTGAGAGTGACCAGTAATATAATGGTTAAGCTCTTTGCTTACTCCAGCATCTCTTAACAGGTCTTTGAGATGGCTAAGTTGCCTTGCAGAAAGGAGTAATCAATCTGGCCTATTTCATCTAACTGCTTTTTTACATGAGCAGGCTGCCCATAACGAGAACCAACACCACTACCACCTCGTCCTTGGATAAACTCCCTTAACTCCCAGTCTATTCCTGCGTTACGACACATAGTATTGAACGTGTGGCGCAAGCTGTGGATGACAAATGTAGGATCAGAACTGATCTTCCTTAAATGAGGCATGATTGCTCTTGATGCTTTGTTCTCAGCTTTGCCATCTCTATCTTTTGCATAAGTGAATAAACGATCTGGGTCCTTTGGATTTTTAAAATTCCTATGCTTTATTATTAATTCTGCAACTTCAGGAACAAGTGGGATAAGTCTTTTTGATGTCTGATTCTTAACAACTGCATCAGTTGTATCAAGCCACGCTACTCTCTGGCCATCATTAGTTTGATCTTCGTGAAGCTGCTGCCAAGTCAGCAAAGCTATTTCGTCAAGTCTTGCTCCTGTGCATGCTAAAATAGCCAGCAAAGTCCTATCCTGAGTTGGTATCTTCAGAGAGAATAGTTGCCTTAACTCTTCCTCAGAGAAGTCTCTATATTTTTGCTTTGCTCTTCCATATCCACCCAAGCTGAACTTTTCCCAACGGTTAGAAGCCATATAATCATTTCTAACTCCCCAATCTAAAACTGCCCTTACAGCATTAAAATATTTATGAACTGTCTCATTAGCTGCACCACCTTTAACAAGTTTGCTGTCTTGGTTTGTTAAGTCTTCTACAAATCTTGTAGCTAAAGAGTTGCTAAAATCATCCAGCGAAACATTCCCTGCCCAATCCATGAACACCTGAACTTTATTTATTTGCTCATTCTTAGTTTTTTCACGCTTAGGTGCATCAGTTCTCTTGCTGTTCAAAAATAAAGAAGAGGCAAACCACTCTTCAGCTAC
>JAOGIM010000108.1 GCA_028150825.1 Paracoccaceae bacterium
GATTGAATGATTGTGCTTAGCTAAGCTTGAATTTGGCTCAATAATTGCAAGATTACGCATATATAATTTTGTATTTCAGGGCTGATTCATGGAAAATGTAGTACAAGAGGCGATGTCTAGGGGTATTGAGATGCATAAGGCTGGGGAATTTGAGCTAGCCAGTCAACTCTACACCTATGTTCTTCAATTAGAGCCAAAGCACGCTGATGCGAACCATAACACTGGCGTGATAGAAGTTATTTCTGGCAGGGCACCAAAAGCTATTCCATTCCTGAGAACCGCCCTGGAGAAAAATCCAAATCACGGACAATATTGGATTAGCTATATTGATGCATTGATAAGAATGGACGCTTTAGGTGATGCCCAAAACATGCTTACTCAGGCAAAAGAAAGGGGAGCAGAGGTCGCAGCTTTTGACCAATTAGAGCAGAGGATTAAGCAACTTAACAAAAAAGCTGTTGGAGGAATAAAAACGCCATCAGGCAGCTTTTCTGATAAAACAACTCGGGTCCAGGACCCGCCACAAGATCAACAGAAATCATTAATTAACCTCTATGGCCAAGGACAACTCAAAGAGGCCCTAGAGCAAGCGACCATACTATTGCAGCAATTCCCTAACTCAAGTGTTTTGTTCAATATCTCTGGTGCAATTAATAATGGACTTGGCCAATTGGATGCATCCATTGGAGCATACAGCAAAGCCGTAGCTATCAAGCCGGGTTATGCTGAAGCCTACAACAACATGGGCGTTACTCTCAAAGAGCAAGGTAAGCTGGAGGAGGCCATTGAGGCTTATGAAAAGGCGCTAACCATTAAGCCTGATTACGCTGAAGCTTATAACAACATGGGAGCTACTCTCCAAGAACAAGGTAAGCTGAAAGAGGCTATTCAGGCCTACACTAAAGCCCTAGCTATCAAGCCGGGTTATGCTGAAGCCTACAACAACATAGGCAATGCTCTCAAAGAGCAAGGTAAACTGGAAGAGGCGATAGAGGCTTACAACAAAGCGCTAGTCATTGAGCCTGATTATGCTGAGGCCTACTACAACATGGGCAATGCTCTCAAAGAGCAAGGTAAGCTGGAAGAGGCCATTGAGGCTTACAATAAAGCTCTAGCCATTAAGCCTGATAGTAGCGACGCATTTTTCAATCTTGGTGTTGTCTTCCATCAACAGGGCAAGTTAAAGAGGGCCGCAGAGTCTTATAAACAGGTACTTTGCATCAAACCAAGTTATGCTGAGGCTCTTTACGCCCTTTCAGGAACGGCCAATGATTTAAGTGAAGCTAAAGGCTGGGTGGAAAATTGTTTACAGGTAGACAAAGGCCATTTAAAGGCAAAGTTAATGCTAAGTGCGCTTAGGTTTTATGAATCTGGCGAAACTGACTTTAATAATTTGATGCAGTCTTCTTTAAAAGATCATCCCTATATGCGTTCTTTTGCGTGGGCGTTTAGTCTGCCAGAGCTCCCTGAACTATATTTTCATAGATGGGCGTTATTTGATCGCATGGTTGAACTGAGCAATAAGGCAAGGCCATTCTATGAATTTGGAGTTTGGAGAGGAGAGGCATTCAAACACCTGATCAAGACTTTTAAAAAGGGTTACGGCTTTGATACATTTGAGGGCATTCCAGAGGATTGGCATGATGAGAAAGCTGGTACTTATTCTAGTGATGGAAACATTCCAAAAATTAAAGGCGGAGAGTTTATTGTTGGCAAGTTTGAGGACTCACTACCAGGCTTTTTCTCTGAAAAACGCCCAATGGCTTCAATCATCAACTTTGATGCTGACCTCTACTCTTCAACAATCTGTGCATTAAACTACTCACAACCCGTAATTGATCAGCATACAATTCTGATTTTTGACGAATTTATAATAAACAAAAATTGGGAGCAGGACGAATATAAAGCGCTTAATGAGTTTTGTCTCAATAACAATTATACACATGAAGTGTTGGCAATTTCATTTTTTACAAAGCAAGTAGCAGTACGTTTAATAGGAATCTGATTTTCATAACCACCCACCAACACCTATTCCTCCCAAAGAACTATACAGGCAGTCCCACAACTTCAGTCTTCACTCCTTGGACATTAACTGAGGTGCAAATCTATTTAGCCACTGGCTGGGGACCAGAGG
>JAOGIM010000109.1 GCA_028150825.1 Paracoccaceae bacterium
AACGGCCTGGCTGGAACACGCGGCGCGACTTGGTGAGGGCATTGCGGCACGCCTCCCAAACCGTGAAATTTTTGGTCAATTTGACACAATAGATGAAAAAGGCCATCTGGTGTTGAAGACACAGCGTGGTAAAGAGTTTATCGCTGCGGCAGATGTATTTTTTTGAGGGACTGGCACCCATGTTACTGGCAATCGATTGCGGCAATACAAACACAGTATTTTCAATTTGGAATGGAACGGACTTTATTGCGACTTGGCGTACTTCGACACAGCACCAACGCACGGCTGATCAGTATTTCGTCTGGCTTTCAACATTGATGTCGGCACATAAGATTGACGCTGCTATTACGGATGTTGTAGTGGCTACCTCGGTCCCCCGCGTTGTATTCAATTTAAGAGTGTTTTGTGACAGATACTTCAAATGCCGCCCCTTGGTGGTTGGTAAAGCCGAGTGTCATTTACCAGTCGAGCCAAGGATTGATCCAGGTACTCGTGCCGGTGCAGACCGACTCGCGAATGTTGCAGGTGCTTTTTCACGCCATGGCGGCGATTGTGTCATAGTTGATTTTGGGACCGCTACAAACTTTGATGTTGTGGCTATTGATGGTGCTTATGTTGGGGGCATAATTGCGCCGGGGGTAAATCTCAGCTTAGAGGCGCTGCATACTGGCACCGCGGCTTTACCGCATGTGGATATAACGCAACCCGACCGTGTAGTTGGTACCAATACTGTGTCCTGTATCCAGTCTGGTATCTTCTGGGGCTATGTCGCGATGATTGAGGGCTTGATCAAGCGCGTGAAAAATGAAATTGGAAGGCCAATGATTGTTATTGGAACAGGCGGGTTGGCACCATTGTTTGATCAAGTCCCTCACCTTTTCGATTTCATTGAAGAAGATTTGACTATTTTCGGGCTGACAGTAATCAATGCCCATAATAAAGGACGGGAACAAGAATGAGTGAAAATCGATTGATATATCTGCCTCTTGGAGGGGCGGGTGAAATCGGTATGAATGCCTATGTTTACGGTTATGGCCGCGCTGAAATAGAGCGCCTAATCGTTGTTGACCTAGGTGTTACCTTCCCTGATATGGATGGTTCTCCTGGTGTGGATCTCATTCTGCCAGATGTCTCTTGGTTGATTGAGCGCCGTGATCGGGTTGACGCGATCTTTATTACCCATGCGCACGAAGACCATGTTGGAGCATTAGCGTTGTTATGGGAAAAGCTGGGCGCTCCTGTATATGCGCGTAGTTTTACAGCCAATATTGCTCGTCGCAAGATGCTAGAAAAAGAACAGCCAGAAAACGTTGTTAATACGGTGTCAATTTGGCCTGAAACTGTGTCTGCGGGTCCGTTTGATGTTTCCTTTGTCCCAATTTCGCACTCGATCCCAGAAAGTAGTGCATTACTGATCGCATCTCCGGCAGGTCGTATTGTGCATAGCGGTGACTTTAAACTGGATAAAACACCCATCGTCGGGGAGGCATTTGACCCAGACCTATGGAAAGAAGTCGTCCGAGACGGAGTAAAGGCCTTGGTCTGCGACAGTACCAATGTGTTCTCCACTGACTTGGGGCGCTCTGAGGCAACTTTGGGTGATGGGATAGAGGCGCTAGTGTCATCCGCGCCAAATATGGTGGTAGCAACAACATTTGCAAGTAATGTTGCGCGGCTGAAAACTCTAGCGGAGGCTGGAGAACGAGCTGGACGGTCAATTTGTCTTATGGGTCGGGCAATGCGAAGAATGGTTGATGCGGCCATCGAAACTGGTGTATTGATTGGGTTTCCACATTGTGTGAGCCCGGAAGAGGCCAAAGATATACCTCGGGAGCACCTCATGTTGCTAGTCACTGGCAGTCAGGGAGAGCGACGAGCAGCGAGTGCACAGCTGTCAAATGGAAAATTTCAGGGACTTGAACTTAAAGAAGGCGATCTATTTCTTTTTTCATCAAAAACTATTCCTGGCAATGAACGGGGCGTCATTCGAATTATCAATCAGCTTTCAGAAAAAGGCGTGGATGTGGTTGACGACTCTAAGGGGCTTTATCACGTTTCGGGCCATGCAAATCGTCCCGATATCAAA
>JAOGIM010000011.1 GCA_028150825.1 Paracoccaceae bacterium
CCGGTGCATTCGACCACTCTGCCACTCCTCCGGTGTTGTTGGTTTAACCGCATAAAATTGATTCTAAAAGCAGGAAGATTAATAATAAATTTTGATTACCATGCGGGTAGAGCTTTTCACAGCGAAGGGAAAACGCTACTGTAGGAGAAAAGATTAAAATACAGAAGGGTTTTCGCGGCAGCTTCTGCTCTTAAACGCTTTTTGAGGGGGATATTTGGGGCTGTTATGATCGTACAAAGATTCTTAAAAAAACGGTTTATTTTTTTATTACCAGCCTTGTGCACAACATTTTTGGCAGCATGTAATGTTGACATAATCAGGGATAAATTAAAATTTGATACAGATAATGAAGGCAGCGCAGCCAAAAATCTGATCCTGGAAGATGTGGAAGTGCCTGACGTTTTTCAGGTAAGTGAAGTCGGTCTATGGGATGGACGCCCATCTTTAGGTGGGATTTGGGTGGCGCACCCAGACGTCAAGATGCCCGAACGCGTGATCATACAAAACGGAACAAATAATAAATCTGTCGTTGGCGCTCTTTTCCGACACGAACGCGAGAGTGCAGGCCCCAGATTTAAAGTATCTTCTGAGGCAGCTTCAGCGCTTGATATTTCGGCCACATCGCCTGCAAAATTAACCGTGACAGCTCTTAGAAAACGAACAGTGAACGCAGTTTACAGCAACCCCACTGAGCTTTTTTCTGCTGAAACAGCTCAAAACGTATTAGCATACAAAAAATCTGAAAAACTGAAAAAACCCTTTATACAAATCGGCATCTTCAATATCGAAAAAAATGCAACCAACACCGGGGCAAGCATGCGACGCATGGGCATTACGCCGATAATAAAAGAACAAAAAATTAAAGAGACACAATTTTGGCGCGTGACTGTTGGCCCCGCCAGGAGCCAAAAAGAACACAAAAAACTCCTCAAAATGATAATTTCAACAGGGTTTAAGGATGCTTATGCCGTTACACATTAAACTCTTCAAACTTTTAAGCTGGCTTGCTTTCGCGATTGCCAGTCTTTTAATACTATCAGCACATTCCTTTGCTTTTGAAACCAAAGCAAAGGCCGCCTACGTTTTTGATATGACCACAGGAACGGTCCTCGTCTCAAAAAACGCTGATACTCCGCTACCACCTGCTTCTATGTCCAAACTCATGACGCTTTATGTAGCGTTTGAATTTATAAAAGCTGGTCAACTCAAGCTCGATGAACGTCTCCCAGTATCACAACACGCCCAAGACTATGGTGGATCAACCATGTTTCTAACAACAATAGATCGCGTGTTGGTAGAAGATCTATTGCGTGGGATTATTGTTTTATCTGGAAATGATGCTTGTGCAGTTATTGCCGAGGCCTTGTCCCCAGATGGTACAGAAGCTGGGTTTGCCCAACTTTTGACCCAGCGTGCACGGCAGATGGGTATGACTAATTCAGTGTTTAAGAACTCCAATGGTTGGCCTGCAAAAGGGCATCGAATGAGCGTGCGTGACTTAGCAATTATAACACAACGCCTAATTTTAGATTTTCCAGAGTTTTATCCAATGTTTTCACAAAAAGAATTTCTATTTGATGGCCGTGCCCCCGCTAATAGCCTAAATCGAAATCCTCTTTTGGGACTTGGGGTCGGAGCTGATGGGCTCAAAACAGGCCATACCCAAGAGGCTGGCTACGGATTGGTCGGATCCGTCAAACAGGGAGGCAGAAGATTGATATTTGTGTTTTCCGGGCTCACATCGACAGCTGAGAGAGCACATGAGGCCGAAGCAATCGTGAATTGGGCATTTCGCCAGTTTAGCGTAAAATCATATGGGCAAAAGGATATCAACATTGCTCTAGCGCCAGTGTGGAATGGTTCTTCTTTAAACGTTGGATTAGCATTATCCAAAGACCTTGACGTTCTTGTGCCAGTTCTTGGGAACACTATAGTAGAGTTTACAGTTGAGTATGACTCTCCCATACCCGCCCCAGTTCAGGCCGGGCAAGAAATCGGCAAACTCATTATCACAGCTGGCAATATGGATCCTGCCACAATACCACTTGTGGCAAATACTTCCATTCCGATGGGTGGGTTCTTTTCACGCCTGATGACTGCTGGAAAAAGTTTATTAAACAAAATTACAAATGGCCCCGAGGCAGCACTTTGACTGCTAAGGGATTGTTTATAACGTTTGAGGGCATTGATGGTTCTGGAAAGTCAACTCAAGCCAAACTTTTGGCTAAGACGCTTGGCCAACAAGGGTGGGATGTTTTATTAACCAGAGAACCAGGTGGCTCGACGGGTGCAGAACAAATTAGGGCCCTTGTGCTAGAAGGTGATCCTGACCGATGGTCTGCTGAAACAGAAATTCTCCTTTTTACAGCCGCCCGCCGCGATCATATGGAAACTGTCATTCTGCCAGCTTTAGGAAAAGGGCAAATTGTGATTTGCGACCGTTTTGCCGATTCCACAAGAATGTATCAAG
Source organism: Paracoccaceae bacterium (assembly GCA_028150825.1). Taxonomy (GTDB): domain Bacteria; phylum Pseudomonadota; class Alphaproteobacteria; order Rhodobacterales; family Rhodobacteraceae; genus LFER01. Next base: position 2,471 of record JAOGIM010000011.1, read on the forward strand.
GCCTGAGCCGTGGGGATTTGCGTAGTATCGTAGATACTTTGACAGCGCTAATGATCCAGCAAGAGCCTGACTTAACCCTATTGATTGATATAGACCCTTATACGGGACATTCTCGTGCGAAAGCTCGGGAAACCAAAGAGGAACGCTTCGAGGACTTTGGTGTTGCACTTCAAGAGAAAATGCGAGCCGGTTTTATAAAACTGGCTAAAGAGTTTTCCGACAGAATTAATATTATTGATGGCAATCAGGATATAAAGTCAGTTCAAAAAATGGTGTATGATTTAGTAAAAGGTGCGTTGAAGTGAGCAATACAGATCAATCCACACCGCTATCTGACAAAATTGAAGGTGCACCCCATCCTGCGCAAACGATCAGAATTTTTGGACAGGAGGCTGCAGAAAATGAATTTCTTGATGTTTTTGCAGCCTCAAGATTACACCATGGGTGGCTAATAAGCGGGCCACGCGGTGTTGGCAAAGCAACATTGGCATGGCAAATCACAAAATTCTTGCTGGCAACACCTAATCACAATCAAGATGTAGGACTTTTCGGAGACCCACCCAAAAGCTCTCAAACTCTCCAAATTTCGTCCGATCATCCAGTTTCCAGGCGGATTTTGGCAGGGTCTGAGCCTGGTGTTTTTCCACTTCGGCCTGCCTATGACGAAAAACGGAAACGTCACAAGCAAATGATTACTATAGACCAAGTGCGAAAACTGAAATCTTTCTTTGGCCTCTCATCCACCGAAGCGGGACGTCGTATCGTTATAGTGGACTGTGCTGAGGACATGAACCCAAGTGCCGCAAATGCATTGTTGAAAATTCTAGAAGAACCTCCCAAAAATGCATTTTTATTTTTGATTAGTCACCAACCTGCCCGCCTGCTTCCAACAATAAGGTCGCGATGCCGTGAACTTCGGCTGAGCCGATTAAATAAACCTTCAATGGTTCAAGCTCTGGAAGCGGCTGACATACATTTTGATACGTCCCAACAGGACGCTTTGACAAAACTCTCAGGGGGGTCAATCGGTGAAGCTGTGCGGATTTTAAATATGCAAGGACTGCCGCTGTATCAATCTATTATCGACATCTTCGGATCGTTACCGAGATTGGATAATAAGAAAGTCCACGCGTTGGCCGATAAATTCTCCGGTCGTGGAACCTCGCCAGAGTTTGAGTTATTTATCTCATTATTTGAAATTGCTCTAAATAGGTTGGCTCTTAACGGAGCGCGGATTAAAGCTTTTGAACACATTGACCCTTACGGAGAACCTCAGGTTTTCAACCGTTTATCACCAGATCACTTGGCTGCTAGAAAATGGGCTGAGTTGGCGCAAACGGCTTCGCAGAGACTGCGCCATGGCCGCACAGTCAATCTTGACCCCACGGCTTTGATCCTAGATACGTTTTTTAAGGTTGAAACTTGTTCTGTGCGCGTTTTGCAGTGACCTAAGGCATTGAAATGACAAAACCACCTTTGATAACGGACAGCCACTGTCATCTGGATTTTTCAGACTTTGACAAAGAACGCACAGATATAGTCGAACGCGCCATAGCAGCAGGTGTGCATCGAAAAGTCACAATTTGCACCAAACTCAGAGAAGAGCCAAAAATACGTGCGATTGCAGAAACTTATCCAAGCGTTTTTTATGCCGTAGGTACCCATCCAATGAATGCTGAAAACGAACCATTGGCCAAGGTTGAGCAATTGATCGAAATGTCTAGCCATCCCAAGTTTGTCGGCATTGGAGAAACGGGTCTAGACTATCATTACACGGCCGAAAGTGCTGAAATACAAAAAACCTCATTTCTTATTCATATAAAGGCTGCACAAATAACTAAATTGCCTTTGATTATACATTCTCGCTCCGCTGACTTAGATATGTCAAGTATATTGGAATCAGAATATAAAAACGCGACTTTCAGTTGCGTCATGCATTGTTTCTCATCAGAAAAAAAGCTTGCTAAAGCCGCGCTTAATTTGGGATTTTATCTTTCGATGTCGGGAATTGCTGCTTTTCCCAAAAGTCAGGAACTGCGGGATATCTTCAAAATGGCACCAATAGATCGTGTGCTTTTAGAAACTGATAGTCCTTATCTGGCACCGCCACCATTTCGTGGCAGATGCAATGAACCCAGCTATACAGCTCATACGGCGAAGGTAGGTGCAGAAATTTTTGAAATGTCGTATGAGAAATTTGCCGATCACACAGAGCAAAATTTTGAACGTCTATTTAAAAAAGTCTTAAGCTTCGAAAGTGCTGCTTGATGGCAAGTTTACAATTTACGATATTAGGCTGCGGTTCTTCTGGCGGTGTGCCAAGACTGGGTGGACACTGGGGCGATTGTGATCCAAATAATCCGAAAAACTATCGGCGACGCTGTTCAATGTTGGTAGAGCGGAAAACACTTAATGGCACCACCCGTGCCTTGATAGATACAAGCCCGGACCTGCGCGCCCAACTACTTGATGCAAATGTAGGAGCGTTAGATGCAGTATTCTTTACGCATTCGCATGCTGATCATGTCCATGGATTAGACGATCTTCGCATGATCGTATTTAATATGCGCAAACGGCTTTCTGTTTGGGCAGATAAAGAGACCAGCGATAGTCTAATGGAACGATTCACTTATGCGTTTGTTCAGCCTGACGAATCGCCCTACCCTCCTATCTTAAATCTTAAACTGATGAATGGAACAGTTTTGGTAGATGGTGCTGGTGGCAAAATAGCGTTTGAACCTTTTGAAGTCGAACATGGAAATATTATCGCCTTGGGCTTTCGAGTGGGACCATTGGCCTATCTGCCAGACGTTTCAGCGATGCGACCAAAAGCATGGCAAGCTGTGATGGGAGCTGATTGTTGGATTTTAGATGCGCTAAGAAGAACCCCTCACCCATCACATTCCCATTTGGAACAAAGCCTTGAGTGGATTGCTCAAACAGACGTAAAAAACGCCATCCTAACAAATATGCACATCGATCTAGACTATGATACACTTTCCAAGGAATTGCCCAAACACATTCAGCCCGCCTATGACGGAATGACTTTATCTTATGATATATAAACAACGCATTCTTTAACCATATGAAAGTACTTCTAGATGTTATCTTACCAGTATTTATAGTCATAGGACTGGGCTATGTGACGGTTTAGCGAAGGCTCTCTACATTCAACAATATTGATGTGCCAATGAAATTTGCGCAGAGCTTTCTGATCCCATTTCTTTTATTCAAAGGCAGGGCAGAAATAGATTTAAACAATCATCCAAACCAGAATTTTTAGGATCGTTTTATACTGATTCAATTACTATATTTATTCTGGGAACCGTGGGTGCTAGGTTGTTTTTTAAGCGAGATTGGGAAACTTGTACCACGATCGGCTTTTGCTGCATGTTTTGTAACTCTTTAGTCTTGTGCCTTACTATTACGGAACGTGTATATGGCCCTGATGCATCGCAGGGAAACTTTGCAATCGTAACATTAAATGCATCTTTTTCTTATGGTGCTGAAATAGTGGCAATGGAGATCGCCATTAACAAGGGTCAAAACCCGATAAACCTTATAAAAATTTCTGCCGTTGCAATGTTTAAAAATGCATTAGTGATCACGGTGCTTGCCGGGTTTATTGTGAATTTATAAAATATATCCCTACCCATACAGCCTCAGATGTCATCGATATAATAGTGCAAATAGCACTTCCTACAGCATTTTTGGAATGGGAAGGGTTTTATATCAATATCGACCTAGTGGCGATATTAGCCCCATTATTATGATATCTAATGCATCATTAATACTGTATCCAATTTTTGTTATGTTTCTAGGCTTGCAATTGGCGTTGGACACTAAAGGTATTAGATCCACAGTCTTAACCAGCGCCACGACTTCCAGGATCAACGCCTACATACTTTCAAATATGTATAAACGAGGACAGAGAGTAGCCACTTCGACGGTTTTGCTGACAACGATTAGGGCACTTTTTACAATTTGGGCGTGGCTTAAAATACTGCCATGAGCTAAAGATACAGAAGTTAATGCCAAACTTATATTTGAAACAACGTTCAAAAGGTTCAATTAATGGCTATAAATAGAGCGCGTCTAACAGACTCATACTTTGTCGCTCCTCAGATTAAAGTGGAAGACATTAAAGAAATTGCGGATGCAGGATTTGTAAAAATTATATGTAACCGCCCAGACGAAGAAGTTCCGGGTAATCTTCATGCAAACGTCATGAAAATGGCCGCAGATTCAGTGGGAATACAATTTGATATACTGCCACTGACACAGTTCACCATGACACATAAAAACATTGCAAAACAGTTTGAAATGGTTGCATCTGGAAAAGGCCCAGTATTGGCCTACTGCGCCAGCGGTGCCAGATGCACAATTGCTTGGGCTTTGTATCAAGCGGGAAAGATGGAAGAGGACAAAATAATACGGATAGCAATGAAAGCAGGATTTAATATTGAAGGAATGCGTGGTTCTCTCATCTAGTTTACTCAAACCCTAATCATTAGAATAACTTAACTTCGAACAAATGTATTTCGTGCATTAACGTTGGCCGTTAGAGTGGTGATTTTGCACAATGGCGACTTTGTGTTTGACAGCAGCGCAAAAGAAATAATGGATAATAAAAAGCTTCTTGAACAGTCTCTAGCTATATAAATAGAAAATAAATTTATTGCCTAACGAGCAATTTTTTTATAGCTCAAAGGTAGAGTGTAAACGCTAGGGAAAATAAATTAATGCAAAAGGTTACAGTTTCTGGTCACAATCCTGCTCCATATCCCAATACGGCACGAGTGACATTTTATGCAAAGAGGCTTCTCAGCGATTTATAGAAGAAAATAAAAATCTTTAGCAACATTATCCAGCGACCATACCGCAAGCTTAAAAGAGAAGTAGAGATATCAGATGACTGAAAAGACCTATCCTCCAACCTCAGAATTTTCAAAAAATGCTCATGTGAACGCGCAAGGTTATGCAGAAATGTATGATGCATCAATTAAGGACTCAGACAGTTTTTGGTCAGAGCATGGTAAAAGGGTCGACTGGATTAAGCCCTTCTCAATAATCAAAAACGTGACGTATACACATCCTGACGTGTCTATCAAATGGTTCGAAGACGGCACACTAAATGTTGCTGCAAACTGTGTCGATAGACATCTGCCCACTCGAAGAGCGCAAACAGCAATCCTGTGGGAAGGCGATAATCCGGATGAGACCAGAAAGATTTCTTATGGTAGGCTGCATGAGCAAGTGTGTAAATTGGCAAATGTCTATAAATCTCTGGGCGTGGGAAAAGGCGACCGGGTAGTTCTTTACATGCCGATGATTCCCGAAGCCGCCTATGCCATGCTTGCCTGCGCACGCATAGGCGCAGTACATTCCATCGTCTTTGGCGGTTTTTCTCCGGAAGCGTTGGCAAGCCGTATTGGAGACTGTGCGGCAAGTCTTGTGGTAACCGCTGATCATGCTCCACGCGGCGGAAAAGCGACGCCACTCAAGGCAAATGTCGATAAGGCACTTGCTATATGCGGTGATGTTCCGACCCTTATGGTAGAACATACCTATGGGGACGTCGAGATGAAAGTGGGGCGCGATCATTCTTATGATGCCACTATGGCAACCGCCTCAGCAGATTGCACGCCCGCAGAAATGAACGCCGAAGATCCACTGTTTATACTTTATACTTCTGGCTCAACTGGAAAGCCCAAGGGTGTTTTACACACTTGCGGTGGCTACCTCGTTTGGGCCTCGATGACACATCAATACACGTTCGATTACCACGAAGGTGATATTTTCTGGTGTACCGCAGATGTAGGTTGGGTGACTGGCCACAGTTATATCGTGTATGGGCCACTGGCCAACGGGGCCACAACGCTTATGTTTGAGGGAATCCCGACCTATCCAGATGCCAGCCGGTTCTGGCAAATATGCGAAAAACACAAAGTTAATCAGTTTTACACAGCCCCTACCGCAATCCGTGCCTTAATGGGGCTTGGAAATGAGAATGTCGAAAAATGTGACCTGAGTAGCCTGAAAGTGCTCGGAACAGTTGGTGAACCGATCAATCCAGAAGCGTGGAATTGGTACAATGAAGTGGTGGGCAAGGGCACACGACCCATCGTTGACACCTGGTGGCAAACCGAAACAGGCGGCCACCTTCTTACACCGCTTCCCGGCGCCACGGCAACTAAGGCAGGCTCAGCCACATTTCCATTTTTTGGGGTTCAACCAGTGATCATTGATCCCACCAGCGGGGACGAGATCAAATCTTTAGAAGCCGAAGGTGTACTCTGCATCAAAGACAGCTGGCCCGGCCAAATGCGTAGTATTTACGGCGATCATGAGCGCTTTGTCAAAACGTACTTCAGCGATTACAAAGGTTATTACTTCTCCGGTGACGGATGTCGTCGCGATGCAGACGGCTATTACTGGATCACTGGGCGCGTGGATGACGTAATCAACGTTTCTGGCCACCGCATGGGAACAGCCGAAGTCGAAAGCGCACTTGTGGCGCACCCAAAAGTATCTGAAGCGGCAGTTGTGGGATACCCGCATAGTATAAAAGGGCAAGGCATTTACTGCTATGTAACTCTGATGGCCTCCGAAGAGCCTACCGAAAATCTACGAACAGATTTGCGCAACTGGGTGCGCAAGGAAATTGGACCTATTGCGTCGCCTGATCTTATCCAGTGGGCTCCCGGCTTGCCAAAAACACGCTCCGGAAAAATCATGCGCCGCATCTTGCGCAAAATCGCTGAAGATGATTACAGTAATCTTGGGGATACTTCAACACTGGCGGAACCAGCCGTGGTAGATGATTTGATCAATAACCGGATGAACGGGTAAGGCATTATTCGGATTTGAACTATTTCCACAGATCAGTCTTTAAAGTCTTGTGATAGTTGTTATTTGGCAGTTTTGACAGGGTTATATATTCTTTGGGTTTTTTAAATTGGCCGGTATGTTTTTTCAGTGAATGTCAAGCATCTCACTTAGAATCCCTCAACCAGCTTTTTAAACAATAAAGCCGTAATCTCTTCCCCTCAATCAAGATGAGCTCTACCGATAACGGAAACTTCTGCGACATCAGGATGCGCTAGTAGTACCTCTTAAACCTCACGTGGGTAGATACTGCTGCCGCCAGAAATGATCAAATCTTTGGAACGGTCTTTAAGTGTTTAATAGCCGGCTTCATACACAGCTCCCTTATCGTCGGTCATCAACCAACCATTGATAGGTGTTTTTTGTTGGCGAACGAGTTGCTCCAGTATCCAGGCATGGCAGGCTGCCCGCGCACTTGGATCTCTCCAGCCTGAGCAATGGCAAGCGGATTGGCTGTGCTATCACCAATCTGTACCTCTACAACTGATTGCGCCCATCCGACAGATGCTAGACACTCTCTCCAGCGCAGATGGCCTATGTCAGAAACGGTCTATCTGCTTAGAACAGAAATTGCCATCGGACATTCCGCCTGCCCATAAATCTGAACAAAGATATCTCCAAAGATCTTAACTGCATTAACAATATCAGCAATATACATTGGCCCACTCCCATAAACGATGGTCCGAAAACCCGTCGGATTGTGGGAAAGCGACTTTACCACTAAGCTCAGACGTTTTAAAATTCAGGGGGCGGCAAACATATGCGCCAAACCAAAATGTCTTGCTAAATCAAATATTTCAAATAGATCAAATCCACCCATCCTTGGATAGACAAACCCTGCTCCTTTTAATACATTCATAAGCCTTTAAAAACTGGTACCATGCGACATGGATGCAGAATGAATGGCAATATCCTTTGAAAAAACATTATCCAAATCGGTGAGATAACTTAAGGTCATTGCTCAAAGCATTCCATGGATGATCAAAACACCCTTTGGATGCCCTCTAGTGCCTGATGTGTAAAACAACCATGCTAGATCGTATGGCTGGCAGCTTGCGTTTGTTGGCACAGAAACGCCTGAAGGAGTGTGGATAAAACCCATATCAGTAAACTGTATAAAAGTTACAGTGATGCATTTTTCAATTTCAGCTTGAGTGGCCGCTTCAAGCACGGCTTAAACCAAAACAAACCTAACGGCTGCATCTTGAAAATCCATGCTGCCTCTTTTGGATAAAGCTTTGCGTTCTCAGGAACAACCACGCCGTCCGCGTGCCATATCCAAACAACAATCTCAAGTACTTGGGTCTATTTTTCATAAATATTGCGAATTGATCTTCGCGCTTCAGTCCATTTTGAATGAGCCAAGCAGCTACATGCACAACAGATCCAGCGAGATCAGCATAAGTTTAATCAGTATCTTTGCCAAAATAGAGTACGATTTTCTGCCCGTTGACTTACGATGTCTCTTGAAGCCATATAGCAACATTCAAAACGAATTCTCCGTCGTCGAACAATTTAGGCACTTGGGGATTTTCTTGTCCAAAATTTCGAAAATACAAAAACTAAACAACTTTCCCACTATTTTTTCACCTTCAATCATTTCTGTTGTCACAAAAACCAGCTTAAAGTCTTCAAAAGAGCGCGAATTATTCGAATTAACCGTATCAAAATCTTTTCACGGCGGATCGTATGGACTATAGATTAATAAAAGAGAGGCAGAGGCTACAGCCACAAATGGCAAAGGAACGGAATGAGTAAGAAAAATCAAGACGAAGATATTGCCTTCATAAGAGCATTGGCAGAAGTACTTCAGGATAACGATCTGGGCGAAATTGAAATTGAGCGGGACCGTGGGGAAGACAATGTTTTGAACGTACGCCTTGCACGTAACATTGAGCAAGCTCCGCAAACTCTAAATATGGCACCAACGCATGCAGCAAAAGTCATTACTAAGGACGCTCAGGCTGGTACGGCGTCTACACCGCCCGCTCCTACTCAAGAGGACGATCCAGCCAAACATCCTGGTGCGGTAACTTCGCCGATGGTAGGTACAGTCTATCTGCAACCCGAACCTGATGCAGATTCATTTATTTCCGTCGGAGCAACGGTTTCAGAAGGCGCAACACTTTTAATAGTGGAGGCAATGAAAACAATGAACCACATCCCCTCTCCAAAATCAGGCATAGTCAAACGTATTCTCATAGAAGACGGTGGCGCAGTCGAATTTGGTACGCCTCTGGTTATTATCGAATAGGGTTTTTGATGATTGACAAAATCGTGATCGCAAACCGAGGTGAAATTGCACTTCGAGTTATTAGAGCCTGTAGGGAAATGGGTATCAAATCAGTTGCCGTGCACTCTACAGCTGACAGTGACGCGATGCATGTGCGCATGGCGGATGAGTCGGTCTGTATAGGACCACCAGCCAGTGCGGAAAGCTATCTATCGTTTCCAGCAATTATTTCGGCCTGTGAAATAACCGGTGCACAAGCTATACATCCTGGCTATGGCTTTCTTTCAGAAAATGCAAAGTTTGTTCAGATCATAGAAGACCACGGTCTAACGTTTATTGGACCTTCCGCCGAGCATATCCGCGTTATGGGTGATAAGATTACAGCCAAAGACACAATGAAGAAGTTGGGAGTTCCATGCGTTCCTGGCTCGGATGGCGGTGTTCCAACAGTTGCAGACGCCAAGCGAATTGGTGCGGAAATGGGATATCCAGTCATTATCAAGGCAACCGCGGGTGGCGGTGGTCGAGGTATGAAGGTTGCAGCAACTGCGGCCGATATGGATCGGGCATTTATGACAGCCCGAGCCGAGGGGAAGGCCGCTTTTGGTAATGACGAAGTATATATTGAAAAATACCTCACAACTCCGCGCCATATAGAAATTCAGGTCTTTGGGGATGGCAAGGGCCATGCCGTGCATCTGGGCGAGCGGGATTGTTCGCTTCAAAGACGTCATCAAAAAGTCTGGGAGGAAGCTCCTAGTCCTGTGATAACGCAAGAAGAAAGAGAAAGAATCGGCAAAACCTGTTCCGACGCCGTGTCTAAGATTGATTATATTGGTGCGGGAACAATAGAGTTCTTATATGAAAACGGTGAATTTTATTTTATTGAGATGAACACACGTCTACAAGTTGAACACCCTGTAACAGAAGCGATTTTTGACGTTGATTTGGTTCGCGAACAAATTCGAGTAGCAAGTGGATTGCATTTATCATTTAAGCAGGAAAATTTAAAAATCAACGGACATTCAATTGAAGTCAGGATCAATGCTGAAAAAATTCCAAACTTTTCGCCTTGTCCTGGGACCATTACAGCCTATCACACCCCCGGCGGTTTAGGCGTCAGGGTAGATAGCGCACTTTATGCTGGCTACAAAATACCGCCCTATTACGACAGTCTGATCGGTAAGTTAATTGTGCATGGTCGCGACCGAAAAGAGGCGATTGCTCGTCTACAGCGCGCACTAGGGGAACTAATTATTGATGGTGTAGATACAACTTTACCTTTATTTGATGCATTAATGGGCACCGACGATATCCACACAGGGTCTTACAATATCCATTGGCTGGAAGATTGGATCGAAAAAAAATTTCCTGAGTAACAATCGACAGGCAATTTTAGAGACCCGCTCTTCTCAGTCCTTTATCAATATAATATTCATGTTATGTGACGATTCTTTAGAATATAAATAAGTGGGTTTTCTATGAGCGGCCATTTATCAGCAGAGCTTTTGTTAGAAGGGTACCGTCAAGGTATCTTCCCAATGTCAGAGAACAAACATGACTCCGAACTTTTTTGGGTCAATCCAAAGGAGCGTGGAATTTTCCCAATAAACGGGTTTCATCTGTCACGGTCACTAAGACGACGACTGCTCCGGGTAGACTATGAGGTAAAAGTATCAACAGCATTTGCCGATGTCGTTAAAGCATGCGCAGATAGACCGGAAAGCTGGATCAATCAAACAATTTTTGAACTTTACTGTACGCTTGCCGCTAAAGGAAAGGCCCATTCTATTGAGATCTGGCGAAACGGTGTGCTCATCGGAGGCGTATACGGGGTTGTAGAAGGGGCTGCATTCTTTGGTGAAAGTATGTTTTCCAGAGAGCGAGATGCCTCCAAAATAGCCCTTGCCTATTTGATGCACAGATTAAAACATAACGGTTTCAAGCTCTTTGATACCCAATTCTTAACAGAGCATCTCGCCTCGCTTGGAGCACGTGAAATCTCTAGACAGCAGTATTACTACCTTCTCACTGAGGCCTTGAGCAGACCTGCTAATTTTATAAGCCCGTGTTACTCAGTCACAGCGTCCGATGTTGTGCATCTTAGTGGCCAAACGTCATAGCGGGCATGATCGAGCGCATTCAATGCAGGCGACGAAGCTATCATCCAGCCCTTAAATAAATCTTTTGAGCCTGCTTCGTTTGTAACCGTTAGGTAAGTATACGCGTCCCCTGTGGGATTGGCTAAGGGATATCTGCATTCCCCAACAATCACTAAAAGATTACCAAGTTTGAAGGTGTCACCCTGAAGTAAAACATGGTCGTTGGCGACACCACCAATTTTGTCCAGTGATCTTAGCACCGTCCCTTCTGAAAGCTCTGTTGCTTCTTGTCCAATGACAGGAGAACCCAAAACCATTAACGCCGCGAAGACAACTAGCCTTAATCTCATTTATTTGCGTTACCAGAAACAAAGCGCATCATTAACTGTATGAGACTTATCGATCCTTGCGTATCAACAATTTCATCCCCGGCCGCCAGATAATCAAATGATGCCCCAGGAACAACTTCCACAAAATTACCACCCAACAGACCCTCAGATGCCACGGCAAGCGAACTATCATCGGGAATCAAAACATCTTGGTCGATTGCCAAAGTAGACTGAGCTTTATATGTCTCACTATCCAAAGAAAGTACTGCTACTGTTCCAACCTTAACACCTGCAAGGCGTACATCGGTTCCGACTTTCACGCCTTCCGCAGACCGAAATGCAGCGTGAATGTGATAACTAGAGGACCCCGTAGAAATCCCAGCAACTTGCATAACATAAACGGTAAAGGCAATTGCGATCCCAACAACTATCGCACCTACCAGAACTTCACCCTTATTTTCAATCATTTTGCAATCCTATTTGGGCTGCCAAGCCTCATAATCCTGCCGCTGCTTTTGCGTTTTATTGCGAAGTGAACCAGCCGGCGCGTAGGCGAGCGCACTTCCAGTTAGGTTTTTCGTATGAGGCTTTTCCCAGCTCTTGTGTTCTAGTGGTTTTGCATTCGGATGCATGTGCCAAGTTCTATGCAACCAGCCGTGCCAGTCGGGGCTCACTTTCGTCGCTTCCGATTCACCGCTGAAAATGACCCAGCGCCTTTTATCGTCTTTGGTTCGATAATAAGTATTTCCTTGGTCATCCTCTCCAACTCGTACACCTTTTCGCCAAGTGAATAGCTGAGTGTTTAATGTCTGACCATTCCACCAAGTTACTGACCGAAGTAGTGTGTTCAAAATTCCCACAGAGCTCTCCTTGGTTGTTGGGAAGCGCGGGCATTATATTTTTGCTAAACTTTAAGATATTTTACAGTTTGGCAAAATCAAATGCTTATCTAACTTGCGCTTGCAGGGGCCTTCTTTTTTTCAGCATATATCATCAACGGAGCAGCCGTAGATCCTACGGCTTCTTCGTTTACAACAATTTCTTCAACATCATCAAGGCCGGGAAGATCAAACATACTGTCAAGCAGGATATCCTCCAAAATAGAGCGTAATCCTCTTGCGCCTGTCTTCCGCTTGATCGCTTTTTTGGCAATAGAGGATAAAGCTTCTTCAGTAAAGGTAAGCTGTGTATCCTCAAGTTCAAAGAGGCGCTGATACTGTTTAACTAACGCATTCTTCGGCTGCGTTAATATCGTAACCAAAGCGTCCTCATCCAGATCTTCCAAAGTCGCTAGAACCGGCAACCGGCCAACAAACTCTGGAATAAGGCCAAATCTGAGCAAGTCCTCTGGTTCAAGGTCTTGGAAAATCTCACCAACTCCGCGTTCGTCGTTATCGCGAACATCTGCGCCAAACCCCATTGCGCTGCCTTTACCGCGGGCCGCAATTATTTTGTCGAGACCGGCAAAAGCACCACCACAAATAAACAGAATATTTGTTGTATCAACTTGCAAGAATTCCTGTTGTGGATGTTTGCGGCCACCTTGTGGTGGAACGCTTGCCACAGTGCCTTCCATCAATTTCAAAAGCGCCTGTTGCACGCCCTCTCCAGATACATCCCGTGTAATGGAAGGGTTCTCTGACTTTCGAGTTATCTTGTCAACTTCGTCAATATATACAATACCACGCTGAGCCCGCTCCACATTATATTCCGACGCCTGCAAAAGTTTCAGAATAATGTTCTCTACATCTTCACCAACATAGCCCGCTTCAGTAAGCGTTGTAGCATCTGCCATTGTGAAGGGCACATCAAGGATTCGTGCCAGTGTCTGTGCAAGAAGCGTCTTTCCGCACCCTGTTGGACCAATCAGCAAAATATTTGATTTGGCAAGTTCAATATCACCAGATTTGGCCGCATGGTTGAGGCGTTTATAATGATTGTGAACAGCAACAGAAAGCACACGCTTAGCAACAGCTTGCCCAATCACATAGTCATCAAGGACATCACAAATTTCACGCGGTGTTGGAACGCCATCTGAAGATTTCAGGCTGCTTCCCTTCGTCTCTTCGCGAATGATATCCATGCAGAGCTCAACGCACTCATCACATATAAATACCGTTGGACCAGCTATCAGCTTTCTAACCTCATGCTGGCTTTTTCCGCAAAAGCTGCAATATAAGGTATTCTTGCTCTCCCCGCCCGAATTTGATGCCATCAGTGTACCTTCCGGATCGAAACAGTTAAAAAATGTAACTGTATTTACATATAACCTAGAGAATAACTTAAGTCAGGCAACAATCGGCTACAATCGAAAAATGAAGTTATTTCGATCTGAGTCAACTATTGCCTTTATTCACTTATTTTTCCTCATCACCTTTTGAGCGGTTTGTGACAATTTCGTCAATCAATCCCCAGTCTTTCGCGTCTTCGGGTGCCATAAAATTATCACGCTCAAGTGCACTTTCAACTGCTTTAAGCTTTTGGCCTGTGTGCGACACATAAATTTCGTTGAGCCGTTTTTTCAGCTTCAAGGTTTCTTCGGCATGAATCATAATGTCTGTTGCTTGTCCTTGATAACCTCCAGACGGTTGGTGCACCATAATTCTGCTATTTGGCAGAGAAAAGCGCATACCTTTGGCTCCTGCAGTCAGCAAAAGAGATCCCATAGAGGCTGCTTGACCAATTACCAGTGTTGACACTTTGGGCCGAATATATTGCATCGTATCATAAATCGACAGGCCACTTGTCACCACGCCGCCAGGGCTGTTTATGTACATGCTAATATCTTTCGACGGGTTCTCAGCTTCTAGATGAAGAAGCTGGGCGACGATCAGACTGGACATGCCGTCATGCACTGGACCGCTCACAAAAATGATACGCTCTTTAAGCAAGCGAGAGAAAATATCATAAGCCCTCTCACCTCGGCTTGTTTGCTCAACCACCATAGGCACGAGCGTATTCATATAGGTTTCAATCGGGTCTTTCATTTCGTCCTGCCTGTTCATCTTGTGTTTCGAAAATTATCTTTTGTGATATTAGTTCTAGTGTTGCAGGTGCCCTGCTGCAATAGCAGGAATGTAAATTGCTGACTTAAAGGCGCAATATTTCAAGTTTAAACGGGACGTCCCGTTTTTATTTTATATCAAATTTACTCTTAATGTTCACAATTATAAACAATACTTGCATCATTCCTTCATTTTGTTTTAATTTTTTGTGCTCTAAATCATCGAAAATTGTTTAATCGGCTGTTATAGATTTACAACTTTTAGTGAAATCCATTTGTTCGAATTAATTATCAAGAAGAAAAACTCCTTTAAAACCTTTAAGCTGATCTCTTTTCCTTTTGGTCAGCCACCCAGCCCAATTTTGGCATAAAAAAATTAATTCTTTAATTTACATGGCCATTCTTATATCTTTGCAAAATTCCGTATGCAGGTTTTCTTTTATTAAACAAAATAAAGTACCTCTTAGATCAACCTTGACAGATATTTTTCATTCGCACTGACATTCTTCCTAAATAGATATTACAATATACATTATAACAATATATTATGATGAGTATTTATTGCAGTCATTAAGTCTGGCAACGTAGCGCGCCAAAGTATCAATTTCCAAGTTTATTGCATCGCCAACTTCGATATCACCCCATGTGGTAACGGATTTTGTATGCGGTATAAAATTGACACCAAAAGACTTGTCATGCACTTCATTCACAGTCAAAGAAGTTCCATTAAGAGCCACAGACCCTTTCGAAGCAATAAATTTCATCAAATCAGTTGGCGCCTCTAACACAACCCGCGTGCTATCGCCTTCGTCAGTTATCGACTGAATTTCGGCAACGCCATCCACGTGACCCGAAACTAAGTGACCACCTAATTCATCTCCCACTTTTAGCGAGCGCTCTAGGTTCACTTTTTTACCAACCCGCCAGATTGGGCCAGGGCGATTTGTTCCTTCACGTCGAAAGTTGGACTTTGACACCGTTTCTGCACTGATTTCAACATCAAACCAGTCGTCACCAAGTGCAATAGCTGTCAAACACACACCATCGCAGGCTATTGAAGCGCCAATATTAATGTTGGCGGTTACAAAATTGGTTTTGATTCTTGCACGCAGATCACCCCTTTGCTCAAATTCAACAATTTCTCCGATATTAGTTATTATACCAGTAAACATAAAGAATATCCTCTCGATAACAGTTGTTGTGCACTAATTCCTCTGAACAGTTTACTTAGCTTAAATTACTGCCTCAAGAATGGCGAGGAGTAGTCAAAAATGCGAATTCCTAAATTTGTCCTAAAGCAGCCTGTATTTTTGCTTCTATAAAGTCGAGATAATTTTCTTCTCACATTTAAGCAAAAGGCTCAATACTCTTGGATGTAAAACATGGCGCTTCGAGTGTAATCTAGGCGACAGGGCGTTTTGGAAGAACAAAAATACCTTTTTTGCCCTCAACCGGCTAGCTAAAATTTAGAAAGACTTTTTTCCAATATCGTTAATCACAAAGTTGTGTGAGATATTGTTCTTTTCGGAGTCGCAAGAGAAATCCACTAAAAAACAGGCTTTATGGCAGAGGCATAGGTATTAAGATGCATATTTTTGAAGAAGGCTACCTTTGTCCTTATTAATATACTTACGAACGCAATGTATCCAATGGTAATTCTCACCTGATGGACCTGCATATTAGCAATATGATAGATAGCCTAAATCGATCCACGGTAAGCACCGCACCTCCTCCCTTTTGTTATTTTGTGATATTCATGATCCAGTACAACCAAGCAGACTAGAAACGCTTATTGCAGATCATAACACCGTGAGGAATGATCAAGATCCGTGGGTCAATTTCTTTTAAAGATCGCCAATATAAGAAGATATCCCAAAGCATGATCTAGCTTGAGCATTTCCAGAATTGCCCGCGGGCAATCGCATTCTAAAGCTCAGTCAAGTAGCAGATGATGATTGGATTATAAAGGGAACCGATAAGCTTAGTTCTAGTCTGTCGCTATTTTAAGCAACCCTACGTGATAACTGAGAAGCGATCATCATTTACAAGCAAGATCCCAGTGTCGAGGGTAATGTCCAGCTTGGCCATATCGACAGGACTATTCTCATCGACCTAGCAGATGTTGTTGTCACGCAATCCAATGCTGCAGCATTGCTAAAGCAAGTAAACGTGCTTCATAAAGTGACCTCCATTCTAGGATATCAGGACTTTATTTCGCAGATAAAAATAAAGATTTATATAATCCCATTTTATGCAGGTTATGCACTCACCACTGAAAGAGCACCCATTACTATCAAACGGTCTCAAGGCATTTCGTTTCCAAACCGAGTCTATGCGATATTGATTGCATATCCACAATATTTTAATCCAAATCAAATCAACCATGCTAAGTTCAAGTTTCACAATCTCGTCTTTCAAGCCTTCATATTCCCCATCACATTTCTCAAAACTTCCCATTGTTAAGCTACAGGAGCTCTTGGCGAGGCCAGCCCAACCGTGGCGTTAGCACCCTTTATTTCAAACAGCGCCTAAATAGTTCATGTGAATTTTTAAAGTAATTAATTGAGTAATTGTAATATATACTTTTAGTGTACGCTTAGTAATATCCATTTTTGGATTATTCAAATCGTCTGTGGCTCCATTTGTGAAAAATATCAGGACCTATCTTCTGCAAATCTTCTAAACTCCAGCGCTGTGCCTTCACTAGATCATCAAGTTCCAGATCGCCCATAGAATGTTGTCCTTCCGCTCCAATTAAAACTCCCGCGCCAAACCCGATCAACTCATCGACAAGATCAGATTTGATCAGAGATGCAGCCAAGGCACCACCTCCCTCACAAAATACGCGCGTCAGACCCAAAGACGCCAAGCGCGCCATCATGTCGTTAAGGTCAAGCAAACTATGGCTATCCTTACAGATAATAAGTTTTGCACCATTATCTTGCCACTTTTGTATCTGCGATGATGTGGCCGCATTACCATGACAAAGCCACAGTGGAGTCTGACGCGCAGTTCTGGCCAAAACACTATCATCTGGCAGGTTGAGAAAGCGCGATACTACAATGCGAACCGTCTGATGTTCAATTCCCAGATTACGCACAGTTAAAGAAGGGTCATCAAGCCTTGCTGTGCCACCACCTACCATCACAGCATCATGGCGTGAGCGCATCATATGAACCAAACGGCGGGCCGGCGCATCTGTGATCCATTTACTTTGCCCGCTTGCTGTAGCAGTGCGTCCGTCAAAGCTAGTTGCAATTTTCAACGTTAGGAATGGCCTGTACTGCGAGTTCTTAAGAAAATATCCTCTGTGGTCGCACGCAGCCTGACCTGCCATCACGCCTGTTACGACCTCAACACCGCCAGCTTTCAGAGCGCGAAAGCCTTTGCCATTAACACGTGGATCAGGATCACCAACGGCTGCGACCACGCGCGCTACACCCGATTTGATCAATGCCTCCGTACAGGGCGGGCTTTTGCCTGTATGGACACAGGGCTCAAGTGTAACATAGGCTGTTGCGCCATGCGCCTTTGCTCCTGCTTGAGAAAGCGCAACAACTTCCGCATGTGGGCGCCCACCATCAGCAGTTGTTCCGGCACCAACAATTTGATTATCTTTTACTACAACGCATCCTACGGATGGATTGGGCCATGTTCGGCCCATTCCACGTCGGCCCATCGACAGCGCCAAAGTCATAAAACGAGCATCAGACAAAGCTATCTCTACTCTTCTTCTGGTTTGGTCGGTGGGCGCAACTCACTTACAAACTTGTCAAAGTCATCTGCGGCTTGGAAATTCTTGTAGACGCTAGCAAACCTGACGTAGGCAACTGTATCAATGCGGGCTAGGGACTCCATCACAATCTCACCAATCATTTTTGAGTTTATGTCTGTATCACCGAGACTTTCCAACCGCCGCACAATACCAGAAATCATTTTTTCCATGCGTTCATGTTCAACCGGGCGTTTCTGCAAAGCAATACGGATCGAGCGTTCAAGCTTGTCGCGGTCAAAATCTTCACGTTTTCCGTTAGATTTAATCACTACCAGATCACGCAATTGCACCCGCTCATAGGTTGTAAATCGCCCACCACAGTCTGTGCAAAATCGGCGACGCCGAATGGCAACATGATCCTCTGCGGGACGAGAGTCTTTAACTTGAGTATCGATGTTTCCACAAAACGGGCAGCGCATTCATATATCCTTTACCGTTCAAACCCACATTCAAGTAGGCGGAATAGATCCTTACCCTTCAACTATAGGGGACCCTCTAACTTTTGTGTAGTGACAAATTTAAGGTGCCAGCTATAGAAATCAGCTTGTCATTCGGCCGGCGACATTTATTGTTTTTAGCATCAAAACTAATTAAAATATTTCCAAAGAATTATTCTAATTTCTCCAAAATTTCACCCAAACACTTTTCAGTGATCTGTTAAAGTTTCCAAGAGTAGCAAAACTTAACAAATATTAGACGTTTCGAATTGGGTTAAGCGCATGGAAATTAAGCTAATAATTGGAAGAATATACCTTTATTTTAATGCTGGCTATTTTTTTAAAAATACCCCAAAGTCTTTGAAAATTGCCTTAATATATATACAGTGCCGATCTGAGATAGCGGACAAAAAGAAATCTATTTAAAGAACCTTGAATTGTGGTTAAGTAAAGTTGTCCAACCCTTTGTAATTCATAGTTTTGGAGATGGTCGTAATTCTCTTGCTAAGAGCAATTTTTACGCATCTGTTTCCTAACACTACCGCTTTTAAACATTACTCTTTACGCACGCACTGAGATCAAATTATCAATAGTATTCAATTAATTTAGGTATGAAATGAAATTTACAAATTTCTAAAAGAATATCATGCATTTTGTCATTATCCGTGTCACGTCTGTGAAGAGGTGGTCCGGGCTCGGTTTATCAAGGGAATCTCCCGCAAAAAGAGCGTTCAATCCAAATTAAATTTAAATCTGCAGATTTTAGGACGCGTAAAAGGTGCATATTCAAGAATTTAATCCCTGATTTACAAATATTCTAAAAATTTTTTTTAAAAAAATTTCCAAATAAAAACAATAATTTAACATTTATTATAAATTTCAAATTTCTACTTTTCGGTTATATTTTCCGTTGGAGCGGTCCATCGAGTTGTTCTTGGCTACTCGAGCCCTTATTCTATTATAAATACAAAGGAGACTGTTAAATGACCAAAGGACCTAGTTACGGGTTTGATACGCTTCAAGTGCACGCCGGATCTCGCCCTGATCCGACAACCGGCGCACGCCAAACCCCTATTTATCAGTCAACGGCTTTTGTGTTTCGGGATTCGGATCACGCAGCAGCCCTGTTTAATCTACAAGAAGTCGGATATATTTATTCCCGCTTGACCAATCCCACAGTAGCTGTTTTGCAAGAGAGAATAGCGACACTTGAGGGTGGTGCAGGAGCCGTTTGTTGCTCGTCGGGTCATGCGGCCCAGATCATGGCGCTTTTTCCTCTGATGGGCCCAGGTCGTAATGTTGTCGTATCGACGCGCCTTTACGGAGGAACTGTTACGCAGTTTAGTCAAACGATCCTACGTTTTGGATGGTCAGCAAAGTTTGTCGATTTTGACGATGAGAACGCTGTCAGAAAAGCCATTGATGAAGACACTCGGGCGGTTTTCTGTGAGTCCATTGCAAACCCCGGTGGCTACATAACCGATCTTGAGTCAATCGCAAAGATTGCTGACAGGGCGGGCGTCCCTCTTATCGTCGATAACACCACTGCAACGCCATACCTTTGCCGCCCGTTTGAATACGGTGCCTCACTCATTGTGCACTCGACCACGAAATATCTTACTGGCAATGGAACTGTTACTGGAGGGTGCGTCGTAGATAGTGGAAAATTTGACTGGTCTGCCACAGATAAATTTCCATCACTTTCCCTACCAGAGCCGGCCTATCACGGGCTTAAATTTCATGAGACATTTGGCGAACTCGCCTTTACATTTCATGGGATCGCCGTCGGGCTACGAGACTTAGGTATGACCATGAACCCACAAGCAGCTCACTACACCCTACTTGGAATCGAGACGTTATCTCTCAGGATGAGACGCCATGTCGAAAACGCCGAAGTAATAGCTGCAGCTTTAGAAAAACATGACGCAGTTGAAAAAGTGACCTATGCAGGGCTCCCGAGTTCCTCTTATAAGAAGCGCGCTCAAAAGATTTGTCCAAAAGGCGCAGGCGGTCTTTTCACAATTGCTCTCAAAGGAGGCTATGGCGCTTGCATAAAATTCGTTGAGAGCCTAGAAATATTTAGCCATGTTGCCAACTTAGGTGACAGCAGATCACTAGTAATACATTCGGCATCCACCACTCACAGACAACTTAGCGAAGAGCAGCAAACCGCAGCGGGTGCAGGGCCGGAAGTGGTACGGATTTCTATTGGCATAGAAGACGCCGAAGACCTTCTCGCTGATCTTAGTCAAGCATTAGAAAAAGCGAAAGTATGATCAAAAAGATATTGGGCTGACGTTCTGATACGTCGGCTTAGTAATCAAAAAACACACCAGCCAAAAGCTTAGACTATAAATGTTGTTAGTTATCTTGTCATTTGGTTCGATATTTTTCAGTTAAACTTTAACGCTCCAGAAACGCTCAGAGCTCTAAATACAATCCCTTTTATTGAAATAGGCACTACCTGTTGTTATGGTAATCAATTCATAATTTAAATTAGTGGCGTGCCAAGAGTTATCCATAGCTGAAAAATAAAAGTCTGATAAGCCTCAAGATAAACAACTGCTGATTTTAGTCGTTATTTGAGTTTTAGACCAATAAATTTATACATATCAAGTTTGAATATTGGTAGGGTTTTGCTTTGCCTAAGAGCCAAGGTGTTGTAGTATGTCATTAAAAAGAATTAATTATTTGAGTACGAGCACGCGGGAAATGCCTGAAAAATGATACCAGACTTTGCTCTATCTTTATCCGATAATGGAGTTTGCCTTTTGGAAAGGGTAGATCCTGAGTGGATAATCTTGGGCCAAATCAATCTCTCAGATAATGACTTCGACAATCAGATTGCGAAATTGCGCAACAAAGGGCTTGCTAAGTCGCCAAATGCAGATCTGGTCAAACTAGTTATTCCGAATGAGCAGATAAAGTATTATTCACTTGTAAGGCCTGCGGATACGCTTACAGCCGAAATAGAGGCTTTGATTACTCAAAACCTAGTTCAGGAAACTCCCTATTCTATTTCGGAAATAGCCTTTGACTGGGTCACCTCCAGAGAGCGCATTTTTGTAGCTGCAGTTACGCTGCAAACGTTACAGGAAGCTGAGAATTTCGCTAAGCAACAAGGCTTCAAACCACTTGGTAACGTGGCCATACCACCTGCTAATGAATTTATTGGCGAGGTTTTTTTTGGATTGTCTGACGGCACTCAGGCCAAAATGAAGTGTGATCAAGCAGAAATTAAAATTTCCCCTTCCAGAGCAGTGGCTCCAATCTCTCCGGAAGCAAATCTAGGCTCTCTAGAAGTTACATCACCTAAAGCGCCAGTGATAGAACTTACATTTACTAATGTCGCGGAACCAGCACAAACGAGATTGGAAACCCAAACCGATAATATAGTTTTTCAATCTGTTCGTAATGTAGACCTTGGGCAATTAAAGAACCAGACTGTTGGCCAGGGTAAATCAGCACTTACCTTAATCGCACCGATTGATCAGGATATTCGACAGGCTCTTGCCAGTTTCAAATCTCAAAACATAACGACAGCGCCCTTATTCAGCCGATTGGCAAACGTTCTTTATGGAAATTCACAAACCACACATAGTAAGAAAAACCATAACCGGCTCATGAACGCGGGGTTTTTACCTGCATTCATTCTTATCTTAGCAACGGTCTGCCTCGTCAGCACCGGTATATTTTACTTGGCAAAGCCTGCAATTCTAAGATTTTCTGAACACATTGCGGGTCCACCGGCCAGTCCGGACGTGACCATTAAACTGACGTTACCCCTCGACTTGAGTGTAGCAGAGAAAAAGTTCATATTGTCAGATAAACATGACCAAATGCCTAAACTCTCAAAAGAGTTTCTTGCGCCGCTAGTTATACCAGATACAACGGGCGAGAGCGTTAATCCTTACGCCGATTTGACGAGTACAAGACCCTCAATTGGCATTAAGCATGAGCTTGGCGGCCAATTTGTATTCAAGCCTGATTTGGAGCCACACGAACTGCAAGAAGATTATACTCTGGACAGTATGGTTGCATTACAGCCCACATCAGATTCAGCTAAACTTGAGCTGCCCAAAAAATATTCAAAATTTAAGCTTATCCAAGAAAAGCTGCACCGCATTTATGCGTTAAGCGGAATATGGTCCTTTAGCCCCAAAGCCCCAAATTCAGTAGGCTCTACATATGTAAGGGGTATGTGGCCCTCGTCCAATGATCTCAGTGTAGGTCGACTGCAAGAGTCTTCTTTAGCCGCATCAGCGGATTTTGAGACCGACCTTGGGATTGTAGCCATGGCAATGTCACCAGCAGCAGGTATAAATTTGAATCCCCAGCAGACAAAAATTACAGAGACAAATTTTGATAGTTCAGCAAACTTGGAAAGCACGCAAATATTTTCAGCTGTTCATCCAGTTTTGTCAGAAAGTACCCCTCAGCTACGCGCACTCATCGGTAACAAAACTAGTTCAGGCGCATCGCTTCGAATGGTTTTAACACCGATACAAGAAATTACACCTCTAACGAAGCCTAAAATTGGAAATGCTGATCAACAGAACCAAAGGGCCTCAGGCATTAATTTTGCCGCTCTTGTTAAACCAGAGGTGGAGACGCCACTTCGCTTACCACCAGCAGAGCTCGCCAAGCCTAAAATTGACAACGCGACGCCGTCGCCGACAGGCAGACCTATCTTCAACATTCGCCCGCTAACTCAGCCTTTAAAAAGCGATCAAACAATAAGTGAGAAAGGCCAAGCTAGCCTTTTACGACCGAAATCGAGACCGCCTTCCATTAAACCGATATTACCGTTAGCAAATGAAACCTTAGCTTCAGTACTACTTCGCCCAAAGAAAAGGCCCACCAATATCAAGCCAGTAAAATCCGTAGCCGCCACACGCGCTATTTTGCCAGAAGACGAAGGAGATGAGGCCAGTGTAAGGAATGACGTTAGGAATAATACGAACAACAGCCGCGTCAGTAATAAAGCAACAATCGTAAACGTTTTAGATCTGCGAAGCATAAATCTTATTGGTGTCTATCTATCGTCAGGCAAACGTAGCGCTTTAATCCGTCTGACTAGCGGCAAAAGAGTGATTGTCAAAGTTGGTGACAATCTGGATGGAGGAAAGGTTGCGGCCATCGGTGACACTGAGCTCCGCTACATCAAACGCGGACAAAATATTACCCTAGAGCTTCCAAAAGGTTGATGATTATGCAGTATGCTCCCCACTTTCAATCTGTTCTTGTTCAAGAGATTGAAACAAAGCCTTAAATTTACCTTCCCCAAAACTATCATCACTTTTTTTTGGATAAGTTTGAAGAAGATAGGCCTAAAATTGCTTTTGAAAAAAGCCGCCATTTGATCTTGGTTTTGCCACCATTAAGAATAAGTTCCCTATCGTTCAGGATGTCACACTTGCGTTTTCGGTCAAGTGGACCCGAGTGATTGGTGGTATTTTCTTTGCTCATCTTATAATAGGCACCAAGTAGCTCAGGTATGGACTAAACACCATTTTCATAATTCGTGTTTACCGCGTCATAAGGTGGGTGAAAGAGAGCAGCAATATGATGGATACCTTCCCCTTTATATTTATTGAGATAGGCGACAATCTGACCCATTTCTCCACGACCCTCATTTATCAGAGTACGGATTGGAACACAGGGTGACGTCAGAGCCCAACTAAGCAGCCTCGTGAATTCACCCTCAACATAAAAATAATGAATTTCTAATAAATTGAGGAGCTTTGCGTAAAATTTATGCCACTTATCCATATTCCCGCAAATGACCTTATAAGTTAAATGGTAAAGGCAATAAGACAAAATACCTTTCGGCTTAGCTTCATCAAACTAAACACAAATTTTGTCTTGAGGGTTGACTTCACCATTTAAATTAAAAAAATAGATTAGTGAACAGCAAATGACAGCCACCTTAAGGCTTTTGCCTTGTCCATGATTTGAAAGTGTAGGCTCTGACCAAAGTTTGGCGCGCAGACGTTAAGACCAACAAAAACTCAGAGCATGTTGACCTATAAAAAGATTTGGAACAGAACCGAAAAGCTGCAATCCTAGAACAATTCAACGCCAGAAAGAACCCGCCTCAACCTGTGGAAACGCCCGCTTCAGCAAAGGTTGCCATACCAGAATGACAGGCAATTGACGCCTTTAAAACACCTATTGCAAGTGTGGCACCGGACCCTTCTCCAAGACGTAAACCAAGAGATAAAATTGGTTCTTTACCAAGTTTGGCGAGCATTTTTTCATGCGCACCTTCGGCGCTAAGATGTCCAGCCACACTATGGTCTATTGCGTTCGCGCTGATAGCTTGCAGACACGCAGCAGCAGCACAGCAAATGAAACCATCAAGAATAACTGGAATACGAAGAATACGTGCTCGTGCAATTGCGCCAGCTATTGCAGAAAGCTCCCGGCCACCAAGGCACCTGAGAGCCTCTAAGCCATTGCCTTGGGCAGTGGGATTGGTTGAAAGACCCCTTTCAATCACATGAGACTTCAAGGCTACTCCGGCGTCATCCAGTCCGGTGCCTCGGCCAGCCCAGTCTGAGCCTACTCCACCAAAAAGAGCTAAAGAAATCGCAGCCGCAGAGGTCGTGTTACCGATTCCCATCTCTCCAGTAACCAATAGGTCTGCTTCAGGATCGACGCTGCTCCATCCCAGTTGAAGTGCTTTAATACAGTCATCCTCGCTCATTGCAGGTCCTACAGTGAAATCCTGCGTCGGCTTATCTAAATCAAGCGCATGAACTTCCAGTTTTGCGCCAAAGCAATTCGATAATTGGTTGATCGCCGCACCACCCCCCTGAAAATTCGAAACCATCTGCGCCGTTACATCGGATGGGAATAAGGATATGCCTTGTGCCGTCACTCCATGATTTCCAGCAAATACAACGACTTGTGGGCGCGCAATCGCCGGTTTAGAATCGCCTCTCCAAGCTGCATACCATAGCGCAAGATCTTCAAGCCTACCAAGAGCTCCTTTAGGTTTTGTAAGCTGAGAGTTACGCTCTTGAGCTAATTTCAATACAGAGTTATTTGGCTCGGGGGCATTGCTTAAAAGTGCGGAAAATTCAGAAAGGGTTTCGAAAGGGGCCGTCATGACGTCTACCATATAATTGAACCTTCAAGCGTGTATGGGTTGAAATCGACTAAAAAACAAGTGCATTTAAGGCAGTTAGAGATCGAAAGGCGATACCGAAAAACCTATGTGGAAAAATTATTTAAATGACGCTGGCGTGGCGCTTAGCCTTCTTACTAGGATACCGCTTAGGCTATCCGAAAATGCCCTTAAGCGCTCAAACAAAGCGGTTTGGGCCTATGGTTTGGCAGGTGCTGTGTGGGCTGTGATGGTTTGGTCAGTATCAGCGATTGCTATAGCGTTAGGCCTGGGTCATTTCATCTCAGTGCTACTAGGCTTGGCCGCAGGCACTATTTTGACCGGTGCCATACATGAAGATGGGCTGGCCGACAGTGCCGATGGCCTTTGGGGCGGTTGGGAAAAAAAACGTAGACTAGAGATCATGAAAGATAGCACGATTGGCGTTTATGGGGTAGTTGCCCTTTTCTTTGTGCTGTTCTTAAGATGGCAGTTGATCAGCCATCTGTTTGAATTATCCATCGCCCTTGCTGCACTTTTGACTGCAGGCAGCTTTTCTCGAGCAGTTCTTGGCGTGATAATGGTGCTCCTTCCAAATGTCCGGTCAGATGGGCTATCCCATAGCGTGGGTCGGCCAAAACCAATTCTGGCATGCTTCGGAGTTGGTATTTCTGCTCTTGCTGCTTTGCTGCTTTTGGGCCTAACGGGCTTAATTGCCTGCGTGATCGGATGTATAACTGCATGGGCCTGCGCCGCGATAGCTAATCATAAAATATCAGGCCAGACTGGAGATATTTTAGGGGCGACAGCTATTCTCACAGAAATTACAATTATGATCGCAATTTTCTCTTTTGCCCAATAAACTAAACCGCGCCAAATTGAGGCGCGGTTAGATACTAAGATTTTAAATTGTATGCTTCAAAAGCCTAGGCTGCGCGTGATACAAGCACTTCATCGACCTTTTTCGCGGCAGCAATTTCGTCACCGTCCGCAACAGCTGCTACCTCACGCGTCAGACGCTCTAACGCTGCTTCATATAGCTGACGCTCTGAATAGCTTTGTTCGCGTTGGTCGTCATTACGGTGCAAGTCACGGACGACCTCAGCAATTGCGATTAGATCACCAGAATTAATTTTTTGCTCATACTCTTGAGCACGACGCGACCACATCGCCCTTTTGACTTTAGCTTTGCCTTTTAAAGTTGCCATCGCGCGCGTCACCACGTCCGGGCTACTGAGTGTGCGCATGCCAATATCTGTCGCCTTGTGCGTGGGTACTCGCAGGGTCATTTTATCTTTTTCAAACGAAACGACAAAAAGTTCAAGCGTTATACCCGCTATGTCCTGTTCTTCTATTGAGACAATTTGACCCACGCCGTGCGCAGGATATACAACAAAGTCATTCGGTCGGAAGTCTGCCTTTTTAATCTTTGTCATTTAGCTTTCTCCTCTCACGCCTTACTTTTAGACGAAAAAACAGGCCCGAAACTTATCAAAGTTTTCGTGCCTTTGTTAGGCCGATCTCGCCAAATCCGAAAAGCTCTAATCAACTTCGTGGCGTAGTGTGCGGCTGTTTTATCTGCACACTCCTATCTGGTAACATAAAAATTTTATGATTCCTAGCCTTAGGCTATCATAGGGCTTTTAGCTTCCTTCTCCAGGCTTTTCAGAGAAATACTTTTCCAATTTTCCCTTTTCTCCATCACGGTCATCTGCACCTTCTAAAGGATCTTTTTGGATCATGATATTTGGCCATATAAGAGCATATTTTCGATTAAAATCTACCCAATCTTCTGCGCCTGTATCAGTATCAGGTTTTATCGCATCAGCTGGGCACTCAGGCTCACATACACCACAATCAATGCATTCATCTGGATGTATGACTAGCATATTCTCACCTTCATAAAAGCAATCAACTGGACACACCTCTACACAATCTGTGTACTTACATGCTATACAGCTGTCATTTACGATATAAGTCATCGATTCAGATCCATTCAATTTTAGCTCTCGGATTTAGCTAATCCAGCCAAGCGCATCATTCAAGTGCCACTTTATCGCAGTCGATTAATTGCACGACGATCCTTTTTGGACGGACGTCCCTTTCGATCATAAATTGGGGCGTTTGCTAGTACCTCTTGTTCGGGGCTCCGATCCAAATAGAGCTCTTGAGCTTCAACTGCGGGACCACGCCTCTTACCCAATGTTCTTATTTCAATAACGCGAATACGATTTTCTTTTGCAAAGGTAAGCAAATCCTCAGCGGCCACTAGATAAGATGGTTTTGTTACTTTTTTAGAGTTGATCCGTACCTGACCTGACGACACGACTTTGGATGCGAGACTGCGCGTCTTAAAAAACCTAGCCTGCCACAACCATTTATCGACGCGCAGTTTCTCACTTTGATCCAATATTATCAGTTCCTTGTTTTCAAACCCATCAAAGCTGCCGCAAATGGATTATCAGGATCGATTTTTTTGGTTTTTTCTGGTTTCGACTGATCGGTCTTTGGCTTTAGGCCATCTTTGTGCTGCATTCTTTTTCCCTTAGAGCGACTTTTAGTGTTGCCTTGATCATCTGATTTTCTAAAATCGCGTTGTAAACTATTCTGCTTTGGTTTGTTGCGCGTCGACCATGTAAAGACAAAATAAGTCTCTTTTTCGACTGGCGCTGGGTTTTCCGCCAAATTCAATGCCTCTGCATTGACCACTTCACGGTCAGCAGATTGTGTGTCAGCCGAAGTTTCCTCAGAGAATTTATCGCCCAAAGACCAATCAACTACAGGATCAGATGCTATTTCTGCCTCTGACGTCTGCAAATCCGAATTGAACGAAGGGCCTTTAGATGCCAGATCACCAGCCTCTGTAGACGTTTCTATTTTTTCCACCGGCTCAATGCCCGGCTTAGTAAGTTTCACTTTATCACGTTCAAGCTTTTCGGCATTGTATCCTAAGCCTTGAAGGAGATCAGAAAATTGTTCTAACGTCATTCCAGTGATCGACAACATGTCAGGTTTAGCTTCGAAACCGGCACGTGTATCTTCCACACGGATCATATCGGCCAATCTTTCAAGCATATCTATGCGAATGGCCCGAGTATTTGAGTTGCGATAGCCTGCCATGATGTCATATCCCGCCGGTGCAGACGTATCGACAGGAATTGTAACAAGGCCAGGCGGTGGGCTTATTGGAAATTCATCAAGCTTGCAGGCCAGAGACCAAAGAAGGATGCGCAATCGTGTCGCCGCCGGCTTTAAAAGCAACGGCATGAAGATCGTGAACTGACCGAATCTCACGCCATGCTTTCGAAGCATACCGCGTGCGTCTTGATCCAGCGCTTTTACATCGTCTACGACAGACGGACGCGGTAGTATCCCAAAGCCCTCGACCATCCGAAACGCAAAGCCACGGGCAAGACCGTTTAAAGCTTCGTCTCGCTGTAACAACATAAGAGGTTCAAAAAGAGAAGCAATCTTTCTATCGATAAAGTGTTGCAATCTACGTTGCACTTTCTGCATCACATCTTGCCCTGCAGTATCGTCAACAAACGCTCTAATCTGCGGCTTCAAAGGATCGTCCCCAGGCTCGAGCTTGCCAACGGCATGTTCACCCCACATCAGACCACCTTGGTCGGTGAAATCTAGTTCGGTATCAGGCGCATTATAAAACCGATCCGCCCTCAGGTTGAAGTAAGGCATTAGCGCCTGAAGAGACGCAGCCTTGAGAGTTTTGGCTTCAGTGCCAATTGCATTCTTGTCCTGGAGAAACCTGAATCCTTCGAGCCGACCAACGAATTCACCTTCTACGGTCACCTCACCATTGTCATTTACCTCGGCCAAAAGGCCCTCCTTTTGTTTGAGTCGGCGCAACAAAACAGATGTACGCCTATCTACAAATCTTTTTGTCAGCGCTTTGTGTAGCGCATCTGATAGCCTATCTTCTATCTCACGCGTCGCCTCACGCCAATACTCTACATCTTCTAACCATTCTCCGCTCTGCGCGACATAGGTCCATGTGCGAATAAAGGCCAAACGTTTCGACAGTGTGTCAATATCGCCATCAATTCTATCAATCAGATTGATTTGACGGGCTAACCAAGCCTCTGGGAGCTTTCCTGTTTCATGGAGATGATTAAATATAATGCTTAATAAGTTTGCATGCTCAGCTGGGCTGATTCCCCTAAAGTCCGGAATTCGGCATATATCCCAAAGCAATCTGACCGAAGATGTGTTTACCGCACGGGCACGAACCTCTGGCATTTCCGCTAGGTTTTTTAACGCAATTAAATCGTCTGATTCTCGGGCTTTTATAAACACTTCATTTGTTGGACTAATTCCAAGCCTTTTAATTAGTATGTCGACATTTGAAAAGGCAAGATCAGAGTTGCGCCATTGAAGACGCTTGATAGGAGTAAAGCGATGGTTAACAATTGCATTTGCAACCCCTTCATCCAAATTGGGCGCTTCCCCAGTCACGCCAAAACTGCCATCAGCCATGCCCCGCCCTGCTCGTCCGGCAATCTGAGCAAGCTCGTTTGGTGCCAGAGGACGCATGCGGCGTCCATCAAATTTGCTTAGCCCAGAGAAGGCCACATGATGGACATCAAGGTTCAATCCCATACCGATCGCATCAGTGGCAACCAAATAGTCAACTTCACCATTTTGGTAGAGTTCAACTTGTGCATTCCGCGTTCTGGGGCTAAGCGCACCCAGCACAACGGCCGTACCACCTTTTTGACGTCGAAGAAGTTCGGCCATTGCATAAACGTTATCGACAGAGAACCCAACAATTGCGCTTCGCGTAGGCATCCGACTTATTTTTTTTGATCCCGCATAACTAAGTTTACTCAGCCGCTCACGCCGAATAAAGATAGCTTCTGGTATTAACTGAGAAATTGGACCACGCATCGTATCAGAGCCCAGAAAAAGGGTCTCATGGAGACCACGAGCGCTCAACAGGCGTTGCGTAAAGAGATGGCCGCGCTCGGGATCTGCACAAAGCTGAATTTCATCAATGGCAACGAAATCAACACCATTATTTTGTGGCATCGCTTCAACAGTACAAACCCAATATTGCACCCGAGGCGGAATGATGCGCTCTTCACCAGTTAAAAGAGCAACCACAGATGGGCCACGAATGGCCACGACCTTGTCATAGACTTCTCGAGCTAATAGGCGTAGGGGCAAGCCAATGATACCAGTGCGATGTGCCAGCATTCTTTCAATAGCATAGTGGGTTTTACCAGTATTAGTTGGGCCCAAAACGCCGGCGATCCGACCTGAGTGCATACGGCTGTGCCTTACCTGATTAGATTTTTTTATCGAGAACTGAGCGATCAATTCGGTCTTGCAGCTCTTTCGCCTCAGTTAAATGCGGATGTATCTCTAAAGCCTCTTCATATGCTTTAACGGCCAAGAAGGGCATATCCAGCTTTTCTAATAATTGTCCCAGACCAAGCACTGCATAGAAATGGCGCGGATCAAACAACAGAGCTTTTTCAATATCCTTGAGCGCTGGACCATAATAATTCATATATGTGTAAGCTCGAGCTCGAGCAAACCATCCCATTGCAAACTCTGGCGCAAACTCTATCGCTGCTGAGTAATGCTCTATGGATGTCGTGTAGTCGCCAGATAAGAAAGCACTGTTTCCCTTTTCATATAGAAAATCTACGCTTGGGGAACCCGAAAGCTCCCACAAACGTTTTATTTCGCGCTCCAGACCAAGCGCGGTTTCTGCGTCTGCAGCTTTCAAATCATCATAAAGGTCAGGCAAACTATTTTGCTCAGCAGAAAGTTCGCTCACGGTGCAAGTTCCAATTATTATTGCCGCAAAGACAAGCTTTATTGTTGCTTTTATTTTAGCCATACTGTGTTAGTACCAAAACAATTCGATTATACCAGAGTGAATAGCTTCGAGAGAGATTAAAATGAGCGACATTATCGAACAAGCGGTTACAGCCCTTAGTGAAAAACTTGGAGGTTCCAGTTTTGATGGGTCAGCAAAGTTTTCCATAGAAGGTGAAGGCGGCGTAATTATTGATGCTCAGGGCGTGCGGTCCGGCGATGACCAAACAGATGTGACACTCATCGCTGATGCAGATACATTTCGGGAAATACTGAGTGGCGAGCTCGACCCGACGTCAGCATTTATGGGCGGGCGATTGCGTGTTGAAGGCGATATGGGAACGGCGATGCGGCTCAGTGGCCTATTCTGATAAATGTTAGAAGGCAAAGCGCCACTTTACTACGAGAATTTATCATTTTCCATCAATAGAACCGCTCATTGGCTATATACAATCGATAAAGTCAAGGTGCGAATTGGCCTATGGGAAAGCTCTAAACACGAGAGCAGTCCTCAAGGAACAGTGTTTATTTTACCTGGCCGCACCGAATATATCGAAAAGTACGGTAAGACAGCAGATATCTTCGTCAGACTTGGATATCGCGTAATTACAATAGACTGGCGTGGCCAAGGACTAGCAGATCGCTCTTTGCCCGATCAAATGATAGGAGACGTAACTGATTTTTCAGAATATCAAAAAGATTTAGATGCTCTGATTCATGAGGCTCACAAATTAAATTTGCCCAAACCTTGGTTTCTTTTAGCGCATTCGATGGGTGGGTGCATCGCTCTTCGGGCGATGCATAGAGATCTTGCCTTTGTATCGGCGGCATTTACGGGGCCCATGTGGGGAATCGTCATACAAAACGCCCTATTGCGCCCATTTGCAAAAACTATTGCAAAGACTGCTAAGATGCTTTCCCTTGGCACTAATTATGCCCCTAGCACAACAAAAGACTGCTACTGTGCCGTAGCTGAATTCGAAGGAAACACACTTACGCCAGATCCAGATATGTGGGCCTACATATGCGATAAAGTTCTCCAAAATCCAGAACTTCAATTGGGCGGTCCAAGTATTCGTTGGTTTGAGGCCGCTTTGCGCGAAACAGATGATCTTGCTAGCCTGCCATCTCCCAAGCAGGCATCACTCTGCTATCTAGGTGATAAAGAACAGATTGTCTCAAAATCAAGGATCATTGAAAGAATGAAGTCTTGGGGCAACGGCCGTCTGATAGATGTGCCTAATGCTAAGCATGAAATTTTGATGATGCATGAAAATTTCCAAAAACAAATAGTTTCAGAAATGTGTGAGTTCTTTCAAGCCACAGCAACTACCACAGCAGGGGTGAATTAAATAAATAAATATAAAAATATAAAGTCGTTTTTGACGCCAACTTTGCCAAACTAGATTCAGTAGACTTAGGCCAAAAAACCTCTCATCTTTAGAGCTTTTTTATATCTCCATCTTCGCGGTAGTTGTAAAAATTTCTTTCAAACTCACCAAACTTATTTTCTGAGATAGCCGATCGCATATCCGTCATCAATTCCTGAAAATAATGCAAGTTATGCCAAGTCAATAACATGCTTGAGATCATTTCCTGCGCCTTGAAGACGTGGTGCAAATAGGCCCGCGAATAATTGCAACAGGAAGGACAGGTACAGCCGTCGTCCAAAGGCCTGGGGTCATTCTGATGGCGCGCATTCTTAATGTTGATCACACCACGGCGTGTAAACACCTGACCCGTTCGGCCAGACCGAGACGGAAGAACACAATCCATCATATCAATACCACGCTTTACTGCGCCAACAATATCATCTGGCTTGCCAACGCCCATGAGATAGCGCGGCTTTTTAAAAGGTAGCATATCTGGAGCATACTCGAGCACATCAAACATTGACTTTTGCCCCTCACCAACGGCCAGACCGCCGACTGCATATCCATCAAAACCGATATCCGTTAGCGCCGACGCACTTTCTGCGCGTTGGTCAGGATAAACACTACCCTGCTGTATTCCAAACAGAGCATAACCTGGCCGGTCTCCAAAGGCGTCTTTTGAGCGCTCAGCCCAGCGCATCGAAAGCTCCATGCTTTTTCGAGCCTCTGCTTGATTTGCTGGAAAAGGCGTACACTCATCAAACGCCATGACTATATCACTTCCCAGAAGCTTTTGAATTTCCATAGAACGTTCGGGAGACAAGTCATGGCGCGAGCCATCAATATGCGATTTGAACGTAACGCCTTTCTCAGACATTTCTCGCAAATCTGCAAGGGACATTACTTGAAACCCACCGCTATCCGTCAAAATTGGCCGCGACCAATTCATAAATTTATGCAGACCCCCAAGGCGTGCAATCCGCTCTGCCCCCGGACGCAGCATTAGGTGGTAGGTATTACCAAGTAGAATATCAGCGCCTGTCGCGCGTACGCTTTCCGGCATCATGGCTTTGACAGTAGCAGCAGTTCCCACAGGCATAAAGGCCGGGGTCCTTATATTACCCCTTGGGGTCTTGATAACGCCACAGCGCGCTTTGCCACTCTGGGCACGAATATCGAAGGAAAATCTATCTCTCATTTGACCATCTTGTGCCGCAGAGATCGTCGAATGCCAATAGCTATAAAGTCACATTTACACTAAAGTTTTTAAAAAAGAGGGTGTGTTTTTGTAAAAGTCACTTCTTTCTTATGCATCAAATCCAACATTACCGTACATTATTATTGTCAAACTTAAAGGAAAGTTGATCAGTTAAACAGTTTTCATCTTTTTGCATTCCCCTCATGGGAATCCCACTTTTGCGGCTCCCATGCTTATTACTAATTACCTTAGCTGCGATTCCAAAACCAACTTGCGCGCGGATACCCCAAATTTTGTTTTTTGCGCGCTTTGCAGCAGCAAGATGGTCAACGATAGGTTCAGGGTAGACTTTTCCTAGAATTGAGCGCGCATTTGGCGCCTTCCATGGTTCATGTACAAAGGCATCTTCAATCCCCACAAGTTCAGGAAGCCACCGTCTGACAAACCGGCCATCTGGATCCTGATCATATCCCTGCTTTATAGGATTATAAATGCGTATCGTGTTTATTCCGGTCGTGCCAGACTGCATTTGGATTTGAGGCCAGTGAATACCTGGTTCATAATCGGTAAATTGACGGGCTAAATGGTTGCCCGGTTGCTTCCAATCCAGCCATAAATGATAGCTTGCAACTGCCATGAGCATCGCCCGCATTCGAAAATTCAACCACCCAGTTGTAGCAAGAGACCGCATACAGGCGTCGACAAACGGCAATCCCGTTTCTCCGTTTTCCCATGCCTTGAGGCGCCCACTCTCTGGTTCTGGCTGACGCAAACCGTCATAGGCGCGATGAAGATTACTATATTCTATCCGCGGTTCATCCTCAAGTTTTTGAATGAAGTGACAATGCCAATGCAAGCGCCCCAAAAACGAAGATAATGCACCCGGCCACCGGCCTACAATTTGTTTGGGCTGATTTTTTAGCTCTTGTTGTCGTTGCTGTACTTTATGGGACACTTCGCGCATTGAGACTGTTCCCCAAGCAAGGTGCGGAGATATACGCGAACAAGCAGTCGACCCATTAAGCGGATTTGACATTTCGTTCCTATAAAATTCACCACGTTGATAAAGGAACGAATGAAGCCGCTCCAATCCATTCTCACGACCGCCCTTTTGTCTCTGAGCACAAAAATCAGGACTGAGACCAAGATCTGCAACAGATGGAATTGTCCCAACAGAAAAATCCGAAATAGGCTGTAAAATTGGTGCGTTCGTCAAAGGTTGGGCCATGTATCTATTCCAAGACCTCGACCATCCATTGCGAGAGGTTAAACGACGTTGGGTACCGTGCTGCTGAGTTTGATACCATGGGATTGCGTTTTGTGCACACCAAGCCCCCACCTTTTGGTCTCGCTCAAAGGTCCAGGCGTTTCCAGTTTCTTCATGCGAATAAAGTCCACTGATTTTATAATTACTTTGAAAGTGGGCAAGGACATCTATCACCCTACCACGTCGAACTAGCAAAGGTTGACCTAACTGATGGAGAGCAGATCTCAGATCAATAAGACAGTCTTGGACAAACTCCCAATGTCGCGCCGACATATCCGGTTGATGCCAAAGCTCATCCTCAACGACAAACAAAGGCAGTACTGCTCCACTTAAACTTGCCTGAGCCAAGACACGATGATCATTCACGCGTAGATCGCGTTTAAACCAGACAATATTCACTGGAGGAAAAAGACATTTTTCAGAACTCTGCATAAACTTGAATTAGTCTATCATCACGGCATTTAAAGCACTCATTTGACACAATACCTAAGAATAATAGTAATATAAAAAAGGCCAAAGCCCTAAAACATCGCTCATTGACGTAGCCTTCTGCGGCAAGTTGTGGCATCTCTCCAGTCTACATCAATCGTTGCAATGGCAAAAAAGTACAGTTTGATATTTCAACCTGCACTTTTTCTAACTGAAATTTCCAATAACCATAAAGTTTTTTTGAAACTCTTAACTGTCTTCTTTTTCCAAATCTTCGACCGCTTTTTGCAGCGCTTCCTTGTCAACATCTTTCTCTGAAACTTGAGCTAATTCAAAGACATAATCAATGACTTTATCTTCAAAGATAGGTGCCCGCATCTGCTGTTGCATTTGGTCGTTCTTTTGAATGAATTCAAAGAACTCACGCTCCTGGCCCGGGTACTGACGGGCCTGCTGCATCATCGCTTGCTGCATATCCTGATCACTAACTTCTACATTGGCCCGTTGACCTAGGTCAGCTAACAATAGTCCTAGGCGCACGCGACGGGTCGCTAGCTCTGTATGTTCTTCAGTAATATCAACTTCACCATGATCATGGCCCTTCACCTCAGGGTTCTCTTCATGCCAAAGTTGATGGGCAATCTGTTTGCTCTCTGCCTCAAGAAGCGAAGGTGGCAAATCGAAAGTTACCAACTTGTCTAATTCGTCAAGCAAGCGACGTTTCATTACAGCGCGCGCTGCACCTGCATATTCAGCCTCCAAGCGCTCAGATATTTGCAATTTTAACGCTTTGAGATCGTCAGCACCAAATTTTGCGGCTAAATCGTCATCGATTTTAGCAGTGACCGGCTGTTTTACTGCTTTGATCTTACATTCAAATATGGCTGCCTTACCGGCTAGACCTTCATTGCCGTAATCCTCTGGGAATATTACTTCAACGTTCTTCTCTTCGCCAAGCTTGCTGCCAACCAGCTGCTCTTCAAATCCAGGGATAAAACTGTTCGAGCCAAGAACAAGAGGATAATCGTCTGCAGCGCCACCTTCAAACGCCACGTCGTCTACTTTGCCAAAAAAATCTATGACTATTTGATCACCGTCTTTGGCTTTCGCACTTTTCCCGCGGTCTTTAAAATCTTGTGAGGTTTCAGCCAGGTTATCGAGCGCTTCTTTAACAGAATCGTCATCAGCTTTGGCGACCATTCTTTCAAGTTTGATAGATTTCAAATTAAGTTCAGGAACCTCTGGCAAGGCTTCATAGCTCATGTCCACGCGGACATCATCACCCTCTTTCCAGTCGTCATTCGTCATTTTTACTTCTGGCTGCATCGCAGGTTTGTCGCCACTATCTTCAAAATGCTTGTTCATCGCACCATCGATGCTTTCCTGCATCGCTTCGCCTATCAGGCGTTGACCAAATTGTTTTTTTAACAAAGGCAAAGGCACTTTTCCTTTGCGAAATCCTTTTAGCTCTACCTCTGGCTGCGCTTCACGCAGTTTTTCATCGACAGTTTCGTTAAGCTCGCTTGCCGTAACCACAATTGAATAGGCGCGCTTAAGGCCTTCATTCAGCGTCTCAGTGACCTGCATCTTATTTTTAACCCTTCTGATCTTTCCTGAGCAGTCCTTAGGACAGACCCGATAAATGCGTTTTTTTCGTTGATATGTCCAATTAAAGTAATGATCCACTTACCTCAAGCCTCTAGATCAACTTATTTTCTAATCAGGGCGGATAATCGCAGGCTCTAGAAGCATACCAGAACTTATTGGCGTTAAACTTTCGTTTGAAGAGCATTGAATTAATAAAATTAAAAAGAACACCCCCATTTGCAAATGATTGGATCGAGGCGTGTAATTCTGATGACCTTGATCAGGTTTTTTCGCGTAATACCTAAGACTTTTTTCACTCAGTGTTAGACGGGTTGACTACTCAACGGGTACACTCCACAAACGCGAAAAGTTGTAAGAATAATTGAACATTTAAAAAAATCCGTACTCTGGTTTTTATTTTAAAGATGCTCATAGGATTGCGGAGCTCAGTTTGCTCTTAGAAAATGCGCGTGGCCGGCAAACAGCCTTTTATTTTGAGCCTGATTATCGTAGAAAAGCCGTCAGATAAAACCCTTTAATCTAAATTTCTGTATTAACTTGTTGAGCGGCTAACTCAGGCAGCTGCCAGTTGGTCAACATGCGAAAGTGCTTCCAGAACCAATTCCGGCCCACCAAGATGACCACGCTCAGACAAGACCCTGCGCCACGCCCGAGCACCAGGTTTTGACGCAAACATGCCCAGCATGTGACGGGTGATTTGATTTAACTTTCCACCACTGATCATATGTGCCTCGATATAGGGCAGCATTTTATGCACAATTTGCACTGGATCGCATGTTTGATCTGCCCCAAAAATAACATGATCCGCCAAAGCCAAAATATTGCTGGGCTGATGATAGGCCATGCGCCCGATCATCACTCCGTCTAATCCTGCCTCTAGAAAACTCTGGGCCTGCTCAAGCGACGTGATTCCTCCATTTACCGAAAGATGCAGTGCTGGAAAAAGCCCCTTCATATGCATCACAAGGTCATAGTCAAGAGGTGGAATATCGCGATTTTCCTTGGGACTAAGACCGTCAAGCCACGCTTTGCGCGCATGCACCGCAAAACGCGAGATACCAGCAGCAGAGACTTGGGCCAAAAACTCTGGCAAGACGTCTTGCGGCACCTGATTATCTACTCCGATGCGACATTTTACTGTGACTTCGATATCGACAGCCGCGCGCATTGCCGCGCAACACTTTGCAACAAGCGCCGGGGTTTTCATCAGGATCGCCCCAAATGTGCCCGATTGAACACGGCCTGACGGGCAGCCAACATTAAGGTTAATCTCATCGTAGCCTGCGTCCTGTCCAAGACGCGCCGCCTCAGATAGTTCGGCTGGATCCGAACCGCCAAGCTGAAGGGCGATGGGGTGTTCCTCGGAGTTAAACTCCAGCAAATGCAGTGCTCCGCCCCTGACCAGTGCTGGTGCCGTGACCATTTCTGTATAAAGAAGCGTATGGCGCGACATCATGCGATGCAGATAGCGACAGTGGCGATCTGTCCAGTCCATCATCGGGGCTACGCTTAGACGTGCGGAATTGTCAAGTTGTGGTGTGAGCGGGACTGCCATATTGTTTTCGCTTTGTTTTGGTCGAGTGGTTGCAGTAAATGTCAGTTATTAAGGGTTTCTTGTGACCTAAAACGAGCAAAAATGAAACAAAAAAATACCTCTTACTTCGCCTGGTATTTTGATGCCTTTTGTTGATCAGCTAGATTAAGATGTTTTGGCAGATGACATGAGCATGCTGATGGATTATCAGAGAGTAATAGTTTGAAAATAGGTAAAGAAAATGCATATTTTGATCACTGGCGTCGCCGGTTTTATTGGTGCAAACACCGCCAGTCAGCTTTTAGCACTAGGCCATAAGGTCTCTAGCATAGATGATTTGAACGATTATTATGATCCAAATCTTAAGGCTGGCCGCCTAGCAAGGTTATTAGAGAATGAACAGTTCTACTTCATAAAGGCAGGTATTCAAGAGCCTGGTGTTCTGAAAAATATTTTTAAAAATAAATCAATTGACGTGGTTATCCATCTCGCCGCACAGGCGGGCGTGCGCTATTCGATAGACAATCCCCGCGTCTACTTGGAAAGCAACTTAGTAGGGACTTTCGAACTTTTGGAAGCAGCGAGGAATAACCCACCAAAACATATGCTTTTAGCCTCAACCTCTTCCGCTTACGGAGCAAATACCGACATGCCGTATCGCGAAACTCAAAAAGCAGATCATCAAATGTCGTTCTATGCCGCCACCAAGAAAGCAACAGAGGCAATGGCTCATTCCTATGCCCATCTTTATCAGCTACCGATTACCATGTTTCGTTTCTTTACGGTCTATGGTCCCTGGGGGCGTCCCGATATGGCACCCATGAAATTTACAAATAGGATCCTGAATGGATCCCCAATCGATATTTACAATCATGGCGAAATGAAACGAGATTTCACCTACGTCGATGACGTGGTAAACGCTTTGAGCCTACTTTTAAACAAGGCGCCAGGAAAAACACCTATCTCAGCCAAATTTGACAGCCTGTCACCTGTCGCCCCTTTCCGTGTCGTTAATATAGGCAATAACAGGCCTGTTCAGTTAAAAGACTTTATTACAGCTTTAGAAAAAGAAATAGGGAGAAAAGCCATCCAAAACCTGATGGATATGCAGCCTGGCGATGTCCCCGCCACTTGGGCAGATACACGGCTGTTGCAAGCCCTTACAGGCTATTCCCCGACAACAGACCTTTGTGAAGGCGTAAAATCATTAGTCGATTGGTATCTGGACTATTATCGCGATGCAATATCCTGTAA
Organism: Paracoccaceae bacterium; assembly: GCA_028150825.1. Taxonomy (GTDB): domain Bacteria; phylum Pseudomonadota; class Alphaproteobacteria; order Rhodobacterales; family Rhodobacteraceae; genus LFER01. The sequence goes on from JAOGIM010000011.1 coordinate 42,857, forward strand.
ATGAAACCTCAGATTGAACATATCGAACCCTAGGAAAAGGATCAAATGTCTACAATCGCGATTTCCCTACTTGAAACGGCGCGTAACGTGCTTGAAATCGAGTCAAAAGCGTTGGCAAAACTGGCAGACAACCTGCCGCACGATTTTACCCGCTTAATCAAGGCTATTATTAAATGTAAAGGCCGAGTTATTGTCTCAGGGGTCGGGAAATCTGGCCATATCGGGCGCAAAATTTCTGCGACGCTAGCGAGCACTGGAACACCATCGTATTTTGTTCATGCTACCGAAGCAAGCCATGGTGATATGGGTATGTTGGTTGAGGACGACATCTGTATATTGATCTCAAACTCTGGTGAGACCAGCGAAATGCGCGATATTGTTGCATACACGCGGCGCTTCTCAATTCCGATGGCCGCAATTTCCTCAAATCCAGAGAGTACACTCATGCGGGCTGCAGACTTTACGCTTGGATTGCCTAATGCACCAGAAGCCTGTGCAATCGGAATGGCTCCGACAACGTCAACCACTATGACATTGGCACTTGGTGATGCTTTGGCCGTTACGTTAATGCAGCAAAGGAACTTTAACACTGAGAGTTTCCAAATTTTTCATCCTGGCGGCAAGCTGGGCGCACAGATGACAAGAATTAGGAATCTTATGCATGGTGGGGATAAGATTCCAATAGTAACACCAGAAACGCCTGTTAAAGAGGCGCTAATCGAAATGACATCCAAAGGATTCGGTATCGCAGTGCTCATAAACGCTGGAAAAATTACGGGCATTATATCAGACGGTGACTTACGGCGTCATATGCACGACCTGATGGAGAAAACCGCAGGTGATATAGCTAGTCCTGATCCTGTCACCGTTTCAGAGGATGCATTTGCAGCAGATGCACTGAGAATTATGAACTCTTATAAAATCAGCGTGTTGGTAGTTGCAGATCAAAAGAGACGCGCAAAAGGTATCTTGCATATTCATGATCTTTTGCGAGCCGGTGTTGCATGAAAACAAGCATCATAATACCCGCGCGCTATGCCTCAACGCGGTATCCGGGAAAGCCACTTGCAATGCTTCGCCTCCCTAATGGGCAAAGCAAAAGTCTAATTCAGCTCAGTTATGAAACGGCATGTAGAGCGAAGGGAATTGAGGCAGTCTATGTCGCAACCGATGATAAGCGGATTCAGTCGGCAGCGCATGCCTTCGGCGCAGAGGTCATAATGACGTCGCCAGACTGTGCCAATGGTACTGAACGGTGTGCTGAGGCAATGATGCGAGCCCAATTGGAGGTCGACCTTATTATAAATTTACAAGGTGATGCGCCCTTGACTCCAGAATGGTTCATTGAAGATTTGATGGATGAAATGCGTCAGGACAAAATAGCCCATATGGCAACTCCAGTTTTAAAGGTCGACTCCCAAACCTATAATCATTTTAAAGACGACCGCCTCCATGGGCGCGTTGGAGGGACAACAGCTGTATTTGACCGATCTGGCCACGCGCTTTATTTCTCAAAAGAGGTGCTGCCCTATATCAATCAGCAAAACTTTCCAAATCTAACTGACATACCAGTCTACCATCACGTGGGTGTTTATGCCTACAGGCCAGAAGTACTAAAAGCTTACAAAAGTTGGCCAGAGGGGCCTCTTGAAAAGTTAGAGGGACTGGAACAGCTAAGATTTCTGGAAAATGGGCAAAAGGTAAAATGCGTTGAAGTTGACAGAAAAGGCCGCGTATTTTGGGAGCTTAACAACCCCAAAGATTTGGAACGCATCGAACTGGTTTTAGGATGTTAAATATGGAACAAAAAACAATCAAGGTCGGCAAGCTAAAAATTGGGGCTAATCACCCCATCGTTTTCATCACAGGACCCTGTCAGTTGGAAAGCCGTGATCATGCTATGATGATGGCCGAGCATATAGCCCAAATTTGCGGTAGAACTGGATCAAAGTTCATTTTCAAGTCAAGCTACGACAAGGCAAATAGATCCTCAGTTTCTTCAGCCCGCGGCATTGGAATGCAAGAGGGTCTTCGCATCCTAGAAGATATTTCTAGGGCGTTTGACTGTCCTGTAATTACAGACGTCCATGAAGCCGCCCAATGCGATGTGGCAGCTCAGGCTGTCGATGTGCTGCAAATACCAGCATTTTTGTCCCGCCAGACTGATCTGTTAATCGCAGCAGGCAATACCGGCAAACCAA
>JAOGIM010000110.1 GCA_028150825.1 Paracoccaceae bacterium
TTCCGGCTATTTCTTTATTGGCCATACAGCAGACCCGAAGCCACCCCCGCAAGTACGAGGAACAGTCACTGGAGGCAATTAAAATAATGCATAGTCAACGCACAACGCAGTTTTTATTCAATACCTATACCAATGCAACTGGCTGCAAAGGCAACTCATGTTCGGCAGCTCTGAATAAATGGCTTAAACAGCACTTGCCCAAGGGTGTGATACATTTTTTTAGGCACAGTTTCCGTGACAGACTTAGAAATGCTGGTTTGCAATCTGAGATGATTGATCAGTTGGGTGGTTGGTCTAATCAAACCGTAGGACAAGAATATGGTGAAGGTTTCTAAGTAAAGATTCTATCTAACGCTACGACAGCTATTGCACTGCGTTCGTTTAAGTATTTTCATAATAACAGCGTAGCTCCTATTAAGCGATAGCATACTGCAAAGCGAAGATAAGTGATCTCATAGTAACTATAAAAGGAACAAGTATATGCAATTGATTGAAGCTGTAAAAAAAGACGAAGCTGAAGGTGTAGTAAAAGAATCTCTTGAGGCTATTGAAAGTGATCTGGGTTTTGTTCCTAACGGTATGGCGGTTGCGGCGAATTCACCAGCAAGCCTAAAAATGATGTTTTCTATGGATGAAGCATTAGCACAAGGTGAATTGAACTTTACTCAACGGGAAATGATTGCTCTTGCTGTTTCACAGGCAAATAATTGCAGATATTGTCTGTCCGCTCATTCCGAGTTCTGCTCAATGGCAACAGAATTAGAATCCACTGACATCATTAGAGCCAGACTGTGCGAAGCTGATGATCCTAAAGATCAAGCAATGCTAGACCTCGCCGTTGCAATCGTTGAAAAAAGAGGGGAATTGCCTGAACAGCAATTGGAAAGTGCACGGAAAAGTGGCTTATCAGATAGCATAGTAATTGAGATTATTTCAAATGTGATCAGTGCTATGTATGGGAATTACATAAACCACGTGGCAAAAACGGATATCGATTGGCCTCTATGTCGAATGGATTTATAGAATTGATCTCCACATCACCTGCAAAACAAAACATGCTTACAGATCAAGTGATTAGACACATTGATGGACGATTTAATGGTGCGGTCGAGAAGCTGTTCGTTTCCTTAGCCCTGCACATCCGTGTTCCCACGTAAGCAATATCAATAGGTTATGTGAAACAGTTTGAATTACAAGTAGGTTTGTTTGTCTACTGTGTCTTACCACAGCTATTTGCACTCACTGTACGTGTTTAGATGCGTGTATCCTTATCGTTACTAGTACAGGGAAGTGATAGGTGTTGGTGTTAAATGTACCTATGGTCAAACACCTACATACTGGTCACATACCAACACAGTACGTGTCATTACTGTACATGCCATTGTGCCTTAGTAGGTCATGGTAAGTGTCTCTTACACAGACTTACTAAATCTCATGTAATGATAGTTGCACTTACATGATCGTAGCATGTGTAGGCACTTTACGTGTTGGTTGATGCTGTATGGAAGCCCAAGTGTTGGGATTATGTGTTTCACCTACAGTGACCCTACCTGAGATTGTCCAATGTGGGACAGTTACATGGGGGCAGGCAGGGGCCATGGGGGGTGTGTACGTTATATATGTATGGGATGTCACACAGATAGTGGTTTTGCTTATCGTTACTATGTAGGAAAGTAGTTAGGTTTAACATCATGCGTGTAAAAGAACGGGAGAACAATTTCTGCTCTCCCATTTTGTATTTGAATTATATTGCTAGCAACATTCTTGATTGTTTGAGTGTCCCCAGCTCGTTAGCCTTAGAAACCAGCCCCTGAAATTCTTTGTTATCAGCCATCTGATCCAAGCTAGAGCCCCAGTGTTCCATGGATTTAAAACGGTAGACTACACCCATCGTTTCATGATCGTCTGCAACAATTGGTACAGCTACGCCTACTGCAACATCGGCGGTTTGCATAAGTTTATCTAATTGCGGTGCCAAATCTAGAACCTTTGGAACATTATTTCGTGACATCTGGTAAATTCTCTGAACCAAAACAGGTCTAGGAGGTTTGGTAGGA
>JAOGIM010000012.1 GCA_028150825.1 Paracoccaceae bacterium
TAGTGGGCGGTCTTCGCTCTATGGGCATCAGTGCAACAGGCGATGGTATCTGGACCAAGGATGGTAAGCTGACCAATGAATGGTTCTCAACTCTGCTGGACATGTCGGTTACATGGAAGGAAACAGGATCAAATTCTTATGAGGCAACAAATCGTACAACAGGCAAAGTTGTGCGCACCGCATCGCGCACCGATCTGGTGTTTGGTTCAAATTCAGAGCTTCGCGCCATTGCCGAAGTTTATGCTCAGGAAGACAATCAACACCTTTTTGCAAATACCTTTGTCTCAGCATGGAATAAAGTGATGGATGCCGACCGCCTTTAAAGAGGTCAAAAAAAGATTCACGCACCTATCATAGGTGCGTGGTTGTAAATAAGAGCCTTGACCGTCCTGCTTCTATAAATGGACGAAGTGATTGCCCCACGTTGAATTATGCTCCACTTTTTCTGCCTTCAAAAATCGCGCCGGTCTCCCCGATTATGCGGCCACAGAAAAGCAAATAACGTTACAGACAAGCATTAGTTTTTGGAATTAGATTAAACTTTATTGACATAAACCTTGGTTAAATATTTTATAATTTGTTAGTGAATTCTATGGTGGGCAGTTGATAGCGACACTTCGTAAGTGTACGGAGTACGTACGATCTGCTGCATCATATTGCCTATCCGAATTGCCATTAAACTGATCGACTCTGCCTTAGAGGGCAATGCAATCAGGGACGCCATTTGTGACGCTTCAAGTAAACAACCGGAACTCGCCAGTTTGACCATATGAGTTAAAATGGCCTCATGAGCCCCTAAACAAGGACATTCTGGATCATGGTGCGCGAGAGGATAATAGGAGTACTCCGCAATAGTTGTTAAAAATTTTTCAAATGCCCACAACTCTTCTGCAGCACGTTCGGATGCAAACGTTCGAGAAAAACTACTGCGGACATTATTTTTTCCCGCTTCATCATTGACCCAGCAGCGAAAGTTTAAAACGAGCTCTGCTTCCCATTCAGACATACTGGATAGAAGGCCTACTGTTTCTCCCCCACGGGTCAATTGATGGGCGTCCATTGTATCTGCCATTTTAAAAAATCACTTCGTTAGGATGAGTTTATTTGCCTTAGTGATACGCAACACGTAAGGCGTTCCATCTAATACAATTCTGGCAACACCATCTTTGCCAACTAGTGTTCTTGCATCAAACGCTGGAATTACAGGGCCAGCTGCTTGCACTGATTCAAACCGGTCTGTGTCTTGGTTATTTAACATATTCATTTTTTTCCTTCCGTATTAAAACAAATTACCATTCATTGGCTACATAGGGCGGCGGGCTTTTTGCTTATAATCATAGCGAAAACGGCTCATGATTTTGAAAGGTCATACACAAAAAAGAAATCCAGTTTCGATGCTTTTCATAGCTCATCTACCTAGCCTTGCGCCTTTATTCCAGGCTCCGTCAATCAACGTGGCTAAGGATTAAATATTTCCTGATAGTTTTTATAAGGTTTGTCAATCAAGAACAGTAATTAAATTAAAAAGAGGCCAATAAACTCTATGATCCAGAGTAAAAGCGATTGAAATATACCGATTTAATTAAAAAAACATAAAGTAACAAGTGACATTAGAAGACTTGATCGCGAGGGAACCTTTTTGCATCTTCAAGACTGTTTAAATCCATATGATTGCGCATGAATTGTTCTGAAGCCTTTTGCAAGGGCTGATAGTCCCAAGGATAATAGCCCCCTTGTCTAAGGGCTTCGTAGACAATCCAGCGTCTGGCCTGACTTGCCCGAACTTCTTGATCAAAGCGCCCAAGGTCCCAGCGTGCGTCGCACATATCTGAAAATTTTTTCAGAACCGCCTCAAAGTTTACATTATTGGAAAGATTTTCCAATTCAAAAGGATCAGCGTCCAAATCAAAAAGTTGATCTGGATCAAGTGTACAGCGATTAAATTTCCATTTCTCATGACGCAAACTAATCATAGGAGCGTGAGAGCCTTCAGCTGCATATTCCATAGCGACCGGCGTCTTTCTTGTACCGCCCTGCCCCAGGTGAACAAGGCTCTCTCCAGTTGTCCAAGGCTGAAATGCCGCAGCGTCCAAACCCGCCAATTCGCTTAGCGTGGGAGATATATCTATTGTTGACACTGGGGTTCTTATCAAACCAGCAGCCATTTCTGGCGTTGAAATCAGCAAAGGAACGCGAGATGACCCTTCGTAAAAAGACATTTTGAACCAAAGCCCTCTTTCCCCCAACATATCTCCGTGATCAGATAAAAACAGAATTGTCGCCTCTTGCTGCGTCGCGTCTAAGACACCTAAAATCTCACCAATTTTTTCATCTAAATATGAAATATTCGCAAAATATGCCTGACGCGAGCGTTTGACCATACTTTCATCAATATCATATGAGCGCCAATCATTAGCGTCAAAGATGCGTTTTGAATGCGCATCTTGCGCCTCATAGGGGATGGGCGGAACAATTGGCATCAAATGATCGCACTGCTCATACATATCCCAATATTTTTTGCGTGCGACATAAGGATCATGGGGATGCGTAAAACTCACTGTGAGACACCATGGTCTTTGATCTTTCCCTCGCGCCAAATGATATAGTTTGCGCATCGATTGATAAGCCACTTCATCATCGTATTCGAGCTGATTGGAAATTTCTGCACACCCGGCACCGGTGACCGAACCCATATTATGATACCACCAGTCGATCCTCTCACCGGCCTTGCGATAATCTGGCGTCCAGCCAAAATCAGCCGGATAAATATCGGTCGTTAAGCGCTCTTCAAAACCATGTAACTGATCAGGACCAACAAAATGCATTTTCCCTGCGAGACAGGTCTGATACCCAGCGCGGCGCAAATGATGAGCATAGGTAGGTAGCGAAGAGGCAAATTCTGCAGCATTGTCATAAACTCCATTTTGCGAGGGCAATTGCCCCGACATAAACGCTGCACGTCCTGGAGCGCAGAGTGGACTGGCGGTATACGCATTTTCAAAACGCGTCGATTGCTTTGCTAGACGTTTTAGGTTGGGGGCATGCAACCAGTCTGCAGGGCCATCTGGGAAAAAGGTCCCATTGAGTTGATCCACCATAAATATCAAGATATTCTTACTTTGTCCCAAATCCGCCTCCTATGATATTCACTCTAAACAGCTATCAGTACCAAAGTCATTGGCCAAGATGGAAGCTTGAAAACTTCATAGAACTATTTCCGCTCACGCATAGATTAGTGTGCCAAGGCTCGAGTTTTACATCTCTAAAGATTTGCATACCCATATTTGGTTGAACAATTTTCAAACTTCAAATATCCGCAGAAGCTTCGTTAACAATCATCAGAGCTAAAAGCCAGTACAGATTAATGGGCTTAGCTCTAACTTCTACTTGCGCAATTCTATTTATACAGGCGATACTGCTGAACACTGAATGTGAATAACAGGTTTTCCATCATGCCCCATCTTTGCTTTTTTGATAAGAAAGATATTTCCCAAACCTGCATTGAAGCGGAGGTTTGCAAAAAATGAGAAAGCTTGCCATTCAAAAGGCTGTTGCTGACATAGTAGAGACAAACAAAACTTTTGAACTCAGCACTGCCGTTATCCACAACATTGAATATAAAGTCTTTAAAAATGTGCCCCATACTCTTCCAGATATGCTCAAACAAAGCTATGAGGCGCATGATGATGGGGATGCTGACTATTTAGTTTACCAGAACCAGCGGTGGACATATGCGGAGTTCTGCGAAGATATCAAACGTGCCGCATGGCTTATGCAGCGCGATTTAAATGTGACAAAGGGCGCTCGTATTGCCATCGCAATGCGAAATTATCCTGATTTGTTAATCATAAAAATGGCGATAGCATCACTTGGGGCTACTGTAGTTTTTTTAAACGCTTGGTGGACAACCCAAGAGCTTGAGTATGCTTTGTCAGACAGCGGTGCTAAAATTGTTTATGCTGATGGACCCAGAGTTGACAGGCTCAAACCGCTGCAATCATTGCTTAGCTTGAATATTATTGGCGTTCGTGACGCCGCCTCAGATTTTGTCAACGGCTACTCTGCGGCAATGAAAGAACCTACAGTAACAGACTGGCCAAGGGTCGATATTGATGCGGATGATGATTTCGCCATTATGTATTCCTCTGGGACAACCGGCCATCCCAAGGGTGTCGTGCAAACCCACCGCGGCGCAATCAGTGCCGTTTACACTTGGTTGATGCAAGAGTCATTAAACGAACGGCTTTGCCCGACCCCAGACAGTCCAATGCAATCTCCCCTTCCCCCGGCTATTCTCGTAGTGACGCCACTTTTCCATGTGACAGCCACACACCCGATGTTTTTGCTAAGCCTTCCTGCGGGTGCAAAGGTGTGCTTAATGTATAAGTGGGATGCCAATGAGGCCGTTCGTCTTATTAGTGAGGAAAAAATAACCAGATTTCTTGGAGTTCCAACACAATCAGCCGAGCTAATGGACGCTGCTCGTCTTATGGGAACATCTCTGGATACACTTGATTACCTTGGATCAGGTGGCGCAAAAAGACCCGCAAGCCAAGTCGCAGAGCTTCAAAAGGCGTTTCCAAACGCGAACCTTGCTACGGGTTGGGGCATGACCGAAACAAATGCCTGCGGTATTGGCCTTATCGGAGATGAGTACCTTGATAACCCAGATGCTGCTGGACGGCTTTATCCCCCCATCCAAGAACTGGCCATTTGGGATGACGATGGTCAGGAAGTGCCAACAGGAGCGATAGGAGAACTGACTATCAAGAGTGCGTGCAACATGCGCTGCTACCTCAACAAACCCGAGGCGACAGACGAGGCGCTGCAAAATGGTTGGCTTCGCACAGGTGATCTAGGCAAAATTGATGAAGACGACATAGTTACCATTCTCGACCGTAAGAAAAATATCGTTATCCGAGGCGGTGAAAATATAGCTTGCCTTGATGTAGAGGGGGCTTTGCATCGGCATCCGGCAATTTCTGAGTCTTGTGCCTTTTCAGTTCCAGATGATCGCCTTGGAGAGGTTGTCGGTGCAGGCGTGCAAATCCGCAAAGACATGCAGGCGACACAAGAGGACATAAAAGCTTTTCTTGCACAAGAGATTTCGCACTTCAAAATTCCAGAATACATATGGATACAAACCGACCCATTGCCCAGAGGACCAACAGATAAATTGGACCGACGCATATTACGCACAGCCTGTCTCGAAACATTGAAAACATAATTGAAGAAAATGAGGATACTATGACGCTGCCATCTCAGGAAAACGTCACGCAATATATCGCTCAGGCAGGTGCTGCAGCCTGGCAGGTTCCCCAACTTGGCGAAGGCATTCAGAGACGCTCAATCCTTAAAGTTGGCGTCATTGGCGCAGGGACAATGGGGGGCGGAATTTCAATGAATTTTGCCACGGCGGGTATTGATGTGACCATTGTTGAACAAAAACCCGAAGCTTTACATCGGGGCTTAGGTGTTGTGCGGAGTAATTATCAACGCAGCGCAGACAAAGGTCGCTTTCCCCAAACTGAAGTCGAGGCGCGCATGAGGCGTCTTAATGGCCAACTGTCCCTCAAAGCGCTTAACGATTGTGATTTGATAATTGAGGCAGTTTTTGAAAATATGGATTTGAAACGTCAGATCTTTAGCTCCTTGGACGAGATCGCAAAGCCAGGAGCTATTTTGGCAACAAACACGTCTGCGCTTGATATAGATGAGATCGCAGACGTGACCAAACGGCCTCAGGACGTCATTGGGTTGCATTTCTTTTCACCCGCAAATGTGATGAAACTTTTGGAAATTGTGCGCGCCGAAAAAACATCTGACGAGGTTGTTGCAACCTCTATGGATCTGGCAAAAAAAATTAACAAAATTGCAACTCTGGTCGGTGTGTGTCCAGGGTTTGTAGGAAACCGTATTCTTTTTGCGCGACAAGTTCAGGGACAAAAACTTTTGTACAAAGGTGTAATGCCTTGGGACACTGACAAAGCAATGAATGCATTTGGCTTCAAAATGGGTAATTTCCAAATGTCCGATCTTGCCGGATTGGATATTGGATGGTCAAAAGGCGAAAAAACAGACAATCCTATCCGCGATGCGCTGTGTGAAATGGATCGTCGCGGTCAGAAAACCAAATCTGGGTATTATGATTACGACGCAGCCAGAAGACCCATTCCATCTGACATAACCGCGAATATCATAAAAGATATTACTGGCGTTGAGCCAACCCATATGTCTCATGATCAAATTACGGAAACATGTATTTTCCCAATGATCAATGAAGCGGTGAAAATTCTGGAAGAGAATAAAGTGCAGCGACCATCAGATATCGATGTTGTATGGCTTAACGGGTATGGTTGGCCAGCGGACAAAGGCGGGCCAATGTATTATGCCGATATGATTGGGGCCAAAGAAATTCTTAAAAAGATGGAAGAACTCGGTGCAGACGATCCCGCATACACACCGGCAGCAACCCTGCGCCACATGGCGAAAAATGGTGGAAAATTTATAGAGATTGATACGGGTGGCCTAAAAACCACGCGTAGTTGAGAGGACTAAAAATGAGTTTTGAATTTGTTACAACCCAACGCCGTGACAATGTGTTGTTGGTGACCCTTAACAGGCCAGAAGTCTATAACGCAATTCATCCCCCCATGCATCTCGAACTTGCCCAAGTGTGGGATGATTTTTCCCAAGACCAAGAGCTTTGGGTGGCCGTTCTAACCGGTGCTGGGGAAAAAGCGTTCTGTGCAGGTAACGATCTGAAGTTTACAGCGACAGGAGGCAGAAGTTCTCTTCCTCCAAGCGGCTTTTCTGGTTTGACGCAACGTTTTGATCTTGAGAAGCCGATCATTGCCGCAGTCAACGGCTTTGCAATGGGCGGTGGGTTTGAAACGGCTTTATCCTGCGACATGATCATCGCATCGCAAAATGCAACCTTCGCTCTGCCTGAAGTCAAAGTTGGGTTTTTGGCAGCGGCGAGCGGCATACAGCGTCTCAGTCGTTATATAGGCCGCCTCGCAGCACAGGAAATGATGTTCACTGGACGCAGTGTAAAAGCCGATGAAGCACTAAAAATCGGTATCGTAAACAATATTGTTCCCCAGGATCAATTGATCGAATGTGCTTTGGCCTTAGCACAAGAAATTGCATCTGTCTCACCCTCTGCGGTCAAAGCGACCAAAAGGGTTTTAAACGATATGGCCCTCAAGGAAAATTTACCTCAAAGCCTCGATTTTAGTCGTGAAGTGGTGGAAGACTTAGCAAAGACCGAAGATTTTAAAGAAGGTGTAAATGCCTTTGTAGAAAAAAGAAAACCCACTTGGGTCAATCGTTAGGAGCCAAGCATGAGTATGCTTTTTGATCTCTCTGGGAAAGTCGCTCTTTTAACTGGCGCCTCCAAAGGCATAGGCCTTGCAATGGCAACAGCTCTGGCACAGTACGGAGCAACAGTGGTAATTTCAGCGCGTACACAAGAGCAACTGGATATTGCAGCGGAAGAAATCAATGCCGCCTGTGGGACTAGACGGGCATTTGGCGTGGCTGCCAATGCTGGCAACAAAAAAGCCTTAGGAAATTTGGTGCAAACTACGCGCAACTCTGCGGGACCTATCGATATTGTGGTTGGAAACGCTGGGGTAAACCCTTATTACGGACCCACGTCAAAAATAAGTGATGCCGCTTATGAAAAAACAATGGCAACGAATGTCCAGTCCAATCTTTGGCTCGCTCAGCTAACCGTTGCTGACATGGTCACCAAGGGTAATGGGTCAATGATGTTCACATCCTCAATTGGTGCCTATAAACCCTCAGAAATGCTAGGCACCTATGGTATGTCAAAACTGGCCTTGATCGGCTTGGTCCGCAATTTGGCTCAAGAATTTGGCCCAAAAGGTGTACGCTTCAACGCAATCTGTCCAGGCCTTATTAAAACAGACTTTGCACGCGAACTTTGGGATAACTCGGAAGCCAAAGAACGTGCAGAGAAAGAGATACCGCTTAGACGGTTGGGCGAAGCCGAAGATCTTAAAGGGCTAGCCGTCTATCTGGCCTCAGACGCTAGTCGTTATATGACAGGTCAAGCTTTGACCGTCTGCGGCGGGTCAAATATGTGGACCTAATGGAGCGATAAATGGATTTAAAAAATAAAATCATTGTTATAACGGGTGCGGCAAATGGAATCGGCCGCGCGATGGCCATCAGATTTACGGCCCAAGGTGCCAAAAAAATCATTTGCGCTGACCTTGATGAAGACGGGGTGTACGAAACCGCACAGCAAGTTGGTGGTATTGCCCATAAAATAGATGTTTCGCGTGAGGCCGACATTTCAACATTGATAGAAATAACTGAAACAGAGGTCGGGCCGATTGACCTTTATTGCTCAAATGCCGGGATATCGATCGCCGGCGGTGTTGAAGTGGATAATGAAGGCTGGAATAAGATTTGGAACATTAACTTGATGGCACATGTCTGGGCGGCAAGACATCTAGTTCCAAGAATGACAAAGCGCGGAAGTGGTTATTTGCTGAATACGGCATCTGCAGCCGGCCTCCTGAACCAAGTCGGCTCTGCACCATATGGCGTCACTAAACACGCAGCAGTCGGACTCGCAGAATGGATGGCAATGACATATCGAGATCAGGGCATAAAAGTTTCAGTTTTATGCCCTCAAGCTGTCCGCACAGAGATGACCCGTGGCCACGAGGATCATGTGGCAAGCATCGATGGAATGCTTACGCCCGAGGAAGTTGCAGAAAGCTGTGTGGCAGGTCTTGGTGAAGAAACCTTCTTGATTCTTCCACATCCACAGGTCAAAGAGTACATGCAAAATAAATCGAACAACTATGATCGTTGGATCGGAGGTATGCGAAAGCTTAACCGACGGTTTGGAGCCTTTATAAAATCAAACTAAGTGCGGAGTTCTCCTCTCTTGTTCAATGTATCGATCATGATTAAATATTTTTTCAAAGGGTCCGTTTAATGGCAATGTTAGCACAAGATATAGAGGCGCTCATCCTCGAAGCGTTTCCGGACGCGAAAGTTACAATCACCGATCTCGCTGGTGATGGAAATCATTATGCTGCAGAAGTCATCGATGAGAGTTTTCGTGGTAAGAACCGTGTCCAACAGCAACGCGCCGTTTACGCGTCACTTAAGGGCAGAATGGATGGGGCGCATGGTGAATTACATGCATTGGCACTAACCACCAAGGTCCCAGAATAAAGCGTATAGCAACGGTATCATGTTTCAAACAAAAGATAATAACAGTAATATACAGCGTACTAGTTTATTTAAAAAGTTTGCACTATATCAGATAAGAATGATATAGTTGCGCAATAAATAAGGACCAAAGTCATGAGTGATGTAAAATCGTTAATTCAGGAAACAGTTTCTTCAAACAATGTTGTCCTATACATGAAGGGCACAAAAGCCATGCCCCAATGTGGCTTCTCCAGCAAGGTTGCAGGCGTTCTCAACTACATGGGGGTAGACTATACAGATGTTAATGTCCTGGCTGATGAAAATATTCGCCAGGGAATAAAAGATTTTTCGGATTGGCCAACTGTACCACAATTGTACGTCAAAGGCGAGTTTGTCGGTGGATGTGACATTATTACTGAAATGACAATGTCTGGCGAATTAGACACGCTTTTCAAAGAAAATGAAGTTACGTTTGACGAAAACGCAGCAGAAAAGATTCGTGAAGCGAATGTTTAAACTGTTAAAACACGAATAATGGTTAGGCCTCATCTCTTCAACGTCCAAGCTCTATTCAAGGTCTAAGAATTTACCTGATCGGCTAAGGATTCTGCTTTAAGCACTATCTCAGCTAGGTTTTTTACAAGCTCTTTGGGCACAACCTCCATATGTTCAGCCGTACCGAGCGAAAGCGACTTTAATCTGGAGACTTCTGCTGTCGCTTGAGATAGGCTTGCTTGCGCCTGAGTCAGCTTATCCTGCGCACCGGCAGTTTTGTCCGCGAGCATCAGACCAGCCATTAATAGTATGCGAGCCTCCGAAAGCTTGCTGATTTGATCTCCAAGTTTACCAGCCTCAAGATTAAGTGCCGCTGCGGCAGATACCAGATATTTCTCTTCCCCAGCTTGGCAAGACACAGTAAAACTTTTCCCACCAATATCTACTTCTACTTCCGGCATTACCCATTCTCCTCAGGGTTTTTATCAGAATCATTTAAGACCTGCGCAAGCTGGTCATATAATTTTTGCATTTCTTCGGTTTCTTTGTGATGCTCTTTTTCGAGATCAGCCAATAAACCGGATAATTTTGCGTTTTGATCGCTCAAAGCGTTTATCTCTGACTGCAATGCTTCAGTCGAAGAATCAACATCTTCGGCATGGGTATTATTTTCTAATCCCTCCGATATTCGATCAAGTGCTATTTTAAGGCGCCTTTCGAGCTCTTTTATTTCGTCCATTGTATCGACCCTTGCTGCTCTTGCTGATCCAGAATTATGTTAGATTCACGCTTACCCCTTAAAACGAATCATTTTTTCCTGCGTATAGTAATGATTTTACCTGACCCCGCACAAAATTGCGCCCCCTTACGAACCTAATGAAACCCAATACTTGCTATTCAGTATCAGGCTGTTATTGAGCATCAATAGAAAACTGATCGGGGATTAATTGGAGCATGCACATCCAAGAGCTACGCGACACGCATCCAGAACATTGGCAAAAATCAACTGCAATAAGGGTTTTGACCCTCGACGCCGTAGCCGCGGCAAACTCTGGCCATTCTGGAATGCCTATGGGAATGGCAGACGTAGCAACTGTACTTTTTGAAAAACACCTCAAATTTGTTGCTAGTGATCCAACGTGGCATGATAGAGATCGTTTCATTCTATCAGCAGGCCACGGATCTATGCTGCTTTATAGTCTTCTCCACCTATGCGGCTATGAAGATTTCCCCATTGAAGAGTTGAAAAATTTCCGTCAACTCGGCGCAAAGACCGCAGGTCACCCCGAGAATTTCCTATCATCAGCTATCGAAACTACCACTGGACCTTTGGGGCAAGGTCTCTCAAATTCAGTTGGTTTTGCGATGGCGGAAGAAGCCTTGCGCGCGAAATTTGGAAGAAAGCTTGTCGATCATCACACCTTTGTAATTGCAGGTGACGGCTGCCTTATGGAAGGCGTATCTCAAGAAGCCATAGGCCTCGCAGGTCGCCACGAACTTGGGAAACTAATCGTCTTCTGGGATAATAACAACATTACGATCGACGGTAACGTTGATATGGCAGACAGGACAAATCAAGCCATGCGCTTCAAAGCATCGGGTTGGCAAGTTCTTGAAATTGATGGTCATGATCCTGAAGCCATAGATTTGGCAATTATTACTGCCAAAAAATCTAAAAAACCATCTATGATCGCATGCAAGACACACATTGCGCTTGGATCTAGTGCTCAAGACACCTCCAAAGGACACGGAGCACTCACCGATCCGAAGTTGATTGAAGATGCCAGAAAAACCTACGGCTGGACCGCCGGATCTTTCAAAATTCCTCAAGCTCTGAAAACCGATTGGGAGACGATCGGCAAAAAGGGAATTCCAGAGCGTGATGCATGGGCTGAGCGGTTTTCATGTGTTTCGCAAAATCGTCAAAATGAATTTGAACGTGTTCATGCATTAGAGCCCGCCAAAAAGATCAAAGTGGCAGTAAGAAACTTGAAAAAACAAATCTCAAGTACTGCACCCAAAGTCGCGACCCGCAAATCAAGCGAGATGACACTGAACGTGATTAATCCGATTGCGCCTGAAACTTTTGGTGGTTCAGCTGACCTCTCGGGCTCAAACAACACAAAATCCATAGATATGACTGTTTTTGATAATGTTAATCGGGCTGGACGGTATATCCATTGGGGCGTACGCGAACACGGTATGGTGGCCGCTATGAATGGAATGGTGCTTCACGGCGGTATCCGCGCTTACGGTGGTACTTTCATGTGCTTTACCGACTACGCCAGACCCGCAATGCGATTGGCTGCATTGATGAAAGTGCCGACTGTTTTTGTTATGACACATGACAGTATCGGACTTGGCGAAGACGGTCCAACACACCAGCCTGTTGAACATCTCGCTATAAGTCGGGCCACTCCAAACACCTATGTTTTTCGCCCCGCAGATACCATTGAGACCGCAGAGGCCTGGGAAGTTGCACTAACCACGAAGACAACGCCTTCTGTGATGGCACTTTCGCGCCAAGGATTGCCAACTGTTCGTATTGAACATAATCCAGAAAACCTAAGCCAGAAAGGAGCCTATGTTCTTCGAGAGGCATATGGCAAAAGGCAAGTTATTCTTATCGCCACTGGATCTGAAGTTTTTCTTGCACTAGAAGCGCGAAAAGTTCTCCAAGAAGGAGGCGTCGGTACTCGAGTTGTATCTATGCCATGCATGGAACTTTTTGCCGAACAAAAGGAAAGCTATCGCAAAAGAGTTCTACCGGGCGGGTCAAATGTTCGAATCGGTATCGAGGCTGGCGTACGCCAAGGTTGGGATCGGTGGCTGCTGGGTGAACGCGGTCGTGAAGCAAAATCAGACTTTATCGGTATGAATAGTTTTGGAGCATCAGCTCCTGCGGAGACCCTGTTCGAGCACTTTGGAATAACGGCAAATGCGGTTGTCGAGCGTGTAAAAGCCCTTTTGGAAAAATAATCACAAAAGCAAGTGAGTCGTTACTAAAACCAATAGCAACTCACAGTGCAAAAATTTTAGCTGAATGTTAGCGATACCGAATGTAATCTGGTAAATTTTAACGCTAACACAACATGAAAAGTACAAAATATTCGTATCCGACCCTACCTAATTCACGTATAACCGCAGTGGGTTCTGATGGAAAATTAAATGACAGTCACCGTGGGCATAAATGGATTTGGCAGAATTGGTCGCTGTACTCTTGCCCATATCACCGAGAGCGGCCGCAATGATATTGAAGTTTTAAAAATCAACGCTACCGGCCCCATTGAAACAAATGTACATCTTTTTCGATACGATAGCATTCATGGGCGGTTCCCTGGACAAGTCGCTGTGAACGGAAGTTCAATCGATCTTGGCCGAGGTCCAATTGACGTTATGTCTACGTACGATCCTAGCGAACTTGATTGGAGCGGTTGCGACGTTGTTTTAGAATGCACTGGCAAACTCAATGATGGCAAGGTTTCAGCCGTACACATCCAGCAAGGCGCAAAAGCCGTGCTTATTTCCGCCCCTGCTAGGCATGTTAATAAGACTATCGTATACGGCGTAAATCATCGAGATTTAATCCCTGGTGATACAATGATTTCTAACAGCTCTTGTACAACCAACTGTCTCGCCCCACTAGCTAAAGTCCTTAATGACACTATCGGGATCGAATGTGGCATGATGACAACTATTCACTCCTACACAGGCGACCAACCAACCTTGGACCGTGGGCACGATGACTTATATCGCGCCCGCGCTGCAGCAATGGCAATGATCCCGACATCAACCGGTGCAGCCAAAGCACTTGGAGAGGTTCTACCAGAGCTTAGCGGTCGACTTGACGGAACAGCAATGCGAGTACCAACCCCTAACGTATCTGTAATTGACCTAACCTTTGAAGCCCAAAAAAATGTAACAGCTGAAGATATCAACGACGCAGTCCGTGAAGCTTCTGAGGGTCATTTAGGACAAGTTCTAGCCTATGATCCAGAGCCGAAAGTATCGATCGACTTTAATCACACCACGTATTCTTTCATATTTGCCCCAGAACAGACAAAGGTAGTTGGAAAGCGCATGGTAAGGGTCCTGGCTTGGTATGATAATGAATGGGGGTTTTCATGCCGCATGGCAGATGTGGCCACATCCATTGGCCGATTACTCTGATAATTTAGTAAAAGTATTCAAGACATGATCATGCGTGCTGTTTTGAGTTTTGGGTTGACTAACTCAAACTATTATTTCTGCTATGTGAGCATTTTGGCGTGCGGAATAAACTTTGGGAAATTTTTTTTATTCTGATCCTAATTCACTTTGATGCGAAATATATTCTGACGGGGCCTAAATATATTTATTTTTACCCGAAAGGGAAACGATCTCACGGAAACGCTTGCCGTATATAGATTGCCACAAAATTGGACCAAATACCGTTTAAAGGTTGACAAACTATAATGAATAGATTTGTTAGCGCTAACAAGATTTTCAACAAATTTGGAAGTTTCCATGCCAGTAAATGTATCAATAAACGGATTTGGCCGCATTGGACGAAATATACTTCGCAGCGCCATAGAAAACCACCGGAAAGATATAAAAATTGTTGCCATAAACGATTTGGCTCCCGTTGAGACAAATGCTCATTTGTTAAAATACGATAGTATTCACGGAAGGTTTCCAGGAGAAATTAAAATTGATAGAGATACAATCGACGCAGGTTTAGGTCCAATTCGAGTGACGCATTTGAGACAACCTGGAGAGTTACCTTGGGAAGATGTCGACGTTGTTTTGGAATGTACAGGGATTTTTACCTCAAAAGAGCAGGCTTGTATTCACCTTAACAGTGGTGCCCGACGGGTATTGGTCTCGGCCCCATCCAGTGATGCAGATAAGACGATCGCTTATGGCGTAAACCATAAATTTCTAGAGCCAGATGATATTATTGTTTCCAATGCCTCTTGTACTACGAATTGCATGGCCCCTGTAGCCAAAGTTCTGGATGAAGCAGTTGGAATAAAAAAAGGCTTTATGACGACGATCCATAGTTATACCGGCGATCAACCAACGTTAGATCGAGGTCATAGCGACCTTTATCGCGCGCGCGCAGCTGCGCTGAACATGATCCCGACATCGACCGGCGCGGCGCGCGCTGTCGGTCTCGTGCTCCCCCAGCTAAAGGGAAAATTGGATGGTGTTGCAATACGCGTGCCTACCCCAAATGTATCCTGCGTAGATCTGACGTTTGAATCAGCCCAGGACACAACGATAGAAGAAATAAATAACGCTATGCATTCCGCTGCAAATGGTGCGCTCGCTGGCATATTGGGTGTGACGGACGAAAAGCTTGTTTCGATGGATTTCAACCACGACAGTCGATCAAGTATTTTCGCAACCGACCAAACCAAAGTTATGGATGGAAATTTTTGTAGAATTTTAACATGGTACGATAATGAATGGGGATTTTCAACGCGCATGCTGGACACAGCCGTGGCAATGGGGAAATTGATCTAAGCTAATCTAAATTTCCAATATAGCAGTCTTATTAATTAAGGTTTAAACTACTCTTTAAATGCTGTGCCGTTATCCTGACAATCTTCAGATTTGTCTAATTTACTCAGCAAGCGGCTGTTAACATGGGGCGTTACAAACTTGCTAACATCTCCTTCAAGCCTTGCAATTTCCTTTACCAGCTTTGACGCAATGGCCTGATGTTTGGCTTCTGCCATTAGAAAAACTGTCTCAATAGATGAATCCATAGCTCTGTTCATTCCAACCATCTGAAATTCATATTCAAAATCAGCCACAGCCCTTAAGCCACGCACGATCACTTGAGCTTCAACATCATGTGCACAATCAATCAATAGATTCTCAAACGGGTGAGCAACAATTTGTGTGCCAGTATCATCTGAAAGAGTTGCACATTCCCTCTCAATCATCTCGACACGCTCTTCCAATGAAAAAAGCGGCCCCTTATCGCCATTAATGGCGACACCTATGACGAGCCGATCCACCAGCATCGCCGCACGTCTAATAATATCTACATGACCAAGTGTGATTGGATCAAAAGTCCCAGGGTAAAGCCCAACGCGCATATCTTCTTACCTACCGGTTAAATTTCGTTGGCCAAAACAACAGCATTCATTGCAGAAAAGCAAGTCTCAATCAGCACCCCATAATCATGTTTTCCATAGCAACCTTTTCCATAGATAATTGGGAAAGTTTGGCTTTGACGACATCACCCTGCGTAATTAACCCTATAAGTTTGTTATTTTCCAAAACAGGCATATGCCGAAAACGACGTTCAGACATGATCAAAAGTATCTGGTCCGCGGTTGCGTCACGACTACAAGTCTCAACTTTGCAGGTCATAATATCAGCTGCCACCAGGCCTAGGGACGACATTCCCCGTTCGGCGATTGCACGCACAATATCTCGCTCTGAGACAATACCTTGGGCAGTTTTCTGATCAGAAGAGATGACCACTACCCCAATCTTTTGAGATGTTAAAATGACAGCAATATCAGTTACTTTTGTCTCTGGAGTAGCAATGGTTACACCATTACTACCCTTGGCCTTTAATATCTGTTTGACCAGCACAGCACGCCTCCACAGTATTAATTTGATAAATAAACACTCAGAAAAATGGTTGCTTTTGTCAAGCTTTTCTCTCTAAACGTGCTATTTCTATACGGACACTATTGATAAGATCTTCCGCAAAACGGTTCATTCTATCAATCCGGCGATCATCGTTGTGCCTTATAAGATAAAATGATCGTTTAAGCGAAAACACCTCTGGTAGAACCCGTTCAAGATTTTGAGCAAAGGGCAATGCAAAGCCATGCACTATCCCCACGCCAGCACCAGTTCGGAGTAGATTGAACTGAACGGAAACCGAATTTGAAGCCAAAGACACGCGCTCGACTCCAATTTCTGAAAGATAGTCGAGTTCCTTGTCAAAAATCATATCTGCAATGTAGCCTACAAAGCGATGGTCTTTGAGATCTAAGAGCCTCTTAACCTTATCATGTTGATCTAAATACTCTTTTGAAGCAGCCAAATAGAGATTATAATTTGCAAGTTTTTGTACACTTAAGCGCCCCGTCGTGGGTGGACTGACGGCAATAGCCATATCCACTTCGCGCTTGGATAGATTCACCACGCGAGGAATAGCCACAATTTGGATGTCCAAATCACGATGACGATCCGAGATCGCAGCACACACCTGCGGGAGGACAAAATTTGCGCATCCATCCGGCGCGCCAATCCTTATTTGACCCTTCAGCGGTGCCCCTTGCCCCCCAAAATCAAGGCCTACGCCAGCCATTTCATTCTCGATACGCTGCGCCTGTTCCAGCAAGCGTATTCCAGCGTCTGTAAGCGCGTAACCGAGAGAAGACTTTGCAAAAAGCGGCGCCCCCAGGTTCTGTTCAAGGCGCGCGACTCGCCTGCCAACTGTTGCAGGATCTACTTTTAATATGCATCCAGCCGCAGAAAGAGTTTCGGCTCTCGCCACAGCGAGAAATACGCGGAGGTCGTCCCATTGATAAGTCATATCCAACTTTGCATAATTGCAGTATTACTTTGAGTTTTTAGCCCTTTTCTCAGCATTTTTGCAAGGCTATGGTGCGTAGCAATGATAGGAGAGTAATCAATGCAAGAACTAACTCATTATATAGGCGGCGAACATGTCAAAGGTACATCTGGACGCTTTGCCGATATTTTTAATCCTGCCACAGGTGAAGTACAGGCCAAAGTACCTTTGGCTTCAAGCGATGAAATGTCTCAAGCAGTTAAAATTGCGTCCAAAGCACAAATAGCGTGGGGGTCTGTTAACCCACAACGGCGTGCTCGGGTGATGATGAAATTTGTCGATCTTTTGAACCGCGACATGGAGAAGCTTGCTGAGGCCCTTAGCCGGGAACACGGTAAAACCATTCCTGATGCAAAGGGTGATGTGCAACGCGGTTTAGAAGTTGTCGAGTATTGCATTGGTGCACCCCAGCTTTTGAAGGGTGAGTATACAGACAGCGCAGGTCCAGGGATCGATATGTATTCTATGCGTCAGGCACTAGGCGTCACAGCAGGCATAACCCCCTTCAACTTTCCAGCCATGATCCCGATGTGGATGTTTGCCCCCGCCATTGCCTGCGGCAACGCCTTTATCCTGAAACCATCAGAGCGCGATCCGTCCGTGCCTTTGATGCTGGCCGAGCTTATAGAGGAAGCCGGCCTACCAAAAGGCATATTGCAAGTCGTCAATGGAGACAAAGAAGCAGTTGATGCGATACTGGACAACCACGTCATACAGTCCATTGGTTTTGTTGGTTCGACTCCAATTGCTGAATATATCTACGGCCGCGGCTGCAGTAATGGGAAGCGCGTCCAATGTTTTGGTGGCGCAAAAAATCATATGATTATTATGCCAGACGCGGACATGGACCAAGCGGCAGACGCACTGGTTGGAGCGGGTTATGGTGCAGCAGGCGAACGTTGTATGGCTATTTCCGTTGCGGTACCTGTTGGCGACGAAACTGCTGACAGATTAATTGAAAAACTTATTCCAAGAATTGAAAAACTCAAAGTCGGCCCATATACCGCAGGCGATGATATCGATTATGGGCCTGTGGTGACAGCGGCCGCCAAACAAAACATTCTTAACCTTGTCGAAAGCGGTTTAGCACAGGGTGCAGAGCTAGTTGTAGATGGCCGCAACTTTAATCTTCAAGGATACGAAGATGGATTCTTTGTTGGCGCACATTTGTTTGACCGCGTAACGCCCGATATGGATATCTATAAAAAGGAAATCTTTGGTCCTGTTCTAAGCACTGTACGTGCGGCAAGTTATGAGGAAGCGATCGGATTGGCGATGGACCATGAGTTTGGTAATGGAACGGCCATATTTACCCGTGACGGGGATGCAGCACGTGATTTCGCACACCGCATTAACATCGGCATGGTCGGTATCAATGTGCCAATCCCAGTGCCGTTGGCATACCACACCTTCGGAGGTTGGAAAAAATCAGTATTTGGTGATTTGAACCAGCACGGACCAGACGCATTTAAGTTTTACACAAGAACTAAAACTATCACCTCTCGCTGGCCTTCAGGTATCAAAGAGGGCGGAGAGTTCAACTTTAAAGCGATGGACTAACCTCTTAACTTCTATAAAAATAAATTATATGGCCATTGCTTTTAAAACAGTGGCCATTAAAATTTGCACCAGTCGTCAAGTTTTTTACCAGGCCCCATTTTACAAAAAAGCCACAATAGTGCGTTTACGACTTTGCGTCGTATTCGGGTTAGAATCGTAAATTTTTATAAAATACTCTTGAAAAAACAGATGGGAAATGGATGCAACAGGAAGCATCTAAGATACAAATTGTTATTTTAACAATCGGTGCGAAAAGGGGTAGGGCTGCACGAGGAGCGCCAAGTTTCCCACTTTGAACTATTTCCGTTTATCCTTTGATAATATCTGGAGACTAGCAGGACTGCTCAATCCGCCCGCCGCGCCGGTGGACGTTCTGCCAGAAGATCTGCACGCGCTGCCCCCTTAGCGGATCATTTGCGCCCTGTCCGCGCAGGCATGACCGGTGGTTCATACCAACCATTAAGTGCTGAAGGCGTTCATCGCATTCACCAAGCCTCTCTCGATGCACTTGAAAAAATTGGCCTATCAGACGCGCCACCAAGTGGCATTAAATATATGACAGGCGCGGGTGCAATGTTAGGGAGCGATGGTCGTCTTCGTTTTCCGCGTGCTCTGATCGAAGACACAATTTCTGCGGCCAACCGCTCCATTACTCTTTCCAGCAGAGACGGAAAAAATGACCTCGATCTGTCGGGGCGTAAAGTTCATTATGGAACGGCGGGTGCCGCCGTTCACGTTGTCGATGTAGAGAGCCATAATTATCGTGAAAGTACTGTTCAAGATTTGTTTAATGCAGCAAGGTTGGTAGATAAACTGGATAATATCCATTTTCTACAACGCCCAATGGTTTGCAGAGATATTCTTGACAACCGCGAAATGGACCTCAACACGCTGTACACCTGTTGTGCTGGAACAACCAAACATGTGGGTATCTCTTTTACTGAGGAGTTATTTGCAAAAGATGGATTCAAACTGCTCCATATGATTGCGGGTGGAGAGGAAAAATGGCGAGAGCGTCCTTTTGTCTCTAATTCTAACTGTTTTGTGGTTCCTCCAATGAAATTTGCCACAGAAAGCTGCCTTGTTATGGAAGAATGCATTCGTCAAGGCATGCCAATTCTCCTTTTGAGCGCCGGTCAGGCAGGCGCAACAGCTCCTGCCCCAATAGCGGGCGCAATCGTGCAAGCGGTTGCGGAATGTTTAGCAGGTCTAGTCTATGTAAACGCTATAAAACCGAAGCATCCAGCGATTTTTGGCACTTGGCCATTTGTCTCAGATCTGCGCACAGGTGCCATGTCCGGCGGTAGCGGTGAACAGGCTTTGCTG
Organism: Paracoccaceae bacterium; assembly: GCA_028150825.1. Classification (GTDB taxonomy): domain Bacteria; phylum Pseudomonadota; class Alphaproteobacteria; order Rhodobacterales; family Rhodobacteraceae; genus LFER01. The sequence goes on from JAOGIM010000012.1 coordinate 20,171, forward strand.
ACTGCTGGATGTGCTCAGATGCATCACTTCTACGATTTACCCGGCGGCGCTGCGGCAGGGATTGCTGACGCTAAGATGCCAGATATGCAAGCAGGTTGGGAACAGGCAACATCGAGTGTTATGGCAGGTCTCGCAGGTCTTAACATGGTTTATGAGGCGGCTGGCATGCATGCTTCGTTGCTTGGGTTTTGCTTGGAGTCATTGGTACTTGGAGATGACCTGTTGGGGCAGGCAATGCGATGTGTGCGCGGGATTGAAGTCACTGAGGGTTCAGTTAGCTTAGATGTGATCCGCAAAACCTGTCTCTCTGGTCCCGGTCATTATTTGGGGTCGGATCAAACGTTGTCTCTCATGCAAACAGAATATATTTATCCAGCGCTAGGCGATCGAACATCCCCAAAAGAATGGAATGAGTTAGGCAAACCTGACCTTATTAAGAAAGCTATTGGACGCAAAGAATCTATTTTATCGGAACCTTCTGCGGCGCAGTTTCCGCCCGAGATTGATCTTGCCATAAGAAAAATGTTTAACATACATCTACCAAAGTAATCCTCAAATAAACTTATCAATTAGGATAAGCGATCTAGATACCGTTTTTTGCTATACCGCGGCACTATAGCTCTGGTCATTTCTAATCAGAGCCTATAGTGCAACGCAAATACCGACAATCTAGGGTAAACTAAATGGATTTGCGCAATATTGCAATCATAGCACACGTTGATCATGGGAAAACCACGTTGGTGGACGAACTGCTAAAACAATCTGGTGCCTTTAGGGCAAATCAGGCTGTTGCAGAACGGGCGATGGATAGTAATGAGCTTGAACGCGAACGCGGTATCACAATCCTCGCCAAAGCCACTTCCGTGGAGTGGAAAGGTGCACGGATTAATATTGTGGATACGCCCGGGCACGCAGATTTTGGCGGCGAAGTAGAGCGTATTCTCAGTATGGTAGATGGTGTTGTCTTGTTAGTTGACGCAGCAGAAGGACCAATGCCACAAACCAAATTTGTAACATCGAAAGCCTTGGCTTTAGGTTTGCGCCCAATTGTGGTTCTTAATAAAGTGGATAAACCCGACGCTGAATCAGACCGGGCATTGGATGAGTGTTTTGATCTCTTTGCAGCACTTGACGCCACCGAAGACCAGCTCGATTTTCCACATCTTTACGCCTCTGGACGTTCCGGTTGGGCCGATCATGAGCTAGATGGTCCCAGAAAGAACTTAGACGCTCTTTTTGACCTTGTCATAAACCACGTTCCTGCTCCCAAACAACTTGCACATCAAAATGAAAATTTTACCATGCTTGCAACAACACTCAGCAACGATCCGTTTGTTGGACGCATTCTCACTGGACGCGTAGAAACAGGCCGCTTAAAGGTAGGAGCAACTCTCCAGGCTCTAAGCCGTGCAGGACAAAAAATTGAGCAGTTCCGCGTTACGCGTATTCAAGCGTTTCGGGGACTTGCACAAGCCGATATAGAAGAGGCCGCCGCTGGCGATATCGTTTCCCTAGCTGGCATGACCAAAGCAACAGTTTCAGACACCCTATGCGCTTTGGCGGTAGATCAGGCCCTTGAATCCCAGGCCATAGATCCACCAACAATCACTGTCACGTTTGGCATTAACGACAGCCCACTTGCTGGTCGTGAAGGTAAAAAAGTACAAAGTCGTGTTATACGAGAGCGTTTGTTCAAAGAAGCAGAAAGTAACGTCGCAATACGCATAACAGATACGCCTAGTGGCGAAGCCTTCGAAGTCGCTGGCCGAGGTGAGCTTCAAATGGGTGTTTTGATCGAAAACATGCGCCGCGAAGGTTTCGAGCTTTCAATTTCGCGTCCTCAAGTGTTGTTTCGCGAAGACGAAAATGGCGCACGACTTGAACCCATTGAAGAAGCCACAATTGACGTTGATGAAGATTATACTGGAGCCGTAATCGAAAAACTCACTGGCCCCCGTAAAGGCGAGATAGTAGACATGCGCCCTGCTGGAGCCGGTAAGACCCGGATTGTTGCACATATACCCTCGCGCGGATTGATTGGCTATCACGGCGAATTTCTAACAGATACTCGCGGCACTGGAGTTTTAAACCGCGTCTTCTATAAATGGGCCCCTTACAAGGGTATAATTGCGGGGCGACGCGCAGGTGTTTTGATTTCTATGGAAGATGGCGTTTCCGTTGCTTATGCACTCTGGAATCTAGAGGATCGTGGACGTATGTTCATCGGCGCTCAAGAAAAGATATATCAAGGCATGGTCATAGGCGAACACAGCCGCGAAAATGATTTAGAAGTAAACCCTCTCAAAGGAAAAAAACTGACAAATGTACGCGCATCCGGCACTGATGAAGCTGTCCGCCTAACAACTCATACGCAATTTTCACTGGAACAAGCGATTGCTTATATAAACGACGATGAGCTGGTCGAAGTGACGCCTGCATCCATTCGTCTACGCAAAAGACATCTTGATCCACATGAACGGAAGCGAATGAGTAAAATCTACTGAGGCTTTACTCTAATTAAAGATGAAACAATTTGGCGCGCAAAGCGGCACACCAAATTTACTTACTCAGTGGTTTCCACAATCAACAGTTCACGTTCCGCCGCGCCGCGCGCAAAACTCAATGCCAGCTGATATTCCTCAGAATTATAACAGGCCTCTGCAGCCTCTACGCTGTCAAATTTTGCAACAACGTTACGCGGACGATCTATGCCTTCCAACTGGATATATCGTCCTCCCCGCGCAACGAATTTCCCGCCATGCTTTGCAATCGCGGGCCCCGCGAGGGCAGCATATTTACCATAAGCAGCCTCATCATGTACAGTGACATGACCAATCCATAAAGCTGGCATCAGTTTACTCCTTCAATTATTTTTTCAGCCGCACTAACTGCTGCATCGGCCTGCGATATATCATTACCACCACCACGTGCCATATCAGGGCGCCCTCCACCTCCAGCACCACCCAATTGGGGAACCGCCGCTTTGACAAGATCAACAGCTGAAAGACGATCTAGCAAATCTAAAGTGACACCTGCACAAACAGCAACTTTTCCATCAGCCTCTGCGATTAGTAGCACTGCTCCAGATACTATACGTGACTTATATTCATCGATAAGAGCCGGTAAATCCTTGCCAGACACTCCCTTTAAGACCTGCGCTGTAAATTCGATACCATTTATGTTCTTAAACCCGGCTTCTCCCTGTGTATCTAACGATCCACCTGCCATGGCCAAATCACGGCGGAGATTTGCAACTTCATTATTTAATGCCTTACGTTCGTTTATCAGCGTCTTGACACGTTCTGAAACATCGGTTGGCTGAACCTTGAGGTCCTCCGCAGCCCGTGCAAGCACTGCAATCTGCTCAGAAAGGTATTGATAAGCTGCTTGGCCGGTCAAAGCCTCTATTCGGCGGACCCCTGCACTACTGGCGCTATCGCCAGTAGTGATAAACATACCAATATCACCAGTTTGACGCACATGTGTTCCACCGCATAACTCTAAAGAATAAGTGCTCGCATCATTGCCTTTTCCAGAGCCTTTAAGTTGTCCCATTGAGATAACGCGCACTTCATCGCCGTATTTTTCACCAAAAAGCGCCTGAGCTCCTAGTTTACGCGCATCATCAGGCGTCATAATACGCGTTTCAACCAGCACATTCTGACGGATATATCTATTTACCTCTGCTTCGACCTGCCTCAGTTCATCGTCACTCAACGCTTTGGAATGGCTGAAATCAAACCGCAGACGGTCGTCTGTATTTAGTGACCCTCGCTGGGCAACATGGTTCCCCAAGGCGCGCCTTAAAGCTTCATGTAACAAATGTGTCGCAGAATGATTCGCCTTTATATTGGCTCGTCGTGCATGGTCGATACTAAGCAAACTAGTCGCGCCCACCTTAAGGTTGCCCTGCGTAATCTCAGCAAAATGTACAAAGACACCAGCGACTTTCTTGGTATCTGTGACACGCGCAGATAGGCCCTCGCCACTAATGTGGCCAGTGTCACCAATCTGACCACCACTTTCAGCATAAAATGGTGTCTGGTTCACAACGATTTTCACGGTTTCACCTTTGGCAGCGATATTGACCTCTTCGCCATCTTTGATGATGGCGAGGCATTGTGCCTCGGCTGTCTCGGTATCATAGCCCAAAAACTCAGTCGCGCCGTGACGGTCAGCAATATCAAACCAAATCGCAGCATCCACCACTTCACCGGTTCCCGACCAAGAGGCGCGAGCCTTTGACTTTTGCTCAGCCATTGCCGCGTCAAACCCTTCTACATCGACACAGCGGCCCTTTTCTCGCAATGCATCCTGCGTCAGATCCAATGGAAAGCCATACGTGTCGTATAGTTTAAAGGCCGCTTTACCGGGTAAATCAGCGCCTTCATCAAGCATGTACAATTCGTCATCAAGCAGCTTCAAACCCCGGTCAAGCGTGAGCTTGAAGCGCGTTTCTTCCAGCCGCAGAGTTTCCTCAATTAATGATTGGGCTTGTACAAGTTCTGGATAAGCAGCGCCCATTTTACTAACTAGTGCCGGCACTAAACAGTGAATCAAGGGATCTTTGACGCCCAACAGGTGAGCATGCCGCATCGCGCGTCGCATAATACGTCTCAGAACATAGCCGCGCCCATCGTTAGAGGGCATTACACCATCCGCCATCAAAAAGGAAGTCGAGCGCAGGTGGTCTGCAATAACTCGATGATGCATTTTTCCCGGGCCATCCGGTGCGCCATCTGAAAAATCGGCGCTCGTTTCAATTAAATAGCGCATCAAATCCGTATCATAATTATCATGCTTACCTTGCAGAAGCGCGCCAATGCGTTCCAATCCCATACCAGTATCAATCGATTGGTTTTCAAGATCGATCATGCGCCCGTCTTCAAACTTTTCGTTCTGCATAAAGACGAGATTCCAAATTTCTATAAAACGGTCCCCATCTTCTTCCGGACTGCCAGGAAGGCCGCCCCAGATTTGATCGCCATGGTCATAAAAAATTTCAGTGCAAGGCCCGCACGGTCCTGTTGGACCCATCATCCAGAAATTATCATTAGTATCGATGCGAATGATTTTATCATTACTCAGACCCGCGACTTTTTTCCAAATTTTGGCAGCTTCATCATCCGTGTTATAAACTGTCACCAATAGCTTATCTTTGTTAAGTCCAAACTCTTTGGTCAAGAGTTCCCAGGCAAACGAAATCGCTTCTTCTTTGAAGTAATCACCAAAACTAAAATTACCCAACATTTCAAAGAAGGTATGATGTCGCGCAGTATAACCGACATTATCTAAGTCATTGTGCTTACCGCCAGCCCGCACACATTTTTGGGATGTTGTGGCGCGTTTATAACTGCGATTTTCAATTCCGGTAAAGAGGTTTTTGAATTGCACCATTCCTGAATTGACAAACATCAGCGTTGGATCATTGCGCGGGACAAGGGGACTCGCTGACACCACCTCATGATCCTGCTTAGCGAAATAGTTTAAAAACGTCGAGCGTACATCGTTTAACGAGGGCATGGCTAGTTCTCTCTACCACAAATGGCTTCTATATTTGGATTTATCCCTCCGTCGGGCATATGTCCACCACTCTAATGACCAACAAACTCTTTAGACATTGGAAAAGGCCACCCAATGCATGACGGCCTTTTAATAGTTTCGAGTGTTACAGGATCTACGCTTCTAATACGTCATCCTCTGAAGAGGAAGGCACATCAGGAATCTCAAAATCAAGCCCGTGTGCCGCACGAATTTTATCTTCAATTTGATAAGCTATAGATGCGTTTTCCTTGAGGAAGACTTTGGCGTTTTCGCGTCCTTGGCCAATCCGCTCATCCCCATAGCTATACCAAGCACCGGACTTTTCTACCACGCCAGCTTTGACGCCCAAATCGAGTAATTCACCGTTCTTGGAAATTCCCTCACCATACATGATATCAAATTCAACTTGCTTAAACGGTGGGGCAACTTTGTTCTTAACAACTTTAACACGCGTGGCGTTTCCAACAACTTCGTCACGATCCTTAATTGCTCCAATCCGACGAATGTCCAGACGGACCGAAGAATAGAATTTTAAAGCATTGCCACCAGTCGTCGTTTCTGGACTACCAAACATAACGCCAATTTTCATCCTGATCTGGTTGATAAAAATCACCATACAATTGCTGCGGCTGATCGAACCTGTCAGTTTGCGCATTGCTTGGCTCATCAAACGCGCCTGCACGCCGACACTGCTATCTCCCATATCACCTTCAAGTTCAGATTTTGGTGTGAGGGCCGCGACTGAGTCGACAACGATCATGTTCACAGCACCGGATCGCACCAGCGTATCTACGATTTCCAGCGCCTGCTCACCAGTATCTGGTTGGCTTATAAGCAATTCATCAAGATCCACGCCAAGCTTTCTAGCGTATTGGGGGTCTAGTGCATGCTCGGCGTCTACAAACGCACAAACACCACCCGCTTTTTGCTCTTCTGCGACGCAATGCAGTGTCAGAGTGGTCTTACCCGAACTCTCAGGGCCAAATACTTCAATGATACGGCCTTTTGGCAAACCGCCAATGCCCAGTCCAATATCGAGACCCAAAGAACCGGTAGAAGTGGCCTCAATATCCTTAATGACATTTTCGCCACCCAATTTCATGATCGAGCCCTTGCCAAATTGTCTTTCAATCTGTGCCAAGGCGCTATCGAGTGCTTTTTGCTTGTCGTCGCTTTTTTTATTAGTCATGGATAATAGGTCTACCATTTTTGTTACACCTTCCTTATTTCATAGCATTGCAATTTGGGCAATGACTGCTTTGTTCTACTATTGTTCTACCTTATGAGGGAATAAAAAGAACATTTCAAGAATATTTCAATAGAATTTTTTTTATTAGTAAGAGTTTATCTAAAATTTAGATATACTTTGAGTTTTGAAAATGGACTGCAGTGCTTGTATTTTCTATAAAAATTTGGCTTTGCTATCGGCACCAAAGGTAATTAACTGCCCGCCCTGCTAAAACACATAAATTTTTAAAAATTAACAAGGTTCTGCACCAAATTATCAAATCCTTTTGTAAAAAACCTAAAAAACTCTTGCTGCGGTGAGGCATCCGCTGAATTATTTAATTAGCTGGTACAGATATCTCTACCGGAAATCGTTGCGAGATAGCGAAAACCCAACTCTTGGTCTCGGTCTTAATAAATTTGTCAAAAATTATATGAAAGATGAACAACCAAGATATTAGCATTTTGGAATTCAGTTTAATTTTGTTCGATCGTACAATCAAGGCTCGGATATAACACATTTTTCTACTATTAGATCAGACTAGACTGCAAAAGTTTTCTCTGGGCTCATTGCATCGAAGTTTAACATTCCCAGGTTAAATGTATAACTCCAATTGCGCAGTCAGATTTCTTTAAAAATTGAGGCAAAACTGAAAGTAAAATCCACGAGTCAATTAATCGTTGGAAACGTATCAGACCAAAAAAAACTGTGGGCTACATTAACTGCCGAGTTAATTTTCGTAGGATGTTTTGCTTTGCGCTTCTACGGCGCGCCATTTGGCAACATTTATATTGTGTTCTTTAAGCGTTATGGCAAAAGCATGCCCACCACTTCCGTCAGCTACAAAGTAGACATAATCCGTATCTTCAGGATTCACTGCGGCACGTATGCTTTGCAGGCCAGGGTTTGAAATAGCCGTGGGAGGTAAACCCCTGTTAAGATATGTATTCCAAGGTGTATCTTTACGAAGTTCACTCTTGCGCAAGCCGCGTCCCAAACTGTGTTCTCCTTTGGTAATACCGTATATAACCGAAGGATCAGTTTGCAGTGGCATCCCAAGCTTCAACCTGTTTATAAAGACGCTCGCCACTACGCCCCGCTCGCTTGACACCCCAGTTTCTTTCTCGATGATGGAGGCCAAGATAATTACATCACCCTCACTGAATAGCGGTAAGTCTTCAGCACGATCGGCCCATGCATCTCTTACATCCGCTGTTTGAGCAGCCTGCATTTTGAGCAAGAGAGCTGTTCTATCATCACCTTGGAGTACTTCGTAGCTATTGGGCGATAATGATCCCTCCAAAGGCGTCTTTGAAACAGCACCACTTAGAATTTCGATTTCATTGATCGTTTCGACAACCCGATGCGACGTTACACCTTCAGCCAAGGCAATCCGATGGCGCAAACCAGACGTTTGCAATAGTTCGTCAAACTCCACCGGCTCATCCGTTGCCAACTGGAAGCTGAGTATTTGTTTAAAACGGGTGGTAACAGGATCCATTTCACGAACTTGGACTTGCGTAGAATTTATTCCTACTCTGTAGACAACTTCTGAACCGCAAGTATTAGCACCACCTTGCGTAATGGATTGCGCAATAGAAGACATAGAGGCTTTTTGCTTGATCAGAAAATTACCAGCCTTGAGCTGACCTGCCTTACCTTCATACTCAAGGCCTATACGGAATATTGCAGCGCTGGAAATTGCATCACTTTTTGCTAGATTTTCAGACACCGTCCGCATCTTACTGCCACTGTCTACTCTGAGACACATAGCTTCACTCAAAGAGCCTTTATTATAATATTCGGATTTCCCCCATATCGCTACTCCGCCCAACAACAAAAGTATTAGACCTATTAGGTTAAACCCATTCGAGGCCAGACTACGCCACATTAGTCAACTTTCCCAAAAACAACGCTGGCATTTGTTCCACCAAAGCCAAAAGAATTTGATAAAGCTATACGTATCTCGCGCTCATGCTTTTTGTTAGCGGCGAGATTAATCACTGTGTCAGTGGCAGGATTGTCCAAATTGATCGTTGGTGGAGCAACTTGATCGCGAATAGCCAGGATTGAAAAGATCGCCTCAATCGCGCCTGCAGCACCCAAAAGATGCCCGGTTGCCGATTTTGTTGACGACATTGTCAACTTTGACGCCATATCACCCATCATCCGTTCCACAGCGCCAAGTTCAATCACATCCGCCATTGTTGACGTGCCATGAGCGTTAATATAATCCACATCAGATGGGGCAATATTGGCTTTTTCCAAAGCCGCGCGCATCGCGCGCTCGCCGCCTTCTCCGTCTTCAGATGGGGCAGTAATGTGATAAGCGTCACCAGATAAACCATAGCCTATTACTTCAGCATAAATCCTAGCATCGCGTGCAATGGCATGTTCGTATTCTTCCAAAACAACGACACCACTGCCCTCACCCATGACAAACCCGTCTCGGTCTATATCATAGGGGCGCGAAGCCACTCGCGGATCTTCACTCCACTTGGTCGACAGCGCCTTACACGCATTAAATCCTGCAATCCCAATTTCTGAAATGGCCGCTTCAGCACCCCCAGCAACCATTATATCCGCATCATCAGCCATAATTAGTCGCGCGGCATCCCCTATCGCATGTGCACCGGTAGAACAGGCGGTAACAACCGAATGGTTTGGACCTTTGAATCCAAAGCGAATAGCAACTTGGCCAGATATTAGATTGATGAGAGCGCCTGGAATAAAGAAAGGGGAAACCCTTCTTGGACCACGCTCTTTTAATAGAATGGCAGTTTCTGCAATAGAGTTCAAACCACCGATTCCCGAGCCAATCATAACACCCGTACGCAGACGACTTTCTTCATCTTCAGGCTTCCAATCAGCATCCCGCACCGCTTGCTCGGCTGCGGCAACGCCATAGAGAATAAAATCATCAACCTTACGGCGCTCCTTGGGCTCCATCCAGTCATCGGCCAAAAAAGTTCCATCGGTGCCATCACCGAGAGGAACCTCGCAGGCGTATTTTGTCACAACGCGGTGCGCATCAAAACGAGTTATGCGGGATGCGCCAGACTGCCCATCCAAAATCCGTGACCAGCTTTCCTCGACTCCATTTGCCAGAGGAGTTACAAGGCCTAGACCAGTTACCACCACGCGACGCATATGCCTGCCCCTTTTGTTATTGTTCGATACTTTCTGTTTTTCTAGTAACCCAACTCATCCCTTGCCGGCAAGTCAAACTGGCAAACAAACAAAAAAAAGCCACAACATTGAATTGCGGCTTTTTAGTTTCAACATCCCTACCAAAAACAGGGATTTCTACTCGATTTTAAAATTTTGTTAAATTAGCCTGCGTCGTCAATAAATTTGACAGCATCACCAAAAGATTGAATGTTCTCGGCTGCATCATCCGGAATCTCGATACCAAACTCCTCCTCAAAAGCCATGACCAATTCAACAGTGTCAAGACTATCGGCGCCAAGATCGTCAATAAAAGAAGCGTTCTCAACGACTTTATCTTCTTCTACGCCAAGATGCTCTACAACAATTTTTTTAACGCGTTCTGCGGTATCGCTCATTTTAAAATCCTCATATCCGTCGGGCTTGCGCCCAGTTTCTCTGATCAAGGCGCGTTGACCCATCCTTTAAGACAGAGCTGCCAGCCATTGATAGTCTACCTCACAAGCACACAAACTAACCTATGAGTGTCCTCGCCGCCTATATCACAGCTTTTGCATTTGGCAAATGGTTTGGTGATAAGAAATAAAACTCATAAAAATTCCACTTTCGTTCTCCTCTTAAAGCATCACCATTCCACCGTTTACATGCATTGTTGTTCCAGTAAGATAGCCCGCCTCAACGCTGGCTAAGTAAAGGGCTGCCGCGGCAATATCTTGTGCATCGCCCATTCGGCCAGCTGGAATTTGCTGCATGATCTTGGATTTTTGATCGTCATTTAATTTCTCTGTCATTGCAGTTGCAATAAAGCCTGGAGCGATTGCATTAACTGTAATTCCGCGACTAGCAACTTCGTATGCAAGGGATTTAGACATCCCCACCATACCAGCCTTTGAAGCTGCATAATTTGCCTGACCCGGATTACCAGTAGCACCAACCACCGAACTAATATTAATAATACGCCCCCACCGCGCCTTCATCATACCGCGCAGCACACCTTTGCAAAGCTTCATAGTGGCTGTCATGTTTACATCAATGACACTTTGCCATTCTTCATCAGACATCCGCATAAAAATATTATCTCGCGTAATCCCTGCGTTATTAACAAGGATATCAACACCTCCCAAAACCTCAATCGCTTGCTTCGGCAATATATCAACAGCCGCCATATCACTAAGATTGCACAGAAGAACATGGGCATTATCACCCAGTTGCGAGGCCAATTCTTCTAGCGGTCCACTTCGAGTTCCAGTAAGGGCAACATTTGCTCCCGCCCTATATAAAATTTTTGCAATAGAGCCACCAATTCCACCAGAAGCCCCAGTAATTAATGCATTTTTTCCACTTAGATCGAACATAACTTCTCCTTATTAAAGGCTTTGAATTATACTGTTAATATCGTCTGGTTGAGCAACATTGCGACACGTAATATCGCGATTAATGCGACGGACCATGCTACTCAAAGCTTTTCCAGCTCCAATTTCCCATACTTCAGAAACCCCTTTTCCAGACATCCAAAGAACAGACTCCCGCCAGCGAACAGAAGCGGTTATTTGCTCAATTAGAAGCTTCCTGATCACTTCTGGATCACTCACCGCTTCCGCACAGACATTTGCGACTAGTGGCACTTTGGGTGCACGAATAGAGACATCGGCCAAAGCCTCCTTCATTGCCTCTGCCGCTGGAGCCATCAATGCGCAATGAAAAGGCGCGCTAACTGGTAAAATAATAGCGCGCTTGGCACCTTTTAGCTTTGCAATTTCAACTGCTCGCTCGACGGCAGCAGTATTGCCCGAAACCACAACTTGACCCGGATCATTGTCATTTGCAGCATGGCAAACCTCAGAACCTGCAGCTTCGGCTGCAACTTCACTAGCTGCCTCAAAATCTAATCCTAAAAGAGCGGCCATAGCACCTACCCCAACCGGAACCGCTGCCTGCATTGCTTTTCCGCGCGCTTTTAAAAGGCACGCCGTGTCCGTGACACTCAAAGCCCCAGAAATGGCTAGCGCAGAGTATTCTCCCAAAGAATGGCCAGCGACAAAATCACTGGGCTGTAAACTTATACCCTTGCTTTCCAAAGCCCGAAAAGCCGCAAGAGATGTTGCCATAAGCGCTGGTTGAGCATTTTCAGTAAGGGTCAATCTTTCCAGATCGCCCTCCCATATCAGAGTGCTAAGACGCTCACCCAAAGCATCGTCTACTTCTTGGAATACTGCTTTTGATTCGGCAAATGTATCTGCTAGGGCCTTGCCCATTCCGATACTTTGTACCCCTTGCCCTGGGCAAACAAATGCTCGTGCCACTTGCAACTCCTTTTTTGTTATACCTTTCAGATACCCAAGCTCAGAGAACGGTGCAATCCTTTTCCCGGCTTCGTTTTAAAACACGCAGTATTCAAAGCTGAGGAGGTCGCACATTCGGCCAGTCTTTGGCCTCGTGCCATGCTTGAGCAATAGAAAGTAATGCTGCATCTTGCCCTTTTGCACCTATCAATTGCAAACCAAACGGTAAACCTGCATCACCAAAGCCAGCGGGTACATTGACCACTGGCAAACCTATTAGGCTTGCCGGGATTACGACCTCCATCCAGCGGTGATAAGTATCGAGTTCCACATCATTGATATGCGTGGGATGCACTTGTTCCGCAGGAAAAGGCCAAATCTGAGTGGATGGAAGAACGAGTACATCAAATTCTTCAAACAGACGGGCGGCCTGCGCATACCAGTCAGACCTCAAGCAACTTGCATTATGAATGTCGAGCCCGCTCAGAGCAAGACCGTTTTCAATTTCCCATAAAACAGCTGGCTTTAACAGATCATACAGGTGAGGTGTTTCAAAGTAAGAAATATAGGAGGCTGCCAATGACCAAGACCGCAGCGTCTTCCAGCTTTCCCAAAGTGCGGCACTGCTAAAAGGAGCAGGCAAAATATCCACACTGGCCCCCATATTGCTAAATGTCTGTACGGCAGATAAAGTGTCACTCAGCAAGCTAGGCTCAATCTCCAAATTGCCACCCCAATCGTTGAGCCATCCGATACGTTTGCCGCTGAGGTTTGCCGGCTCCACAGGCAACAATCCTTCGTTTGACATAGAAAAAGGCAATCTAGGATCTGCCCCACTCATTACCGAAAGTAACAGCGCCAAATCCTTTGGATTGCGCGCCATGGGACCACTCGTGGACAGGGAATGCAGGAAAACATCCTCTTTAGGTTCGCCCGGTACAAGCCCCCAACTTGGCCGCATACCATAAACGTTGTTCCACGCAGCTGGATTGCGCAAGCTTCCCATCATATCAGATCCATCAGCGATCGATATCATTCCCGTCGCCAAGGCGACAGCTGCCCCGCCAGACGATCCGCCGGCCGAGCGGCTTGGATCGTAAGGATTGCAAGTTGTTCCAAACACCGGATTGAACGTATGGCTCCCTAAGCCAAATTCAGGCGTGTTGGTCTTGCCTATAATAATCGCACCAGCTGCGCGTATACGAGCGACAGGCAGCGCATCCGACTGTGCAATCTGACCTGCAAAAATTGGCGATCCCTGCGACGTGTGAAGACCCTTGGCATCCGCAAGATCTTTGATCGCAATGGGCAGACCGTGCAATGGCCCACGCCTATCCATTGGCACTTGATCCGCTGCTTCGGCATCTGACAATAAGTCCTGTTCTTCTCGCAAAGAAACTATAGCATTAACTTGATCATTTACCTCCCAGATCTGCGCAATCGTAGATTTCATCAAATCGCTAGCTTTTATCTCTTTGGATGTCAGCTGCTTTATAGTGTCGTGTGCCGAAGAAAACAGATTAGACATAAGAACTCCAAAAATTTATGCATGAACCCTGTGTTCATTCAAATAACATAATAACCCAGTTCTATAGACCTTGGAAAGTATTCAAAAATGCCCTGCCATCGTGTTGGCAAATAATGCTTGGAGATGTAATTAAAGAAGAATATGGCATCATTATGCAGAGAAGATGCTGGTCAAGTAAATTAATGGCGAGCTCAAGATTTAGGGTTTGAATGCCCGATAATAAAGGGTTTGAATGCCCGATAATAAGTTGACAACAGTAAATGATTGAATTCACTCAGACGATAAGCGAGATAGGTTTTGATCAAACCAACGCTGTTTGAGCAGAAAAGAATTGCCACTCTCAGATTAACAAAATCAAAGACTGAATGCTGGCAGTATAAAATCAGGTTCCATGGCCACCGCGCAGTATAGTTAAAACAGGTCGTCGCAGCTTAGATCATTATGAATCGATGTGTGAACCAAGACCACATCAAATCCGAGGGCTTTTCCTAGAGTGACATCATACGCAGAACTATCTCCTATGCATAAAATATGCTTTGGTTTGATATCTAACCAGTTGTCTACTGCCTTCTTAAATATTACTTTGTCAGGAATACTAGTTCATCCTTGGGTCCCCCATATTTCCATAAAGCTCTGCAAAGACACCTGAGCTAATCATTGCCCTACCTTCTGCCAGTTTTTCAAAATCTAGATTTATGCAATTGTATGAAATTTTACGCTCTGTGCTGGGCCAAGAACAAAAAAGATCCACGTTGTTCAATTTTTCAATAATCTCGACATTCAAACCATCCTACGGTGAGAAGTCGCTAAAGTCGGTATGATAACAAATTTTGGCGCTTTGGCCCCATACACTTTGCTGCGAACTCGGAGTAAGCTACAGCCAAATCTCCTGACTGACCAACGTTTCAAAGTGTCGATGCCAAACCTAATGCGAACAAGCCTTCAAACATTGTAATCAGCCCTATTTCCAGAATTTGTTGTAATAAATATTATTTTATCATCAGCACGACTTGTAAGTACTGAAACACAATTTTGATATGGACAAGTTTCAACAATTAAGTCGCCAAATTGGTAATCAAAAAGACATCAAAGTGCCTCAGGAATTAGGATAATTTCTTATATCTCATGTTTTAAAACCTGTTATGACTATTAAATGCACATAGCTATTTCAACATGGGTAGTTGCCGTTCCAACTTAATCTGCAAAACGGAAAATGCGTAGCACTTTCCCACTTTGACATAGGTCATGACATTCGTCTTCTGAAAAATGCAAAACAAGCTCTGCAGAAAACCGAAGTCATACATGTAATTTAGTGCAGTTTTGCATCAAGGAATGTAAATCCTAAACAGCTAAAAAATTTTCTATCAATTTTCAGATTTTGCTTCAGCGCGTGATTTACCTGAAACATCCATAGCCAGGGTCGAGGCCATAAAAGCATCTAAATCTCCATCAAGCACACCTTTTGTATCCGAGGTTTCGTGGTTCGTTCGCAGGTCTTTGACCATTTGATAAGGTTGCAAGACATAGGACCGTATTTGATTGCCCCAACCTGCATCCCCTTTATTTTCATGGGCATTGTTGATGGCTGCGTTTCGCCGGTCAAGTTCCATCTGATAAAGCCTCGATTTCAGCGCTTTCATAGCAATATCACGGTTCTGGTGTTGGGATTTTTCGGAACTTGTCACCACGATTCCAGTTGGATGATGAGTGATGCGGACGGCCGAGTCTGTTGTATTCACATGCTGTCCCCCAGCACCAGACGAGCGGTAAGTATCTATTCGTATATCAGCCGGGTTCACATCGACTTCGATATTGTCATCAACCACCGGGTAGACCCATACAGATGAAAACGAAGTATGGCGCTTGGCCGCTGAGTCAAAGGGAGAAATACGCACCAGCCGATGCACCCCACTTTCAGACTTAAGCCAACCGTAAGCATTGTACCCGCTTACTTTGTAAGTGACAGATTTAATTCCTATTTCTTCGCCCGGCGTCTCAGACTGCATCTCAACTTTGTAGCCCGATTTTTCGGCCCATCTCACATACATGCGTGCTAGCATGGACGCCCAGTCACAGCTTTCTGTCCCACCGGCCCCTGAGTGGACTTCTAAAAACGTATCGTTTGCATCCGCCTCACCATTCAAAAGCGCCTCAAGCTCTTTTGCCGCTGCCTTTTTAACAAGTGACTTTAGGAACGCTTCTGCATCCGCTACCACATCTTGGTCATCTTCCATTTCGCCCAATTCGATCAGTTCAACGTTATCATCCAAATCTTGGCGGATCGTATTATGCGTTGTCACTGCATCCACAAGGGTCTGCCGATCGCGCATGAGTTTTTGCGCTTTATCTGGATCATTCCATAGGTGGGGGTCTTCAACACGGGCGTTGAATTCCTCTAAGCGATGCGGAAGGGTGTCCCAGTCCATGCGCTGACGCAATAAGGTTAAAGACTTTTCAATCTCAGCGACGGTATGTTGTATGTCAGCGCGCATTTTTTTATCCCATAAAGAAATGACTGATGGATGATTTATCCCAGCCCATCCAAGGTAGCAAGAGAGCCCCAGATATTTACCAAGGCATGAATTTTCGTCACGTAAGCCGATTTCACGCACTACGGAAGCCTAGGATTGAAGTTGCAAGTTTAACTTTGGATTGGACATCATACCAGCGAGCATAACCAATAAAAAACAAAGCACTCGATACCGTCTATCATTAAGGAAGCGATCACCAGCGCCATCGGGACCGATGCCCACCCAAAACAAACGTCAACGTCAGATCCCATGCACCCAAAATGTTTAGCCACCCCTGCACTTTCAGCGTGTTTATCATTCCGTAAACTCTAAACCCTATGCCAAAGAAAGAGCCGGTCAGAAAAGATATAGGCAACCCATCAGACTACTTCTAGCACATAGCGAAATACCACAACGGAGACGACGCCAGCTAATATATAAATTATCGTCGATATGATACCACGCAGTGAAAAACGAGACATTCTATACACACCACGGCCAGATCTACGTCCATTTGCCAGCCTTGTCCCAACCATAACCAAAAGCACTCCCGGTATGATCACAAAACAATTGCTCATGATATTCGTGGCTCCAAGCCAGGTTGGCCGATAACGATAAGAGGGGTGACAATGAAACCTGCTATTTACAAATGTTCTGGCTCATTCACCAATAGGAAGCTTTGTCGTCTAAAGTTCCAATAATTCCACTTGCACCCATTCTTCGTCCGTTCATCAACAGAAATCCTGTGGCAGCACTGCAGATTAAAAGACCATCAAGTAATCTGTAAATCCAGACCGAGCGCCTATCGTATCCTTTTGTGCAGTGAAAGAGTTGATTGGGCAGTCTGCAAAATTAGTCTAACTAAGCCAAATAAAGCAGGTTTTTCAATGACCCCTACATATCAAACAATTACCAAGATCCTTTAATAAAGCCCACCCGAGGTCAGCGTGCCCAAACTCGCATTTGGAGCGACCAAACCAGTTTCTCCTGTCGATGTCAGCACTTTTCTGGATAAAGCGGTTTTCGGATCGATTACCTCAAAGTTGCTCCCCATCGCAAAACCACCCGTCAATGTCATACCAAACACCGGCTCACTACCGTCACGAAAATACTCTGCGACGACGTTATCCCCTTCGGCTGCCTCAGAAAGACGTTCTCCAGTAAGCCTATCAATATTGATAAACTGGCCACCCTCAGGTACTTTAAAGTCACCTCCACCGTATTGTTCCGTTGCTGCCATCATAAACTCTGTAAAGACTGGACCACACGCAGAACCGCCGTAGACGCCTTTGCCCAATGATTTTGGAATATCATACCCTATATAACAACCCGCAGCTATATTACTCGTAAATCCAACAAACCAGACATCTTTAGACTGATTTGTTGTGCCTGTTTTTCCTGCTGTAGGAACTGGTAATTTCACATGCCTACTTGCAGTGCCAACTTCCACGACCCCCTCCATCATAGAGGTCAGCTGATAGGCAGTGATTGCATCCATGACACGTTCGCGATTCGACACAACCCTGGGCGCCCTGCCCGGTGGTAAATACTGATTGTCACATTCATCGCAAGAGCGCGGATCATGGCGATAAACAGTTTTTCCGTATCGATCTTGAACGCGGTCAACCAAAGTCGGTTCAACCCGTTCGCCTCCATTTGCGAACATTGCATAAGCAGCCACCATATTGTAAAGTGTAGTTTCTTCAGCCCCTAATGAATTGGCGAGATATTGTTTCATATTTTCATATACGCCAAACTTCTCAGCATAGCTTCCAATAACGTCCAACCCAACTTCTTGTGCCAGTCGGATAGTCATAAGATTTCGTGATCGCTCAATGCCGGTGCGAAGTGGGGTTGGCCCATAAAATGTTTCTGAAGAGTTTTTTGGCGTCCATAAACCCTCCGGTGTGTCAATTTCTATAGGCGCATCTATCACAATGGTAGCAGGAGAATACCCACTATCAAGCGCTGCAGCATACACAAATGGTTTGAAGCTAGAGCCCGGCTGACGGTCTGCTTGTGTCGCTCGATTGAAAACAGAGTCTTCATAAGCAAAGCCCCCTTGGATCGCGAGGACCCGACCACTGTTGACATCCATCGCCATAAAGGCGCCCTGCACGTCACTGACTTGGCGCAGGGACCATCGAAGAAAATTACCATCTTTGTCGTTAAACGCGCGCACGTGTACTACATCTCCAACCACCAGTAAGTCCCCTGCAACTTTGGCTTTGGCGCCCTCTGAACCATCTTCTGTTGCCTTAGAGGCCCAGGCCACATCACTGCTTGATATCCAGTGACCGTCATCATCATCTCGGACGCCTTCTATACCAATGCGGGCAGCAGCCTTGCCCACACGAAGCACAACGGCTGGATACCATTGTCCATCCAGCAAAATATTACGCGGAATAGTCAGTTCCAAGAGCGCTTGACGCCATTCTTCCTCGTTGGCCAATACGCTCTGAGGCAACACTAAACCCGTCCCGCGCCAAACCCCACGATTGCGATCATAAGTTTCTAATGCGCGTTGCAGAGCAACTTGCGCAGTCTTTTGCATTTTCGGATTTAGGGTGGCCCGTATCGTCATTCCCCCGGTAAAAAATGTTTCTTCACCAAAATCTTTACTCAATTGGCGCCGGATTTCATCGGTAAAATAATCTCGAGGCGGAAGAGCCGCCCTAAAGCTTGCAAAATCCTCATTTTGAACAGACCTCAAGGGCATTTCAGTTTCAGCTTCATAGGCTACTTGGTTAAGATAACCATTCTGCCACATTTGCCGAAGGACATAGTTTCGCCTCGATAATAGTCGGTCTTTGCGCCTTACAGGGTGATAGTCAGACGGGGCTTTGGGCAGCGACGCTAGAAATGCCGCTTCATGTGGTGCTAGATCATCAAGCGTTTTATTGAAATAGGTTTGAGCTGCCGCTGTCACACCGTAGGAGTTCTGGCCCAAGAATATTTCGTTTAGATATAGTTCAAGAATTTTTTCTTTGCTCAGAGTTTCCTCAATGCGTGTTGCCAGAATAATCTCTTTCACTTTTCGTTCAGCTTTTCTTGATCCATCTAAGAGGAAGTTCTTCATCACCTGTTGTGTTATTGTCGAAGCCCCTCTTACCCGACGTCCTCCTGTACGCGCTGCTTCAAAAGCTGCAGAGAAAATACCGCGAAGGTCATAGCCAGGATGGGAATAAAAATTCTTATCTTCCGCAGAAATAAACGCTTGTTTAATCAAAAGTGGAATATCTTCAGACGCCGTGAACAAACGGCGCTCTCTGGCAAACTCGTCGATAAGCTTTCCTTCAGATGAATATATTCGACTGATCGTGGGGGGTTGATATTTTGCGAGCGAGGCGTGGGATGGAAGATCTCGCCCATAAACCCACAATATCCCTCCAATCCCAATAGCTGCGCCGATGATGCCCAGAGTTATGAGACTAAACAATCCTCCAAATACTGATAAGGCGAATCTGATCAAGCTCTGTTCCTTTTTATTTGAGGTTTATATAATGGCTGAGCTGCACTTCGTCAAAATACAACATCTCTATTCATCGACTATTGTCTATTGACGACGCAAAGGCGCAACGATGCTATCCTCTCCAACCCACTTTATTATGCCATTGCGGACGCCTAAAACAAAATTTTCTCGCCATTTCTTATCCAAAAGGTTCTCAAGATCACTCTTTGTTGACATAAAACCAACTTCGATCAAAATCGACGGAACGTCCGGTGATTTTAATACGGAAAAATTGGCGTGCCGTAATGGTTTAGCGTTAACCAAACCAATAACTTGTAAAAGCTCTTGAATCGTTGTTTGCGCCAAAGCCTCGGACCGAGGTATATTGTCCTGACGTGCCAGATCAATCAGTACATCCGCGATTCTGTCCTCTGTACCGCGCAGATTCAAACCAACCAAAAGCTCTACTCGGTCGTGTTCTTGCGCAAGCTGGGCACTGGTTTTGTCGCTAGCCTGCTCTGAAAGGGTGTAGATAGTGGTGCCTTCAGCAACTCCTTTGGTCACCGTATCTGCATGAAGTGAAACAAAGAGATCAGCTTTTTTTAGGTTTGTAAAACGCAGGCGCTCTGCAAGCGTGGGGTAAGTGTCATCTGTCCGCGTCAAAGCGACTTGAATGCCCTGCGTGCGAAGCAAGGCTTCTTTCAATTCGAGCGCCAGCAGCAACATAAGGTCTGCTTCTTTTACGCCACCTACCACCGCGCCGGGGTCTGCTCCACCGTGACCTGGATCGAGAACAATCAAGATTTGGGCATCTTTGTCTTGACCTTTAGCAAAGAGGACATCTTTAAAGGATTGTTTAACTCCATACGCCATTGGGACGCTAGACGTTTGAACAAATTCTTGCTCAGTCACTGGGCCAGTCCAAATCGTTAAGACCGAATTACCAGCCTGTTGATCGTGGATCATCTCAGCCGTTTTCAGACCAAGCGGCTCCGTAAGTTCCATTGCCAGCCTGCTCCAACCAGTGCCCAGTGAGCCAAATTCAACATTGCTTACACGCTTGCTCTGATCAAAATTTTTACCGTTAAGTCCATCGAATACCACTTCATTGAACTCGACAATTAGGCGCATTGGATTATTAAGTTGGTAAATCCGATAGGGCACTGATTGTGAGATAGTTAATTGGATTTCGACCTGCCGCCAATTATGATCCTGAACATATGACTTCGACGCATCAATACGCGCCAGCCCAGACAAACTTTGCGCTTTCGTCATCGGCGCGCAGCATAAAATACATGCGACAAAAGCCCACAAAACTTGCCTCATTGGATATGTCCTTTCGCCCGCATGTAGTTTTGCAATCGCACTAAACCCTCTTTGATATCCGCGCTGCTTCCAGCATAGGAAAACCTAAGGGTACCACTGCCTCTTAAAGGATCAAAATCTAAACCTGGCGTAACAGCAACCCCTGCAACATCCAAAATATCGCGTGCAAAGGACAAGCTGTCGTTGGTAAGGTGGCTAATGTCTGCGTAAACATAAAACGCACCGTCCGGTGGCGCAATACATTCAAAGCCTGCAACAATCAAACCATCCAGCATCAACTGACGATTTATGCGATAAATGGCCATATTCGCATTTAGTTCATCGTAACAATCTAGCGCCCCCAGAGCTGCAACTTGGCTTGCATGAGGGGCACAGATAAATAGATTCTGAGCCAATCGCTCAATGCGGCGGATATGTGTTTCTGGGACCACCATCCAACCGATACGCCAACCAGTCATTGAAAAATATTTAGAAAACGAATTTATGACATAACAGTCGTCGGTAATCTCAAGTGCGGTCACGGCTTTTCTTTCGTATTCAATACCGTGATAAATCTCATCACTGATGAAAGCCGTACCGGTATTCTGGCACCCTTTTATTAAAGCAGAAAGAGAATTTTTATCCAACATTGTACCCGTTGGGTTCGCAGGAGAGGCAACCATTAGCCCGGCCAGGTTTTGCGAAATAATATCTGCCACAACTGGCTGAAATCTGTTTTCCTCGGTTGTCGCAATATCAACTGGGACAAGTCCAAGCGCCTTTAGGATTTGTCGATAGCTTGGATATCCTGGCGCCCCAATTCCAACACGATCACCCGAATCAAAAAGTGAATTGAAGCCTAACAAAAAAGCTCCCGATGATCCTGACGTCACCACGACTCGATCTGGATTCAACCATAAACCATACCATTTTTCATAGAGCTCAGCGATTTTACGCCTAAGGTCAGGTGAGCCTAGTGCCACAGTATAGCCCATTGGATTAGACTGCATTCGACCATTCAAAGCCACGAGAGCGCCCTTTGGGGCTGACGTTCCTGGCTGGCCCACCTCCATATGAATTATGTGCCTTCCTTGAGCTTCTGCGCGACGCGCTGCCTCCATCACATCCATCACAATAAAGGCATCAACGTTACCGCGGGTTGAGTTTTTCATTTGCAGGTTCCAAACTGTTATCACTGCACTGTATTTCAAAGATTTTGGAGTGTCGTCAATGTACATCATGAAAAGAATTGCATTATTTCTATGCACAGTCCTATTTACCGCTCCTGTTTTTGCCATAGACCTTTTGCGAGATGCGGATATCGAACATGCTTTTGCAGAACTGTCTCGTCCAGTTCTACAGGCCGCCGGCCTTTCTCCAAAAAGTATCAAGATTCTTTTGCTCAATGACAAAAAACTAAATGCGTTTATTATTGACAATAAACACATATTTATTTCCTCAGGCCTTTTTTTAAGCACTAATAATGCAGAAATGTTCCAGTCGATCATTGCACACGAGGCAGCTCATATTGCCAATGGACACCTAACTCGGCGCATGCAAAATATGTCCGTTGCAAGCACTGCCTCGACCTTTGGTATCGCACTTGCGCTCATGACCGGGGCTTTTAGCGAAAATCATGAACTAGGACTACCCTTGGCAATCGGTGCATCAAGCAGCGCACGTGGTATTTTACTCTCTCATACCAGAGCAGAGGAAAGCGCTGCAGATCATGCCGCAATGCGCTACCTTGCGCGCTCTAATATCGACGGTAAAGGCATGATTGATGTCCTAAATATTTTTATTGGCCAAGATAGCCTATCGGCGAGCCGCCAGGACCCATATCTTCGTACACATCCATCAAACCGTGATAGGAAGCGAGCCCTGGAAGCCTTGATCAAAACTAAGGAAGCCATTCCCAGAAATCGCAAAAATGCCTACTGGCACGAACGCGCAGTCGGAAAATTATCTGCTTTTATAAGAAGGCCTGAGTGGACATTAAAACGCGCAGGTAATTCAAAAAGTGCCGATGTCCGCCATTTGCGCCGAGCAGTAGCATTTTCTCGTCAGGGCAAAGTTTCGTCCGCTCTCAATGAAATGAAGAAAGCACAAGCTCAACGGCCAAACGATCCCTACTTGCAGGAGTTAAGAGCAGAATTACTCATGCGCAACAAACACTTCGCACAATCAGCCAAAGAATATGCCAAAGCGGTATCTATGGACCCAGATAACGCACTCGCGCTAAGCGGTTATGGAAGAGCCTTACTGGCCAACAAGCAAACGGCCAAGGCGCTTTTTGTTCTTAAAGAAGCCCGCGATGCTGATTTTCGCAATACGCGTTTGATGCGTGATCTCGCCGTCACCTATTCAAAACTTGGCAAAAACAACATGGCCGCATTAGTTACAGCTGAACGCT
>JAOGIM010000013.1 GCA_028150825.1 Paracoccaceae bacterium
TGCTGAGACTAGCGCCGTAGATCCTATCAATGAAAGGGTGGCTAGAATTTTGGTTGATTTCTTGTATCGCATAGTACTCTCCAAATTTTGGCGCGCTAAGGCTTTCTGCGCTGGTTATATTAATTAAACGCTTGGAGAGCTAATTTCCGTCGAATTTAATAAATCTGTTTCTAGGATGGGAGCGGCATATGGGCTAAAGTCACACATTAGCGCTATCAAAACTGGGATACCAAAGTTAGAAGTCATCGAAGCGCTTTCCAGGTTTCACTAATCTGAGAAATGATCATGACTGCGTTTTCCAGATTTGCTTCGTCATAACTTTTTGGTATCGCGATAATTTGGAACTTAACATATTCATATAGCTTGAAGAGATTTTCAGCGATACTCGCACCTTTTTCGAAATCCAAACTTGATTGTAAAATGTATATTGCTGTCAGGCATTTATTAGATACTTTTTCGAAAACTTCCGAGCCAATTGTTGGTTTTTCAGATAGGATATTTAGATTGTGTAGCAAAGTCTCGAGGCAAGCCGTGACCGCAGCATGCGCGTCTTCAATTTGTGGATTTGCAGTTGAATTATCTTGGTAGGTATTTTTACCTGGGACTTTTTTCATTCTAACCTCCTAGTTTCACAATTACAAAATGCCATCGCCATTTGCGTCGATTGGGATAAATAGGTTTTGGTGTGAGCAGTCAATTCTGCTTTGGAAATCAGAGTGTCACCGTTGAGGTAATCTTCTGAAAATTGCTGCAGTTCTGCAGTATCTACTTCCAACGCTAACTCTGCAGATCCTATAAATAAAGGGGAGGCTGGGATTTTAATTGTTTTTGAATTGCATCTTGTTCTCCAAGTTTTCCGTCGCATAAAAAATTTTAACTCTGATTATATTAATTAAACGCTCAAGGAACTGATTTCTGTCGGATAAAATAGTGTTTTTTGCGACGGATCGGCATCTAGTTTAAAGTATTGTTTTAGTGGTAGAGAAAGATGCGGTTTATAAAACCTGAGGGATGTTAAATGAGCTATGGTTGAACAGACAGATAAAAAGCGAGTCTATAGGTCATTGCTTCGTGGTTGGCGCCGTAAATGTCCAAACTGCGGTGATGGTCCTATGATGGGGGGATATCTAACGGTGGCAGATACCTGCGGTATATGCCAGCAAGAGCTCCACCATCATCGGGCAGATGACGGTCCTGCCTATTTGACCATTTTAGTTGTTGGTCATGTTATGGCGCCATTACTTTTATATGTTTTTACAACGTGGCGCCCAGAACCGCTTGCGCTATTCATTATTTTTTCTATTGGATGTTTATCTTTATCACTATACCTATTGCCTAGGTTCAAAGGGGTTATCGTCGCATATCAGTGGGAGCGCGCGATGTACGGGTTTTCTCAGCCTCGTTAGCCTTTATAAAAATGAGGGCTAGATGATTAAAGATAAGACTGCGATCCGAAATGCGGCAACAATAATTGTGGTTCGTGATAGAACTACCGGTCCAAAAATATTAATGGGTCAGCGGGGCGCAAGTGCCGCCTTCATGCCCAATAAGTTTGTATTTCCTGGTGGTGCAGTAGATGATCAGGATAGAGACATTTCTTTGGCGGCCAATTAAGTGCTGAGGAATTCGCAAAATCAAAAAGAAAGCATGACGTGAAAGGTAACATACTTGCCAAGCTCAAAAGTACCAAACGCGGTGATATATTCAAGAAGTTCGATACCGATAAAGACGGGCAATTAAGTGCCGAGGAAAAGTGTGATGGCAAAAGTAAGCTACGCAATAAGATCCGAGGTAAGTTACTCGACAAGCTCCAAAGCTTGAATAAAGATGACGCTAAAAATTAATCCTGTTAATTGATCTGGTTAAAGGAAAATACGATGCCCTTCGATCAGCTATCTGGGATGGACGATAATGCTTTGCTGCTGGCTTATGCCAATGGCACACCGCAGGCTGCTCAGATTTTGACTGAACGGTTGATGCCAAAAATCTTTACTCAGGCCTTTCATCGGATTAGAAATAAAGCAGACGCAGAAGACATCGCTCAGGAAGCCCTTCTGCGTCTCTGGCGCATTGCTCCCGATTGGCAGCAGGATAACGCAAAAGTTTCAACATGGCTCTATCAAGTTGTCACAAATCTGTGCGTTGACCGTTTACGTCACAAAAACCATGAGCATCTTGATTCCATACCAGAACCCAAAGACACGCGACCGAATGCAACCGATGTGATACAGGATCAATCAAGGGCTAATGCACTTTATCACGCTTTGGCCAAATTGCCGGACCACCAACGTGAAGCGGTTGCAATGCGACACCTAGAAGGTCTATCAAATCCAGAAATTGCAGATAACCTACAACTAAGTACAGAGGCGGTGGAAAGCCTTATTGCCCGAGGCAAGCAAAAACTATCGAAAATTTTGCAATATCAAAAATCAGAATTAGGATATCAAGATGATTGATCAAAAAGAAAATATAAATCTTGAGCTCGACGCTTTCTTTACGTCCGCAAAACGCTCTGTGCCAATCCCCTCTGAATCGTTGAAAGACAAAATCCGGCAGGATGCACAGCAAGAAACACTACAATGGGACACACACACACCCGTAAAATCTCAAAAAGAATGGTGGCGCATTCTTTTTGAAGATCTTGGGGGATTTCCTTCCGCAGTTGGCTATGGAATTATTGCTATTTTGGGGTTGTTCATTGGGCTTTCAGCGCCCTATTGGTCAGATTTGGCAGAACAAATCACGCGGAGCACTACGGTAATAGAAATTGATTTTGAAGATCCTTTTGCCGGCCTTAACCTGTCATATTTGGAGGGGTGAACATGACGAATGACACAGTTAAACCCAAGCGGGTCCGTAATATCTGGAAAATAATTTTTACGATTTCACTGGCTTTAAATATTGCAGTACTAGGAGCAATAGGGGGCGCTGCAGTGAGATTCAGCAAAAGCCCAATTGCAAGCGAAGGCCATTTAAAAGAGCGCCAGATTAGATCGATCTATATTCGGGCACTTAGTAAAGAACAAAGGCGCGAATTAGGTCGTAAAATGCGGGACCAAGAAGAGAATAATAAAGATAGCAGAGCGATGGTCGCAGCCGGGTTTCAAGAAGCGATCCGTATTTTGCGCAGCGAAAATTTTAATAAAGAAGCCTTTGAGGCTGTGGCTCAGGGTCATTCTAAAATATCAAATGACCGTCTCAAAAAAGCTCGAAGTATTCTGATTTCTCATATCACATATATGAATTTTGATCAGCGATTAGCTTATGCTGATCGCATCGAAAAGGCCTTAAACAATGGTGCTAAATCTAAACGCTAGCCGTAAAGCGAGACTTCAGTACCGGCCATTGCGGCCATGTTCAATAGCCCACGTGCCGTGATAGAAGGAGAAACAATATGCACACGGTTTGCCATTCCCATTAGGATCGGACCAACCTCAAGACCACCTGCTCGCATTTTCAAAATGTTGCGTACGCCCGAAGCAGCGTCCGCATGGGCGAATATCAAGACATTTGCATCCCCAATTAACCTATTATCGGGAAGAATTTTTGTACGCAGTTCAGAATCAAGAGCTGTATCAATGTTCATTTCCCCTTCGTATAGGAAATTTCGTTTGCTGCTATCCAATATTTTAATTGCCTCACGCATTCTCTCCCCAGTCCCGCCGTCAAGGTTGCCGAATTGGGATTGAGCGCACAAAGCAATTTTTGGCTCCACACCAAAGCGCCTGACATGGCGTGCTGCTCCTATTGCAGTATTCGCGATTTGTTGCGGCGTTGGTTCGGTCCAAACTTGAGTATCAGCAATAAAAAGTGGGCCATCCTCTAAAATAAGCAATGACAGCGCCCCTTTGGGTTTCAAGCGTTCATTACCTAAAATTTGCTCAGCATATTTTAGATGCCAGTGGTATTCACCAAATGTACCACAAATTAAACTGTCAGCTTCACCTCGATGAACCATGACCGCTCCTATGGCAGTTGTGTTGGTACGCAATATGGCTTTGGCAAGATCCGTACTCACACCACGGCGTGACATAAGTTCATGGTAACTTGTCCAGTAATCCCGGTAGCGCGGATCGTTTTCCGGATTGACCAAACGGAAATTATCGTTTGGCCGAATTTTTAGGCCAAGACGCTCGCATCGTTGTGAAATGACATCCGGCCGTCCTATTAGGATTGGCTGCTCATTTGTCTCTTCTAAAATCGCTTGTGCCGCCCTTAACACACGTTCATCTTCTCCTTCGGCAAAGACTATCTTACGTTTGGAGCGCGCAGCGGCCTCAAACACTGGGCGCATGAGCAAAGCCGATTTAAAGACCGACTGATTGAGCGACTCGCGGTAGGCGCCCATATCCGCCATCGGCCTTGTTGCGACGCCACTTTTCATAGCCGCCTCAGCCACTGCGCCTGAGACAATTGCAGACAAACGAGGATCAAATGGTTTTGGGATCAAATAATCTATGCCAAAGTTTAAATCTTCGCCCTGGTAAGCAGCAGCGGCTTCGGCACTGGTTGTTGCACGTGCCAAAGCTGCAATGCCTTCAATACAGGCCAGCTGCATCGCATCATTGATCTCAGTCGCGCCAACGTCCAAAGCCCCCCGAAAAATGAACGGAAAGCAAAGAACATTGTTCACCTGATTAGGAAAATCGCTGCGTCCAGTCGCAATGATTGCATCTGGCGCAACTTTACGAGCCTCTTGAGGCATAATTTCCGGATTAGGGTTAGCCAATGCAAATATAATTGGCTGAGCCGTCATTTTTTTGACCATCTCTGCTTTGAGAATATTCGGGCCAGACAGGCCCAAAAACAAATCCGCACCTTCAATAACTTCATCCAAAGTACGGACGTCAGTCTTTTGTGCAAACAATGCTTTTTGCGGGTTCATGTCAATCTCACGGCCTTCGTAAACCAAGCCATGGATATCACAAAGCCAGATATTTTCACGCAAAACGCCCAGCTTCAGCAACATGTTCAAACAGGCCACGCCCGCCGCACCACCACCGGTGGAGACCACTTTGATTTTATCAAAGTTCTTTTTAACAACATGAAGCGCATTTGTCGCCGCCGCGCCAACGACAATAGCCGTACCGTGTTGGTCATCGTGAAATACAGGTATGCCCATCCGTTCTCGACAAATTTTTTCAACAATAAAACAATCTGGTGCTTTGATGTCTTCCAGGTTTATTGCGCCAAACGTTGGCTCAAGTGCACAGACAATGTTGGCCAGCTTTTCAGGATCGGTTTCGTCAACTTCTATGTCAAAGCAATCAATATTGGCAAATTTTTTGAACAGGACCGCTTTGCCCTCCATCACTGGTTTGGAAGCAAGTGCACCAATATTCCCAAGTCCAAGCACCGCTGATCCGTTTGTGATGACAGCCACAAGGTTGCCACGTGCTGTGAAGCGGCTTGCCGCATTTGGATCTTTTTTGATCTCAAGCGAGGCATCTGCAACACCAGGCGAATACGCCCGTGCTAAATCACGACCGTTTGCAAGTGGCTTTGTCGCGCGTATCTCAAGCTTACCAGGTTTAGGATACTCATGATATTTCAAAGCTGCGATCCGCAGCGTCTCAGCGGGTGTATCTGTCATAATTCCTCCTGCAGCATATAGTTTAATATTAAACTATTTTACTATTCGTTTAAAGTCCAAAGTTTTGCTCGTAAACCTCTTGTATCTAGTTAAAAGGTTCCCCAATCTGTCATTTGGAGGTGACTTATGTCTAATATCAATGCTGAAATTCTTTTGCCAACGCAAGAACTAAGAGACGATATTCCGTTTTATACCAAAGTTTTGGGACTGCGCATGGATATGATTTATCCCGCAGACAGTCCCACGGTTGCTGTCTTCTCGGGTCATGGCCTCCGACTGCGGATTGACAGAGACGCCCAGACGCATCCCGGCAAGATTAGAATCTTATGCGAGGACCCTGATAGGTTTGCGGATGGCGCACGTGTACTGACCGCGCCAAACGGAACTATAATTGAAATCGACGTATTAAACCCACCCGTGGTCATGCCAAACACTCAGCATAGCTTTGTTATTCGCCGGTTGGCCGATCAAGCACCGTGGATTATTGGACGCGCTGGTATGCATTATCGCGATTTAATCCCAGACCGGCTTGGAGGATCTATCATTGCAAGCCATATCCGCATACCTGACGGGGGACCTGTCCCAGATACCGTGCATTATCATACTGTCGGCTTTCAATTAATTTTTTGTTACCGTGGCTGGGTCGATCTTGTTTATGAGGATCAGGGCGAGCCATTTCGCCTTTACGCCGGTAATTGCGTCATTCAACCGCCCGAAATCAGGCACCGCGTGCTATATGCCAGCGATAATATAGAAGTCATTGAAATCGGAGTTCCTGCCGAACATGTGACCACAATTGATCATTCTATGGAGTTGCCAAATAAAACCGTGAACGCCGAAAGACAGTTTCAGGGCCAAAAATTTGTCCACCACAAAGCTGATGAAGCGGATTGGACAAACTTTCGTATTCCTGGATTTAAGAGCCGGGATACGACCATCGCCCACAATACTCAGAATGTTGCTGGCGTCCAAGTCATCCGTCCAAATTCAACGCCAACTAGGGAAAGTTGGCATTCCAGCGATATTTTATTCTCCTTCGTGATGGAGGGCACTATGACGCTTGAAGGTCAAGGGAAAGCGCCATTTGATTTGTCCGCTGGAGATGCTTTTGTTATACCTCCAAATATGAAGACAACCTATGCAAAAGCCAGCACAGATCTCGAGCTCTTAGAAGTGTCTTTGCCAGGCGCATTTGAAACAAATTTGTCATAACTTTCTTTTACTGGATAAAAACATGACCCTTAAAGACGTTGCACTAAAAATCCGCCCAATGGCTTATGCCCCTTATTCAGGGTTCAAAGTCGGCGCTGCAATTCTCAGTAAAGGCGGTAAGGCCTTTGCAGGTGTCAACGTAGAAAATGTGGCCTATCCTGAGGGAACCTGCGCAGAAGCCGGGGCAATTGCCGCCATGGTAGCTGCTGGCGAGACGGAAATTATAGAAGCTTACGTAGTTGCGGATTGTCCAAGTCCCGTCCCACCCTGCGGTGGGTGCCGCCAAAAACTTTCTGAATTCGCTGGTCCTGATGTCGTTATCACTCTGGCGACTACAGATGGTCAGGAACAGACATATAAGATGTCTGATCTACTTCCAGGTGTCTTTACACTTAGGCATATGGAAAACGTCAAATGACTTTGGACGCCCGTGCAATTATCACCAAGATTAAACACGGCGACACACCTTCGGCAGAGGAATTAAACTGGTTTGTAAAGGGCTTGGCAGATCACTCGGTCAGTGATGCACAAGCCGCAGCATTTGCAATGGCAGTATGCCTCAATGGAATGGATCAAAACGGCATCGTGTCCTTTACGACAGCCATGCGCGACAGTGGAGATATAGCTGTTTGGAAAACTGACAAACCAATATTAGACAAGCACTCTACAGGCGGCGTTGGTGACTGTGTTTCTATTATATTGGCCCCTCTTTTGGCGTCAGTCGACATATGCGTGCCAATGATTTCGGGCCGTGGGCTTGGCCATACCGGGGGAACGCTTGATAAATTAGAAGCTATCCCCGGCCTAAGAGTTCTTTTAAATAAAGATGAGCTTCAAAAGTTAGTCGATAATGTAGGATGCGCAATCGTTAGTGCGAACTCTAATATTGCCCCAGCGGACAAACGTTTATATGCGATCCGAGATGTGACAGCAACAGTTGATTGTCTTGAGCTGATAACAGCCTCTATCTTATCAAAAAAACTTGCCGCCGGGTTGGACGGTCTCATACTCGACGTAAAATGCGGAACCGGGGCATTTATGAAATCCGCGTCCGAGGCCAAGGTTTTAGCATTAGCCCTTGTCAAAACGGCCAATCTGACCGGATGTAAAACTCTAGCTCTGGTATCTGATATGAACGAGCCACTAGCCCCCTCAAGCGGCAATGCTGTCGAAATTAAAGATGTTATGGATGTGCTTGTTCATGCTAAGCCCGGCCGGCTAAAAGACCTAAGTCTTCGTCTGGGCGCAGAGCTTATGAAAAAAAATGGCCTTTGTGATACGGTTGAGGGTGGCCTGGTTACATTGAATAAACAGCTTGAGAAGGGCCATGCTGTAGAAACATTTTCCAAAATGATATCTGCCATGGGAGGACCAACTGGTTTTGTCCAAGATTGGTCACGGTATTTACCTGAGGCACCTGTAATTGTGGAGGTTTTTGCCCGTAATGAGGGCTATATTTCAGGCTGGGACAGCGAAGCACTTGGATTGTGCACTGTTAACCTTGGTGGCGGACGGCGCGTAGAAACAGATAAGATAAATCCTGCTGTTGGGTTAAGCGACATTGCAGCGATCGGAACACGGATAGATAAGAGTAAACCGATTGCACGCATTCATGCTGCACGTATCGAAGAAGCAAACCGAGCCACCAAACAGGTTTTGGGTGCGATGAAGATATCAGATAAACTGCCTTCAAAGGGTAGCCTCATCATCGAAAAAATCCAATAATGGCAAGGGTTTTTCTGGTCGTGATGGATTCAGTTGGCATCGGCGGAGCGCCCGATGCAGGAACCTATTTTAACGATGGGGTTCCCGATACAGGTTCGAATACTTTACTTCATATTGCGCGCGCTTGCGCCAATGGACTAGCAAATAATAGTCGCCAGGGGCCCCTTAAATTGCCCAACCTGACAAAACTTGGGATCGGAGCAGCCCTCAATCTGGCCTGTCAAGAATACGCTCCAAATTTGGATGCAGCACCAGAAGGTACTTGGGGCAGCGCACAAGAAACATCCCGCGGCAAAGATACGCCATCTGGCCACTGGGAACTTGCCGGCCTTCCAGTTGATTGGGACTGGCATTATTTTCCAGAAATTGATCCACCATTTTCAGATGAATTAAGGAAACTGTTTTGTGATGCAAGCGATAGCCCCCAAATTTTAGGAAATTGCCATGCATCAGGCACCGAGATCATCAGCGCATTAGGTGAGCAGCATTGCCAAACCGGATGGCCAATTTTTTACACCTCAGCTGATAGCGTGGTGCAAATCGCCGCGCACGAGGAAACATTTGGTCTAAGAAAACTGCTCACTATTTGTGAAGTATTATCGCCCTCATTACATAAAATGGGCGTAGGTCGTGTGATTGCCCGTCCGTTTCTTGGGCAGAGAAAAACTGGCTTTTACCGAACAGAAAATCGCCGCGACTATGCGATTTTGCCACCCAAAGCCGTTCTTACCAATTGGGTTCAGCAAGCTGGGAACCCAGTGGTCGCAATAGGAAAAATTGGAGATATCTTTTCAATGCAGGGCATTGACCTGGTGCTTAAGGGAACAGACAAATCACTTATGGCCCATTTATCCAACCAAGTATCCCTAGCGCCAGAAGGTAGTTTTATTTTTGCCAATTTCGTAGAATTTGATAGCTGCTATGGTCACCGGCGGGATGTGGCGGGATATGCTTGTGCTCTCGAATGGTTCGACAAAGAAATTGGCCTAATTTTGCCAAAATTAAAGGCTAATGATCTCATGATTTTAACTGCAGATCATGGAAATGATCCCACTTGGGTTGGAACTGGACACACGCGAGAGCGTGTCCCAGTCTTATGCGCTGGCTTAGGGCTAGGCCAATTAGGCCAAATACAGTTTCAAGATGTTGCCAATCTGGTTCTAAATCAACTAGGTCTAGAGCACCCCAATTCGAAAGGTCGCTACAGTGAATAAAATTAACGACCCTAAAATCGAATTACATTTGCATCTAGAAGGAGGTGCGCCTCCCAGTCTTATCCATCAGATGTCCAAGGAAAAAAATATCGATATCAGTGGTATATTTACGAAAGACGGTCACTACTTTTTTCGCGATTTCACACATTTTCTCTCAGTTTACGAAGCAGCCACAAGTGTTCTGACCAGTTCTGATGACTTTTACCGGCTGACGAAGGCAGTTTTGGAGCAAAGTGCCCAGAATGGTGTGATCTATACAGAGACCTTTTTGTCACCCGATTTCTGTGGTGGTGCAGATGTAATTGCATGGCACGATTACCTGGCTGCAATTAAAGAGGCGGCCACAGAAGCTGAGAAAGAATGGGGTGTCACGATGCGGGGGATTGTCACTTGTATACGCCATTTTGGTCCAGATAAAGCCAGAAGTGTAGCATTCTGCGCCGCTGAAACCGCTGGTGATTTCATAAGGGGCTTTGGAATGGGCGGCGCCGAAACTGTCGGTACTCAGGGTGATTATGCCTATAGCTTTAATTTGGCACGCGAAGCAGGTCTAAGGCTCACGACCCACGCAGGCGAATGGGGCGGGGCAGAAAGTGTCAGACAGGCGATTAATGATCTTAAAGTAGAGCGCCTTGGGCATGGTATTCAAGTGATTGAAGACCATTCACTTGTACAAGAAGTCATTGAACGCGGCATAACTCTGGAAGTTTGTCCAGGCTCAAACGTTGCTCTTTCTATTTTTCCAAATGTAAAATCACACCCTATTGCAGAATTAAGAGAAATGGGTGTGAAAGTTACTGTGTCGACCGACGATCCACCATTTTTTCATACCACAATGCGCCAAGAATATGCGCTCTTGGCAAACGCTTTTAAATGGAAAGACAAAGATTTTCAAGAGCTTAACAAAAATGCGGTGGACGCCGCCTTTTGCGATGATGAAACCAAAGTAAGACTTTTAAAAGAATTGGATACAGAATGAGTGAACATCTGACCGTTGTAACACACCCTCTTGTGCAACATAAATTAAGCTTGATGCGGGATAAATCTGCATCAACTCCGCTTTTTCGACAATTATTAAGAGAAATTAGCCAGTTGCTTGCTTATGAAATCACGCGCGAGCTACCGCTGACGCGCAAAACTATTGCAACACCAATAGAAGAAATGCAGGCTCCTGTCCTGGACGGCAAAAAACTCGCGTTGATCTCTATTCTTCGGGCCGGAAACGGGTTGTTAGATGGCGTTTTAGAATTGATTCCAGGGGCGCGAGTTGGTTTCGTTGGACTTTACCGAGATGAAGAGACATTACAACCCATACAATACTATTTCAAGGTTCCCCATGGGCTGAAAGATCGGCTTGTGATTGCAGTAGATCCAATGTTGGCAACTGGAAATTCATCTGCGGCAGCTGTCAAACTATTGAAGGATGCAGGTGCCTCAAATATTCGCTTTATGTGTCTCCTAGCGGCACCTGAAGGCATTGTGCGGATGAAAGAGGCCCACCCT
The DNA here is from genome assembly GCA_028150825.1 of Paracoccaceae bacterium. Lineage (GTDB taxonomy): Bacteria > Pseudomonadota > Alphaproteobacteria > Rhodobacterales > Rhodobacteraceae > LFER01. The sequence continues at coordinate 11,248 of JAOGIM010000013.1, forward strand.
GATGTTCCGATAGTTACAGCCTCAGTTGATAGCCATCTCAACGAAAAAGGATATATTGTGCCTGGTCTGGGAGATGCCGGAGATCGCATGTTTGGCACTAAATAGGCTAAACAAAAGAACTCAAAAAGCAATCTTAAGATCTAAGTTGCAACGTTTGGGAACTCAGGTGGTGCAACCAGAACAAGTATTCTTTTGCCAAAACTGATTTCCCGGAGTTAAAACTAAATTCTAATCTCCAGTAAATACTTTGAGGTCGTTTTTGCTACCCATTTTGGAAACCAGCAAACCATGAAACAGGCATTGTCAGCGATCAAAAGGTAGGCTTTGGGATGCCTTTTTGATTAACCCTAAATGATTATTTGCTTCTCCCGTAATGCTAAAGAGGTGCACGAGCCAAACCTATATAGCTCAAACTAAAACAATTTTTACTTTTCCAGAACTGACTGATATTCTAATAGGGCATAGGATGCGCTTTGTGGACTTTGGCAATATCATCAAGACATTCATCGCTTAACTCGACATCTGTCGTTTTGACAATATGCTCAAGCTGTTCGTGACGCGTTGCCCCAAAAATTGCAGAACACATAAAAGGTCTGGTAAGGCACCATGCAAGTGACATATGCACAATATCAACGCCATGTTTGGCGGCAATTTCCAAATATGCTTCAACCGCGGACCAAACGCGGTTCGTAGCGCGACCACCCAAATCTGAGGAAATTGATTTGCGCGATCCTTTGGGAATAACATTGTTTTGGTATTTTCCAGTTAACAATCCCGCAGCCAATGGTGAAAATGTAATCAAACCGACATCTTCGTACACGCTAAGTTCAGCGAGGTCTGTGTCGTACAGGCGACATAAAAGTGAATACTCATTTTGAATTGTTGCAACGCGCGGCCAACCGTGATCTTCCGATAAACGCAGCCACTGCGCTGTGCCCCAAGCACTTTCATTAGACAGGCCAAAATGTCTTATATTCCCCTTATCCACTTGTTTTTGAAGTACTTCTAAACAATCCTCCATATTGGCGAGTGTGTTGGTTTTATTCTGGCAAGTTGGACTATAATTCCAGTTTTTGCGAAACATATATGATCCGCGATTCGGCCAATGAAACTGATAAAGATCAATATAGTCGGTTTGTAGTCGGCGCAAATTGCCTTCAATCGTCTCTGCAATTGTCTTTGAGGATATTGGAGCACCATCACGCACATGTTTAAGACCTTCGCCAGAATGTTTTGTGGCTAGCACATAGTCGCCCCGTCGCGATTTATTTTTAGCGTTCCAAGTCCCAAGAATTTTCTCTGTCCGCCCAATTGTTTCTTTTGAAATGGGGTTAACGGGATACATTTCTGCCGTATCGACAAAATTTATACCACTCTCAAGTGCACAATCCATTTGAGCGTGGCCTTCGCTCTCTGAGGTTTGAGACCCAAATGTCATTGTCCCAAGACAAAGTTCGGAAACCATGACGCCAGTGCGCCCCATCGGATTCATTTTCATTTTTGTTCTTCCTGTTTAAGGCTCTCTGGTCGCGATCATGTCACTGCAGATATCAAATTCAGTTTATGGTTTATCGATTGCAAATTAATAACATTAGCCTACAATCAGGCGTTTAACTTTTTTCTAGACGACATTCTGTCGGACGCGGAACAGTAGCTTAGTCAGTCAAAACTTTTAGATGGTTTTCCAAGAACTGCTATTGTACCTCAATGTTAGAGACCGTTACTGCAAAATTTGCAAGAGACCTAATTGCCTTTCATGAAGAATAAAAAACAACTTAATTTGCCAAAACATATTGCGAACAAAACATGAACATGCATAATTGAAACTATGCAGATTATTTTAGATAAACTTCACCAAAGTTTAACCCACAACCATATTATGCTTTTGGAAGGCATCGCTCTTAAACAGGGACGGTTACACGAATGTGCAGGCCGCGCACGGCGCAGCTTTGCACTTATGCTTGCAGCGCGCACAAAGGGCCCCGTGATTTGGATATCCCCATCGTACATTCTAGATCAGCTCAATCCAACGGGTATGCGACGCTTTGTTGATCCAGGTAGATTTGTCTTTGCCACAACACAACGGAAAGAAGACATTCTTTGGTCTATGGAGGAAGCATTGCGAAGTGCATCAGTACCTCTGGTGATTGCTGATTTGCAATATTTTCCATCCCTTACGTCAGTACGCCGTCTGCACCTTGCTGCTGAAACCAGAGGCACATTTTCCCCTTCTGCACCGATAGGGCTCTTGCTCACCCCGGATGAGGGAGGGGCGCAGGGCGTTGAAACACGCTGGAAGCTTCAACCTAACACAAAAAATAGCCATCTTAGTTGGTCTTTATCCAGAACAAAGGCGCGTCAAGCCCCACCTGCAACATGGCAAATAGTTCAAACAGAAAAAATTCCTTTTCAAATAGCTACCTAAATTTAAAAACACAAAATCGCTATATATTGTCAAAAACTGACTTGCAGCCTAAAAGTCAAGCTTTAATAAAGCACCTATGCGATTACTTATATCCTTTGCTGCACTTTTCATTTCTGTTATCCTGCTACAGCTTTCAAACGGCGGCATCGGACCGCTAGATGCACTATCCGGGTTTCAGCTAGACTTCACAACAGAGCAAATTGGTCTACTTGGATCTGCCCACTTTGTTGGGTTTTTTATCGGCTGTTGGTGGGCCCCTCGTCTCATGGGATCGGTTGGTCATTCACGCGCATTTACCGCTTTTGCAGCAACAGGCGCCATTGGCATTCTTGCTCATATGCTGATTATAGACCCCTATATTTGGGCAATTTTGCGGGTGGCTTCGGGGCTTTGTATTGCTGGTTGTTATACTGTTGTCGAAGCATGGCTACAAGCAAAGGTCACAAACGAAAACCGAGGTCGGGCTATGGGTATTTATCGCGTGGTCGATATGGGCGGTTCTTTAGCTGCTCAATTACTGATCGGCTTTTTATCACCCGCCAGCTATGTTTCATATAATATTCTAGCGTTAATTTGCTGTGCCACGCTGATCCCAATCACATTGACCAAAGTGACACAACCCAAAATACCAACTGCTCCAAGATTACGCCCGATGCTGGCTATAACGAGATCACCATTGGCTGCGGCAGGTGTCGTAGTTGCGGCCCTTTCGAGCGCATCTTTTCGAATGGTTGGCCCAATTTATGGTATAGAAGTTGGCCTTAAAATTGATCAGATTTCGTATTTTCTAGCAGCCTTCGTCCTTGGTGGAGCCTTGTCCCAATATCCAGTCGGCTGGCTTGCAGATAAATATGACCGACGCTGGGTTTTAATCTGGCTTTCTGCAGCGGCTATTGCAAGCTGTTTTATCACTGCCTTTATACCGCCTATAAACAATACCATTATTCTCATAAATGCAGGATTTTTTGGACTGACAACTTTCCCAATTTTCTCCGTCGCAGCGGCACATGCCCATGACTTTGCCGAGACGGATGAAAGAGTTGAGCTTTCCGCAGCTCTTATGTTCTTTTTTGCCTGCGGTGCAATCGCTGCGCCTTATCTGGCCTCAAAACTGATCGAAGCTTTTGGACCCTCAGCATTGTTCATGATGGTCGCAGCTGGCCACGCAGTCCTAGTAGTTTTTGGGATCTCCCGTATGAGAGTCCGCCCAACGGTAACCAAACGCACAACCTATATCTATGCTCCCCGAACTAGCTTTACGATTGGACGCTTGCTTGGACGTACCCGAGATTTCAAAGACTAGCTAACTCTCAAAGAAATTGGGCTTTTCATGCGCGGCCCTTTCCACTGTCCAAAACATAGGCTAGAGGAATGTCACTCACTATTATAGGCAAGTCGAATGACACGGCATCTTATTACATCTGCCATTCCCTACATCAATGGGATTAAACACCTTGGAAATCTTGTCGGGAGCCAACTTCCTGCAGATCTATTTGCAAGATTTCAAAGAGCGCGCGGAAACGAAGTTTTATTTCTCTGCGCAACAGATGAACACGGAACACCAGCAGAACTTGCTGCGGCCAAAGCAGAACGACCCATAGCACAGTATTGCGCCGATATGCATGCAACCCAGTCAAAAATTGCGGATGGGTTTCGCCTCTCTTTTGATCACTTTGGACGTTCTTCCAGTCCTCAGAATTACAAATTAACTCAGCACTTTGCAGGACGGTTAGCCACAGCTGGGTTAATCCATGAAGTCGCAGAAACACAAATTTATTCCCCAACCGATGGCCGTTATCTACCGGACCGCTATATCGAGGGAACATGCCCCAATTGCGGGTTTGAGGATGCGCGAGGGGATCAATGCGATAACTGCACAAAACAGTTAGATCCCACAGATCTCATGAATCCGCGATCAACCGTTTCTGGTGCCACTGATTTAGAAGAGCGCGAAACAAAACACCTTTATCTGGCACAGAGCCAGATGCGTGATCAATTACAAGACTGGATTGATAGTAAAGCCAATTGGCCAATTCTCACCACTTCAATCGCTAAGAAATGGCTGAATGATGGGGATGGCCTTCAAGACAGGGGGATCACTCGTGATCTAGACTGGGGCGTTCCAGTCAAGAATGGTGAAAATGACTGGCCTGGCATGGAGGATAAAGTCTTTTACGTTTGGTTTGATGCGCCAATTGAATATATCGCTTGCGCTCAAGAATGGGTGGATGCCGGAAAGGGTAGCGACTGGCAAAGTTGGTGGCGTACTGACCAAGGCGCTAATGACGTTACCTACACACAGTTTATGGGCAAAGATAATGTGCCCTTCCATACCCTGTCATTCCCCGCCACCATCCTTGGCTCGGGCGAACCGTGGAAGCTGGTCGACTACATCAAATCCTTCAACTACCTCAACTATGACGGGGGACAGTTCAGCACATCACGCGGGCGAGGTGTTTTTATGGATCAAGCACTTGAAATCCTACCCTCTGATTACTGGCGTTGGTGGCTTTTAAGCAATGCGCCCGAAAGCTCAGATGCAGAATTCACATGGGATCTATTTCAAGCAAATGTGAACAAAGATCTTGCCGATGTTCTTGGAAATTTTGTCAGCCGCGTGACAAAGTTCTGCCGATCAAAATTTGGCGAAACCGTCCCAGAGGCCGGTACTTGGGGAGATCAGGAAGCAGATCTGATAAAGGAATTAAACGCACGAATTCGAGCCTATGAAGGCTTTATGGAAGCCATGGAAGTGCGTAAATCCGCAGCTGAGTTACGGATAATTTGGGGCGCTGGAAACGAATATTTGCAGGCAGCGGCGCCATGGTCGACTTTTAAAGAAAATCCCGATCAGGCTGCAGCACAAATACGCCTGGCATTAAACCTGATCCGCCTCTATGCCGTGTTGTCTTCTCCATTTATTCCAGATGCAGCCCAAGACATCATGGACGCCATGAACGTCAGCGATGATACCTGGCCAAATGATGTTGAAAAAGCTCTTCAATCTCTGCCTGCTGGACATAGATTCCGCGTTCCCGACGTAACGTTCCGCAAGATTACAGATGACGAGCGTGATGAGTGGAAGGTCCGTTTTGAAGGTCAGCGGGATTAAGTATTTCGCCACGCCCCTGACCTTTAAATTAATACATGTCCCTCGATCAGAATATTGACCTCACCACCAATTTTAATTGCGCCTTTCTCTGCATCCAAAACGTCAATATAAACTCGGCCCTGACGTCCAATTTTTTGTCCTTGCGACATGATTAGGCTACTCTTGATCCGATGTTGGCTAAACAACCATTTCGCCAGTGCCGCATTCAAAGACCCTGTGATTGGATCTTCAGTCATACCATCCGAAGCCTCTAGCATTCTGACTTCGTAATCGACATTATTTTTCGAATTCTCTCGCCCAAAAATTCCAATGAAACCCAATTCATGATCTTTAGATCCAGATGCCTCAATGGCTAGCACAGCCTCTGCATCAACTAATTCAAGCGCATTCCACACTGGCCCATTTGTCAGAAGTGCCGCTTTAACAACTTCTGCTTGCGAAATGCCCAGTTTTGAAACTACAGCGATAAGGCGTTCTGAGGTTAACGGCTCGATTTGGGTAAGCGGCGCGATGAATGCATTCCTATGACAATGAGTACGAATCTCAATCAGGCCAACCTCACATTGTTGTATTATCACACCTTCTTGCTTCGGTATTCCACCCCAATGCTGCCAGGATTTACAGCTTCCTAAAGTCGGATGTCCCGCAAAAGACATTTCATACGAAGGTGTAAAAATCCTTAGACGGTAATCAGCAGCAGGGTTATCTGGCTTTAGAATAAAAGTTGTCTCAGCCAAATTGGTCCAAGCTGCGAAGGATTGCATCTGCTCTGTACTAAGATCATCAGCATCGTTGACCACCGCCAGCCCGTTGCCCTTCGTTGGAACATTTGAAAATACATCACATTGAATGAATCGCCGGTTTAGGGTCATGGTTTTGGCTACCTACTAATAGTTAAAATTGAAATATGTCTCCACAATAGGTTTGTAGACTTAAATTTTAATGAATTTCAAATAATACTGGAATCGCGCAAGCCAATATTGACAGAGGGCATACTGCGAGTGAATATTTGAACGTAGAACATCAGCCCAAATAGCTCTATTACTATAATATGAAGTTGTTTGAAAATATAATCACTGATCGTGGTTCTAAGTATTCAGTTTGCGGCGCCTCTGTAACAACAAAAGAGGATGCTTTGTCAGTCCTAAAAGAACTAAAGAAAAATAAGAAATATGCAAAAGCTACTCATAATACATGGGCCGTACTATTAAAGGATATTGCGCCATTAAAAAATGATGATGGAGAGGTTGGAGCGGGTATGGTTATTGTTCGCATGCTTGAGCGGGAACAATTGTTCGACCACATGATTATAGTGACCCGATGGTTTGGCGGCATACAGTTAGGTGGCGATAGATTTAGGCGTGTAAAAGACTGCGTAAATTACTACTTCGACCAGCGCACTTAAAGGCAACTACTGACATAAAAATCACTGCTGATATTTTTCGTCTGCCAAGCCTCAAACCAATAAGCGTAAGTGTTTAAAATTAAAATGTCACAAAATCGCCATCAGCTATATTCGTTACATTAGTTAATTGAGCTATTAAAGTAGTATCAGCAGCTGAAATAGTGTTTGCAGAACTGGCCTGCTGTACCATGTAAAGATATCCATGCGTAGAGTCATTCAGGAATGCTAAGAATGAGTCACCAACTGCTACGGCAGATGTATCAAGACCGTTTAATGCTGTAATTGCTGTACCCATTTGACCATTGGCCAGAGCTCCCGTTACTTCTACGAACCTATCAGTATTGGCAACTGTTCCACCACCAGCTATAGTTTTCAAAGCATCTGCCTCAGTTCCTGCTTCATTTGTCAATGCAGCCTCGGCAAAGTGCAATTTATCCGTTCCTGAATTAAAATCTACAATTTTGTCTCCCGCCGAACCAGCAGAGAAATCTTGGTCTGTATCCTCTGATGTACCAGCTTCAGTCGCGAGTTGAGCCGCATTGACCCCGACCCATTTAATTATGTCAGCGCCACCGGCCGTCGTTATAGTATCTGCTCCGTTCCCCGCAATTATGGTATTTGCACCCGCGCCTGCGGTAATTGTATCAGCACCAGCACTGGCGGTAATAACATGAGCACCAGAACCAGTGGCAGTTAGAATATATTTCCCATTTGTTTCGGCGGATGCATCAAATGTAAGAACAGCTGAAGTAAGCGAGTTTGCATTAAAGGTCACTGTTTGCCCAGAAGCCACATTGTTATCATGCGTAGTTATGCCAAAAGCATTATTTCCAGCCGTCTGAATAGTACTAAAACTAGTCACTTTATCCAAATCAGCGGCTAAAAGGGCTCCAGCACTTGCGCCAGATGTTATAGTCAGAGCATCAGTAGCGGAACCACCTGTTATCGTATCGGCGGTCGTTATAGAATCTTGATCTATAGTCACCGTCAGACTGCCTGAGCTCTGACTACTGCCATTCACAGTATCCGTACCTGCGCCGAGTTCTATATTAAGCGCTCCAGTGTAACCAGAGCCAATGGTAATAGAGTTTGTACCCGTACCCGTTGTCACAGATGTTAGACCCGCTCCTAAAGCTTCTGATCCCATAACTAAGGTAAGATTATGGCTTAAATTATCTAGTGTCAGGTTTTCCGTATTTGTTACATTAGTTAAGTCAGCGTCAACTATGGATGATGATGCTGTCATTTTTATGGTATCACTGCCACCCCCACCGTTAAGAGTATCAGCAATGGTTAATTTGCCAGAAGCAAATTTCACATTATCGGCACCCGATCCCAGAGTTATATTATCAGCTCCACCACCAGCCGTGACAGTATAAATTCCTCCATCAGTTTCAGCAGCCGCACTAAAGATTAAATTAGTCGACGTCATGGAACTTGCATCAAATGCAACGTTTACGCCATTTGCAGCATTATTTTGGTGCGTCGTGAAACTAAATGCTGCATCTGTTGCTGTTTTGATTATCCCAAAATTTGTGACTTTATCTAGGTCCGCTGCGACGAGCGCAGTTCCTCCACCAGTTATAGTGAGTGTGTCAGTAGCAGAGCCGCCTGTAATAGTATCAGCAGTTGTTATGGCGTCCTGAGCGGCCGTTACAGTTAAGCTTCCGGATGTCTGGCCACTTCCGTCTATTGTGTCAATTCCAGCAGCTAGTGCCACTGTCAAATTCCCATTATAGCCAGATCCAATTATGACAGAATTAGTACCGGTTCCTCCAGTCACTGTCACCAAGCCCGCTCCTGCTGCAAGAGACCCTAACGTTAAATTCATTCCATGACTGGCAGTATTCTGTGTAATAGTCTCCAGATTAGTAACATTAGTGAAATCAGCATCAATAACGGTAGAGGCATTGGTTAATTTTAGGATATCGGTACCTCCTCCACCATTAATTGTGTCCGAAGATGTCAGATTATCAGTAGCAAACAGCAGAATGTCCGCCCCCGACCCAAGAGTAATATTATCGTCCCCTGCACCTGCTGTAAGAGTGTAGGTACCATCCGCCTCCGCAGCAGCGTTAAATGTGAGAGCGGTGGAAGTTAATGAACTGGCATTGAATGCAACATTAGCGCCTGACGCAACATTAGCGTTATTCATTGTTATGCTAAGCGCAGCATTTGTTGCACTTTGAATAGTGTTAAATGCTGTAATGTTAGCCATGTCAGTTGCATCAAGCGCAGTTCCACCGCCAGTTATGCTCAAAGTGTTTGTAGCGGAGCTACCACCGGTCAAAGTGTCGCCAACAATGGAATCTTGTGCCGCGGTTACGGTCAGGCTGCCACCACTTTGGTTGGCTCCATTCACGGTGTCCGTTCCAGCACCCAAAGCTACAGTCAAATTTAGATCATAATTGGAACCAACTGTTATAGAATTTGTACCAGTCCCAGTAGTAACTGATACGATACCGGCTTGATCGACTTCAGTATCCATCACTAGCGTTAGATCATTACTTAAATTTTCTAACGTGAGATTCTGAAAATTTGTGACACCTGTAAAATCTGCGTCGGCCAAAGTTGTCGTGTTAGTAAATTTAAGGGTATTTGTTCCCGTTGCTCCACCATTTACAGTATCAGCACCTGTTAACTTACCGTTGGCAAATTTTATAATATCAGCGCCGTTACCTAAGGTGATGCTATCATCTCCACCGCCCGCAGTGAGAGTATATGATCCATCGTCTTCGGCAGAAGAATTGAAGGTCAGGGCTCCTGTGGTAAGCGAGCTTGCGTTGAATGAAATGTTAGCACTCACTGAATTATTATCATGCATGGTAATATTAAATGCATTATTACCAGCGCTTTGAATTGTACCAAATGCCGTGACATTCGCCAGATTTGCACTTGTGAGGGAGGTGCTCCCGTCCGTAGTAATTGTCAGTGTGTCAGTTGCAGAGCCACCAGTAATTGTATCTGCGCTGGTAATAGAAGCCACCGCTGCCGTTACCGTCAGGCTTCCCGACGTTTGTGCACTTCCGTTGATAGTATCCGCTCCAGCAGCCAAATCTACAATCAAGGATCCAGTATAACCTGACCCGATGACTACCGAATTTGTACCCGTCCCTCCAGTGACTTTTGTTAGTCCCGCAGCAGTTGCGGCAGTACCCAATGTTAAATTCATTCCATGACTGGCAGTATTTTGAGCAATTCGATCTAGGTTTGTAATATTTGTAAAATCAGCATCAATAACTGTTGAGGCATCAGACATTTTTATAACATCATCAGTGCCTGTTCCAAAATTAAACGTATCCGAAGAAGTGAGATTTGTAGTCGCAATAATTACCGTATCACTACCTACTCCCAGCGTTAAATTATTAGCACCTGTGTTTGCCGTAACTGTATCGTCACCAGCACCCAGAGTAATCACATGGTCACCGGAACCAGCTGTGGTGACATTATATGCCCCATCCGTCTCTCCAGAAGCATTAAAGGTAAAAACTGCAGAGGTCATCGCACTGGAATTTACAGCCACAGTTTCGCTCGCCGCAACATTGTTGTTATGTGTCGATATGCTTATTACTGCGTTGTTTGCAATGGTTATGTTACCAAATTTGGTAAGCCCAACCAGATCAGCGGCTACAAGAGCAGCGGACCCGTCTGCCGTTATTGTTAGTGTGTCCGTTGCAGATCCACCAGTAAGAGTATCGGCAGCAGTAATTGAATCCTGAGCTACAGTCACAGTCAAAGATCCAGATGTCTGGGCACTGCCATCAATGGTATCCGTTCCAGCGGCCAACTCTACCGTCAAAGCCCCAGTATAGCCTGATCCAATAGTTACTTCATTAACACCAGTCCCACCGATCACCTTCACTATACCAGCAGCAGTAGAAAGCGCTCCTAATGTTAATCCCATGTTATGAGAGGTCGTACCTTGAGTGATATTTTCAAGATTTGTAATTTTCGTGAAAGCCGAATCTACTACTGTCGATGCATCCGTCAGTGTCAGCACATCCGTTCCGGCTCCACCATTTAACGTGTCAGCAGATGTTAGATCTGCAGTTGCAACATAAATTATGTCGGCCGCACCACCCAAGGATAAGTTATCACCATTACTTGACTGCGACATTGTAATCTTATCAATACCTGCAGCCCCATTTACAATTAAGAAACCATCTGCTTCTGCAGAAGCATCTAAATTGAAGATTTTACTTGCCGTCGTTATGGCCGCAGAATTGACAGTGAACGTTTTACCACTCTCCACATTTGCATCATCCAATACAATTGTACCTGTGGTAACATCATTTGCGATTGTAAGTTTTTCAAATTTTGTAAATGTTGCCATATTGGCTTTAGTAATACCTGCACCATCGGCAGTGATAGAGATTACGTCAGCAGTCCCAACTCCCCCAACGATCGTGTTCGTATCATTAGCTGCGTTCGCAATCGCCTCAGTGATCGCAACTGTTAAAGTGCCAGTATAAGCCGACGCATTTAGCGCATTATCCCCGTCATCTAGATTTACAGTCAGAGCAGTATTGAAACCAGCATCAATTATTAAATTGTCACCGTCGCCGTCATCATTCAAAGTTACAGTGCTTATTCCAGCTGACGCAGCAAGAGCTCCAAGATTGCCCGTCATCTGCACAGTATTTTCGGCAGTCAATGTCTGTACATTTGTAACATTTGTAAAATCTGCTAGATTAATTACTTCATCGGAAGTGTATGAGAGCGTATTCGCATTAGCGCCTCCGTTAACAGTATCTTCATAGTTAAGGTGTGTTCCAGCGAATTTTATAATATCATTTCCACCTGCCGTGGAAATATTATTAACCCCAGAGTTTCCAGTCACGATGTCGATACCCGATCCCCCGGTTACGGCTACCGTTCCAGTCCCAACACCATAAGTCATATTGCCTGTCGCCGAAGATGTATTGATTGTTACAATTTCGTCAGGAAGAGCATTTGATACCGTGAGGTTGCTCGACCCATCAATAGTCAAACTTGTAGCGCCAGTAACGTCGGCCAAATCAAGTGTACTTGCGCCAGTAACAGTCAGGTTCAAACTCTCGACGCCAGTTAATAAAAGATCGCCCGTTGTCGATGTAAGACTATTAATAGTTGCTGTAAGTGAGTCCGTTTTTGAACTACCTCCGATGATAACGTCATCTTTGTCTAATCCCGTACCCATGATGATTGTGGATGCAGTTCCAGACGCGCCTTTGATGGTATAATCATTGACTGTATCGACGGTTACAGAAAGAGTGCCACTCACACCTGTAAAGTCTAAAGTTGCGGTATTTGCAGCATCAATTGCCCCAAAATTTACATTTTCGACAGATGTTACTTTGACTGAAGTGGCTTTATCAAACGAGGCTTCATCAACTGTCGCAGTAAGCACATCAGCATCAGTGGAGGCAAGATCTAGCGTGACAGCAGTTACCACATTGGCGCGCAAATCATCAATATTTCCGACTGCAGATGTATCAAGTAAATCAGATGTTATCGCAATTGATGCAGCAGGGTCTCCATTTGTTGCATCCTTTTGCACCAAAACTAAAGCACTCGCAGCATCCGTAAGGTCGAGCGTTTTGCCAATTTTAACAGTCTGCATTCCACCCTGCGTAATAGTAATAACGGGGTCAGCGCCACTACCAGTATCAGCCAAGTCGGTCTTGTTTCCTGTAGAGGTTGCCGTAAATAAAGTAGTCCCAGAAGTTCCACTAGTTGCCACGGTATAACCGCTGAGTGTACCACTCATTGCAGCACCGGTTGCGCCACCAGCATCACTGCTATCAGCAACACCACTTGCGAAAGCCTTAGCAACTTGTGCTGCAGTCGCACCATTGCTTCCAGCGGTCATAGTCAAACCAGCTAAAATTGTCGTTTTTCCAGCTGTTAAATCAGAAAATTTTATAGATGCAATCTCATTTGTTGCCCCAATATTGTTAATCGTATGAACCGTATTCTCTATATCACCATGTAGTTCTAGAGTGGCCGCAAAAGACGCAGACGTTGCAGAAACACTCGCGGCCCCGCCTGGATCATCCAAGGTTACGCGTGCTATTTCAACGTTTTTAACAACTGGGTCTGTCGTTGTGACATCATCGTCATGGAAGAGGTCTATCGCATTATTACCTGAATAATTAGCAGTAGCGACAATAGCATCCTCTCCATCTCCCAGATCAATACTATCCACGTTATTTAACACGCTGCCACTTGCTATCGTAACAGCATCATTACCTGATCCTGTTATTATAGTGTTGGCCGAGTAATTATTGTAAAGAACCGTTATATCGCCACTGCCCGTCGCATTAATAGTCACTTTATCCGGGTTGCTCGTAGCATTATATGTTCCAAAGTTTGTATCAACTCCAATATTCGCGTTACCAGCGCCACGAACGTTAATTGTTACACCATCTGTCGCCAAAGCTGTTGCTGATGTTGTCAGCGAAGTCAAATCTACAGTCTTATTTGCTGTCTGGCTGTTAATGTTTACTGATGTCAGCTTGCTCAGCTTATTAGTATTGTCGCTTACAATAATATCACCAAGAGAATTAATATTAAGCGTTTCGGCTAAATTGGACGTAATTTTTACTGTTCCAGAATTTGAGTCTGTCGATGTTAGATCAGCTTCGTTATTAATAGTGAGGCTTGTCGCATTAGGTGTTGCCAGACTATAGCTTGCGTCGAAACCTCCCGATGAGTTCACTGTTACACTTTCAATACCAGCCATGGATATTGTGCCCAATTCACCATCCATAGCCGTCATTTTAACATTTACGTCTGCTGAATCGACCGTACCGGTCACACCAGTATAGGTGACTGTATAATTATTTGCCCGAGTTGATGCAGCGCCGGCTGGGTCCGAAATTGTCATAGCCGTGGAAGTGCTAACGCCAGACAACACCACAGTTTCAGCGGCTGTATTAAAAGAGTTATTTTTAAATGTGACAGACTTGATGCCTGGAGATTTATCCAAATTCAGCGTGGTTGTTGTAGCTGTGGAATGACCATCCGTTAACGTTATATCTATGCTTTCAAAATTAGACAGTGTTGGATTAATTGTCGTACTCGTAGAACCCGTTGAATGTACTGCCACTAAATTATCTGTACCAGTTCCAGCATCCAACACATCGCCAGTAGCTAGATGCCCGCTCGTATTCGCAAAAAACGTATCATTCCCACCCGTGGTTATGAATGTAGCGCCAGTGTCTACACCGGCAGTTAATGTCCGCGTGTTATAGCCTTCGATTACAAAGGTTTCAGAATAGGTTTTCCCTCCATCGTCTGTCGAAAGAATGGTTACGTTGTAAATTGGTTTGGTTGCGTAGTCAGACTGCGAAATTAACGATACTTCGGCCGTTGCCTGGTTAATACTGAAAAAACTTGCATGATCAGATCCCGGAACATTCGCAAGCTCATATTTAAAATCAATCCCAGGGTTCTGGTCCGCATCTGTTGTCGTCAATGTGCCGATAATCAATGTTCTAGACACCGCATTTATAGCAGTCGCACTCAAGGTAATATCTGTTGGTGGTTGATTTACAGCAGCTGCATCTAAAACACTCTTAGCCGAAAACGCTATATCACCAGTACCTGTAATGTCCGTTTCTGCTTGGGTTGCCACCAGTACCTGATCGGCCAAAACTTGCGTTAAAGAAAAAACACCTTTCGACGCAGTGGATGTCAGATCAGTTATTGACTCTATTTTATCATTTACATTCTTTATTGCTGATAGAGTGTCAATATTCATTGAGGCCAAAGCATTATTATCAACACCAGAGATAGCCGCAGTCTTTGCGGAAAATTGCTTGCTAATCAGCATCAGGTCATCAGTTTTGGTTAAATCCAATCGTTGTTCTGCGAGGGTCGCAGTGTCATTATCGATTTTTGACACTTTCGATTTGACTATATCAGTCACAGAACCCAACGCAGCCTTGAATGCTTCAGCCTCACTGGCGCCAGCACCCTCTGCGGCAGCCGCAAATGCTTCGACAACAGTAATGATCTGCATGCCCACTTTTTCAACATTTAAACCAGAAATATCATGGTAGTGTGTGTACGGATTAAACGTAAGCGGGTTTATCTCAATGGGAATTTGTAAAACTTCTGCAATTTGGGCACTTGTGAAATCACCTTCTTTCATTAATGTGGTGAAGGGTGTTACAACTTTTGCTTCTTTTGGCGCCGTTAGCGTGAGGCCAGGCAATATTGTGCCAGAACTGGTATCCAGGGTCTGTAAATCAGTTAACGCAACGAGATCGTACTTTGCCTCGCTATTAGTAATAGTATAGCTACCTGTCGAGTCCGTTCGCACAGAAGGCTCAATAGAGTCGTGAACTTTATCACCATCATAATCCAGAAATACCAAAGCGCCGCTCAGCGGGCCTTTAATAACATGGCCAGTAACTGAAGTATCAATTTTGACCGTTTTGTTTGATTCCCCACCACATGCAACAAGCGTCAAAAAACCAATGGGCGATAACCCAAATATCAGTTTATTTTTGCGAAATTTAACAAGCTCATGTTTTTCTTTTTTCATTTTTTAAACCGACCAAACAGATATGATACATTTTCATTAACATAAACGGCAACGTTCGCACATTCTATAACTTGGTAAACAAATTATTTTTGAAAAAAATAATTTAAAATACATTTTTTAATTGAGCTTAATTACAAGAAATAAACATACAGATGTAAAAAACCTTGGTTCAAGAAACCAAAAATACATTTTGAAATTTAAAATTCTAAGTTTAAAGATCAAATCTGCTTAGGCAATCAGAACCACATCTGCCAGTGGAAAATCTTCGCCAACCCATAAATTGTCGGTGGCAATATATATCCCAATATAGTCGTAATTCGCTTTAAGGTTAATCTCTGACATCAAGTCATGACGCCCGACAATCGTCTTTTTCCCATTCCGCTCTGACACCCACAAAGATTCTGCATCAATCCAATTAAAATCCACATATTGCTTGCCCTGATAGTTTGGGTTTTCAGTTTCAATATTTTCAAAAGTTATTGTAAACTTTTGACTGGATTTACCGTTCAATATTTCTTCAACTGCACTATCAAAATAGGAAAAACTATCAATATGAAGCTCAAACAAGTCTTGATACTTTTCGAAATAAACAAAATCTTTGCTATCATTTTCAGTAATTGAGTATGCAAGCAGTTCATTAACACCTGTGATTTCTAATCTACCAATATCAGTTAAATTGATAACCAAGTCGCCATCAGCACTGATAATGCTTGAATATTATTCAGATGAAACAAAATCACCACCTTCGTGAATAATAACGAAACTATCTTCTCCAGGCACAAAATCATTGATTACCGCATGCCCATCAGTTTGGAAGACGTAATAATCATCTTGACCTGTGCCGCCATAGACATTGTCAGCACCACCTTTCCAAAGGTAAATAATATCATCCCCAGCACCCGCTTTAATGACATTATCATGACTTTGGTTCCAAATCTCGTCACCAAAGTTAGTACCAATAACATTTTCATATTCCCCCAAAAGCCAGATTAATGTCGTTGGATCCTGGATATCCAGCCTCCATGATGCAATATATCCAGCTTTCAAATAAGTCCCGTCAGAGGGCGACCAGTCCCCCAATACCGCAGTGGCCCCAGCGCTAAAATTAGACATATCAATTGTGTCATTTCCGGCAGCATCATAAATAGTAGTGTAATAGGTTTCGTCTTTTAACAAAAAGCGATTATCACCAGAATTTGTAGATGTATTGGCTCCGTACAGAGACTGCAGCTTGTAAACATCAAACAACATAAAGGAGGCTGGATCATATTTGAAATTATAATCCTCAAGCTGGTCATTATAAGACATGACGGTGAAGAGGTCATAATCAAATCGGTTTAAATTGACTTGATCAAAAGTAGGGTTTCCATTTCCACCATCGTCATGTGGATGCTTCAGGCCTAGTGAATGACCCATTTCATGTAAAAGAATAAAGAAATACTGGTCTCCAAGATTTGCACTGGATAATGAGTCATTCAGCCCAGAAGTAAAAAAATATCTCCGGCAGATTGCGGGTTCGGATCATTTGGAAAAAAAGCTGCAGCACTGGCATAATAAGGAACATACTTACCTCCACTATCAAGGGTAAGGTTTATAATACTGCCTGCGTCCAAAGCGACTTCAGGATCAGAAAAGTGGCCGATATATTCTATTTTTACATCAGTGTGGTACTCCAGATTTTTCTGCGCTATGGGAATTGAGATGGTAGTTTGTTTGAAACGCGGAAAACCATACATTATGGAGTTTTTTAACTCAACGATCTGATCATTTATTTGTTTTTATAAACGCAGTACTTCAGTCTTAAAAGTAAATTGCTTAAATGTGTTTTCCGCAGTCCCTTTGTCAACATCCCATACAAAGATCACTACTCCCTCAAAAAACATCATATCTGACATTAAATGCGTAAAGGATTCCGTAAACTTTTCTAATGGTATCGTTTTTTCTGCTGTTTCTTCATCAGTAAAAATAGCTATATATGATGGCTGGCGTTGGACGTTTTAGAACAAGCAACGAGTATTTGGCTGTTGGCCAAAACTTGTAAAAATTTCGGCATACTTATTTCCCAACTTATGCGAGCCTTGTTCTGAGTTATACTCTGCATTAAAAATCCTATCAACTGACATATGAGTACCGTTAACTAATTTCTGCTAAATGTATTTAATGACGCAGCAGCTTCATTTGCAAGAACCACCCAAAGCAAATCTCGTGGATTTTTTAAGGAGTAAAGTCTCGTGCGGTGTCAGGCAACATAGTGCAGCACACTGCCGCGACATTGTGTAGCTAAAACGAAAACTGTAACAGCACAGTTGCTTTCGTCAATGAAGTCTACGCCATTTGCACTTTCTGCTGGGTGCAAAAAGCATGGTAGAGACATTGTAATGTCTTACATCGCAAACCTATCATGGAATACACGACCGAGGCAGTAGCTAAAGACTAATGAATAAACTCATCAATAAATGAATATAAAGCTCTCTTCCAAGTGGGGCTTTTTTCGACTAGGTGGTTAAGCCGTCCACTGTGAAAGCCTTAACTGCGTCAGTGTAATTTAGATCATTACTTCATGAGCTTGTTTCCTGCATTGACCCAAGCGCCTGAGCCACCCTTTAAGTTACTTACGTCTTGAAACCCCATGTCCTGAAGCGTTTTTGTTGCTAACGCCCCCTGTCCTCCTGCGCCACAATAAACAATTATTTTGTTTTCACGTTTTACTTCTATTTTTTTGAATGGATTATCTGGCCTTTGATCAAAATAAAACTCCAAAAAGCCACGATTAGCGTGTAATGCGTTCTGTATCATGCCGCTATCTTCAACGGCTTCTTTGGATTGAACATCAATAATAATAAGATTTGGGTCATTAATTTGAGACTTTAAGTCATCCACTGAAACAGTTTTTATTTGCTCATTTGCTTCTTTTATAAGTTGCGGGAAATCTTTCATCGGAAACTCCGTTTTTTTGCGATTATTTTTACCTTCTGTCATGCTGTAAAACTAGTTTTCTTGTAAATTAATCAAATAATTTTTACTTCATTCTGCCCTACTATTCAACAGGTATTAACCTCGCTATCCTACTAAATTCATCTTTTGTAGTCTTTATATATGTATACGTGTGGCCCCATTCTTGGCCCACGCATTAGGTGCTTGCTGTTTAAAGTAGGATTAAGCTGCCAAGCCACGAAAAAAAACAGGTATCCTAGAGATAATGCGAAACTATTTTTGGTTCTCATTCTCAGCCTTGAGTCTTCTAATACGTCAGCTGGCTTCCCTTAGTTCTTTGGAAATGTTACTTTGACCCATACTTTTTAGTACTGTTGCCGATTTGTCCAAGTGTTTGACATATTCTATGTTAGTCATAACGCTAATATTAATCATCCCATCTTCAATACATACTAATGCGACTACTCACGAGAACTGACCTTTGATGATTTCATTCAAACGTAGGCAGGCTAAAATGTGGTTGCCTTGGAACGTTAGGAGCACAAGATAGAAACTGGCCAGTATCAAATTTGGGTCAAAGATTATTTAACTTTTTTGTTTTTCGGATTACTAAGAGCTGGCTGAAACGATCAGAAGGATTTGCCGCGACTGGCTACTACGAGAAGGACAACAAAGTCGTTCAGATTAACTTTAATGGCGGACTGCTCGGGTTATTATTCCATAGGTATCTTGACAAAAACAAAAAACTATCGGTGCTGAGAAAAAAAGTGGCTGGGATTACGTAGAAGTTATATCAGATAATTTGAATTTGGTATTGGTAATGTTGCGTCCGATCTTGTTGATCATCACGCTAGGATTATGGACCTTTAGTACCAGGAATGTAATATATTCGACCGTATGTGAAGGAACTCTGCTGAAAGCGTGAGACACAACGAAAACTAAGACATCAGGAAGCCTTCCTTTTAAGTAACACGCTAAAAGTTTTTGGCAGTTTTCAACAGGCCAAATAGATAATAACGCCTTGGAGCAATCATGCGCTTTGCGACAACCATTCGTATGAGACCCAAACCAAAGTTTATGAATGAATTTATGGATGCTCACAAGAAAGTCTGTGATGCTTCAATCCAACGAGGCTCAATGGCACAGTATTTGACCTATGTGGTGGATGAAGAGATCGTTTTTTTCTCAATCAAGGCTACAAATGAGGATGCCACCGAAAATATTCCTGCCGGCTTAACTTGGTTGGACGAACATCGGCATATGCTGCAATTGTAGTCTGAAGAACAGGGACACACTATCTCCGAAACTGGGTACATTTTTCAGGAAAGTCATAAACAATTTTATCTTCAATTATGATGCATATGGGAAATCTTAAAAATGAGTTTTGTTGTAAAAGTCTTTCACGCATTCGATAATTGAAAAATTGAGGCGTTTACAGACATCTATTACGAAGATTTCACTAACCTTTAAGATTAATCGATGACAACTCTTGATGAGTGTTTGGCGACATATTAAAACTAATTTTAAAATGATTGTATAGATTTTACAGGAGACCACCGCGTCATCGCAGATTGGCAAGATTTCTTTGCTGTTGAATTCACACGAGGCTCTGATACTGATAGTTACAGAATTACGAACGTAGCCATTAAAATTTTTAGTTTCTGGCCTTTTCAGATTAATCGATTGCAAATTTGAGTTCACAGCAGAATAGAAGGTTTCTTTGATTGGATTAATAGATCAAAATCTTAATCAGACCGCCGCGGCAATTAAAACGTAGATTCCAAGCAGAATAATGCCAATAAATAATGCGCTGCGAAACTGTGCTTCTGACAAACGTCGCCGCAAATTCTGGCCTGCCCACATGCCAATCAGGGATGGTACGACCGCAAGAAGAGAGGCGATTCCTAATTCAGCTGATAGTAGAGAGTTTATACCTAGCGCAAAGGCCAGAGCAACTGTAGACGCAGTGAACAACATACCCATAGCCTGAACCAGCATGTCGCGTGACAGTCCAATGCCCTGCAGGTACATCACACCCGGCACTGCAAACGAGCCAGTCATCCCAGTAAGGATGCCGTTTGCTGCGCCAAGCAATAGTCCTGTCCATCCTTCACTATACGCAGGGATCGTAAGGCGAATACCGACGATGTTCAGCCCACCGTAAGCAACCAGTAAAAACCCAAGCAGCGCTGTTAGCGCATCAAGGTCAACTCTGGTCAAAGCGGTCGCCCCAAGCCACACAGTCGCGGTCGCGATCAGGAGAAAGAGCCAGATTCGCTGCAGAATTAAACCTGCATAACCACCCACAGTTGCCTGATGTAAATTTGTGAAAAAGGAAGGAGCGATCATCAGGGTCATTGCTGTCGGCAAGTCAAGTGTGGCGGCCAGTAATCCAAGGCTTACCGAGGGTAATCCAAGCCCAATTGTACCCTTCACACCTCCAGCGATGACGAATGTTACTGAAATGGCAAAGATGGTAAAAGGATCAAACATAATTTTAAGAATAGGACACAAAGGCGTCGACTGCTATAGCCCACATTAGGCGTAAAGGGGTCAACACCAACGCCAGTCTGCTAATTATCAATTCAATCGACACAAAGACCACGATCAGCAGTCCTAGGTCCTGCGGTTCAACGTTAGTAATTGGGCTAAGTAACCCTCGCCGTTTATCCTTGTTAAACAAATTTGCGCACAATATTCCTGCAACAAATTGGATTAGGCTTAAGTCGCCATTCATCCAAATTGCCGCAATTGACCACTTTGAGCCCAAAACAGACCAGTAATGGGACTATTGGCAATATCTTTGCCTGCTGCGTACAAACTGTCTGCAAATGAGTTTATTCTGCTCGAAATGATGTGTTTTGATTACGATTGATGTGCTTCAGGTCTTGATGCCCCAGATTAACTCGACGACGCTCCAGAATGATCAAATCATGTTCACATGCGTGCATGGAGCTTTAATTATTATGCAACTTGTAAAAATCATCTTGGCAGAATTGACTGTTGTGCTTTTGGCACAGCTATACCTACAAATTAACTAAGGCTTTTGCCGCGCCAGACGAGGGATTGCGCGTTCAGGTCCTTTAAATCGGCTTCATCTGAAATGATGTCACGACATAAGGCAATGGCCTGCCGCAATTGTGCTTGGGTCATGTTTCTACAGGCAGGCCGCGCCAAATGATCATACCACACTCCGCCACACACAGAATCCAAAACGATGCGTTGAAAACAGTGATCTTCCTGAACGGGCCAATCGGCACACGATGAGCGGGCTAAGCGTGGCATCTCTTCACGCGTTAGGCGAAGATATTCTGCCACAAGAGGTTCAGGGAAAAGGTCAAGTTGATCAGGCATCTAGGTCATATATACCTTCGTAATTATAACTTAGTATTGTTTGGAAAAATACCAAGCACGTCCTCGACTTTCAGGCTTTTGTGGCTAGTTATTGAAGTAAGAATGAAAAGAGTACCTTAATGACACCTGACAACTCAATAACAACCTTGTTTACGCCCACCCGTCAAGCAGGAGAGGAGCAGTTGAAGCGTTTCATTCCAAAAATGGGGCGCACTTATACCGACGCGCGTAACTATGACCGTGGCGCTGGTCGGCATCGGGATGTGTCGTTGTTATCGCCGTTCATTCGCCATAGACTAGTATTGGAGCAGGATGTTATTACACTGGCGTTGCAGACGCATGGGCCTGACGAGGCTGAAAAGTTCGTCCAAGAGGTTATTTGGCGTGGCTACTTCAAAGGCTGGTTAGAGCGCCGCCCGCAGATTTGGGAGTTTTATCGCAAAGGATTAGACGCCGACCTACGGACGCTAGAACGCGACAGAAGTTTGCGCCGTAATGTTGAAGCTGCAGAGTCTGCAAAAAGTGGTTTGGATTACTTCGATGCTTGGGCCGAAGAGTTGGTGGAGACTGGATACTTACACAACCATGCTCGCATGTGGTTCGCATCAATCTGGATTTTTACCCTGAACCTACCTTGGCGGCTTGGGGCTGATTTTTTTTTGCGGCATTTGCTGGACGGTGACGCGGCCTCAAACACGCTGGGTTGGCGTTGGGTTTCTGGCCTGCATACAAGAGGCAAACCGTACAATGCGCAAGATTGGAATATCGCCAAATTCACCAATCGCAGATTTGAGCCGCGCAGAGGCGATTTAACAAATGTCGTTGAGGGTCTAGAAGCGCAGGAACCAGACGGACTGCCAACCGTTCAACCGTTGCGTAAGCCTAATCCCCCAAAACTGAACATTCCATCTCTTTTGCTAATCACCGCAGATGATTCCCGTCCAGAAGATCTAGATTTGGACCGTTTTAATATAGTCGAAAATGCAACTTTGGTGTCGAGCCATCTTCGGTCATACCAGCCTGTATCAAAATCTGTTCAGGAATTCGAAGCAGGTGCACTTAAAGATACGGCAAAACGGCAAGAATACAGGCATCAATCGCTGCGCGCCGGCATTCCATCAGACCTTGCACGTATCGCGGAACGTGCGGGCGCTAAACAGATTATCACAGCTTACATCCCCGAAGGCTATTTGCGAGATTGGATCAATGCGGCAACCCCTGCACTTGATGCCGCCAAGATCAGTTTTACGGAACTCCGCCGGCCTTGGGATGAGTTGATTTGGCCACATGCCACAGCGGGGTTCTTTAAAGTTAAGAAGAACATTCCCAACATTCTACAGGACGCAGGATTACTTTGAGATTAGTAAGCATGGAAATTGACTTAGGTTTACGAACTGACCGACGCACATCTGAAAAACATTGTGGCATTGGCATTATCTGACCACCTAAGTTTTGCCGATATTAAGTGTGAATATAGCCTTCAGAAAAAAGAGGTATAAGCTCTGATGCAGGATATGCTTAAAGCAGGCAGCTATGGAGCTTAGCGCAAAACGCTTGCGATCTTTCGGGGGTCGTTGCGAACATTATAAATAACGCTACCTTCCAATAATGGAGCCCTACAAAAAAAGCTAAGTTAAATGCATGTCTAAGAAAACCCTAAACAAGGCCAATCTTGCTGATCTTGGCGCTGATCGCCTGGCCGATCTTTTAATGGAGGTCAGCCAAGGCAGCGCAGATATCAAACGCCGTCTGCGTCTGGAATTGGTTCATAATCTTGGTGCAACAGAACTTGTCCATGAAGTCCGCAAACGATTTGCCTCCCTACGCAAGTCTAAGAGCTTCGTAAGCTGGCGTAAACGCAAAACTCTGGTCAAAGATCTCAATACATAGGTATTGATGATCGTCGATAAAATTTCACAAGAAGATCAGGGAATGGCGTTTGATCTTCTGTGGCAATTTATCGAGCTTGCACCATCACTTTATGAGCGCGTAGATGACCGGCGCGCTCATGTTGGTGAGGTCTTCCGATCTGCAATCCTACATTTTGCAGATATTGCACCGTGCACAGACATTGACTCTGAAACACTTGCCAATCGTGTTTGGACGACAGTTTCGGACAATGTATATGGCGAATGGGATGGGATCATTAGTATTTTGGCACCTACGCTTGGCGAGGCAGGCTTATCATATCTCAAGGCGCATGTTGAGTGCTTTGCTCATACACCACCCTTTGAACCAGAAGTTGAAGATGAGGCCAATCTTTTCTTGCGAGAATTATGGGATGGGGAAGATCACGGCGCCGAGCGAAAGCAGCGCTTTGTTCAACAGTGCCTGCAAGAAATTGCAACGGCGACTGGGGATACCTATGCTTATATCAGGGAGTATTCGCCAGAAGACCAGCGCGACAAAGTCATTGCTGCAGAGATTGCTATGCTCTTGCTTAAAGATAGTAACGCCAAAGATGCTTTGGCGATTTTAAACAATGTTACAGATGATGGGGGCAGCTTTGGTCAAGAGCAATGGGATGATGCTTATATCTCGACATTGATGGTGCTTGGTCACCATAATGACGCTCAAGCACATCGTTGGCTTTGTTTTGAGAACGGACTGAGCGTAGATCACTTGCGCGCTTTTCTTAAAGGTTTACCCGATTTTGAGGATTTTGAAGCTGAAGATCGCGCCCGCGCTTATGCGCTAAACTATCCTGATGTTATGCGAGCTCTGCATTTCTGCTTGAAGTGGTCTGATTTATTGACGGCTGCCCAATTGGTTGAGGCACGCGCGGATGAACTGGACGGTGACCACTACGAGTTGCTGACACCGGTAGCTGATACTCTTAGAGAACGACATCCACTCGCAGCAACATTGATTTGGCGCACAATGATCGACTTCGCTCTTACTGATGGTCGTACGTCGCGATACGGGAATGCAGCAGATCACCTGAATGATTGTGGTGCGGTTGCGCACGAGGTCGACACATTCGATACGTTTCCGAGTCACGACCAGTACCTTGATGAGCTGAGAGTCCGACACGAGCATAAATCATCGTTTTGGACAAAGTTTGTTGGGCTCTAAAAGGTAATTTGAGTATTAAATCTAACTGCGAAAAAGACACTTATGGATCAAAAGCTATTGAAGAATGCGAAATGCAGCGAAGGTCCACTTTCCTTTCTGTTTCTAAACATTTTGAAAGTTAGCGTTAAAACCCTCACGACAGGTTGGGGAAAGGCTATCAGGGTAGAAGTCCGATATCATCATCTTAATTACTAGGATAAGGTGGTGATCCAGCGGGTATAAGCAATATTTTAACCACTCTAACCCAAGATTGAGGTTCGATAATCGTCAGCCAGGGTATTTGGTATCAATGCCTAGGCTTTACGGTTTTATATGACCAGTGGTTGGGGACTGTTTGTACGATCTGCTTATAGGACGAGTTATCTACACATTAATATTACTTCCTCGTTAAAGAAAGGAGATAATAAACTAGGCAGTGTAGGTAGTGTTAGCAAATCCCAAAAGTCTCCAGAGATTTCCCAAAATAAAGTTTTCCAATGCCTACAAAGACAAAACTAACTGCACAGATCTTGAATTAGAACTACTTCATAGGCCGTATGGCGTGTCATTGCATCCCACTAAGAGTGCGCGCTTGATAAAGGTTTGTAAGTTTGCCCAAGGCTTTCTTGAAGGCATTTGTAGACTGCGGCTTACTGCCAAGGCCTTAGCAGTAATGGCGAAAAGCCTCGTGCAATTTAGAGTCAAGGTATTTTAGATCCGCCTCTACTCTAAATTTGCAATCGATGAACTCTGTAATACTATCCACTTCAGTCCTATAAGAACTCACCTGATCAAACACTAATTGCGGTCGATTAAGGTCTGGCTTTTGCCAATCCAGACAACCTTTGATCATCCAGTTCAAGATACCTAGTAGTTCTTCAATCAGTTTACTTGCAGAGCCTTCTTCCAACTGTTCGACAGTGAAGGTACGTTTAACAGGAATGGCTATTTCAAAATTATTTGACTTTAGGGTCAGAGTTCGTTCAATTTGATTTCAATCAAACTCAACAAAATCGAAGTAAAGGTGACTAAATGAAGAGATTTATTAGAAATTTTATGACAGCAGCCATCTGCACAATTGCATCGTCCGCCATGGTGAAAGCAGCAGATAAATTCTTTGTTTATGTTTCTCCTGATCCAATAGGCGTGAATGCTTTTTTGCAAATGGGAAAAATCGGTATAGAAGCTGCTGCCAAAAAATATGGCGCGGATGTTCAAACTTACGAAAGTACGACAGCCGTAGCCAGACGAGAAAATGTTGAAGCAGCGTTAAATGAAGGAGCAAGTCTTATCGTTGTTTTAGGCTTTGAATTCAATGATATTATAACAGAATTGGCGCCAACAGCGCCAAACGTTAATTTCCTCATTGTTGATCAGTGTCTTGCCGATCTACCAGAAAATGTTCATTGCGCTGTTTTTAGAGAATATGAAGCCAGTTATCTAACAGGCGTTGCTGCTGGCATGATGACAAAAACTAATAAGATTGGGGTGGTTGGGGCATTAGATATTCCTTTTCTACATCGTTATACAGATGCTTACCGCGATGGCGCTAAATCCATAAATTCAAATATTGAAGTAGAGATACGTTGGGTCGGAGGAGATAATCCTTTCGGTGATCCAGTGAGAGCCAAAGAACAAGCTCTAGCAATGAATGCAGCTGGAGCTGACATCATTTTTACAGCAACTGCTGGTGGTGATTTTGGAGTTTTTGAAGGCGCTCAGGAACAAAATTTTAAAGTTCTGTCAGTCGATGTCAATCGCTGCGTGAACGCACCTGGCTTTGTGATAGATAATACTTTGAAGGGCGTAGATGCAGCACTACTCAATTCAGTCGATGCAATAATGAACGGTGCTAAATCATCTGTTTCCTCAGTTGGTTTAAAAGAAGGTGGAATGTCCGTAATGGCCTTAAATAAAGAAGAGTTATCAACGAGCCAGTGCCTCGTGGCTCACGAACCGGAAGTAATTGCAAAGTTACGAGATGTCGCGGCCCAGATTATAAGTGGCTCTCTTGAACTATCTGATCCAATGTTTACTCAGTAAGATTGTTATCAAATGAAGGCAGAGTTGCATGAGGTTTCTGTTAAATTTGGGCCTTTTTGTGCTGTAAATAATGTTTCATTAAGCTTTTTACCCGGGGAGATTCATGCATTAGTTGGTGAGAACGGGGCAGGGAAGAGCACAGCCATGTCTGTGCTCTTTGGCCTAAATAACGATTATGAAGGCAAAATCCTGATTAATGACACGCATAAAAATTGGTGCTCTCCAGCAGATGCAATTTCAGCTGGGATTGGTATGGTACATCAACATTTTATGCTGCAAGAAACCATGTCAGTTCTTGAAAATGTAATTCTATGCTCAGAGCCTTTGAGTAAATTCGGTTTTGTAAATTTTAATTTGGCAACGATCAATGTACAAAGTTTAATTTCAAAATATGATTTGAAAATAGATCTAACACAAAAAATTTCGCATCTTTCTGTTGGGCAGCGGCAAGCAGTAGAAATTCTTAAATTGTTATATCGAAACTCTCAGTTATTGATTCTTGACGAGCCAACTGCAGTTCTCACACCAAGTGAAAAACATGCGTTGTTTTTGACGTTGTCAAATTTTAAATTATCCCAAAAGTCAATTATACTGATCACTCATAAAATTGATGAAGTGATGATGATTGCAGACAGAGTAAGCGTTATGAGGGATGGAAAGCTAATATCAAGTAAGTTACTGCAACACACTTCTAAAGATGCGATCCAAGAAAATATAATTGGAGGTAAATTACCAAAGCCTATAAAGAGAAAGAAACATAATCCAAGAAATATAGGGTTAGAATTACAACGCATTGTGATACCCGGAATTGCAACAAGAAACGAACCCGTTTCATTACAAGTCAGGCTTGGTGAAATAGTTGGAATAGCCGGAGTTTCTGGAAATGGGCAGGCGCCCTTGGTAGAGGCCATTATCGGATTGCGTAATACTATTTCAGGAAATATTATTCTTAATGATAGGTATATAACGGGAAAGGAAGTCTGGGAACGAAGACAGCTTGGATTAACCTATGTTCCCGAGGATCGCCAACGCGTCGGCCTAGCTTTAGATGCGAGTGTCTGTGAAAATGCTTGTATTTCGCAAATTGACAACCAAGAATTTTCCAATGGATTTATTTTGAAACTAGGGAACATAGGTAGATTTACAAAAAAACTTATAAATAATTTCGATATTCGCGTTGAGAGTGCTAGCGCTAAAGTTAGAACAATGTCTGGTGGCAATAAACAAAAATTAGTAGTAGCCCGTGAGTTAAATCAGAAAAAGCCAGTTGTAATTGTAGAAAACCCTACTTGGGGTGTTGATATCGGGGCGATCAATAAAATACACAAAGAACTTATCGTAATGCGTGATGCTGGCCACGCAATTCTGTTGGTTTCGAATGAGCTTGAAGAAATAATGGGGCTTTCAGACCATATCCATGTTATGTCGGATGGGCAATTATCAAAACCATTAAAATCAGCCGAGGTCACGGTAAAAAAATTAGGAGATTTAATGCTTACCCAAAACGAGAACCATCCGTCTCAAAAGTCAAGAAACTGAAAATATCTATAATTAAATGATAAATATTTTATGAAATATAAAATTTCTTCTTTACTAACAGCCCCAATTTTATTGATTTTTGTTTTTGTATTTCTTCTGTGGTTGGCCGACGCTAATATCTTTGAATCTATAGTTGCTTTTTTCAAAGGAGCATTTGGGGGCCGTAATTTTGCATATTTATTAGTAACGGTATCGCGAGCCGCGCTGATAACCGGGATGGCACTTGCTGCATTAATTGCCTTTCGCGCTGGCCTATTTAATATTGGTGGGGAAGGCCAACTTGTAATTGGCGGTCTAGCCAGTGCTTTTGTGGCAATAAGTTTGCCATTTGGAGGTGCTGTGGGAATTCTTCTTGTAATATTATCCGGGATGACGGCGGCAGCTCTTTGGGCGGTAGTATCGGGAGCCATGAAATTATGGCTAGGAGTTCCAATATTAGTAGGAAGTCTATTGCTAAATTACCCAGCCAGATACATTGCCTCTTACTTTGTAAACCATCCTCTTCGAGATGTGTCCTCGGGGATGTCACAAACCCATTTGATCGAAAAGTCATTATGGTTACCACTATTACCAACAACAAGACTGGATATCGGCTTCATTTTCATTCTGTTAATGTTTGGTTTGGTTCTTTTCTACTGTTATCGTACAGTTGGAGGCTACAAAGCAAAAATGACTGGCCTCTCAATAGATTTTGCGAATGCTTCAGGACTTCAAACTAAGAAAATCACGTTAAAAACTCTTGCACTATCAGGCTCCATAGCAGGTTTAGTTGGTGCAATAGCTGTACTAGGACTACATCACCGATTTACAGATGGTATGCTAGTTCAGCCTCTGTATGCATGGACTGGCATAGTGGCTGCATTAATGGTTAGCCTTATTCCCTGGGCGATACTTCCTGCCGGGTTCTTTTTTGCTGCAATTCATAGTGGCGCATCTGGAATGGAGCGAACAGCAGATGTCCCAAAAGAAATAGCAATCATTATTCAGGGATTGATTATTTTATTTGTTGCATCAAAAGTTCCAACCGCGTTTGAACAAGACACGGGAGAGAATAAATAATACTTGAAAATATTTTTGACCCTGCATTTGCTGACTCGGTAGCACGAATATCGGTTCCGATTTTGTTAGCCTCTCTGGGCGGCGCCCTTTGCCATAGGGCTGGTGTTTTTAACATAGCTCTCGAGGGTTTTCTATTAATGGGAGCCTTTATGGCAGTTTTCGGAAGTCATTTTACCGGTTCTGCAATGTGGGGCACACTATCGGCGGTATGCGGTGGCGTTTTTATGGCAATATTATTTGCCGAATTTCATCTGCGCAGACCCGGCGATCCAATTGTTGTTTCCATTGCTATAAACTTGATCGCTTTAGGTTTAAGTACATATCTCCTGCGGGCAATTTTCAAGGTGAGCGGCGTATTTCAGAGCCATAATATCGATAAAATAAGTCTAGTTAACATTCCTCTATTAGAAAAAATTCCATTCTTAGGTCCTTTCATAAGTGGTCAATCATTACTGTTCTATATTTCTTTAGTTTTAGTAATATTCGCACACTTCTTTTTTAAATTCCACCAATTAGGATTATGGTTCAGAGCTGCAGGTGAAAACAAACTTGCACTCGAGGCCAGCGGTGTTAATTCAAAAAAAATCCAATTCTTAGCACTAATTCTATGTGGAGTATTATGTGGATTGGGCGGTGCTCAATTATCGATCTCTAACGTTGGTCTATTTGTCGAAAATATGTCCGCTGGAAGAGGGTGGATTGCAGTTGTGATTGTTCTGGTTACTGCAGGGCGAGCACTTCCACTACTTGGCCTTGTATTTCTATTTGGCTCCGTAGATAGCGTTGCGCTACGTATCCAAGGTCTCGGGCTACCTCAGCAATTTACCGAAATGATGCCCTATTTAGCATCACTTATTGCATTAATCTTTGTTTGTTACAGAAAACTGAAATTTGAGACGAATACTCAAGGAAAACGAAATGTTTAATTTTTTAATCAAAACGCATGATCAGTAACCTGCGATAACCCATCAAAACAAAGTTATTGTTAGAATTCAATTACTGCAACAGGCGTAATTTGTTTCGCGGTCTAGCATATTATAGCGCGTGGCAAGTGCCTATGCGAGTACAGGCCGTTTAATATATAGCTCTGGCCTGAGATTGGCATATACAAACTATTAAGTTGCCAGTTTTGAAAAATAAGAGAATTGAGAGTCGGAGTATCGAACAGGATTGATATCTTTTAATTACTAACTCTTCCAAATAAAAGAAAAAGCAATATAGGAAATGTTGTCCAATCGGAAAAGTACCGACAGAAATCCCAGTAGAAAGTTTCCCAAAATGACTACATCCTCTACATTAGAACACACATGAGGGGATGACAAAAAATCAAGATCCAGCGCTCTAAAGTCATTGTCTTTTTTTATGGTTAGATTGTCCTTAAACTATCTCGAAAGGTCATTGGTGAATTTAGCATGCATAAATCACAACGGTTTTTATCTTTTAATTATATGAATGGCAAAGGAATGATTTCTCAAACGCCAAGAGAAAATGAGCGGAATTTGTCCAAATCAATTTTTGTTATTTCAGTTTTATTTTTTGATTTAGAAATACTAAATCCGGCGTAACCATCTTGCTCCACAATGCTACATATATTGCGATACGTAACTAAACCGCCGGCATAAGGCATGAAAACATGGGGTTTTCCTGGGATATTCGCCCCTAGATACCAGCTATGTTTTACCTTTGGAAGCAATGTCGAATTTGCAGTTTCGTCCACATGAGTTGTCCAATCTTGCGCAGCATCTTCGTCCGCTTCTATAGAGT
>JAOGIM010000014.1 GCA_028150825.1 Paracoccaceae bacterium
ATTTTATAAATAGGAGTTTTTTTAGAAGTTATTTTTTGCGTAATAGATATGTATCCATGATCCAACCGTGATTTTTTCGTGCCTGAGAACGCTGTTTTTTGATAGTGTCAGCGCATGCGCTTAAGGTTCCAGAAATAAGAATTTCTTCTTTCATGCCAAGGTAAGCGCCCCACCAGATATGAAACTGTTCAGGATCAAGTGTTTGGAATGCGGTTTGACCATCCAACATGACAACTAATGTATCACATCCTTCTGGCCAACCGTTAGCTTGTAGTTGACGACCTGTACTGATTGTGACCGAGGCTCCAAGTTCATTTAGAGGAATTCTATGTGCTGCTGTCAAAAGCTGTACGGCTGTTATTCCTGGGATTACATGAGTTTTAACTGTTGTATTTTTTAATTTCAAGCGCTCAGCAATACGAAGACTACTATCATAAAGGGATGGATCTCCCCAAATCATTAAGGCGATTTTGCCGCCACTTGAATGCGTGGCGTGGATGGTGTCTTGCCAAAGGCCTGCAATGGAGTCGTGCCAATCGTTTACGCGTTTCAGATAGTCAGGTTCTGCTGGATCACGAGATGGGAAATCAAAATAGCTTATGGGTGGAACGGGCGATAATAGCTTTTCACAAATTTCTGATCTGAGATCAACTAGATCGGCTTTGGTGGCTCCTTTATTTGGGATCAAGATAAGATCTGCCGATTGTAACGCCTGAATTGCCGCTGCCGTGACGTGAGACGGGTTGCCCATTCCAATGCCAACGAGATAGAGCTCAATCATGTAAAGGGCGTCCTGAAAAATCGCGACCCCTGTGTGAAAACAGAGGCTGTGATTGTTGTGTGATAAACTTTCGGCGCGATAAACACGGCCCTGTACTAAACCCGTTTTTTCTAGTGAAGCAAGCGATTTTGCGCCTGCTAAGACTGCTAAGTCTGCAATTGGTTCTATGAGGATGACCAGCATGTATGCGACGCCAAACGATGTAACTGCAGCGATGTTTTCCGCGCCAAACTCTTGGCCATAGAATGCCCAGAAAGCGACTCAAGCCACAACGCCAGCCTGACAGGTGGTCGATAGCTTAAGAGCCTGAGTGTAGGTCAGATCGATATAGGCGGTGTTGGGCGCAATTATGCGTTTCGCCATAGCTGTGACAGCAAACAATGGCACCAAAAGAGTTGTAACGTTGATAAAATACTGAGGAAGGTCCCCAGCCGCGAACAAAACGCCTTGTAACAACAAACCAAGGGCCAAACCAAAGGCAGCAGGAGCAGCACCAAAGATTAAGAACAGTGTTGAGCCAAGGATAAAATGAACCTCTGACACTCCAACTGGGAAATGCGGCAACACTTGAAAAAACGTAAATGTGCTTGCCATGGCAAGAAGTGCGCGCGATGCAAACGATGCAGGACCTGCAGCTTTCAACGTTTCAAAAGCTAATTTCATTAATAAGCGCCAGCTCCAACTGCTGTTGCATAGCTAAATGCAATTTTTACACCATTCACAATGCCGGGTTCTAAGTGCATCCTATATTCCTTCACTCACTATCCTGTGAGTACTTTAAAATTATATTAGGGTCGAACTTTAAAACATCTAGTGCGGTTGTTGGCCGGTCTCCGGGCTTGCAGAGTGGATTGAGTGCTCCGCCTTCTCATGCCGTGGGTACAATGGCCTTTTAACGCCCTCTTTTCCTACCGTGGCGGGGGTGCGCCGGATTTAGAACTTCCTTACCGGCTTCCCGTTTCACCATCGTATCGTTACGCAGGCACCATCCGCACTCTTAATTAAGCATGCCAGATAAAATGGTCAACATAAATCACGACATATTTGGTGTATCTCCAACATATCTCCCTGTCTTCTAGGCCAATGGGCCGAGCAAGATAATTCCAGGGGCCGATCCCGTCTCATTACTGAGTTGCTCTGCCAATTGCTCTAGAGTTGAATGGGTCAGTTTTTGATCTGGAAGCGAGATACTCTCTGCCAAAAGTGCTTTTGTGTCTTTGGACAGACCATTTTCAATCAGGCGTCTTGCAAGATTGGGGAAAGTTCGTTTGGGCATATATATGACGCTTGTGCAGAATGGATCTGCCAAAGCCTTGAGGTTCAGATCGTCCGGCAGTAAGCCGGTGATATCGTGGCCTGTCACAAATTGTAATCTACGCGCTGAGAGGCGGCGGGTCAGTGGAATCGTGGCTGCAGCCGCCGCTGCGCTTGCGGCCGTTACTCCAGGAATTATTTCAAACGAAATATTGGCGTCTTGCAGGGCGGTGATCTCTTCTTCTAGCCGTCCAAATATACCAGGATCACCAGATTTGAGTCGCACGACTTTCACACCCTGTGATGCATAATCGACCAAAAGACGGCTGACGTGATGCTGTTTAGGAGACTGGCGTCCAGCGCGCTTTCCTACGCCGACCAAATTGGCCTGACTGCTCACATAGTCAAGGATTGGCCCGGAAGATAAGTCATCAAATAAAACAACCTTTGCGTCTTTAAGACGATCCACCGCCTTCAGCGTCAACAGTTCAGGATCACCTGGACCTGATCCTACAAAGCTCACAAAGCCAGTCATCTTTTTGCCTCGGCAATCATATGAAAAAACGTGCCAGTTACGTGATCTCGCACAGACCCCGTTTCAATCACTGGATTGCCATCTGCATCAAATACATCTGCCAAGGGTTGATCGGGTTCGTCGAGGATAGTGGAATAGTGAAATTCATGCCCCCGCAGCTCCGTTCCCGCTGCAAAACCAAGGGCAGATGACTTCAGGGCTGCTTGTCGATAGCCCAGATGGAATTTTCGTTTTTCATAACTGGTAATTAGACCAAGTAATCCTGCCATTTTGTGACGAGTTCCGTCTGCGTCTATTAAAATTTCTCCGAGTGCCATATAACCACCGCACTCGCCGTGTACTGGTTTGTCCCTGGCGTGGTTTCGAAGCGATGTTAGGAACCTATTGGCACTAGCGATAACGCCCGCGTGAAGTTCGGGGTATCCTCCGGGTAGCCAGACTAAATCTGCGTCGGGAACAGCCTCATTGGCCAAAGGCGAAAAGGGAAGTATTTCAGCACCTGCTGATCTCCAGCCTTTCAGCAAGTGAGGATAGGTAAATGAAAACGCTGCGTCTCTGGCTAAGGCAATCCTTTGTGCAGGTGGCGGCGAAAGTGCACCTTGAACAATAGGTTGAGCGCCTTTAGACGCATTTTTGATCGCCTCTATATCAACATGAGAGCGCAAAAATTCTGCATAATTCGAGATCGCCTTTTCAAGATCGGGGTGTTCTATAGCCTGAATCAATCCCAAATGACGTTCGGGCAGGGCCAGATCACCGCGACGCGGCAGGACGCCCAAAACAGGAATGCCTGCTTTGTCCATTCCGCGCCGGGCAAGGCGTTCATGACGTGGGCTTGCTACGCGGTTCAGGATTACACCAGCAAATGGCAGCTCAGGTGCATAGTGCATAAACCCAAGAGCTGTTGCTGCTGCTGATTGCGCTTGACCGCTAACATCGATCACCAAAACCACTGGCCATTCCATTCGTGTGGCAGTCTCAGCACTGCTGCCGAATCCGCTTGCGCCTTTTGTTGCAACGCCGTCGTAGAGGCCCATCGACCCTTCCGAAATAGCTATATCTGCCCCATCAGCCTGTGCTGAAATCGCGTGCAACAATCCGTTATCCATTGCCCAGCTATCCAAATTGTAAGAAGGACGCCGAGCTGCCGCGTGGTGGAACGCGGGGTCGATGTAGTCGGGACCACTTTTAAACGGCTGCACGACTAATCCAGTATCTGCAAGCGCGCGTAAGAGGCCCAACATAACCGTGGTTTTTCCAGTTCCCGAACTTGGAGCCGAGATCATAAGCCCGTTTGGTATCATTCGTTTTGTCCTGAGCTAAATGGTGAACTTGCTGATTGTGGGCGGAAACGACGGTCGTAATCCGTGGCGTATAGGCAACTTTCTTCAAAGTCCTCTCCGGCGAGTGCCTGACCAACCAAAATCAACGCGGTGCGCTCGATGCCATGAGGCATGTCATCGCGCAGGTTTTGCAGCGTTGAACGGATAATTTTTTGATCTGGCCAACTGGCGCGAAAGGCGACGGCAACGGCACAGTCGGTACCGTAATATGGTGTAAGATCAGCAATCACTTGTTCGAGATTATGGATCGAAAGGTGGATTGCCAAAGTGGCACCTGTTGCGGCAAAGTTCTTAAGAGTTTCATCCTTTGGCATTGACGAGGCGCGACCCGGTGTTCTGGTCAGAATGACAGACTGCGAAATGCCCGGTAACGTAAGCTCTGTCCCCAAAGCTGCTGCTGCGGCTGCAAAAGAGGGCACACCTGGTGTCATTGATACGGCGATTCCCTCGGCGCGCAACCTGCGCAATTGTTCCCCCATCGCGGACCAGATGGAAAGATCCCCAGAATGCAACCGTGCCACGTCCTGCCCGGCAGCGTCAGCTTTCTTTATTTCTTCAATGATTGCATTCAGGTCCATTGACGCTGTATTGACGATATTTGCATTTGGCGGACAGTGAGATAAAATTTCTTTTGGCACAAGCGAGCCTGCATAAAGACAGACTGGACAGGCAGCAATAATATCTCTACCCCGTATCGTCAGCAGATCCGCCGCCCCTGGACCAGCGCCAATAAAATGAACAGTCATGAGTTGTCTCCTTTTGCAAAGGCGCAGGTTGTTAGCCGGTCTTGCGAGACGATCCGTCCACCCAAAAGCCGACTGTTAACTCCAGCTGCTGCCAAAGCTGTGGCTTCCGCTAGGCTGCCAGTCTTATATAATTGGAAAGATAAATTTGAATGATTTATGGTGTCTTGAGAGGCGATTTCCGCGTCACTGACTGCGATAATCATAATCCCGGTGCGCTGTGATAACTCAATAAACGCATCTGTTTGGGATTTTTGGACGTGCGTTGCCAAGGCATTCACATGACCCTCGCCAAGATGGGTTTTGCAAAGCTCGCTATAAAGCTCCAGTAGGCTTTCAATCCCAGCCTCCTGCCGAAATCCAAATCCAGCTGTAATCATAGGATGACGCTCCACTGAATAATTGGGTATGTGGCTTTCCAGCTGCGCTTTGAGCCAAGCGGTTCAGCTTGAGATAGGTCAATTCGCATAAGCTCGCCACCCAGACGTTGATGCCAGCTGGTTAAAAGAGATTCGCTTTCAAGCGTCACTGCATTTGCCACCAAACGCGTACCTTTAGGAAGACGTACCTCTAATGCTTGAAGTAACTCTTTAGAAAGCCCCCCACCGATAAATACTGCATCAGGCATTGGGAGAGCCTCTAGACACCCGGGCGCCACTCCTGTCATAACTTTTAAGCGATCCACGCCAAGGTCTTTTGCGTTGCTTGAAATGCACTGACTTCGGGTTTGGTTTTGTTCAATTGAAAAAGCGTTGCAAGCGGGGTGGCATAACAGCCACTCAATTGCAATGGAACCTGATCCTGATCCTATATCCCACAACATCTCACCGGCTCTTGGTGCAAGGGCAGATATGGTCAGAGCGCGCACTGGACGTTTGGTGATCTGTCCATCGTTTTGAAAAATTGCATCATCTTGACCGCTCGCCATAGACAAAGTTTTTTGCCCAAGGACATGGATAGCCACCATAACGGGATGCGAGACATCTTTAAAGTCATATTCGTTGGCTGAAATGCTGCGGTGACGCATGCGTGGCCCGCCGAGGGCTTCCAGAATATGGAGCATGGACTTACCAAGATCCAAGCTCACGAGATATGTGGCAAGTTCGCCGACTGAAGTTCCGTTTCGTAAAGTGACCAATAGTCTTTGCCCGAGTTGCAGGTCTCGTCGCATTCTTTCGAATGGAGCAGCATGAAGACCGTGACAAATGAGTTGCTCCATCTGCCAACCCAAACGCGCAGCGGCCAAATTGAAAGAAGATGGTGATGCAAGAGTGTGCCACTCGCCCGCATCCAGATGGCTTACCATAACAGACCCTGCCCCAAACCAAAATGGATCACCAGAAGACAACATAACCGTTGGGCTTCCTTTCTGAGCCAAAAGTTGGGCAATTCCGTCTTTGAAAGGAACTGGCCATTCCAAGCCTTTTATTGCCAATTCTGCAGGCAGTAACTTTAAGTGGCGCTTTGCGCCGAATATCATCTGGGCGTTTTGAAGTGTCTTTAGGCTTGCAGGTGGCAAGCCTTCTAGTCCATCTTCTCCAATACCAACAATTGTTAACCAAGCAGCATCATACATGGCAATTAATCTTCTTATACTGGCTGGCACGATAGAGGCTACGCGCCTCGCCAAAGAAATCAGTGATGCGGGTGTAAACGCTATTTTGTCTTACGCGGGGCGCGTTGAGCGAGTCAAACCCCAACCCTTGCCAAAACGCGTCGGCGGATTTGGCGGGGTAGCTGGGCTTTGTGACTATATAGAAGGCTCTGCGATTACGCATGTGATCGATGCTACGCATCCGTTTGCTATTCAAATGAGCCGCAATGCCGTTGATTCCTGCGCGCATTTGAAAGTGCCCTTGCTGGCTTTGAGCAGGCCGCCTTGGACCGTACAAAGGGGCGATTCCTGGATCCGTGTGGACAGTATTTCTGCCGCTGTTGACTGGCTTCAAATTCCTGCGCGTCGCGTCATGCTCGCCGTTGGGCGCATGCATATTTATGAATTTTCTTTGCAGCCTCAGCATCGCTACCTCTTGCGTCTGGTTGACCCCCCCACGTCTGACATTCCTCTGTCCAATTTTGAAAGCATTATTTCGCGTGGGCCTTTTACCATAGAGAATGACATCGCCCTTTTGCAAAGCCATAAAATAGAATTGCTTGTGTCCAAAAATTCTGGAGGAACTGGAGCGCGCAGTAAAATTGATGCCGCCCGCTACCTTGGACTTCCAGTCATCATGATCAATCGGCCTGAACTGAATCGGGAACGTCAAGAAGTTGAGGATATTTCGGAGGCGCTGCAGTGGTTGTTTCATGGAGCCCAAAACCTTGGGGTATAAACAATTGGGCTTTTGTCAGGGCGTTGAATTATCCGCGTCTGTGAGGATCCTACGATGACCATTGTGCGCATGTCTGCCATTTGTGGTGTCGCTTCCGTCAGGGGTACGACATTTATAGTTTCTTGTGGGCTAG
Source organism: Paracoccaceae bacterium (assembly GCA_028150825.1). Lineage (GTDB taxonomy): Bacteria > Pseudomonadota > Alphaproteobacteria > Rhodobacterales > Rhodobacteraceae > LFER01. The sequence continues at coordinate 7,123 of JAOGIM010000014.1, forward strand.
AAACTGCACGTGCAAATATTACGGGTCTGGTATCTTTGCAGACAGAATTCAAAATACGTAGAGCCTTTTCAAATCCCTGCGGCCGAGATTTTGAGCGCGGATTGTAAAACGCCATTGCAAAATCGGCCTCCGCTGATAATCGTAAACGTCTTTCTATAATTTCCCAAGGCTTCAAATTGTCGCTTAAGTTAATGGTACAAAAATCATGGCCCAAGGGGGCGCCGACACGCGCGGCAGCGGCAAGCATTGCAGTGATGCCAGGTAGAACATCTATGTCAATTGTCCGCCAAGCTTCCGGTCCGTCTTCAAGGGCTTCAAATACGGCTGCTGCCATAGCAAACACACCTGGATCGCCAGAGGAAACAACAATTACTTTGTTGCCCTTTAGTGCCAGTTGCAACGCGTGCTTGGCTCGATCCAGTTCGACACGGTTATCAGAGCCATGCAGCCTAAGGCCAGGGCGTTCAGTTACGCGCGCAATATAAGGAAAGTACCCGATGACATCACTTGCTTTGGCAAGTGCGTGCTGTACCTGCGGCGTTAATAAAGTCTCGTCCCCAGGACCCATCCCAACAATTTTGAGCCAACCCATTACGGCCGTCGCCCTTGACCATGGACAACGATTATTGAGAAATAGGGCGTTACATTTTCACTAACAGCGCTCAATTTTTGGACTGAGCTGTTTTCCATAGCGGCATATTGAATGAGCCAGGCCTTTTCATAAAGATTGTTTGCTTTGAGCGCCTCGCAAATTTTTTCAAAATTACGCCCAATTTTCATGATGACTAATGCATTTGTATCAGCCATGCGATGCGTTAGTTCTTCCTTGGGCAGTGTGCCTAGTAAGACGGTTAAAACATCGTCACCCCATGTTATAGGGATGCCGGTCTGCGTCCAAGCGGCCGACATGCCGGTAATGGCGGGAATAACAGTGACAGGCTGCGTTTGCTTGACCCGCGTGTAAAGATGCATAAAGGACCCATAAAAAAATGGATCGCCCTCGCATAAAACACATACGCTTTGTCCACGATCGGACAGATTGCGCACATGCTTTGCACAATTTTGGTAAAACTCAGATAAAATGTCATTATAGCGTGGATCTGACAGCGGTATTTCTGTTGTAACTGGATATTCCATTGCAAATTCAATAGCCTCTGGGTGAAGTAGCCCCTCTACAATTGAGCGTGCATGACCCTTGCGTCCAGCTTTTCGAAAATATGCAACATGACTGGCTGTGCGAATGAGGCGATCTGCCTTGACGCTCATCAACTCGGGGTCTCCCGGTCCCAAGCCGATGCCAAAGATCGTGCCTTTATTCATGTTAGTTTTGCTCATTCCTTACGACTCGCCAATGCATTGACTGCAGCAACAGTGATTGCGCTACCTCCAAGGCGTCCTTTTACAATACAGCAGGGAACAGGCTGGGCCTCCCAAAGGGCATCTTTGCTCTCTAATGCGCCGACAAATCCAACTGGGCAACCAATTATTGCGGCTGGCCGTGGACAGTCTGGGTCTTGGAGCATGTTGAGAAGATGAAAAAGAGCCGTCGGTGCATTGCCAATGGCGACGATGGCCCCTTGCAGTTGGGGACGCCAAAATTCTAATGCCGCAGCGGAACGGGTATTTTCCATTTTGCCGGCAAGGTTATGAATGCCTTCGGCATGCAGCGTGCAAATCACTTCATTTTGGGCTGGAAGACGGGTCCGCGTAATACCCTCGGATACCATCCGTGCGTCGCATAGAATGGGGGCCCCGCCTTCTAGGGCCGTTCGAGCATTGATTACAAAACCCCGTGAAAAATGAATAAACTGAGATAATTCTACCATTCCTGCTGCATGAATCATACGGACAGCAACAATTTCTTCGTGCTCATCAAAACGCGCGAGATCGCTTTCCGCACGGATCATTCGAAACGACTGTTCATAAATCGCGGCGCCGTTTGTTTGATAGCTATGTGCCATTATAAAACATCCGTTGAGTTAAGTATTTCTTCTGCGCTCAGACCTCGGCGTGATGGGTTGTCCCAGGAACATCCTTTTTTGATTAGTGAAAATTGACCATTTTCTCCCACCAGTGTTATGTCGGCCGCTTTGGGGTGCGCGCAGCCTTTTGAACATCCTGACACATGCAAAACTCCGTTTGTTTGACCCGCAAGGGCACGAGCCAGATTGCGGGTTTCCACCGTTGCGCTTTTGCAAGATGGCGCACCGGGACAGGCTTGGACCGTCAAAAGAGTGTCGGTATGATTTATAATGAAATGGGGTGTTGTGATATTGTATATGCCTTCAAAGATAAGGCCTCTCCACGGTGTCAGACGAATGCCGTTGGGTGTGTGCGAGAGCAGTAATTGTCTAAGGTGTTTGCTATCAGTCTGTCCAAGTGGTACACCCAGGACAAACCCAATATCACTTCGGCCGGGTGCGATGGGCGCATCATGTGATGTTCTGGCTTGTGTCTGCCACTCATCTGGCAAAATCTGGGTTTGTAGATGTGCTTGCATCCGTTTGCGGTCATTGCCACCTGTGTTTGCGAACCAATGTGCCAATTTAATTGCCGCCGTGATTGCATTGCTGGGTGCGACCGTTAGACCCTTCTCTGCACTGTCAGCACAAACTAAAACAGCACCATTTTCGCTCTGCTCAATTCGAATATCGGACGAGATAGCGGCAAGACGGCGGGTTTTTCCAACATCAAGCGCAAAGCTGAATTTTGCTGGTAATTCTGGCAACTCGGGCAAACGTTCATAAAACTCTTTCGCGATAGCCTGGCTTAGGCAGCCCTGTTCCCAATCTGGGGCAATAATAATATTGCGACGGCTTTCAATTTCAGCGGTCTCATCAAGCAACCCAAGAGCCAAAAGAGAGTCTAAAATATCTTTATACTGGTCTCGTTTGATGCCGCGCAGTTGCAGGTTAGCTTTGCTCGTAACTTCTATAACGCCTGTGCCGTGGCGTTCTGCAAGATCACAAATATCCAAGGCTTGATGCAAAGATAGTCTGCTCAAGCGTGGCCGTAAACGGACAATCAATCCATCACCAGAAGTCATTGGCGCATAGGCCCCTGGACACCATCCTTTTGCTGACGGACGCATTAGGTGGCCCCTTCAAAGGTGGCAATAACCGAATTTCGTCTTGATATCCAAAGTCCAGCCGCATGTAGGGCTTCAAATTTTTTCTTCATTGCTTCAAAGGCAGCTGGGTTATTTTCGTATAGGAATGCGCTCACGTGGCTATCTGAGAGCGTCGCCTCATAAAACATATCAAAGAGATGGGTGCCAACCACCCCCGCAAGTTGTGCAAAACTAGCCATGTGATCTAGCGTCGCAGCGATTTCGGCAGCACCACGAAATCCATGGCGTTGCATGCCTGCGATCCAGTCGGGATTGCTGGCGCGGGCCTGCACCACCCGAGCAACTTCCTCGCTTAGAGTTCTGGCCCGTGGTGCATTGGGGCGCGTGTTGTCCAGATGATAGAGCTCGGCGGCACCTCCCGTTACGCTTTGTGCTGCAGCAAAACCTGCTTCATGGGTGGCGTAGTCAGATGCAAGCAATATGTCAGTTTCAGCGAGGTCTTGTAGATGTACATAACTATCAGCATTTTTAACCCTTTCTGCAATAGCCTCAGGTTGGTGTAAAACTTGATCTCCATCAAAAGCATAGGCACTGGCCGCAAGCCAAGCTTCTCCTGCTTGCTGGCGAGCTTTGTGGGTAAATGTTTCACTTAGATCGCCGATACCAAGTCCATAGCTGCCCGGTGCTGGTCCAAATACGCGAGATAAGGCCTTTTGTGCAATATAAGGGTTCCAATCTGGCGCCTCATCTTTAAGCGATAGTGTGCATACAGCTTGAGAAAACAGCGTTGAGAGCGTTGGAAAAACATCGCGGAAGAGACCTGAAACCCGCAGCGTTACATCGAGCCGCGGGCGGCATAATTCGGCAATTGGAATGATTTCAATGCCGCTCACCCGCTCGGATCCTTTGTCCCATTTTGGCTTTACGCCCAGAAGATGCAGTGCCATTGCAAATTCTTCACCTGCCGTGCGCATTGTGGCTGATCCCCACAGATCAACAATGAGGTTTCGAGGGTAATCGCCTTGATCCTGAAGATGCCGTCGGACCAGTTCCTCGGCCAATTTTACGCCTTGGGCATAGGCTGACCTGGTTGGCACACTTCGAGGATCAGTTGTGAATAGATTGCGCCCGGTTGGCAAAACATCGTTCCGACCGCGGTAGGGCGAGCCTGATGGGCCTGCCGCAACACGATGACCGTTCAAAGCACGGAGCAAACCAGCACTTTCTGATAGAGCGCAGGCCGCTGTTTGAAATACGCTTTTGGTTTCAGGGACGCGGCCAAAAATGTGCAAACCATCGCCAAACTGGCTCTCTTTGATATCGCAGACAAAACGGTCAATACGCGTGATCGCCTCTGAGGCCGACGTGGCGTATGCAAGACCCAGATCTTCTTCAACTCCCAAGGCTTGAGCTTCATAGCGAATGTCCAATTGCAATCTGTCGCGTCGCTTAGGATCGAGCCCATCAGCGTTGGAAAACTCGTCGAGCAAAGCTTCGAGACGTACTAGTCGCTGGGGTGTTGCGCTTGCTTTAAGGGCAGGTGGTATATGTCCAAGAGTGATTGCGCCAAGGCGTCGTTTTGCTTGTGCCGCTTCGCCTGGGTCGTTGACAATAAAAGGATAGATAACAGGCAAGTTCCCAATCAATGCTTCAGGCCAGCATTCAGAGGATAGTGCTACTGATTTACCGGGCAACCATTCTAGTGTTCCGTGGGCCCCAATGTGGATCAACGCATCGGCTGCAAAAGAAGTGCGCAGATAAAGATAAAAGGCAACGTAGGAATGTTGTGGTGTTCGGCTTGTGTCATGGTATTCGGTATCGCGTGCATGTCTAAAACCCCGTTCGGGTTGAAGGGCAACTAGCGCATTGCCACAGACCATCGCAGGAAATATAAAGCATCCATCATGGACAAGAGGATCATCATTTGGATCACCCCAGACGTTTGAAAGTGTTTCGCGCAAGCTATCCGGCAATTTGGCTAAAGCTTTGTTATAGTCTTCAATCGACCAGCTCAGACTATGACTTTGCAATCCCGCAACAAGGTCGTCTGGCATTGTAATATCACATCCATCACTAACAAAATCTTCCAAGATTGCTTGAGAAGAGGCAAGAGCATCCAAGCCTACTGCATGTGCCATTTGCCAGTCTTTGCCAGGATACGTAGATAAGATCAACACAGGCCGGAACTTTGCTCTTGGAAGGGTTTGTAATCGGATATGGCTGGCAATGCGATCGGCGAGCGCTCGGATGCGATCGGGTTCAGCTTGATGGGCAAACCTAGAGTATTCTAGATCCGGATCGCGTTTTGAGGGCTGCTTGAACGAGGCAACCCCACCAAAGATACGGCCGTCAACTTCTGGTAACACTACATGCATTGCTAAATCAGCAGGTGACAGGCCGCGCTCGGCCTCTTGCCAAGATTTGCGCGTTGATGTCGCTAGAGCCATTTGAAAAACTGGAACATTGCCTGCGTCAAGAGGGGAGACACCGTTTGCACCGATACCAGAAAATGCCGTCGCGTTGACGATTGCTGCTGGTTTGAGATAGCGTATTTGCCTTGCTATCCATCCGGCGGACTGAGGCTCTTTCAAAGATGGAGCAAATAACCCAATAACATTAAAGCCTTGTGCAGCGAGCTCTTGGCTCAGCTCTTGGAGTGGATCAAGATCTGCTGCACTTAAATATGAGAGGTAAAAACTCAGGACCACAAGTGGCTTTTTGACTAGTTTTAATGAGGCTGTCGCAGGGCAGGTTATGCTATAGTCATTTGTCCAGCCGCCAACGCGGGGCAATGCTTTCTTGCCCAAATCTGTCTTAGCGTAAAGGCCAGCTGCTATCGCCAGTTGAGCAAGGGCTGCTTTAGCCGCCTGTTCTCCGCCAGCCTCACAAAGCTGTGATAATCGCCTTAACGTGGACACGGGCAGAGTTGACATTGCATCTAATTGCGCGTCAGCTCGCCCATCTGCCGGTAAAACTGCCAGTGCAATAGCTTTTTGTTCGGCCAATGCGCGCACTTGCTGAAGCCCATATGACCAATATGACATCCCACCAATTAAACGGATCAAAATACCTTTTGCACCACTCAAGGTTTGTTCGATATAAGTATCGACCGATAGTGGGTGTTTCAGAGCAACAAGATTGGCAAGCCGAAGGGTTGGAAGGTTGTCTTTACCGTGATGCCATCCCGCTGCAAAAGCCCCTAGGTCACTGTCTGAAAATGACAAAACGACTAGGTCCGCTGGAGTTTGACCCAGATCCATCGGTGTGTCGGCTTCTTCTAGACCGTGGCTTTCGCGAAAAATGACGTGCATGTACGCACTAGCCTTTCAAAGCGGTTTCTATTACACTTCTTACGATTGCGTCATGTTCTGCAATGACCACCATTTTCCCACTGCGTTTTTCATTGGGTTCCCATGTTCTATCATATTGTGCGCGAACTCGTGAGCCAACCGCTTGAATCAACAATCGCATTGGTTTCCCCTTAACAGCAGCATATCCTTTAACGCGAAGGATATTTTGTTCCTTGGCCATTGCTTCTATGCGCGCGCTCAGGATTTCTGGACTTTCTACTTCATCCAAAGCTACTATAATGCTGTCAAAATCCTCATGATCGTGATCATGAGGATCATCGTGGTGGGAGGGGCGTGCTTGCAAATCGTCTTCGGCTGCAGCTTCCAGTCCAAGAATGACACGTGGGTCGATGACACCTTCTGATACTTCGATAATAGGCAACATCCTTGGCGCTTCTTTTGTGATAATATCGCGTGCTGCGGATATGCCTTTTGCCCCAGCTAAGTCTGTCTTTGTCAGTAGAATGATATCAGCACATGATATCTGATCTTCGAAAACTTCTGATAAAGGCGTTTCGTGATCCAAACTTTCATCTGCGTCCCGTTGCGCCTCAACTGCTGCAATATTGGGTGCAAATCGCCCGTCTGCGACTGCCTCTGCATCTGCAAGGGCGATAACTCCATCTACAGTTATTTTTGATCTGATATCTGGCCAATCAAACGCTTTGAGAAGTGGTTTAGGCAGCGCAAGGCCCGAAGTTTCAATCAAAATATGATCGGGTCTTGGGTCAAGTTTCATTAAGGCCTCAATCGTTGGAATGAAATCATCTGCAACAGTGCAGCAGATACATCCGTTTGAAAGTTCCATGATATTTTCTGCGGGACAATCCGGAATTGCACAAGATTTTAGGATTTCGCCATCCACACCAACATCGCCGAATTCGTTGACAACAACAGCGAGACGCTTACCGCCCGGATTTTGTATCAAATGACGGATCAGGGTGGTTTTACCAGATCCCAAAAAACCAGTAATCACTGTGACGGGAAGTTTTGTCAGTTCATTCATATTATGCCTCGATTGGGGGGATGCGTGCGATGCAATTCTTGCGGAAGTGTTCGGGTCTATCGCGCCACGGGACTAGTCCGTCGGCGGAAGTTAAGTATTTAGTTGCGCCTTCAATAATGGTTGAGACATGTTCGTTTGGGGTGAGGTTGCCATAAACATAACTCCAGCGGCCTTCACCGCGTAGCGCAATTGAACAGCCTTGGGAACAATTGGACAGACATTTAACAGAACGTACTGCGATCTCGACGGGCAATTCCTGTTTTGCTAGTGCTTCAAGGAGAAGGGCTCCGGGACGTGTGTCGGCCACTTTTGGGAAATCTTCATGACGGCAGCTATCACAGACCAAAATCTCAATTGATTTTAAGATTTTATCATTTTCCGCATCGGATTGCATCAATCGCCCTTTCGCACGTCGGTAAATTTTAGTCTAGACGGGCTTAGGGCGAGGCATACCAACCATGGCATGTACACGCTCCCGGCACACCCCGTCCGGATTCGATCAGTCTTTCACGTTGGCAGGTCTCCCGGCTTGCAGATTCAAAGGCCAGAGGCCTTAGCGCGCTGCGTTCCTTCCCGGGCTTGCCAGTGGATAACGTACGCTTTCTGGTCACGGTCGCGGGGGCGGCTGCGTTTCGGTCCCAACCTCTTAGACGTCGTAAAACCTGTCGCATTCCCTCTTCGCCTGCTCTAAGAACAGGAACCAACGTTAATTGGGCATGCGCTATGCGCGGAGACGAGTCAAGTAAAAGGAAAGTTTATGGTTGACGAAAATCAGCGGCATAATGAGAAAATGAAGAAAATCAAAGCTGCGCGTGATAAAATCATGGAAAATAAGACTGAAGAAAAAGGTCTTATCATGGTTCACACGGGGACTGGGAAAGGCAAATCCTCTTCTGGGTTTGGCATGATTATGCGGTGTGTCGCGCATGGTATGCCAAGTGCTGTGGTGCAGTTTATCAAAGGCACTTGGATGACTGGAGAGCGCAAACTACTTACGGAAAGATTTTCCAATGAATGCACTTTTGTGGTTTCTGGAGAAGGGTTTACCTGGGAAACTCAAGACCGCGCGCGCGATATTGCTGCGGCGCAGGCCGGATGGGAACGCGCAAAAGAGCTTATCATGGACGAGCGCATTAGATTTGTGCTTTTGGATGAGATCAATATTGCCCTGAGGTACGATTATCTTGACATTGATGAGGTGGCTGATTTTCTGCTGAACAAAAAGCCTCACATGACACATGTATGTCTCACTGGACGCAATGCAAAACCTGAACTTATTGAGATGGCTGATCTGGTAACCGAAATGAACCTGATAAAACACCCGTTCAAAGACGGTGTCAAAGCTCAATTGGGTGTTGAGTTTTAAACATGCGCTCTTTGATGGTTCAAGGAACGGGCTCTAACGTCGGCAAATCCTTGCTGGTGGCTGGAATCTGTCGTGCTCTGAGCAATAGAGGTCTGAAAGTTGCACCCTTTAAACCTCAAAATATGTCCAATAATGCGGCTGTTACGGTGGACGGTGGTGAAATTGGGCGAGCACAGGCGCTACAAGCGCGGGCTTGCCGTTTGGAACCGATGACCGATATGAACCCAGTTCTTTTAAAGCCAGAAAGTGAGACTGGCTCTCAGATCATTCTTCAGGGTAAGCGTTTTGCAACAGCTAAGGCTCGGGACTATAGCGCGTTAAAGCCCAAACTCATGCCCTATGTTCTGGAGAGTTTTAATCGCCTAAAAAATCAGTTTGATATCGTGATTGCGGAAGGAGCTGGAAGTCCTGCGGAAATCAATCTTCGCAAAGACGATATTGCTAATATGGGGTTTGCGCTCGCTGCTGATGTCCCTGTTTTATTGACTGGTGACATAGATCGGGGTGGAATAATTGCTCAACTCGTTGGCACTGATGTTATTCTTGATCCTAGTGATAAAAAAATGATTTTTGGTTTTGTGGTCAACAAATTCAGAGGAGATCCAAGTTTGTTTGATGACGGGTACCGTTTCATTGAAAACAAGACAGGATGGGCTGGCTTTGGCATCTTACCATATTTTGAAGATGCTTGGAAGCTACCGGCTGAGGACGCTTTGGATATAGCGTCGCCCAAAAAACAGGGCAAACCCCATATTGTATGCTTGGGCTTGTCTCGGATTGCTAATTTTGACGATCTAGATCCCTTATCCAATGATCCCAATCTGCAAGTCACGATTTTAAAGTCTGGTCAGACTATTCCGACGGATGCGGCACTAGTGATCCTTCCTGGGAGTAAATCGACCCGAGGTGATCTAAAATTTCTTCGCAAGCAAGGGTGGGATATTGATATTATCGCGCATCATCGGCGCGGGGGGTATATATTGGGAATTTGTGGTGGCTATCAAATGCTAGGCCATGACGTGGCAGACCCGGAGGGCATAGAAGGGCCGTGTGGAACAATCCCTGGACTTGGTCTATTAGACGTAAGAACAACGATGTCTCAAAAAAAAGCTCTGACCCTTGTGACAGCCATCCATGAGGTGACTGGCGAAGAGGTCACAGGTTATGAGATCCACATTGGCCAAACAAAGGGCCATGATTGCCAGCGTCCCTTTGCTCGGATAGACGGAACTGCAGAGGGTGCCCGAAGTAAAGATGGTCGAGTGATGGGGAGCTATTTGCACGGCCTATTTAGCAATGATGCATTTCGTTCTGCCTTTTTAGAAGAAATGGATATATCTGCGTCGTCTTTGAACTATGAAGTCAGCATAGAAACAACACTGGATGAATTGGCTCTGCACATAGAAGAAAACCTTTCTATGGATAAATTGATCGCTGTCGCACGATAATTGGGCTTACCGCGGTTAGGAGCAAAAATAATTAAATTTTTGTTTTGCTTTTTATGTAAAATTAGCGCCAATCATCTCGGACTGACCGCTCGTACTCTGCTTTGGAGTTATTTCCCTGAAATTTGTTTGATTTATCTACGTTACGGCTCCTTACAGGAGAATTTAAACATTCAAACCTAAACCTTTGCTGAATTGCAATATATTTGGGCAAAGTTCGGCAGTGTGACAGGCAAATAACCTATCCAACTGCCTTTGTTATGACATTAAGCGAGGGTAGGGAGGCTATCTTTCTGCCCTAATTTCGGAGGTGTATGGCGGACTTGGAGTGCCCTTATCAGCTTGGGCTGCGATCGTAGAGGAAATTCATCGCCCTGGATGCAACGCTGCGGCCTGTAAAGCGCAGATGGATCCAATGTTGACAGTTTTACAACATGGATCGCAAGAGCAAAAAACTGCATATCTTCCTGAAATTGCTAGTGGAGAACTGCGTCTTCAAGCATTCAATGTGACAGAGCCCACTAGTGGCGCTAAGACAACCTCTTTTAGGACAACTGGGCGAAGAAATAGCTATAAATTATAGTGAATGCACAAAAATCTGGATAAGTTGTGCCAAACATTCAGATCTTTTGTCATTATTGGTGCTTAAGATCCTCAAAGACCAAGTTGAAAAGTAGACAGACCGTTTGTCCATTTTTTTGGTCAATATGCGGGTGGTACGGGAGGGATTATGTAGTTTTCTCCTGATCAAGACAACGATGACAAACTCTACAACCAAGCTGTTTTTTGATTATATAGAAATATCTGTGTCTTGGCTTGTTGGTGAAGAGTGAAAAGGATTCCGCTACATTAATTGCGGCAGGCATGCGGAACGTCTTTTTATTACTGCAGAATGTATTAGTGACGCTAAGTTGTTTATTAAGACGCTAGATAGTTTATTAGAAAGACCTGCAATTGTGCAAGTAAAGGCCTTATTTTTAATTTACCTATTGGCCAAACCCAAGGCATTCAGTTTTCTGTTGCCAGAGCTTATTCTTAAATGCGCACTGCTGAACTGATGGCTATGAGGGGACAAAACTTTATCAAGCTGTCAGCATATCGGGTGAAAAGGTAAACCTGGAAAAACTCTTGTCAACTGATGCCAGGTGAGCCCAGGCTGAGACTCGTGTGCAAACTCATGGTGGGTTTGGCTTTTCGGAAGAATATAACGTGGATTGGACTTAATGCTCAGCGCGCTTTTATCAAGTTACGGCTATTTCCACCAACCTTGTCTTGCCATATGTTGCTGAATACTGTCCCAGAATTGCACGGTCCTATTAAAACCCCAGCTCAAAATAACGCAGAACGTTTCATGTTCAGCTAAGGTTTGTAGTGGCTTTCTTGTTTTTCAATAGGATTTTCCGATGCGCTCCATTCACTGAAACCACCGTCAATATGACAGACAGGATCAAGTCCCATGTCTTTGGCCGTTTGTGCGCTTAACGCAGATCTCCAGCCCGCAGCACAATAAAATACATATGTCTTGTCTTGATTGAAAACTTCTTTGTGATAAGGGCTTGCGGGATCAATCCAAAATTCAAGCATACCGCGTGGGCAAGAAAAAGCGCCCGGTATTTTTCCGCTGCGGTTGATTTCGCGAATATCTCTGAGGTCGACAAAGACATGATCTTCTTTGTCAAAAAGCTCTAAAGCATCCTCAACAGAGATCGTCATAACCTCGGCATTGGCATTTGCGAGTAGAGAGTTGACGCTTGTTGTAATGTTTTGTGCCATTTTTTCTTACCTTTTAAATGGTTGGACGTAGCTTGGGTTTCCAAAATGGGCGAAACAATTCAATTTTTGGACAGCGGTTCATCACGACTTTCATGCCTGCATCCTCGGCTATTTTTGCCGCGTCGGGGTGTGTAACACCGATTTGGCCCCATAAAACTTTGGCCCCAATATCCACCGCCTCAAGCGCGACGCTTGGAAGATCTTTGGCGCGTCGGAACACTTCCACCATATCGACGGGGCGATCTATCTCTGCAAGAGAGTTATAAACTTTGATGCCTCTGATTTCTTCAACATCAGCACGGGGGTTGACCGGAATCATTTCAAAGCCTGTCTCGTGCAAGACCCTCAGAACACCGTAACTGAATTTGGTTTTATCAGGGCTCGCACCAACCATGGCAATTGTTTTCACTGATTTTAAGATACCTTGCAGGTATTCGTCTGAGTAAGGTTCATCATGGTTCATATAAGTCATGCTTTAGGCTCCAAAGGGATAGCAATGTCTGCTTTCAATTCATGGGGGGCAAGGGGGCTTAAGAAGGGGTTTCGATACAATTTGTTATGGCTTTCAACGCCAATTTCAAAGGTACAATCCGTGACTGGGCGGGCAACGCATAAGATAACATAACCATCTTTAATTTGACGGTTGTTCAAAGCGACTTGGGCTTTTTGGTGAACTTCACCTTCGATAAGCTTTGCTGCACATGTGATGCACCCGCCATATTTACAACCATAGGGTAAATCCACGCCCTGTTCGATCAAACTGTTCAGCAAAGGTTTGCGATGATCCACCTCGTACTTTGCGCCGTCGCGATTGGCCAATGTGATAATATGCCTCGTCATAGCCAGATGTCACTTGTGCAATCACCACCGGGGTAACGTGCTTCATGACAGCGGCTTGGACCATTTGGCTCATTACCAAAATTCACTATAAAGTCGGGGTTCAAGGACATGCCACCATTTACTGGATCGCAGTCCATCATTACCATAACGCCGCCTTGTTCACGGATTTCAGGATAAAACTGGTTGTCCCAAGTTGAAAAGAGAGAGGTTGTGACATAAAGGCGTCGTCCGTCCAGACTGAGTTGAAACATCTGTGGACCACCAGCCATTTTTACACCATTAACTTCTGGAGCTTTGCCGAGCAGGCCGCCCATCCAAACCTGACCCGTCAGCACTGGGCTGTGGGGATTAGAAATATCATACTGACGCATATCGCCATGAAGCCAATTATTGAGATAAAGATATTTATCATCCATTGAGACGAGGATGGCCGACATAACGCCAGGGATGGGTATGGGCCATTCAGGATGGGGCTCGTTTGCGACGTCAATTATTTTTTCCCATTCCCATTTACCTTCATCGTTCTTCCACCAGTGAATAACATTGGCACTAAGGGCGGCGCCGCAAAACCCATGCGTGCTGTTTGGGTCATGATGAAATTTGACTTCAAGTGGGACAAGGCCGTCTTCGCCGAGATAAATTGTTTCGACAGGAACTTTCTTTTCAAAATCCCAAAAATGAAGCTCGCGTCCATACTTTAAATGACCCACTTCTTCGAGATCAAATCCCGGCATGAACGTGTTAGGGGATGCCCATTCCGAGCTAACCATCACATTGTGACGGGGCTGATACCAAAAATCATAGCCAAATTTGATATCACCCATTGAATTCTCCCAACGGCCTTCGATTTCAAAATCTTTACTAAGATGCAAATAGCCACCCGGAGCTTCGCCATGCGCGTCACCCAAAAACGAAATTATAATTTCTGAACCAAGGCAATGGACGGTATGGGGTCCGCTGAGGTTGGCCTTTAACTTAATTTCAGCGCCATCTATCACTTTGTGTAGGCGTGGTGCGCGCGGGTCTGTCGCAGTATCGACGACGTGGATATTGTTTGAGCGAACGCCCGGAAGCAATAGGTATTTACGCGACATGTTTGAGTCGTCATGGCAAGACGAACAGGCATTCCAACCCATGTGGTGTAATTCATCTCCTATTCCGGGCATTTCAAGTCTGTGAATAACGCGAGAATAGGTTGGGCTGTCAGGATCAGCGTCTACTGTAGCAAGATAGTCGGGCTTTTGGATGCCTGTGCCTGTGTAAATTGCAATAGTGTAGAGCAATTTTTCCCTTGGTGCCTTTATTGCCTGGGCAGGGGAAGCATATCCTGGTCCACAACATTCCATCTAAATTCCTTCCATACGATTCGTATGTATTGACATGTTTTCCATGATCTTATTACATAAGACAAATGTCTGTAAAGTGAGCACAAGTTGCACTTAGATCGCCTTATGATAATTCTTGAAGCTGTCGGTGCTGCTGGCCGGTCAGTCACACCACCGGAAGTCCAGCAAATGACAGGATTGCCACGTCCAACCTGCTATAGATTGATTCAATCCATGCGGGAACAGAGATTGCTTGACGAACCCGAGCAAGGTCGCTTTCTGCTGGGTGAACGCATGGTGCGCCTTGCGTTAATGGGGCAGAGCGATGATGACGTTACACGGGCCGCTATTCCGACTTTGAAAGAGGCGGCTCATATCTTTGGTGAAGCAGTTTTTCTGTCGCGATACCGCAACAAAGGCGTTGAGATTATTCATGTAGAGGCTCCAAGAGACGCCAAACGTTCGTTTGTGCATCCGGGGCTTGGATTTCGTCCACTTCACGCCTGCTCCTGTTCCAAAGTCATTGCGGCTTTTGCTGATAACGATTTTCAAAAAGAAATCTTTAATACTCCAATGAAATCGTACACAGATTACACGAAACAAAAGCCTGATGCTTTGTCCAAAGAGTTTGAGGCGATCCGCCAAATTGGCTATGCTGAATGCGTCGAAGAGATTGAGGTTGGGGTATCCTCGGTCGCTGCGCCCATCCGACTTGGCAAAATAGGGGTTCTTTTTAGTATTGGTGCAACCGGCCCAATCCGGCGGTTCACACCGGAACGGCGTTCAGAAATTGGACTTGAGCTTTCACAAATGGCGCAGAGAGTGTCGCTTGCTTTGCAGGTGCATGGTCCTCTTAGTGCATAATGGAAGATACAAAGATTTTTGTGGGTCTGTTTTAAAGTCCCATACGCTCAGCAATGATTGCAATACGATTCATTTCCCTCAAAACCGGTTTTTCGATTAGTTTGCCATCAATCACTACAAGCCCTGTATCGGCCTCCTCGAATGTTTTAATAATATGGCGCGCTCGCTCTATATCTGCTTGCGCTGGTGTGAAAACTTCGTTCAAAGCGGCGATTTGTTTAGGATGAATTGATCCTTTTCCCGCAAAGCCAAGGTCTTTTGATTTTCGAGCTTCGAAAACCATTCCCTCGGGATCTTCGAGATCAAGGTAGGGAACGTCAATCACATCAAGACCTGCACTGGCAGCTGCATGAGCAACGCTGGAACGCGCAAAAAGTAGCGGTTCCCAGGCATTTTTACACCCGAGCTCTGCCGCCATATCTACGCCACCAAAGAACATAGCATCAATGCGTGGGGAACAATGCGCAATATCATATGCAGCTTCTAGCCCTGCATTGGTCTCGATAATCACATGCAAGCGAGTGGTATGTCCTCGCTCCGTCAACAACTGATCTAAGATGACAACTTCATCTGGAGTGCGGACTTTGGGCATCATTAGAGCTGGGGGGGGAGTGTCAGTTGCGAGGATAGCTTGAACATCGGCAATTCCAAACCCCTCCCGCATAGAGTTGATGCGCACGATGCGTTCCACGCCGTCGTCTGCTTGTGGTTTCTCAAAGAGCGCCAAAGCACTTTTTCGGGCTGCGTCTTTATCTTTTGGGGCAATGCCATCTTCTAATTCGACACAGACAATATCAGTGCCTGAGGCCAGCGCCTTAGAAAACATTTCCGGCTTTAAACCAGGCGTGAAAATAAAACTACGCCGCGGACGTTGGATGCGTTCTGACATAAACTTGAGTACTTTTGATTATTTCACCAGCGGCGAGGACTGCCAATCTTTGAATGCATTGTGTTTAACCCTGAGGGTGTTGTCAACTAGTGTCACTGGTTTTCAGAGTATCCACTACATAAGCCATTGTTGCTCAGGTTAAGTGATCCATATTAAGCGGCGAAATTATTTAGCCGTCTTGACTGATTAAATTTATATCAACATTTTGATAAATTGGTCGCAATATGAATGCCGCTTTTAACTTAACGTCGGCCCAAAGCAAGCTTCTCTGCTTCTGGGCGCTGGCGTAGCAACAGCATGGCAATTGCGCCGATGAATGGGCCAGGAGCAAGGAGTAGAAATGCCCATTGCATGCTACCAAACCATTGTGCCGCAACAGGCACAAACCAAATCGCAATAACGGTTACTCCAAATCCTAAAGCCATCTGAAATGTAACCGCAGTGCCCACGAGATGAGGCTCTGACAACTCAGTGACGGCTGTTGAAAACTGGCCACTATCGGCAATGATTGTTATGCCCCAAATCAAAGCAACCAAAGTAAACAATAAAGGCGAGCTGTCGATTAGAAACCCAATCAAAACTGCACAAAGTCCTGATGTAATCATCAAAGCTGCTGTCGTGAGACATCTCCCGTAAATATCTGAAAAACGACCTGCAAGAACACACCCTATTGCTCCTACCGATACTATGAAAAAGCTAAAATATTCTGGTGTGCCGAATGGAAAGACCTCAAAACTTTGAGCTGAAAACTGCGCAAAGGTTAAGATCCAAGCCCACATCGCATAAAGTTCCCACATATGTCCGACATAGCCGATATTAATAAGAGTGAGGGGTCTGTTGCACACGACTTGAATAATCTGGTGAGGATTGAATCGCGTTCGTGCAAAGGCGAATGGTCCCTCGCAAATGCAAAATAGAAATATTAATCCAGCTAAAAATGTTACCAGAGAGCTAGTCCAAATTACAAGCACCCAATTTGTCTCTGTCGTCATCGCGCGCAATAAATGTGGAGTGGCAGAGCCGATCGTCAATGCACCTATGATGGTTCCCATTGCGATACCACGGCCTGCTTGAAACCAAGTTGCAATAAGCTTAACAGCAGGAGGATAAACCCCCGATAAAGCGGCGCCTGTGATAAACCGCAAAGCAATAATACCAACTGGGATGTTTGTCCAAATCAGCAAAAGGTTTGCTATTGCGGCGAGGGTGCAGGATAGGGCAATCAGCACTGTTAAAGACATGCTGTCAGAGAGATTCAAAAAGGCAAGGAACAGGGCCCCGATCACAAAGCCCAACTGAACGCCATTGGTTAACCATACCTCTTGATTCTTGCTAAGCTGAGCCTGATCGGAAATTTCTGGGAGGACCACAGTGGCGGAAAACCATGTACTCAGGGCACCAATGAGACAAATACTAATCAGGATTAATGTGCCAACTGGACTTTTTAAATCCTGTTTTATTGTCATTAGATACCCCTAGCACAAGAACTCAAGTCTCTACCTTACTTTCTTGTGAAATTAAATGGGCAGGTTTTTTAATGACCACGACACCGACTACAATACCCGGCTTAGGCATTTAAATTAAGGTATAAGTAGAAGGAAAAGTGGATTGAAGTTTTTAAGGTCCCAATTTGTTGAAGAGTAAGATCCAATTGTCTTATCTGTGACTTGGTTTTTAGTTGAAAAGCCCGTGTGTTTAGTAATTTTCTCAATGAGTGGCGCAACAGTTTTTTTTGCCACTCAAAAGGCATAACAAGCTTATTGCAAGGCTGTTAAAAAATGACAAAAGAAGTTGTTACGCAGAGCTGTATAGATCGAGTTTCCAATCTGATGGGGCAGGAAGTTTTCACGCTTAGCCCACAGAGTGTTTAAGATTCTGCATAAAAAGCTGTAATCATATCATCGGCCAGCAGATAAGTACTTCCTATAAATTGTGTCATGATCACACCTGTGATTTGATTGTCTGGATCGACCCAAAAAAAAGTGCTGGCGGCTCCTGCCCAGCCAAATTCATTTAGGGTGGCATGTGGAAAGAGCGCTTTTGAGGTATCTATCATAACTCTTCCACTTAGGTTCCATCCGTAGCCCGGTAACGCAGAATCTCCAATGCGCAAGGGTAAATTCTGGTCTGGGACACGATTGCCGTGCATCATCTCTAGGCTCGTGGGCGATAATAACACCTGATCGTCCAGAGTTTTGCCGGTCAAAAGCATCCGTGAAAAACGGCAGTAGTCTGAAATCGTCGAATAAAGGCCAAAGCCGCCACGTCTAAAGTCGTTGGATTGCGTCGGATGGCTTTGACTGGGGTCTTGTTCCTCAAGTTCATGTTCAAGTCGACGCAAAGGCGGCAGGTCGCTTAATGTTTGCTTTCCATAAAGCGTCATTAGCCGACCCAGTTGAACGTCGGTCAGACAAAAACTAGTTTCATTCATTTCTAAGGGATCAAATATATATAACTTTAAAAGATCATCGATACGTCTGTTGGTTGCTCGCTCTAGAACATGGGCCAATACATCTGTCGCTACGCTGTAACGCCAATCATCGCCGGGATGGAATGCCAAGGGAAGTTCGGATAAAACACTTATCATCTGGTCAAGATCTCGATGCCCGTCAGCCGTTATTTCATTTGCTCGATAATAGGCCGCAATTGGACACCCGAGCAGGAAGTCATAAGAAAACCCCGCCTGATGCGTTAGCAAGTGTTGTAATGTAATAGGCGTTCTTGCCTTCTCCATTAAGCCGTTCGGAAATAACACTTTCATATCTCTGAACTTTGGATTAAAGCGTTCCACTGAATCGTAAAGATGCAGTTTACCCCTCTCAATCAGCATCATGGCTAGCACAGAAATAATAGGTTTAGTCATTGAATATATTCGGTAAATAGCTTGTTGTGGGATCTTTTTCTTCAGTTTGGCATTCGCGTAACCGCAGGCACCAGAGTTTAGGATTTTCCCCGCCTTTTCAATTTGCCACTCAATGCCACTGAATTTTGCATCGTTAACATATTGCTGAGCTACTTTATGGACTGCGTTGATCATACTTAACCTTCTGATTTTTTGCCTTTCGGTTTATTTATTATCCTTTAACTACCACATTTTCCAGTGAGTTAGTGCCGCTTCGGCGATCTCTTTACCCCATTCCTGAACAAAATGCCCTCCCTCAGAAATTTCCATAACTGAAGGGCAATTTCGAATTTGGCTGTGCAGAAATTGCATCGCCTTATGGCCTAAAACGGGATCTTTCATTCCAACGGCCATAAAACTTTCTCCGTCCCACCTGTTCCGCAGATAAGCGAGCGCACGTTTTGAAATCTCCACGCCTTCCATATCTGGCTCTGTCATGACCATCTGTGGAAAGCGGCGTACACCTGCTTTGTAGTTTATATCTGGAAACGGCGCGCTGTAGGCGTTTGCTTCGTCTTTTGATAGGATAGGCGTCGTGCGCATCATCAATTTTTTGACGTCTAAATCTGGATTTGCGTTACTGTAGGCGCGCCATTCTTCAAAGCCTTGTCCTGCGCTGTGCCCCGTGGCAAGTGCTGTGTTCATAACAAGTAGTCGTTTGAAACGGTCTGGTTCCTCAACAGGAAGCGTCAAACCAAGCAGACCGCCCCAGTCCTGAACGACGAGCGTTATGTTTTTAAGATCTAATCGTCGCAAAAACGCTAGTATCATATTGCGGTGAAAAGTATATGTGTAATCTTTGTCATACACCGGTTTGTCAGACCTTCCAAATCCAAGCCAGTCCGGTGCAATAACCCGCGCACCAGAATCCAGAAAAGTCGGTATCATTTTGCGATAAAGATAGCTCCAAGTCGGTTGGCCGTGAAGACATAAGAAAAGTTCCTTCGATGATGCGCTGCCTTCATCGATATAATGAACGCGCAAATCTTTAAAACCTTCCAAATCGTCCATGTATTTTGGTGTATATGGCCAGTCAGTGAGGTTTTCAAAAGCTTTTTCGGGCGTTCTTAGGGCTTGAGCGGTCATGTCGTGGTGTCCTTATTTTAGGGTGGACGCTATTGATGGATAAGAATTAAGTTAGTGTTAATCCAGAGTTGCTTTGGATTTAGAAGAGGTAAGTCATGCCAAAAGAATATCGTCAACATGTGTTTAAACCACCCCAAGGGGCAACTGACTTCCTGTTGATAAGGCATGGTGAAAGCCAACCCGCCATTGCGGATCAACCGTTTCCGATGAAAGATGGCCATGGAGATCCAGAGCTCCATCCCAATGGCCATTTGCAGGCAAAGGCGGTCGCTGAACGGCTCAAATTGCATCCGATTAACACAATTTATGCCACCACTTTGCAACGCACGCATCAGACTGCGGCGCCTCTTGCCAAAGCGCTTGGACTGGTTCCAAAAACTGAGCCTGATCTGCGCGAAGTGTGCCTTGGAGAATGGGATGGGGGGCTTTATCGCATCAAAGCTGCAGAACGCGATCCTATATTTCTTAAATCTATGCAGATGCAAGAGTGGGGTATTATTCCGGGTGCTGAGACCAACAATCAAGTGAAGGCCCGTGTTACGGCAGGCTTGCAGCGTATTGCGGCTGCTCATCCCGACGAACTGGTTGCCGTGGTTGTCCATGGTGGCGTGATCGCGGCAATATTGTCGGTGGCTACAGGAGCGAAAGCGTTTGCGTTTATGGGGGCTTCCAACGGCTCGATAAGCCGAATTGTTATGGATAAGGATCGAATTATCGTCCGTGGGTTTAACGATACAAACCATTTAGATTAATCCATTGTCACAACGACTTTTCCAAGTGCTTTGCGTTCTGCAACATACGATATGGCTTTATCGGCGTCTTCCAGTTTAAAAGCTTCAGTAATTTGGGGTTTGACCTGTTTCTTATTGTACATATCAAAAAGCTCAGCCAAATAGACTTCATGCTTTTTGGGGTCGCGTAATGTGAAGGCCCCCCAAAATACGCCAACAATTTGACAACTTTTTAGCAACGTAAGGTTTAAAGGAATCTTTGGGATACCAGCGGGAAAGCCCACCACTAGAAACCTACCGTTCCAAGCCATTGTCCTGACAAGGGGCTCGGCATAATCGCCTCCGACCGCATCATAAACCACATTTACGCCATTCGTGCCAACAATATTTTTGATGTTATTTGACAAAGCCTTTTGTGCGTCTTTGTCCATCTTTTTTGGATAAATAATGGCGTCATCGGCACCGATTTGACGGCAAAAGTCAGCTTTCTCCTGTGATGACACAGCGGCGATCACTTTTGCCCCCATTGCTTTGGCAATTTCAATTGCTGCAACACCAACGCCACCGGCTGCTCCTGAGATTAAAAGTGTTTCTCCAGCCTTTAAATTTCCCCGGTCGCGGAGTGCATAATGTGATGTTCCATAAGTGAAAATAAAACAAGCAGCGTCCTCAAATGGCATCTTATCCGGTATTTTGACGACTTTATCTGCATCCACCGTTATGTGACTAACAAAGCCACCAAACCCGGGTACTGCTAGAACCCGTTCTCCTTCAGTAAAATTATCGACGTCTTTGCCAATCGCTTCAATGATACCCGCAACTTCGCCACCAGGGGCAAATGGACGGGTTGGTTTGATTTGATACAAATCACGAATAATGAGCGTATCGGGAAAGTTAACCCCAGCAGCCTTGACACAAATCAATACTTCATTTGGCTTAGGTTGCGGAGTTGGACACTCAGTCAATTCAAGTGTTTCTGGGCCTCCTGGAGCAGTACTAAACATGGCTTTCATTCGTTATCTCGCAATTTTGCAATTAGGACGTGTCGACATAGTTGATCATAGCGGCGACCATACTTGTCAATCAAAATATGAAATGCCAAGCTCAACCCTGGAAAATGAGTTCTCACAGGAACAAAAATTGTGCAGTCAATTACAAGTGATATCGATGTCTTTAGTCAGAAAATTAAAAGCTGGCTTGAGAGCAATCGCCCAAAGGCTATACGCTATTGGCGCATAGTGAAAGTGCTGTTTCCTGGAGTGAAAAGAATTGGAAATTTTCATCTAAAGGTCGAAAGACATGGATGAAAAATGCCTCAAGCGCCGGTCTTACCAAACTGACTTGGCTTTACCGCTATTATGGCGCAGGTTTGAACTGGACTTGCGAAAAGATATATTTAGAAGAGCTTAACAAGCTGCAAGCACGCTTACTGCGACAAAGCTTTGGGATTTGGATGCCTGAAGAAGTCCCTCGCAATGCGACGCTCGCAGTGTCTCTTGCTAAAGCTTGTGCGATAAAAATAGCAAAGCTTGCCGTTGCCGAAGGCTTTTAGATGCATGGAGGTATTGGAATGACTGACGCATTTGATATAGAATTTTACTGAAGGGCGCTCGCGCAGCGAGCGGATGGCTGGGAGATTGCAGCTATCATGCAGAACAGGTTGCCAAATCGCGTGGCTTTTGAGAAAAGTCTGAGTTTCAGGCTAAATATTACGAAATGAATAAAGGAACAAGAAAATGAGAAGTGCTGTCATTATATCTACTGCGCGCACACCAATTGGTAAGGCTTATCGTGGATCATTCAATGCAACCACCCCGCAGGCTCTGACGGCTCATGCCCTGACTCACGCCGTTAAACGGGCAGGGATTGAACCTGATCAGATCAGCGATTGTATTATCGGGTCGGCGTTGCAACAGGGACATCAAGGTGCTAATATCGCCCGCCAAGCGGCAGTCCGGGCCGGATTTCCTGTGACGGTTGCCGGCATGTCGCTTGACCGGCAATGTGCCAGTGGGATGATGGCTATTGCAACTGCGGCAAAACAAGTTGTGATGGATGGCATGGATGTTGCGATTGGCGGTGGGGTTGAAAGTATATCGATGGTGCAAACGTCAGATTTGCGCGTTGCAAGCGACCCTTGGTTGGCAGAGCACAAGCCAGAGATTTATATGTCCATGCTTGAAACGGCGGAAACTGTTGCCGCACGGTATTGCATTAGCCGCGAGTTACAGGATGAATACGCGCTGCAATCTCAGCGCCGCACGCATCAGGCGCAGGAAGCTGGACATTTTGATCATGAAATTGTGCCAATGAGTACGGTCATGAAATTTCAGGATCGCAAAACGGGGAAGATTTCAGAGCATCAAGTAACTCTTGAAAAAGATGAAGGTAACCGTCCGAGTACAACGTTAGAAGGGCTGAACAATTTGGCGCCAGTTTTCAAGGGTGGACTTCATATCAAAGAGGGCGGTTATATTACAGCGGGGAACGCCAGCCAGTTGTCCGATGGCGCCTCTGCCAGTGTCGTTATGGAAGAAAAGCTTGCTCAACAACGCGGTCTTGAGCCTTTGGGCCGTTATATCGGCGTCATGGCAAGTGGGTGCGAACCTGACGAAATGGGTATTGGCCCCGTTTATGCGGTTCCCAAACTGCTTGCGGCGCATGGTCTTAAAATGGATGATATCGGGCTGTGGGAATTGAACGAAGCCTTTGCTGTTCAGGTTCTGTACTGTCGCGATAAACTTGGTATCCCTGACGAGCTCTTGAATGTAGATGGAGGGGCAATTTCAGTTGGTCATCCTTATGGCATGTCTGGTGCAAGAATGGTAGGACACGCCTTAATTGAAGGAAAAAGACGTGGTGCTAAATACGTAGTCAGTACAATGTGTGTCGGTGGCGGTATGGGGGCAGCGGGCCTTTTTGAAGTACTGTAATCCGGATAGATAAATTCAAAATCAGGATTATTCGCTTTTTTGAAAATAATTTTCAAAGGGAGTTTTAATGTCCTTTGGACGAATTTATGGCATAATTCCGGTCAAAAAGATGGTAGTGGTCGCTGGCCCACGGAGCATATGTTCGAGATGTTTTCAAATTTGAGTGAGCGCGCAGATGTAGAAGCGAGCGTTCTTTCTGCTGCTGGAGAGCAATAGATGTTGACAATGTGTCATACTTTGACGGGAGTTCCCTGTCTTATGATGATTGATGAACCAACCGAAGGTCTCTGTCCACAAATGGTACAAAGAGTTGCCTCATTACTTAAAGTGAACGCAAATCGCGGCATTGCAACCTTGCCTGGAGAGCAAAAAATGGCGATTGCCATGAATTTTGCCCACCAGGTCCACTTGATGGGACACGGTAAAGTGGTGTGTGAGTGAACGGCAGAGGAACTTAACTCAAGGGATGATATTCGCAAGAAATGGTAAGAAGTTAAATGATCCTGTGTGTTTTTTGAATTGTGGCATTCTTAGCTTTGACTGAGATGGTATTCTATATCTGCTAGGCCTTCCTTGCCAAAGAACATTTCATCCCCAACAAACATAGTTGGTGCTCCAAAAATATCGCGAGCAACTGCGTCATTGGTTGCATCTATAAGTGCGGATTTTATTTCAGGCATCTGGGTAGCGGCCATAATTTGCTTTGCGGGTAAGTTTGACTCCGTAAGGGCTTCTGCTATCACGTTAGGGTCATCCATTTTCTTTGCATCGACCCACATGGCTTCAAATATAACACGGGTATATTCTTCTTGCCAGTCATGGCCCATTGCATAAATCGCACCCCGCATAAGACCGATCGTCATAACGGGGAAATTCGGATTTGGACGATATGGCAGTTTGTGCCGCGCAACAAATCGCTCTGTTTCTCGCGTGTCATAGGCTAATTTACCTTTGACCTCTGCAAAAGCGTCTATTGGGCTTTTGTTGTTGGAAAGTTTAAAAACACCCCCTAACAAAATGGGTTTAGGTATTATCTTTACATCATATTTTTGTGCAATAAGTGGCAGAAGTTTGTACGCAAAATATGATTTTGGACTTCCAAAATCGTAATAAAATTCAATGTCTTGCATTACCAATTTTCTCCAAACGGTCTAAGATCAAGCTCGTGTGTCCACCCGTCCCGGGTTTGATGATAGAGCATCCAATAGGTCTGTGCGACGGACTGAGGCAACATTAGCGTATCGGCTTCAATGGTTTGCGGGTCTCTTCCGCTGGACCGGATGCGCTCGCGGACAAATTCCGTATCGACCCCAGCATCTATGATCAAATGTGCAACATGAATATTCTTGGGCCCTAGCTCTCTCGCAAGGCTTTGAGAAAGCATTCGCAAACCGGCTTTGCCTGCTGAAAATGCGCTATAGCCTGGCTTGCCTCGTATGCTGGCAGAAGCGCCAGTGAAAAATATTTTCCCTTTCCCCCGCGGGACCATATATTTTGCCGCCTCGCGACCGCTCAGAAAACCTGAAAAACAGGCCATTTCCCAAACTTTGCGAAATACGCGAGTAGTGGTTTCAAGGATTGGAAAATAGACATTTCCACCAACGTTAAAAACGACAAGATCAATTGGGCCAACGGTGTCTTCAATATTTTTAAATACATGCTCGGTGACCTCTTCATCGCGCGCATCAAATTTATAACCGTGAACTTGACCTCCAATGGCACGAAGCTCTTTTATAAGGACCTCTAGTCTATCCTCATTACGCCGCCCCAGGCAGACTGTAAATCCGCCTTCGGCAAAGCGTTTGGCAATCGCGGCTCCGATGTAATCACCAGCACCCACGATCAAGACGATAGGAGCATTCATTTATTTGAGGCCGTCTGAAATGCGTCTCTGCTTTCAAGTCTTGTGATATAGTCGACCAAATTAGGTTTATCAGCCATATCAATTCCAAGACGTTGGGACATGATAACTGCATGCCCAGTCATAAACTCAGCAGCTGTCATTTCTGATCCAACAAGATAATCTTTATCCGCCAAATTTTCATTTACGGCATATAACATTTGGTTCAATAGCTTGCCTGCACGTTTGACATTAACTTCCGTACGCCGTTCAGGTGCCAGCAACACCGTTTCGACAACTAGAGTATTGATAGGGGGCATAATCATACCTTCCGCGTAATGGAACCATTGTAAATAGCTGGCAAAAGCTGGACTGTCAGATGGGGGAACAAACCGTCCATTGCTGTATTTTGCCAACAGATATTGAACAATTGCGCCACTCTCAAATAATCGAATGTCGCCGTCTTGCAGGGTTGGGACACGTCCCACCGGATGCAGTGCGAGATACTCAGGTTCGCGCATGGATCTCTCACCAAGAGAAAATTTATGAACTTCATATTCAAGGCCCAATTCTTCCAAAATCCATGCAACTCTAACGGCGCGGCTTTCTCGAGCGTAATATAATTTCATTTTGCGTCTCCTGTTTGGGCGTATATCGTCTATTGAACGCGCTATATTTTACATTAAGCGTAGCGTCACGATTTGAACTCTGTCAACACCACGCTAAGATCCTGGCGAAACAAATGAAAATGACGTTGGGGAGTTTTAGAAATGAGTGATCCAGATTGGCTTAGATTAGAATTGCAGAGTGATGGTATAATGCTGGTCACAATGCAAAACGCTCCAGTAAACGCGCTAAACCCTAGTCGCCTTCAAGACTTGGAAAGCTTATTCTCAAAATTAGCGGCTGACACAGCGACTAAAGTCGTGGTCTTGGCGAGTGATCTAAAAGTATTTTCTGCCGGTCTTAATCTTAAAGAAGCCCAGCATTATGATCTCGCCGACCAGAAAGCTATCGTCGATGGTTTCCATAAAACGTTTTTAAAAATATTCGCATTTCCCAAACCGTTGATAGTGGCTGTTGAAGGTGCAGCAATCGCAGGTGGATTTTTTCCAGTTATATGTTCAGATTACCGTGTTGCGGGACCGCGCGCAAGCTTTGGTTTGGCAGAGGTCAGGGTCGGTGTTGGAATGCCCGCTGGCTTAATGGAAATTATTCGCTCAATGTTATCACCTAATGATCTCCGGCTCATTCTGCAAAGTGGGTCTGCAATCCAAGTTGACGCCGCAATACAAGCTGGCATCGTGGATGAGTTGGTCCAAGTAGGAGGCGCATTGGATCAAGCCCTAAAAATAGCGCGAGATTATGCGAAGATACCCTCAAAAGCTTATGCAACCGTCAAACATCAAATTCGTGCAGACACAATTGCCATTTTAAAAATTGAGGTTGAGAAAAGTGCGTCTTCTGATCCTATCCCTTGGTTTACTGAAGAGACGGCAACCGCTATGGCAAAAATGATTGGGTAACAAAATGGCTTTGGTTAAGCTCAAAAGAAAATACAATATTGCACAGCTTAAACTGACTCGCCCCAAGGTATTAAACGTTCTTTCAATCGACTTAATTAAAGAGCTGTCCAGACATTTTAAGGTCTTTTCTGACGATACGTACATAAGAGCAGTTATTTTGACAGGGGAGGGGTGGGTCCCTTGCGTGGTTGTGGATCTTAAAGAGCTTGCAGTATTACCGAATGCGGCTGATCATTTTGAGTGGCATGGTGCGAATAGTTTGATGGATATTATGCGCGCCTGCCCACTTCCCATTATTGGTGCAATAAATGTCTTTGCGATTACTGGAATTAAGCTTGCTCTGTGGTGTGGTTTTCTAATTGCCGCAAAGAGCGTGCGTTTTGGAGATACTCATGCGCGTGTTGTGATTATACAGTCTCGGGGCTTAGCGCAGCTTCTACCGCGGGTGGTTGGAATTAGCGGTGCCAAGCAGATAAGTTTAATTGGGGAGATGACAGGGACTAAAACGGCTCAAGCATGGGGATAGGTTAATGAAGTCACAACAGATCAAAACCTTCTGCAACGGGCTTGGGGCCTCGCAGCGCTAATCGCAGAAACGGATATTACCACTATGGGTAAAATAAAAACTCTGGTTGATACCTCGCAAAATACGGGTCTGGATGAAGGATTAAAACAAGAAGTATCTGTGTTTAATCGTCATATAAAAGGCGTTCTGACCAGTGATATTGAAATACGCCGGAGTTAAAGCGTGACTTCTTTGCGGACACTGACATCAATCGATTATACTGGCGTTCAAAGATGAATAAATCCGCACTGACCTCAGCTGGCTTTGACCATAAAAGGCTCAATCGTATTTCCGTATGGATGCAGCGTTATGTTGACGAGCGAAAGTTTGCAGGCAGTTCTATTCTTATAAAAAGATATGGTCATGACACGTTTCATGATGTCATTGGCCTGCGCGATATCGCTACCCAAAAACCGTTCACACGCGATACAGTTGTGCGGCTTTACTCTATGACAAAGCCAATCACATCATTTGGATTAATGATGTTGGTTGAAAAAGGTTTATGCCATCTAAAAATGCCAGTCTCCGAGTTGCTTCCCGAATTTAAGAATATGCGTGCGCTTATCCCGGGGGCGACATCGTTTGATCAAACCATCTCATTCGCGACACCGACTTTACACCAACTTTTGACGCACACTAGTGGGTTATCTTACGGCTTTAATCCTGGAATAGTTCCGGAACTGATGAGACAAGGGGCACTCGACTTTAAGCCTGCACAGGAGACCATCGCAAATATCTCTTTGCGTTTGTCCGAGATACCGCTAGCCTTTGAGCCGGGTAAAAAATGGGAATATTCTGTTTCGATCGACATAATAGGGCGGGTTATTGAAGTTATTTCGGGGCAAACACTGGATAACTTCTTTCAGTTGGAAATTTTCAAACCCCTTGAAATGGCGAAAACGGGCTTTCGGTTTCATGAGCGGGATCGGGGTAAGGTGGCCTCACTTTACACGCCCCTTGGCAAAAACCCTATGGAGCTGAATGCTGCTGAAAAGGGGGATGATAGCCTAAAACTTGTTGATGAGGAAACTGGATCACCGTTTTGGCGGAGCGCAGTTTATTCTGATGGTGGGGGACTTGTTGGGACTTTGGACGATTATATGAAATTTGTTGAAATCCTGCGCAATGGTGGCACGTCACCTCTAAGCCGCTTATTATCTCCCAAAACCCTAGGCTTTATGATGCAAAATCATTTGAGTGGTGATATTGCTTCTATGGGACCGCACAGCTTTGCCGAGCAGCCGATGAATGGTATGGGATTTGGTCTTGGCGGGGCCGTTGTTCTTGATCCGGCACTGGCGCGGACCCCCGGCAATATTGACGATTTTAGCTGGGGTGGCATCGCGTCGACGTTTTTCTGGGTTGATCGTATCTCGGATATGTCGGTAGTCTTTCTAACTCAGCTTTCGCCGTCCTCCTCTTACCCAGCCAGATCTGAGCTCAAAGCTTTGGTTCTAGGAGCCATGATAACATGAGTAACGAGCGAGAAATTTTATGGTCCCCAAGCCAAGCCCGTGCTGAAGCCTCTACTATGGCACAATTCGAGAGGTTTTTGGTATCCAAATATGGCTTAATTTTTGTTGATTATGGCGATATGTGGCGTTGGAGTATTTCTGAGCTGGAGGTTTTTTGGAGAGTGGTATCGGAGTATTTTGATATGCGATTTTTCGAACCGGCAGAAACAGTTTTGGGCAAAAGCCAAATGCCTGGCGCTGACTGGTTTCCAGGTTCAAAGGTGAATTTTTCAGATCAGATTTTGGCAAACGCTGACATACTTTTTGACCAGACAGCATTTATATCTTGTTCTGAAACTTTTGGGCGTAAAGACTTAAGCTGGTGCGATTTACGCGCCCAAACTGCAAGCGTTGCTTCCGCATTTCGCGATATGGGTGTTGGCAAGGGGGATCGAGTAGTCGCTATCTTGCCCAACACGGAAGTTGCGCTGGTCGCTCTGCTTGCTTGTACCAGTCTTGGGGCTATTTGGTCGATTTGCGCGCCTGATATGGGGCACGTTGCAATTATTGATAGGTTTCGCCAGATTAATCCAAAAATTCTTATTGCCCAAGACGGATACGTACATACTGGAAAAACTATAAACCTATCTGAGACGATTGGCACAATTCGGGCGGCTCTGGAAAACGTTGAGTATTTTATCCACGTCCCTGTGGTTGGCGAGATTGGTCATTCTGACATAAATTGGTATGGTCTTACAAAAAAGAGCGTAAAATTTGATCCCACACCAGTTGCCTTTGATCATCCACTTTGGGTTGTTTATTCGTCTGGAACAACTGGCATGCCAAAGCCAATTGTTCACGGCCATGGTGGTGTGATTATCGAAGGGATGAAGCAATCGCTGCATCATGATCTGACCACGTCTGACCGGTTTTCCTGGCTTACATCTTCAGGTTGGATTATGTGGAACTCGCAATGGGTTGCATTGGGACAGGGGGCGACTGTTGTCGCATTTGACGGGGCCCCCAATTATCCCAATATTGACCGTATGTGGGAATTTATCTCAGATGAAAAGCTGACCTTTTTTGGCGCTGGCGCCGCATTTTATGAAGGCTGTATCAAAGCTGCTGCTCACCCAGGGAAATCTATTGATTTGCGTGCTTTGCGTTCGATGGGATCAACTGGTTCGCCCTTGTCGGGTGAGGCCTATAATTGGATTTACAGCAAAGTTAAGTCTGATGTATGGCTTGCTCCAATGTCGGGGGGGACTGATTTTTGTGGTGCCTTCGTCCTTGGCCATCCAAAAATGCCAGTGCGAAAAGGTGAAATGCAATGCCGTGCTCTTGGTAATGCAGTCCGCTCTTTTGACAAAGAGGGAAATGATCTTGTTGGTGAAGTTGGTGAATTAGTCTGTACTGAACCATTGCCTTCGATGCCAATTTATTTTTGGGGCGATGATGATAATGCGCGGCTTGTGGAAAGCTATTTTAACACCTATCCCGGCGTCTGGCGTCACGGCGATTGGATCGAGATAACGCCAAGCGGAGGCGCTGTGATCTATGGTCGGTCGGATGCGGCGATAAACCGGAAAGGCCTTCGCCTTGGATCGGCAGAAATTTATCAAGCTGTTGAAAGTTTGGAAGAGATACAAGACTCTCTCGTGGTGGATCTGGAGTTTCTTGGTAAGACGAGTTTCATGCCACTCTTTATCGTTCCAATGTCAGGCCTTGAATTAGACATGACTTTGGAAGATAAAATAAACGATGTCATAAAAAAGACGGTATCTCCGCGCTTTCTGCCTAATGAAATTATAGAAGTCCAAGAAATTCCCCGCACTCTCTCGGGCAAAAAGCTCGAAGTTCCTGTTAAAAAGCTATTGCTTGGAGGGGATCCCAAGACAGTGGTAAACCGAGACTCCATGGCAAACCCGCATAGTTTTAACGATTTTATTAGCTACGCGCAAGCCCGCAAAATAAAGGATTGATCATGAAAGCTGCCAGTCAAGAGCTGCTTGAGCTTCTAGATTTGGAACGTCTTGAGTTAAATCTTTTTCGGGGCGTGGGCACAGGGGGAGAGACAAGTACTCGTATATTTGGTGGCCATGTTATCGCTCAGGCGCTGGCAGCGGGTTATAATACAGTGCAGGATCGGCTTTGTCATTCATTGCATGCTTATTTTGTTCGACCTGGAGATCCGAAAATTCCAGTGGTTTATCAGGTCGATCGCACTCGTGATGGTGGTAGTTTTACTACAAGGCGTGTTGTGGCGATGCAAAATGGTAAACAGATATTAACTATGTCAGCCTCCTTTCATATCACCGAGGATGGATGGGAACATCAACATGTTATGCCGGAAGTAGCAGGACCTGAGGGCCTCGTAGAGAGAGCCGAACTACGCGCAGCCGTAGCGGATCAGCTTAGCATAAAAAATCGCCAAGAATTTACTAGATTGCGCCCAATTGAAGTTCGCGAGGTTGCTCCGCGCGATTTTTTTGCTCCCAAACCCGCGGGTGACGTTAATCATATGTGGTTTAGAATGTGCGCCGCGAAAGATAAGGGCGCTGCAATGCAACAATGTTTATTGGCCTATGCATCCGATCTTAACCTTCTTGGCTCAGCGCTTCGGCCGCACGGGCTTACTTGGTTCAAGGGAGGTATCATGACGGCAAGCTTGGACCATGCAATGTGGTTTCATGCTCCTGTTTTATTTCAGGACTGGCATCTTTACAGCATGGACAGTCCTTTTTCGGGTGGCGCGCGTGGGTTTAATCGGGGATCCGTATTCGATCGAGATGGACGGCTTATTGCTAGTGTTGCACAAGAGGGTTTGATGCGAAAATTTCAAAGAAAATAGGTCTTGTATTTTGGCACATACGCCGCATAAATCTCTGTTTTTAATACTTATTTTAATGACAGCGGTGCCTTTGCTTTCCTTGAACATGTTCTTGGCCTCTCTTGGCGTTATGGCCCACGAATTTGGTATTGGGTATGATACACTGGCAATGGCATTGTCTGGATATCTGATTTTCACGGCTTTTATTCAAATTATCATTGGTCCTATTGCTGATAGGTTTGGGCGCAGACCGGTTCTTTTGATCAGCTTGACTCTGTTTTCTATCGCCTCTTGTGGTGCGGCATTGGCGGAAAGTTTCGTGACGTTTTTAATTTTTCGGGTTTTTCAGGGTGCTATTGCGACGGGCTCAACATTGTCGCGTGCCATTGTGAGCGATATTATCCCGCCCACGCAGGCCGCGAGTATTCTTGGATATTTGGCGATGGCGATGAGCCTTGCCCCAATTATAGGACCTACGATTGGTGGTGCGCTTGCTGAAATAGCTGGGTGGCGCACAAATTTTTGGCTTTACTCTACTTTTGGCGTTGGGCTTTGGACTCTTGTTTGGGCCTACCTTCCCGAGACGGGTGCAAAAACTGGCTGGACGCCCAGAGCATTTCTGAGCTCATATTTAGAGCTAATTTCCAGATCTGACTTTTGGGCATATACGCTCATTATGTCCTTGGGTATTGGGGCATTTTTCACCTTCGTGACTGGTGTGCCACTGATTGCTGCAAAACAGTTTGGTATGACGCAAGCCCAGATCGGTATTTGCGTTGGAACCATAACGTGCGGGTTTCTTGTGGGAAGTTTTTTGTCTGGCAGATATGCCGCAAAATTTAGTATTGATACAATGATCCTATCAGGCCGTTTTGTGGCATGCTTTGGTCTCCTAGCATGCATCTTTGCTTTCTTGCTTGGTTTTGCTTCGCCTATCACCTTTTTAGGAGGAACGATTTGTGTTGGCGTTGGGAACGGATTGACATCTCCGAGCGCAAGTTTGGCGATCATGTCTGTAAGAAAAGATTTGTCTGCGACTGCTTCGGGTTTGTCCGGGGCTGTTATTGTGGTTGTTGGTGCAGTCATGACAGGTTTAACTGGCATTATCTTGAACCTTTACCCAACTGCGTTTACGTTGGTATTTATTATGTTGATCTTAAATTTAGCTGGCTCTCTGATCGCTGTTTGGCAATCATTTCACAAATACTTAATAACATGCTAAAGCTTCACAATCTGCTATGTAGTAAAATGTGCCGTGCAATGAGAGCCGGCACATTCAACAAATAATTTCTTTGGGATTTATTAAACATCTATTATTTGCGGGCTGTACTTATAATCTTCCAAGCGGTTGGAACGATCAAAGCTGCTAGTAAAAGCTTGGCTGCATCGCCGATAAGAAACGGTGTTAGGCCCCATTGGAAAATAGGTTTGTCCCATCCGTAAAGCATGCCCAACCAGATCAACCCAGGAACGTATATCAAAACGTTCCCAATCAGCATTGCAATCGCCATTTTAAACATTGAACGGTCCCAGCCTAATCGTGCAAGTGTACCAAGGGCCAAAACTGCCAGAACGTATCCAACCAGATAACCACCTGTTCCACCCATCATATAGGGAAGGCCAAATTTTTCTGCCGATGAATTGGCAAAAACGTCAAACCCAAGTGCTCCAATGATCATATAACTTAGGATGGTTGTCAGCCCTAAGCGTACACCATAAGCAGCTCCGATGGTCAGCACTGCAAAAGTTCCCATCGTGATTGGAACCGGCCACATCGGTACTTGAATTTTTGCAGAAACTGCAAGAAAAATGAGTCCAAAAGTTACCAATATACATTGTTTGATGCGCAGGGAAATTCCCTCGCGTGGCGCAATCACGTCGCTTAGTACTGCTTGATTTGGTGTAAAGCCCATAGGGATTTCCTTACTAGATTTTGACTAAGATAGCGTATGCATGAACTCCCGTAACAAGCGCAAGATGAAATATATGAAATGAACTAAGATGATTGGTAAAAAGAAAATTAGTCTAAAATAGAGACAAATGCCTCACACTAAAAGTTTTTATCTTGAGCAAACGCAACATTCTACTTGTCCAAATAGTGGCGCCTATAAGTGGAGAATAATTTGTAGGACTTTTTTGGACCTTTTACCTGCCAAATAGAGGACCATTCTGGAAATTTGCTAAAATTATACCGCACATTGTAGTCGTCTGGATCACACCAGTGATGCGCTGTAGCTCCGCTATCCATAAGTGAGGGTTCTGGAAGGTCAAAACTGTGAAAAAATTGACCATTTTCAAAATGAACATCAAAGCCCCGCGTAGTCGGTGACCAAAGATACCGTCGTTCAGACTTAAGCGTTGCTAGGTTTTGGACAGTGAGTAAGCCTCTTTCAGAGTAGAGCCAATCTGTATCTTGGGCAACAAGCGTGGCTTGGCCTGTAAATTGTCCTGTTCGGCCAAGCAGAAAGTCGTTAATGTGACGATCTAATGTCCAATTTCCCAGGAACTCAATACAAAGGCTGTTTGTCATCTTTGGCCCCACAGTTAAAAAAGGGAAAGTAAGTCATTGTAACAAAAAAGAATGGTAGGATTTTCTAATTAAAGGTTTCGCCAAATTGGCTTGTGAAAATATGGGATAACTCCGCCAAAGGCGCCTCACTTGTGCCAAACTTGACGTCATTGCCCGTAAAGCGGCCGACACTTGAGATTGTAATGCCCGCCTCAAAAGCTGCTATCATAAGGGCTTCGGCTTGATCAAAATTGCACGCAACCAGATATCTTGCCTGATCTTCTCCAAATAAAAACTCTGTATCCTCCGAAGTAATTTGAATGCCAACGCCTCCGCCATGGGCCATTTTAAAAGCTGCCAGAGCAAGTCCTCCATCCGACAAGTCATTACATGCTTTGATCAGGGCACAGTTATCACGAATGAAATCACCAGTTCTTTTTTCAGTCTCTAGATCAACATTGGGCGCATCACCCTCATCTCTGTTTAAGAAAGTTTGCAAAAGAGCAGATCGTCCCAGATGGCCCTCTGTCTTACCGATTAAAATAGCGACATGACCGTCTCGTGCTTTTTCGATGATCAATTGATTGGAGTTCTCTATCAGTCCAACGGCCCCGATTGTAGGCGTTGGTAGAATAGCCTCTCCATCCGTCTCATTATACAGACTAACATTGCCAGAGACGATGGGCATATCAAGCGTTTTGACCGCTTCGCCTATGCCCTTAATCGCTCCGACAAATTGGCCCATAATTTCAGGTTTCTCGGGGTTTCCAAAATTAAGGTTGTCAGTGCTGGCCAGAGGAGCTGCGCCGACAGATGTGAGGTTGCGGTATGCTTCGGCGACCGCCTGTTTACCCCCCTCATAAGGATTGGCCACTACATATCTTGGCGTAACATCGCTTGTGAAAGCGAGCATCTTATTGGTTCCATGTACCCGAATTATTCCAGCGCCCCCCCCTGGAGGGTAAACTGTGTCAGCCATCACCTGACTGTCATATTGTTCGTAAACCCAGTTTTTATGAGTATAATTGGGGC
>JAOGIM010000015.1 GCA_028150825.1 Paracoccaceae bacterium
TATTATCTTTCAGGCCATCTCTAATACCCGCTCTGACGGTCCACCAAATTTAGAAAACTCTCGCCATTTTCTCCACGCCGGATGTTTTCAACAATCACAGGTGCCGAATATGCTGGTCGTGTCGCTGCAGCTATGTGTGACGTGACGGTGATCTTTGGATGGGACCAAAATCGATGGGTCTCTGGCAGGGGCTCAATTCTGAACACATCGAGTGTCGCATGGCCAACCTGACTACTGTCAAGGGCTTCTAGCAAAGCCTCATCCTCAATTAATGGTCCTCGCCCTGGATTTATGACGACAGCGCCCTTTTTTAACAGACCAAGCGTTTCTCGGTTTAGCGTGTTTTCGGTTTCGGGCGTGTTTGGTAATAACAGAACGACGAAATCTGCCCCGCTCAGAGCATATTTCAGCCCGTCGTTGCCGTGATAACACGTAATCCCGTCAACTGATTTCTTTCGTCGGCTCCATCCGCGTACTTTAAACCCGAGTTGGCGCAAGGCTTGTCCGGAGCTTGTCCCAAGTACACCAAGGCCAAGGAATGTGATGATACGATCTTCTGCCAAAGGGGGAACATGGGGGCGCCAAATCCCATCTTGGCTGTTGATCTGTAAATCGATTCCAAGATGATGACGCATGACGTGCCCAACGACCCACTCGACCATGCCTTGAGTGAGGCCGTAATCGACCATACGCGCCAAGGGTATATTGAGCGTCGTATTCCCAGTGATATTTTCGACCCCTGCCCATAGGTTCAAAACGGCTTTGCAGCGGATAAAAGGACTAAATTCGGCCAGTTCACTATTGGGCGCGTAGATAATATAATCAACAACTTCTGGTAAAAAATTAGGTCCAAGCTGGCACTTGATCTCGAGCTTGTCCAGCTCTGTGCGTAAGGGCTGTTTGTATTTTTCCCAAGACTCCGAAGACGCAGAGAAAAGTATATTTATAGTCATTTCGCGGTCCTTGGTCTGTGAACGTGTGCCGATTGTATAAGGCCAAATCCAGCCATTAAAACTAACATTGCAGATCCTCCCCAGCTGACCAAGGGCAAAGGCACACCAACAACTGGCAACAATCCCATGACCATGGACATGTTGACTGCGAAAAACAAAAAAAACGTCATGGCCGTTCCTGAAATCAGCAGAGAAGAGTATCGATCTTTTGCTTGCAATGCTGACCACAAGCAGAAAATTAAAAGGAGAACATACAGCACCAAAAGCGATATACCCCCAATAAAGCCAAATTCTTCTGCCAAGGTTGTAAAGATAAAGTCGGTGTGTTTTTCTGGTAAAAAATTCAATCGGGACTGCGTACCTTGCATAAACCCTCGACCACTAAAAGAGCCTGAGCCGAGAGCAATTTTTGACTGAGTTATATGATATCCAGCTCCTAATGGATCTTTTGATGGGTCAATAAACGTATCAATACGACGATATTGATAATCGTTCAAAAGTTGCCATGTTGTGCCGCGTGACTGAAACACTGCTGTTATAATTCCAATTCCGCTGGCAATCACACTGGCAAAATAAGCCCAATGAACGCCGGCGAGAAACATAACGGTGCCACCGGTCATCAAAAGCAACAGCGACGTTCCTAAATCCGGTTGCTGTAGCACTATAAAAGTTGGAACTAAAATTATTGTTACTGGCAAAAGAACCCAAAGGGGTCGTGATGTCTTTTGTGCCGGTAGCATATCGTAATAGGCAGCCAGCACCATAACAATGGCCACTTTTGCCAATTCAGAAGGTTGGAGTTTCATAATGCCTAAATCAATCCAGCGTTGGGCCCCCATGCCTTTACTACCTATAAATCCGACCAAAATTAGCAAGACAAGTGCAATGAAATAAGCCAGGAAAGACATATTACGCCAAAACCAGATGGGCACCATCGCAATTAGAAACATCATACCGAGAGAAAGTAAAAAACGTTTGATCTGAGGCTCAGCCCAAGGCTTAAAAGAGCCCCCAGCGACTGAATATAGCATCAGAAAACCGACTGTCGAAATGCTGATTATTAAAATCACTATGGCCCAATTCATATAGAGAATTTTGCGAAAGCCGCTTGGGATCGATGTGACCCGATATTCAAGATAACTCATGCGCGAGTCTTCCTGATATTTTTTAGGTTAGGGCGCAATTTACGCAACTCCTTCTGGCGTAACTGGATCGCTTTGCGGTCTTTGACAGGATAGGCCTCAGGGTCAGGGTCCTTACCGTAAAGTGCCTGAAGGATTATGTCTCTTCCGATTGGTGCGGCAACCTTTGACCCGCCTCCACCATGCTCTACCACCACAGAAACTGCCACTTTAGGATTGTTAACTGGTGCATAACAGACAAATAATGCGTGGTCGCGACGGTTCCATTCCCGATCTTTGTTTGACGTGATACCGCTTAGTCTTTCTGCTTCTGTGATCGTGAAAACTTGACTAGTTCCAGTCTTTCCCGCCATCCGATAGTCTTTTTGAATAATACGGGATTTATAGGCCGTTCCGTTGCGGTCGTTGATCACTTGAAACATAGCCTGTTGCAAAGCTTGCAAGCTGGCTGGGTCCACGTCGAGATCTGGTGCCACTTCCTTAGTCTCTAAGGTGCCTTCAGCAGACTTTACCAGCTTGGGTATAATATCTTTTCCAGTTGCCAGACGCGCACTCATCACTGCGAGTTGTAAGGGTGATGTAAGTACGTCGCCTTGACCAATAGCTGCATTGGCAGTGTCGCCGATCACCCAGTCTGCATCACGAACCCGCTTCTTCCATTCTTGTGATGGAATAAGCCCTTCTGCTTCGACTGTGACACCGACCTTGTGGCGCACACCAAGTCCAAATTTTCGTGCCACCTCCGCAATTTTCTTGATCCCAACTTTTAAGGCAAGATCATAGTAAAATACATCACAACTCTCGCGAATAGATTTCGCAAGATCTACTTTTCCATGACCCCCACGCTTCCAGCAATATTTTTTCTTACCGGAAATTTCCAAATGTCCTGGGCAGAAAACAGTTGAACTTGGCGTAATAAAACCGTTTTCCAAACCCGCAATTGCCGTGATCATTTTGAATGTTGAGCCAGGGGGGTAAGCGCCTTGAATCGCTTTTGAAACGAGTGGTTTGCGTTTATCTTCCAGTAATGCATCATAGTCAGAATAGGAAATGCCCCGCACGAATTTATTAGGATCAAAGCTGGGGGAAGAGGTCATGGCAAGGATGTCGCCCGATTGGCAATCCATGACTACTGCCGACGCGCTGTCTTCGCCAAGTCGAGCTTGAATGTAACATTGTAGATCAGCATCGACTGTTAGCTTGAAATTCTCCCCTGCCGCACCTTCTTGGCGGTCCAATTCGCGCATTACGCGGCCGACGGCATTCACTTCGACATGTTTTGCTCCGGCGCGTCCTCTTAGGCGCTCTTCAAGATGGGACTCGATGCGTGACTTGCCGACTTGAAAGCGTGGTATTTTTAGCAAAGGATCAGGTGATTGGCGTTTTTCTAGGTCGTGGGAACTGACAGGTCCAACGTAGCCAATAAGATGCGTGAAGTTCTCTGAGAGAGGATATCGTCTGGAGAGACCAACTTCTGGTGTTATCCCAGGAAGGGCTGGCGTATTTATCGCGACGCGCGAGACGTCATCCCAAGTGACGCGATCCGTCACGGTTACAGGCAAAAAAGACGCGCTTCTATTCAATTCACTAACGGTTCGCTCAAGCTCCTCCCTTGAAATTGGGACCAACTTACTCAGATTTTCCAATACGGTTTTGACGTCACCGGCATCTTCCTTAACAAGCGTAATACGATAGCTTGGTTCGTTTTCCGCCAAAATAATGCCATTTCGATCATAAATCTCGCCCCGTTTGGGTGGAACCAAGCGGATATTGATTCTGTTTTCATCGGCCAAAAGTCGAAATTGGTCAGCTTGTTCAATCTGTAAGTGTTTCATTCGCAGTGCTAAAACACCTGCAAATGATAGCTGTAAGGATCCCAAAACTAGACTTCTTCTGGTCAATCGCTTCCAATTGCGCGTGCTATGCGGCTCTAGCGCCATTAAGACCTTGACCGGTTGATCGTGTCAAAGGGGAGCGACTTTGGGGATTTGAGTCTTAGGGCATAGCGACATATCCCAACAATGATTGGATAGCTAACGATCGTTATTAAAAGCTCAAAGAGACTCAACCTAAATGGCGCTAGTGCAGAAAGAGAAAGGCTTAGGACTAAACGGTAGCTTACAAAGAGAGCGACCATGGCCATGGTCGCTGTTAGCCACTCGATCAGGAAGGGAAACTCTTC
Organism: Paracoccaceae bacterium; assembly: GCA_028150825.1. Classification (GTDB taxonomy): domain Bacteria; phylum Pseudomonadota; class Alphaproteobacteria; order Rhodobacterales; family Rhodobacteraceae; genus LFER01. The sequence goes on from JAOGIM010000015.1 coordinate 4,278, forward strand.
CGCCAGTAAAGCCTGTCGTTTGCTCCACTCACACAATAATAAGGCCAAGGCGGCGTAAAGGCCGGGCGGACGTTGAAATAAAAAATCTTGTATCAAGAAAATCGCAGCAATCAAGATGGAAGGTACAGCTTCTGGCTTTCGCATAGACCACGCAAGCATGAAACAAATCAAAAAATCTGGAGCCGTCCAATTGCGTACTGTCAGATCGAGTGGCAACATCCTGAAAAACATGAAGAGCAGCGAGATAAAAACGAAAATAAGGGGATAGATCATACCTCTTGGTGTCATCTCATTATCCGCCATCTTTGTTTGTAGGAAGAGGATCCACGGCTTGGAACTCTGGCGCGATAAGTTGGCCTGTTTCTGTGATTTCTTCCCGATCATAATCGCGCAGAACTCGGACAAATTCTAATCTTTCATAATCAGCAGATAGCCTAACCCTAAGCCGATTTTCACTATCGACAGCAAGATGTCCTAGCAATAGATCGGGCGGCAGAACGCCTCCGCGCCCCGAAGTGACGATACGATCTCCCGGACGCACTTGATTAGCATCTTCTAAAAAGTCAATGATGGGGGCAATCGAGTTGTCTCCAGACACAAATGCATTCTGTCCAGAAGGTTCAATAGTCACGGGGATTCTGCTTGAAATGTCGGTTAGAAGGATCACGCGGCTGGTATTTTCACCGATACCAAAAATACGCCCCACCAAACCAAGACCATCCATGGCCGCCCATCCGTCTTGGATACCGTCCCTACGTCCAACATTTAGCAAAACGGATTGATTAAAAGGCGAACCGCTATCGGCCAGAATAATCCCGCTAACCTCCGTCAGTTTAGGGTTTAACTTAAGCCTATTAAGATCCAGCAGTCTTGCATTCTCCTCTTCTAACTGGCGAGCCGCTTCTTTAAAGATTTTCATCTTTTTGAGCTCTTTGCGCAGTTCCTGATTTTGATGAGATATTTGTTGGTAGCTGCGAAAACCTCTGGCAAGATTAATTGTAGCCGTAACCGGGGCCATTGCCCAGTCCATTCTTGAAACGATGGCATCAGTTACATTTGCACGCAAGCGCTCAACTCTTGGATTATCGATGCGCCACACTAAAAAGAGGCCCAAAAGCAACACGACGAGGCAACCTACCAGCAGGCGCCGGACCGGAGTGACATAATCTTCGTGTTTTGTTTGATCTTGAGCCAAATTAACCTCTCGATCAAATGGTGCGATGGTTAGCTGTCATAGTCAATTGCGTGTCGCAATTGCTCTTCAAATTCTAGGGCTTTTCCCGTACCCATAGCAACGCAATTCAAGCTTTCGTCGGCAATCGAAATGGCAAGTCCAGTTTGTTCGCGCAAAGAGAGATCTAAATCACCAAGCAGAGCACCTCCCCCAGTAAGCATGACGCCTCTGTCGACAATATCTGCTGCAAGGTCTGGGGGGGTAGCTTCTAAAGCTGTCATCACTGCTTCGCAAATTTGCTGAACGGGTTCATACAAGGCCTCAGCAACTTGGGCTTGTGTGATTTCAGTTTCTTTTGGAACTCCGTTCAATAGATCACGTCCGCGTATCATGAGCGATGTGCCGCGCCCGTCATCGGGCATACGCGCTGTACCGATAGATGTTTTGATTCGTTCTGCTGTACTCTCGCCGACCAGAAGGTTCTGTTGACGACGCAGATAGCTGATAATCGCTTCATCCATCCGGTCGCCTCCCACTCGTACAGATCGGGCATAAACGATATCGCCTAATGAAAGCACCGCAACCTCTGTTGTCCCACCACCAATATCAACGACCATGTTGCCCGTGGGGTCCGTGATTGGCATTCCCGCGCCGATCGCAGCAGCGATCGGTTCTGCGATCAACCCAGCACGGCGTGCGCCTGCAGATAAAACTGATTGGCGAATCGCCCGTTTTTCAACAGGCGTGGCGCCGTGTGGCACACAGACTATAATTTTTGGTTTGGAAAAGCTTGAGCGGCGATGCACTTTTCGGATGAAATGCTTGATCATTTCCTCGGCAACATCAAAATCCGCAATGACACCTTCTCGCATTGGGCGGATTGCTTCGATACTGCCCGGTGTTCTGCCAAGCATAAGTTTAGCGTCTTCTCCGACGGCGAGCACTGTTTTCACTCCATCTTTGACATGATAGGCCACCACAGAAGGTTCGGACATAATAATGCCGCGGCCTTTAACATAGACCAGTGTATTTGCAGTCCCCAAGTCTATGGCCATATCCTGTGAGAACATTCCGGTTAAGTTACCAAGTCCAAACATCTTTTAATTTCCCAAACCGCGATGGTTTTTTTGATTCTTTTCCCTGCTAGATTCTTTATAGGCGTGCTTTGAAAATAGGGAAAGCAGAGACCGAGTTTTTGGCTTAAATAGACTAGTTTAAAAAAATTTTCTTGTAACTGATTGGCTCGTGTCATGACGCTGATTTGATAATCAACAATTCCCATACTCGTTTTATCACAAAAAAGTCGGTTTTGGGCATTGTCTGGTCGGCTGAATAGCTCTGATCTAAATCAGCTTGTCGCATACGAAACGCACATAATATGGTGGAGGCAAAACGATGAAATCCCATGTAAGAGCTCTTGTCGTCGGAGGTGGTGCTGTTGGAACATCGATTGCTTACCATCTTGCGCGCGCAGGCTGGCAGGATGTCGTCCTTCTTGAGCGCGATGAACTCACCTCCGGTTCGACATGGCATGCGGCTGGGCTTTTACCATTGTTCAATATGTCGTTTGCCACCACGCACATCCATCAATATTCCGTTGACTTTTATAAAACTCTCGAAGGTGAAACGGGTCTAAACGCTGGTTTTTCCGTTGTTGGTAATCTCCGTATGGCGCAAACGCAGGAGCGGATGGATGAATATATGGTCTATGCGACGACTGCAGAAACCTGTGGTGTTCCCTACGAATGGCTGTCTTCTGCCCAGATCAAAGAGCGCTATCCATTAGTTCGCTCAGAAGATCTTGTCGGTGCCATTCTCCATCCCACAGATGGCTACATAAACCCCGCTGATGTTACGGTCGCGATGGCGAAAGGTGCCCGTCAGTACGGAGTGACGATCGAGCGTAAATGGCAGGCGGATTCGTATGAATGGACAGGCAGTGAGTGGAGAGTAACGCTAACCAAAATGGTTGAAAAAGGCGGAAATCTCGTGTCTTCCAACGAACAGACAACGGTACATGCCGAACATGTTGTGACGGCGACCGGCAATCACGCGCAGAAAACTGCCAAATTGCTTGGGATCAAAACGCCAGCAATTCCTGTTGAGCATCAGTTTATCGTAACAGAACCAGATCCGATACTGGTTGAATGGCGCAAGTCGAATGGCGAGCATCCTGTTTTGCGCGATGCGGACGCAAAATGGTATGTGCGAGAAGAGCGTGGTGGCTGGATTTTGGGCCCTTATGAGCGCAATGCACCTGCGCGATTTGAATACAGTGTACCGGAAAGTTTCCGTGCCGATCTGTTCCCACTTGAACTGGAACGCATCGAAGAGGAATACATGTCGATGATTCACCGTATCCCATCGTCCGAAACGGTGGGTTTGAAAGATGATTTTAACGGTCCAATATGCTACACGCCTGACGGCAATCCTCTCGTTGGGCCCGCACCAGGGCTGCGTAATATGTGGTTGGCTGAAGGCTTCTCGTTTGGCATAACTGCTGCTGGCGGAACAGGCCATTACTTGGCGCAGATGATGGTCGAAGGCGAAGCCGAGATTGACATGGCATCGCTTGATCCCAAGCGTTATGGCGATTGGATAACTACTGAATATTCAGCCCGCAAAGATGAGGAGTGTTACGAGCATGTTTATATCCTTCATCATCCCGATGAAGAACGCGAAGCCTGCCGCCCCCTGAGAACGGCCCCTGCTTATGATCGTCAAAAAGCCCGAGGCGCCCAGTTTGGAAGCGTGAATGGCTTTGAACGGCCCAATTACTTTGGACCACTCAATGCGCCTGACAATTTTGATCATGATAGCCGCAGCTTTCGGCGTGGAGACTGGTGGCAATATGCAGTCCAAGAAGCCAAAGCGATCCGTAACGGGGTTGGCCTTATCGATGCGACGGCCTTTACAAAACATGTGGTCAAAGGGCCGGGTGCAACTCAATTTCTAGATTGGTTCACCTGCAACAAATTACCCAAAGTTGGTCGCATCAATCTAACGTATGCGCTGACGGCCAAAGGAACCACAAGAACTGAATATACAATCGTGCGTTTTGCTGAGGATGAATATTACCTTGTCTCAGCAGGGGCTTGGACGGCCTATGATGGAGATTACCTTCGCAAATCTGCTGAGGATAAGATGAAAGAATTTGGCTATATCGAAGTGCAAAATGTGACCACCCAATGGGGCGTTTTTGCTATCGCAGGGCCAAAATCGCGCTGTGTTCTTAATGAGGTTGTTAAGGATGAGATGCGAGAAACAGTTCTTTCCAACAAACGCTTCCCATGGCTTTCAGCCAGAAAGGTAGAGCTTGGTATGTGCCCTGTGAATGCGATCCGTGTCGCTTATACGGGCGAGCTTGGATGGGAACTACATCATCCGATTGAAATGCAGAACTATCTTTTTGATCTACTGGAAAAAGCAGGTGAGAAATACAATATGAAACTGGTCGGTGGCCGCGCGCAAAACTGGCTACGTTTGGAAAAATCCTATCGTGCTTTTGGCACTGAACTGGGGCGGGATGCGACTCCACTGGAGGCTGATCTGCAGCGATTTGTCGATCTTGGCAAAGAATTTTATGGCAAAGCTGAGATGGAGGCGACAGAGATTCGTTCAACCTGCGTGACCTTGCTTGTGGATGGACCAGAGAATGCTGATCCTTGGGGACGCGAGGTGCTTTATGCCCAAGACGGCACGCGCGTTGGACGCTTAACTTCGGGTGGTTATTCTGTTGCTTTTGAAAAATCCATCGGAATGGCCTATGTCAAAGCTGAATACGCTGACGTGGGAACTAAACTGAAAGTAAAAATGTTTGATCAATTATGGGATGCAGAGATCACCCAAGATAGTCCCTATGATCCCAACAACGAAGTCATAAGAATCGATGGATAAGCACCGGTCAGATTTTAATCTCGTTCGGTGGACTAGATTGTAAAAATTGGGCAAGTGTAGCTTAAATATTTGTTATAACATATCGATGCGTTGCGGAGTAAGTGCTCAGAATTAAAAGAGAAACATTGGGTTTTGTTAGCTATTGATCCAAATCTGCTATTTGGGCTGGGGACTGTCGGGATGCGATCCGTCCCTGATTTATCAGGAATGCCGTTAGGCAAAATAAGACGATGCCTCCACCAATAAGCATTGCGTCAGTTGCGACTTCGCCAATACCCCACCACACCCATAATGGTCCGAACACTGTCTCTAACAGCATAATCAGGCTGACGGTTGAAGAGGGCACAAACCTCGCTGCATAGGACAATGTGCAAAATGAAATTGGCAAAATGACAATCCCAGTAAAGGCGATTGCTAACATATTTGCGGTAGAGGGAAGATAAAGTACATCTGCACACAGGGCCCCCAGAATAGCAGCCAAAATTGCGCCAACCCCTATGGCGAGTACGAAGGGCACCGTCGTATCCTTTCGAATGATAGTGAAACTCAGCGCTAGTGAAAAAGCAACGCCAAGTCCTAGCCCAGCTCCTAGTAAGGTTGACGCATCTAGTGCAATACTTGTTGGATCTTGCCCCAGAACCGCGATGTAAAGTCCGATCAAGACTAATGCTGCCATTGCGATGGCAAATTTTGACAGTGTCTCACCAAGAAAAATCTGCGATAGAATGGCGGCAAAGATGGGGACGGTTGCTACACTGATCAAAACCACAGTTACAGGAGCCACAGCTATCGCAAGGCTGAAGAATGTTGCATTGGCTATTTGGCAAAGAACAACGATGCCAAAGCTTGTGGTTAAAATAGCAGGCATTTTTCGCTCAACCCGCAGAGTGAACCACAGCCAGATCAGGATATAGGCAATACCGCTGAGCCCACCCCGCCAGACCAGCATTGCAAACCCATCCAATTCTGACAGTCGCATAAGCAGCGTGTCAGGTGTGAGTAGAAGTGCCCCGAAAATGGCAAGGCCAAGACCAATCGTGTTTGAATTATGACTCTGTCTCATTATCGTTCCATATATCTGTTAACGTAGTGAGAAAAGGAGAAAAAATTTTGATTGGTGCTATTCGGTTAGTTGTTTCGCAAGGGATCGATAATTTCGATTTTATCGCTCGAAAGCTATCCATCAAAATTCTTTTGAACTTTTGCCAAAGTAGCGGCATAGTCAATATGCCTTGAGTGACTGATATAATCGTAAGGCTTTCATAATATGGCGTCTGTCCCAACTTCCTCCATGCCAGATGTGAATTTACGCGGCTAAGACCTATAGAAAAGGGGCAAAATTTATGGTGTTAGTAATAATAGTTTTCTTGAAAATTGATCGAACATATCCTGCCCACTCTTTCTCAATTTAGGTCATTAGGCGGCTTAAAAGGGATCTGCGATCAAACTCATTTGATTCTGGAATTTGCGCAAGTGCCTAAGGTGGGCAAATACAGCCGTGAGGTGGAAACACCTGACTGCGAGCCTCCTTTCTCAAGAAAATTTGCGAGAGCAGCGCCGTCTTTTGCCCGGTTACTTTTGAGATTGATCAAATAGTAACCCTTAAAACTAGCCTCAAAGATATTTTCTAATGCTGGCACCAAAACAATTCTGGTCCTGCGCAATGGAAAACAGTAATATTTTTTTCAACTCCGACTGAATATCCAGTAACAAAGTTCGTCGAATAAATGGAGATGGGTTTTTCCGCTGTCAATGGTTAACATCCCAAACGCCAATCGTGGAAGACTGCAAAAACATTATCTGGCTTACGATATACATCTGATTCTACACCGAATACGCCATATTAAAACGCCGCTCCCATAGCAGGAAGTGTATTTTCGATATATGAGTGCCTCTGCGGTTTAATAGCGGCGGCTTTACAATTATTTGTTCTGCGTATTTTTTAAGCATAGAGTTTCTAAATTTCTTGATGTGAAAGAATTTTTTGATTTTTGTGCAATGGTTCCAGAAGTAAAATAGAGGCTTTATTGGCCCAAAGTGAGACAAAAGTCATGACATTATAAAACTTAATTTTTCTTATGATGCGCATGTTTAAATTTGAATTGGGATGCGATTTATAAATAAGTGGTGGATCGATTATCTCCATCTCACACTGAGACGAATACATCGCAACCTTTCTAAGGTTCTGGGAACTCCTAAGCTTAGTGTTTCTTGATATTATGCCGCTTGGGAAGGGTCATCACCAAAAGACCTCCAGTCAGTCCCAAAATGGCTAGCCAACTTATCATTCCCAAATATTCATCAAGAAGCCATACCCCCAAAATAGCAGCGGTGGCTGGTACAATTGCCATAATAGCCGAAGTTGAGTCTGACCCTATTGTGCGTGCGGCATGGGCAATCAGAATAAGCCCGACCAAATTAGGTAACAGGCCCTGATAAACGCTCTGTAAAATAATGTCTGAGCTTTCTGCAGAGCTGAACCCGCTTGGCAACAGAAAATACCAGATAGGAAAATAAACTACCACATTCACGATCGAGCCGCAAAAAAGGATCTCAACGGTTTTTATAGCCCATCTCCGTGAGAGCGTAACATAGACCGCAAAAAATGCCCCGCCAATAGCAAAACATATATCTCCTACCCAGCTTTGTGATAGATCCAAGCCTTGCGAAGTGGTTCCTAAAACTCCTGCACAGCATAAGATGACCACGGCGCCCATGATCTTTATTGGATCCAGCTCAGCAGAAAAAAATAAGATCCCAATCAAGATAGTAAAAATGGGTAAAAGACCATTCATAAAAATTCCGCCATGGGCAGCAGGTGCATAAGAAAACCCAGAAAAAACGGTCAAAATATAGACTGGGCCCAAAAGAAAACTGAGTGACATAATACGGGTGAGAGATAAACTTCTCCATGGCTTGAAATACATTACAAAAGGCAAAGAAACGATTGCTGAAAAACCATAGCGCATTGCGGCCAGGTCATAGACGGTCAGAGGCGATTTAGCTGCAAGCCTACTTATGATAATCCAGAAAGACCAAATAAAAATAATTGTAAAACAGGCGGCATACCCAGAAAGGGGTGACTTGAGGAAGTCACTCATTTTAAATTTTTCCAATCAGGGAAGCGCCGTTTAAAAACTTGGTCATGGCCAAGCTTGAGTAACATAAAAATCGGTTTATTGGCACGAGGTATCCCGTCGGAAAACTGTTTACATTCTCTTTGTTAAGCCAGATGTGCGCTGACTTCCAGCCAACTATGTGTTCTGCTAGAAAAACCTAAGGTCAAATGTTGTGATGAAAGTCCAAGAAAACGATATTGTGCTTAACCGCCGCAAATATTTTGCAGTCTTACCCAGTCAGCGTCCGTCAGGCTTGGTTCGAACGTCCAGGTTGCCAAATTGTCTGCTTCAACGAGGGCAAGCGTTTGTTCACCCGTCATATCAAGGGCAAAGGCATACGGCGACATGCGCAACTTTAGTTCTTGAAAGCGCGCAATCACGAGTGGTGTTTCGATTGTTAGCTTTGGTTGTAGTAAAATGTGTTGAGAATATCTTTGTAGGGTCTCTTCTTTCAGCGTTCCTGTTGTCAGAAATTGAAAGGTCGCCAATGTTCCCGAATACTGAAGAAGATCTCTGAAAATGTTACCTTTCTCTGACCGAAGATGCTCCATTAGGATGAAACCTGCTGCAACATCGGGCTCTTCATAATCTTCTACCAACTCTCGACCAATCAGAATTATATTGCCGGGTAAATGTGCCGTCTGAGAGAGGCCATCGGGCAAAATGTATAAAGAGCCTTGCCCCTGTAATGTTATATCTGCCAGAAGCGCTAATGAGTTATTGGCCATTGCCGCGTCACAGGGTTTGCCGGTAAATTCTGAAATAAGTGACAAAATTTTCAAACCAATTTCTTGTTGCTTTACTGGTGGAATAATCCGCAGTGCATAGTTTTGTACCGCCTGCGGAAGCCAGAAAACTCCCAAAGAAGCTAGTGTAACAAAGATGAAGGCAAAAATCATCAGCCTTAATCGACCGGGCTTGGGGCGTCTTTTATCAATGACTAAGCGGAGTTTTTCAATATCACTTACGACGTTCTGTTCACTTTCTGCAAATTCAAGGCGCTCCCCAGCATCCCCGTCGGGATGATATATTGCTGGAAATTTTCCAGGGTTAGAACGCGCGATCGCCGCCAAGGACCAATGCGTGAGTGGCCTTCCTTGGATATCTGATATCACAAGTGTCGAGTCTCCTACCGACACAATTACATCACGATGCTGTTTATCAGGGCCTTGCCGCCACAGAGCTTCTGCTTCAAGCCGCTCATATTTATCTAGCGCCGTCATGTAAGCTTGCTGCGCGGTCCTTGTTTTTTTATTGACATACCACGAAACGTTCGCGTCAGTCCAAGTCTTTTGCTTGCGCGCGCAATTCAAATTTTTGAATTTTTCCAGTTGAGGTTTTTGGCAGTTGTTGAAAAATGACTGTCTTGGGCGTTTTAAAGCTAGCCAGCTTGCTGCGCGCAAATGTAATAAGGTCGCTTGTGCTGGGGTTTTCACCGTCTAAAAGTTCGACAAAGGCACATGGCACCTCACCCCATTTGGGATCAGGCTTTGCAACAACGGCACACAAAGACACTGAGGGATGTCCCATCAAGACGCCTTCTATCTCTACAGAGCTGATATTTTCTCCTCCTGAGATAATTATATCCTTGGCTCGATCTGCAATTTGAACATAAGTATCAGCATGCTGCACCGCTAGATCTCCTGAATGGAAATAGCCATCCTCAAAGGATTGTCGCGTTGCTTCCGGGTTTTTGAAATAGCCTTTCATCACACAATTACCGCGGATCATGATTTCGCCTTGGGTCTGCCCGTCCATTGCAACTTGAGTCATGGTTTCATCCATAACGGTGATATGCTCCATCATTGGGAAAGCAACGCCCTGACGCGCCTTTATTTCTGCCCGATCCTGTGTTGCCAAATGGCCCCATTGATTTTCATTCCAGACACATTCTGTAACGTGACCGTAAGTCTCGGTCAAACCGTAGACCTGAGTGACGTTGAACCCTAATGGTTCAATCTTTGCCAAAGTCGCAGGCGCAGGCGGCGCACCAGCTGTGAACACTTCGACTTGATGGTCGAATTTACGTCGATCTTCCTCTTTGGCATTTACAATCATGTTAAGGACAATTGGGGCGCCACCAAAATACTGGACACCTTCGTCTGCGATTGCATCGTAGATTGTTTTGGCCAGGATATCACGACAACATACAACAGTACCGCCCAAAACTGGCATCATCCAAGTATGGTTCCAGCCATTACAATGAAATAGAGGGACGATGGCCATAAAGACGGGGTTAAGTATCATTCGCCAGCTGATAACGGTACCCATGGTCATCAGATATGAGCCGCGGTGATGGCTCACAACGCCTTTGGGTCGTCCAGTTGTTCCAGACGTATAATTCAGGGCGAGACTTTCCCATTCATCTTTGGGCATGTGCCATTTAAAACCTGCAGACCCTGCTTGGAGCAAGTCTTCATAGGTTTGGTGCCGACCGCTGGCAGGAAATCCAGCAGCGTCGTCAGGTACTTCAATAATTAAGGGAGGTTTGCGCTCCATCTGTTGGCAGGCATTTTCAGCAAGCTCCACAAACTGACTATCGGCCAAGACGACTTTAGCCTCTCCGTGATCAAAGATATAGGAAACAGTGCCCACATCCAGACGAATGTTAATTGTATTCAGAACAGCACCGCATGCAGGTACGCCAAAATGTGCTTCGGCTTGGGCAGGTAGATTGGGAATGAGTGTTGCGACAACTTCGCCAGATTCGACGCCTAAGTTAACCAGAGCAGAGGCTAGCCGCGTGCAGCGTTCATAGTATTCAGCATAGGTTTTTCGATGATTGCCATATACAACTGCCGTATGTCCTGCGTAGACAGTTGCAGCGCGCTTAAGATGTGACAAAGGTGTCAAAGGAACATAATTTGCAGCTGTCTTTTCCAAACCCTCTTCGTCTTGCATCCAACCCATTCTATTTCTCCCAAAGAATCCATATTTAGTGTCGTATTCGCGATAGAATAGAGCCAGTCAATAGGGAAAGAAAACCCCAATGGCACAAAACCCCAAAATCAATGGTCGATCAGCCGCTACAACGATGGTTGCCGCCATGGCGGTCATAGGTGTGATCGATAACTATATCGCTGTGATCTCTCAAGATGTTAGTATTTGGCAGTTTATGATCGTACGTGGTGCTTTTGCATTGCCAATCATTATTATGCTGTCGTTTTTGGGTCTTGGTACAATGCGACCAATTCGAACATGGGCGGTTGGGCTACGCAGTCTTTTGATTGCTATTTCAATGCTGTTCTACTTTGGATCGCTGAGTTTTATGCCGATTGCACAGGGCTTGGCTGGATTATTCACTTCTCCAATCTTCATTTTGATTATTACAGCTTTTATTCTGAAGGAACGCATCGGCCCAGTTCGAATACTTGCTGTTGGGTTGGGATTTGTTGGTATTATTTTAGTGCTTGAGTTAGAGGCAAGCTCGCTGAGTTGGGTCAACTTTATTCCTGTATTTGGCGGCTTGTTTTATGCGCTGGGGTCCGTCGCGACGCGGCAACTTTGCAACGGTGAAAGTACAGTCTCGTTACTCTCAATGTTATTAACTATTCAATGTATAATGGGGTTCTGTGCACTGGTTATATTGTCGATCTACGGACCGGATGTCCCTTATGGCTCGGACGGATTTTTGCTGCGAGGTTGGATCTGGCCAATTACAGAAGTTTTGCCCTACATAGTGTTACAGTCGGTGGGCTCAATTTTGGGGATAGGCCTGATCATTCGCGCCTATCAAATTGGAGATGCCTCCTATGTTGCGGTTTATGAATATTCGGTGTTCGTTTTTGCCCCACTTTACGCATGGCTTATGTTTTCTCAGGATATGACACTGGTTCAAGCGTCAGGAATTGCTTTGATAGCCGGAGCGGGAGTGCTGATTACGCTGCGATCGACTTAATATAGCCAATATCCAATAGCCTAGTTTCTGCGGTATGGTGTGAACAGGTCTTCTATACTGGAATTTCTACCTTCTTTACTTGTACAGATCCTGCCCTCTCGTTTTGAAAGGCATTTTGACTTACAATCAAATGATTTTTCCGGGCCTATTCTGGTTTGAAGTGGGATATCATTTAGCCTAGCGATAGCGCGTCGATGGTTTAGTTCTCAATTTTTAAGTTTGAGGCGAAGATCATCGTAAATTGGCAGGAAAAATAGGTTAGCAGGACGGTCACAAACGAAATATTTTTTAGGCATAGTAGGCTGTCATCTCTCTGTATTAACACTTCGGATCTTGATTGCACTCAAGTGACAAAATTTTGGGGCTTGTGACCTTTTGCTATTGTTCTCAGTGGCTCCAAACTAACGGATACTTCGCAGCATCTGTTAACGGCTCCTTTGCCAATTTAGGATTCTTTCACCACTCCATTCTAAAGTGATATATTTACTCTGAAATTACAAAAAAGATTTTTTTAACTTTATTCTATTCTATAGTTTGGACCGTGAAGAATTGGCTATATCGTTATTGGCTTCATAGAAATGCCAAGAGACAAGATTCCGTAATTTGGTCGAGATACGTCATAAAAGTAGCCTCTGGCCCTCTTTTGGACGTTGTTAATTGATTCAGGCGGCTTTATCAGCACTCGAAAAACGCCCATAAAAACTCTGACCTTTCTCTGCCATCTCACGCAATAGATTGGGGCAAGCAAAGCGATCGCCGTGGGCGGACTGTAATTCGCTACACCGGCTTGCTGCATAAGGTGTTCCGAGCATATCAAGCCAGCTCAGTGGGCCTCCAGACCAAGGGGCAAACCCCCAGCCGAGGATTGCGCCGACATCGCCTTCGCGAATATCCATCAGCACGCCCTCTTCCAATGAGCGTACTGCCTCAAGAACCTGAATAAACATTAACCGTTGTTGCACTTCTATGAGATCTGGTTGTTGATCTAACAGTGGATATTTATCTGCTAGACCTTCCCAATAACCAAGACGCTTTCCGGCATCATCATACTTAAAAAAGCCTGCCTTAGCCTTGCGGCCGATGCGCCCTTGATCTTCCATCCAAAAGACCACATCATCTACCTGCCCATCGGGATAGGCATTGCCCATTGCCAATTTTGTGGCGCGCGCAATTTTGGCCCCCAGATCGATTGATGTTTCATCCACCAGCTGTAAGGGCCCAACTGGAAAGCCGAGCATACGCGCCGCATTGTCCACCAAAGCGGGCGATACCCCTTCGGCAACCAACCGCATGCCTTCGTTGATATATGGGATAATGCACCGGTTGGCGTAGAAAAAGCGGGCATCATTCACCACAATCGGCGTTTTCTTGATCTGACGCACATAGTCTAGCGCTTTTGCAACGGCTCTGTTTTCTGTCTTATTGCCCTTGATGATTTCAACGAGCATCATTCGTTCAACGGGTGAAAAGAAGTGGATGCCTATAAATTGCTCGGGCCGCGAGCTGGCTTTTGCTAGATCGCTGATTGGAAGCGTCGATGTGTTTGAGGCAAAGATACAATCGTCCGGGATCACCGCTTCGACTGCTTTTGTGACCGTCGCTTTGATCTTGGCATCTTCAAAGACGGCCTCAATGATCAAGTCGGCATCTTTCAAAGCGTTATAATCTGTGGTGGCCGTGATGCGGGACAAAAGCAGTTCTTTTTTCTCAGATGTCGCTTTGCCACGTTTGATCCCTTTGTCCATATAGGCTTCGCTATAAGCTTTGCCCTTGTCTGCAGCATCTTGTTTTTGATCGATCAGAATGACATCCATGCCTGCTTGCGCTGAGACTAAGGCAATACCTGCGCCCATCATGCCCGCGCCCAGAACTCCAACTTTCTTAACACTTTGATCTGAAACATCAGCTGGACGAACGGCGCCTTTTTCTAAGGCCTGTTTATTGATGAACAGGCTGCGGATCATTGCTGTTGAAGATGGGTTCATGATGACATTGGTAAACCAGCGCGCTTCAACCCTAAGTGCTGTTTCAAACGGGACCTGAGCGCCCTCGTAAATAGCACTCAAAAGCGCTTTTGCGGCTGGAAAAGCACCCTGCGTCTTACCGTTCACCATGGCTGAGGCACCCACAAAGGTCATAAAGCCTGATGGGTGGTAAGGCCCCCCACCGGGCATTTTATAGCCCTTGGAATCCCATGGTTTTACGAGCTCTGCATCCTTTGCGGACAGCACCCAAGCTCGCGCATCTGTCATGGGGTCGTCGCTTACTTCGTCAATAAGACCAGCGGATTTTGCTTTTGCAGGTGTGAGCGACTTTCCTTCAAGTAGATAGGGGGATGCGCCCATTGCTCCGAACTTGCGGACAAGCCGCGTGGTTCCACCAGCCCCTGGAAACAGACCGACCATTATCTCGGGCAGTCCAATTTTGGCTTTTGGATTTGTTGCGGCAAAAATCCGATGCGTAGAAAGCGGTAATTCAAGACCGATGCCCATAGCTGTCCCGGGAAGTACGGCAGCAACAGGCTTACCGCCTTTCTTGGTTTTGGCATCCATTCCGGCAAGTTCAATCTTGCGCAAAGCGTTATGCATGGACATTATCCCTTCAAACACGCCTTTTGCAGGGTTATCGCCTGAGGCTGCTTTCATATCTGCCAATACGTTCAGATCCATGCCACCGGCAAAATCTTTCTTACTACTGGTTATGATGATCCCCTTAACAGCCTCGTCCCCAAGCGCCTCATCAATAAAGCCATCAAGCTGGAGCATCCCCTCCATATTCATCAAATTCATTGATTTGTCTTTACAATCCCAAACGATGGTGGCGATGCCCTCGGCATCCTTGGTCATTGTGAAATCAGTCATTTAAAATTCCTTTTTCAAAAGGGCGGCTGTCACTATGCGCATAGCTGCAGTCCTCGCCGTCTTTATAGGTTATCTAGTGATGATGAGTAGTACATAGCGTCCTGTTTATTGCCCGTTTTAACCGTCTGATAGGACGCGTCAGCACCCCTCGTGCTCTCAACGTGATGGACTGTGAGAACCGCTGCTGGCCAACAGGTTGCATCACCTTCACACCATTTTTTTTTATCTTCCTCAAGGAGAAAAACTTCGCCAGAGAGCATATAGACCACTTCATCGTTGGCATGGTGCCAGTGATACAGTGACAGTTTTTTCTGTGGTGGTGAGACCTCGATTTGAACTCCAAACTGAGTCAGCTCACAGGCGTCACCGTTGATTCTGTAATCATACTCACCAAGGCAAAATCCCACCACCAGATGCATTGCTAAAGGCCTAGTCTGAAAGGGAGGAATAGCAGTTTCTGGCATTAAACACGCTCGATAATTGTTGCAGCGCCCATACCGGACCCGATGCAAAGCGTAGCGAGCCCAGTTTCCTTATCGCTGCGCTCAAGCTCGTCAACTAAAGTGCCAAGAATCATAGCGCCTGTTGCACCAAGCGGGTGACCCATAGCGATAGACCCGCCGTTCACATTGACCTTGTCATGATCCACATTGAACGCTTGCTCAAAGCGTAAAACCACACTTGCAAAAGCCTCGTTCACTTCGAAAAGATCAAGGTCCTTAATTTCCATCCCGCTTTCACGCAGAATTTTTTCAGTGACAGGGATTGGTCCAGTGAGCATGATTGTTGGATCAGTTCCAATCTTTGCCGTTGAGCGGATACGAGCACGAGGTTTAAGACCGTATTTATCTCCAAACGCTCTGTTGCCAACCAAAATTGCTGCTGAACCATCGACAATACCCGAACTGTTACCTGCGTGATGAATGTGTTTGATCGCTTCCAGATGGGGATATTTCATCAAGGCGATTTTATCAAATCCGGGCATGATTTCGCCCTGCTCTTTGAACGAGGGTTTGAGCGCTCCAAGGGACTGCATATCGGTTCTTGGACGCATGTATTCATCGTGATCCAGAATTGTCAGGCCATTGACGTCTGTCACGGCGACGATAGATTTTGCAAACCGATTTTCATTCCAAGCGGCTTTTGCGCGTTTCTGGCTTTTGACGGCCAAAGCATCTGCGTCATCGCGGCTAAATCCGTATTCTGTTGCAATAATATCTGCCCCAATGCCTTGGGGTACAAAATACTGGTCAAAGGTAAACGTCGGATCTACAGCCATTGCGCCACCGTCGCTAAACATGGGTACGCGGCTCATGCTTTCAACGCCACCCGCTATATAGCCATCACCTGCTCCGCCGCGTATTTGGTTGGCAGCAAGATTAACCGCCTCCAGACCAGAGGCACAAAAACGATTTATCGCCAGTCCAGGAATCGTCTCATCAAGATCGGACGCAAGCACAGCAGACCTCGCCAAACAAGCGCCTTGCTCACCAACTTGCGTGACATTGCCCCAGATCACGTCTTCGACGGCATGCCCGTCAAGCCCATTGCGCAATTTCAAAGCGTTCAAAGTGGTGGTTGAGAGATTGAGCGCAGTGACCTCATGCAGGCTTCCGTCGGTGCGACCCTTACCGCGCGGCGTACGCACTGCGTCATATATATACACATCTGTCATCACATTCTCCATCAGGCGCGGTCAGTGGGGCTGCCGGGCATCAAATCATAAGGGGCTTTCCAGCCAGGTGTTTGGGAAATATTGTTTAGCCAGTGACCAATATTGGGCCATTGGCTTTTGTCAAATCCAAAGAATTCAGGATAGTAAAGATAGCCGCAGCATGTCATATCTGCGTGCGTTATTGCATCTCCCACCAAAAAATCACGACCATCCAGAGCGGCTTCCAATACTTTGTAAGAGCCTCTTAGACGTGCGTGATTGGCCTCAATAACCTGCAGAGGCCGCTTATCCTCAGGCACAAAATTCATCAGGAAACGTGTTGCCCCTATGAGTGTCGAGAATTTTCCATTGTCCCAGAGAATCCAACGCAAAACCTCTCGTATTTCAGTCGGTGTTGTCCCACCATGTAGGCCTGTTTTGTCTGCCAGATAAGTCTGTATCAGACCAGACTGTGTTAATTTCACATCACCATCTAATAAGACAGGGACTTCACCCATGACGTTCACTGTGCTGCGATAGTCTGGACTTCTTGTTTCGCCATTAAAGAAGTCTACGAATACTGGCTCCCAATCGCATCCTGCTAATTCCAGCGCAAGTGCTGCTTTATAGCTGTGACCACTTTCGCCAAAACAATATAGTTTCATAACCATCTTTTTATTCCCTGTTTCGCGCGCCTTTAGGCATCATGCCTACGAGTATTTTATCAAAGAAAAAACCAGGCTTTTTTACATTCGGTTAACTTCGTTTACAGTATCACTGCGCTGCGCAACAGGCTGTATAGCCGATAGGCGTCAAAAGAAAAATTATGCTTGCCAGTCGTTCTGAACACAAAGGTGAGCACGCAGCTTTTCTTTATAAAATTTTCCTGCCGGAGGCGCTAGAGCATTACAAGTTGCGCGAAATAAGCTCCTTCATAATCTCATTCGTTCCACCATAAATCCTCTGAACCCGTGCATCTGTCCACATTTCAGCGATAGCATATTCCTGCATAAACCCGTAACCGCCGTGCAATTGTAAACATTCGTCCAGTACTTCACCCTGTGTGTCTGTCAACCAGTATTTGCACATAGCAGCTTTGTCGACAGTCAACTCGCCGCGTAAATGTTCCTCTATGCAATTGTCTAAAAACGCGCGTGCAACCATCGTTTTGGTTTTGCATTCTGCTAGCTTGAATTTGGTATTTTGAAATTGCAGGATGGGTCCGCCAAAGGCTTGGCGTTCTTTGCAATATTCAATGGTACGTTCGACGGCGCCTTCCATTGCGCCTACAGCTGCACACCCGATGATTAGCCGCTCTTGAGGCAGCTGTGTCATCATTTGGTAAAATCCCTTCCCCTCTTCTCCTCCGAGTATATTTTCTGGTGGAATTTCGATGTTATCAAAAAATAGCTCGGACGTATCGGCCGCTTTCATACCAATTTTGTCCAAATTGCGGCCCCTGCTAAAACCTTCTGCATCATTAGTTTCCAAAATGACTAATGAAACCCCTTTGGCCTTTTCTTCGATATTGGTTTTAGCTGCAACTAAGATGATGTTTGCATGTTGGCCATTGGTGATGAATGTTTTTTGTCCGCTCAACTTGTAGGCATTTCCATCCCGAATAGCCTTAGTTTTGATGGATTGCACATCCGAGCCTGCAGAGGGCTCCGTCATTGCTAATGCTCCGATAAGTTCGCCAGAAATCATTTTTGGCAATAAACGTTTTTTTTGGTCTTCAGTGCCATAGGCGAGAATGTAATGTGAGACGATACCTGAATGAATACCTTGTCCCCAGCTTGCGAGGTTAGCTTTGCTGCCTTCTATTAAAATGACCGCCTCATGTCCAAAATCGCCGCCCGGTCCGCCGTATTCTTCTGGAATTGAGGGGCACAAAAGGCCAAGTCCACCAGCTTGCTGCCAAGTATCACGGTCCATTTCGCCTTGTTTGCGCCAGCGGTCAAAATGTTGGGACCACTCATCCTTGATGAATCGTGCCGTCATTTCGGACAGCATATGATGCTCTTGAGTCATCCACTTTGAATTCATAAGTCCCATGACGTTCCCTCCTCAGAGTTTAAAAATTGGCCGCTTCTAGTACCATTACTGGGTCAGCTCCAGACTGGATCCGCGCCAAATGCAGCCCTGTAGCAGGAAGTTGACGTTGCATGTAGTAACGACCCGTCGCAATCTTCGTTTCATAAAACGCTGCGTCACTCTTGTCGTTTTTTAAGACTTGTATGCTGGCCTTGGCCATACGTGCCCACATTAAGCCCAAACAAACATGTCCAAACATATGCATAAAGTCATAAGACCCGGCCAACGCATTATTTGGAGCCTTGATGCCATTTTGCATAAAGTACATTGCAGCACCTTGCAGGTCTTTGCTAGCCTTTTTTAAAGGTTCTAGAAAATCCTTACCAAACGCTTCGTTAATGTCTTTGTTCTCGCTTATGAATGCACGTACCAAATCAAAGAAGGCCATTACGTGTTTGCCGCCGTCTTGGCCAAGTTTGCGTCCAACTAGGTCGAGCCCTTGTATCCCGTTTGCCCCTTCATAGATCATTGTAATGCGTGCATCTCTTGCAAACTGCGACATGCCCCATTCTTCTATATATCCATGACCACCATAAACTTGTTGGGCCTGTACGCACATATCAAAGCCTTTATCGGTTAGAAATCCTTTAATTACGGGTGTCATTAGGCTGACCAAGCCGTCTGCATCTTGGTCTTTCAATCGATGTGCGCGGTCGATAAGTTGCGCCCCCCAGAAGGTAAGGGCGCGAGCACCTTCGATAAAGCTTTTCTGTTCCATCAGATTACGTCTGATATCAGGATGCACGATCAAAGGATCAGCAGGGCCATTGGGGTTCTTGACACCAGTTACATCGCGTCCTTGGAGGCGATCTTTGGAATAGGCCAGCGCATTCTGATATGCGGTTTCTGCCTGAGAATAACCTTGAACGCCTACTCCGACGCGTGCTTCATTCATCATCGTGAACATTGCGCGCATGCCTTTGTGTTCTTGTCCAACTAAGAATCCAGTTGCCCCGTCATAATTCATGACGCATGTTGGATTTGCGTGAATTCCCATTTTTTCTTCAAGTTTTCCAACAGAAAGGTTATTACGTTTGCCCAAAGATCCGTCATCATTGACCATAAATTTGGGAACGATAAAAAGAGAAACTCCTCTGATCCCTTCTGGTGCACCTGCAATTTTGGCGAGAACTAGGTGAATGATATTTTCGGCCATATCATGGTCACCCGCAGAGATGAAAATCTTTTGCCCGGTGACTTGGAAGCTACCGTCTGACTGAGGGATTGCTTTTGTCCGCATTTGCCCCAGATCGGTCCCACAATGAGGCTCGGTCAGGTTCATAGTACCTGTCCAGTCACAGTTGGTCATTTTGGGAAGGTATTTTTGCTTTTGCGCGTCTGATCCATGCGCCCAAATCGCGGAATAAGCTCCGTGGGTTAGACCTTGGAACATGCTAAAGGCCATATTCGCAGATGAAAACATTTCAGTTACGGCGCTGGCAATCACAAATGGCATGCCTTGGCCACCATATTCGGGATCGCAATCCAAGCTGGGCCATCCGCCGGCCTTAACTTGATCAAAGGCGTCTTTAAACCCTTGTGGCGTTCTCACGATACCATTTTCCAAGTGACACCCCTCGGCATCGCCAGTGGCATTCAAAGGTGCCAGAAGATTTCCAGCCAGTTTTCCACTTTCGTTTAGAACTGAGCTGATAAATTCTGCATCTAGGTCTTCATAACCGGGTATATCGCAGTTCTGAACGTCAAGTACGTCTTGCAAGACAAACATCATGTCTTTCGTAGGTGGTGCGTAACTGGGCATATCTTTTTCTCTCAGTCTATCTTTTTAAAATTAATGCGAGTGTGATACTGGTGTCATAGACTTTAAAAGGCATTCGCCCCATTTAATCTGATCGCGTAAATCTGCAATTGTTGTGTCAAGGTCTGCACGCTTTTGCTCAAGGTCACAGAGGTGTTCTAGGGCAACTTGGTATGCTTTCTTCAACTGTGGTTTTTGCGCGGCCCCCGGGCGATACATTTCAAGGAGCTGGCGGATTTCTTCCAAAGAAAAGCCAAATCGCTTTCCGCGCAAAATGAGTTTCATACGAGCACGGTCTCTTTTGGCGAAAAGACGCTTCTGGCCTTTTCGTTTAGGAAACAAAAGTTCTTTGGCCTCGTAAAACCTAAGCGTGCGTGCCGTGACGTTGAATTCATCACACATTTGGCGGATCGTTAATAAGTCTTCAGAGCTCATCGCATCCTGCTATTTGTTAAACGAATCTTCAGTTCCGTTTAATATACTACCTGAGCCTTTTTCCTTACGTAAGGTAGACGTTGCGTCAACCTTATTATATTATAAGAGGGTGCTATATTAGTTCTTTACTGCGAATAAAACTGTTTTTGCGCGCAGGTCTTCAAGTTCGTTAAGCGTCTGATCAAGCTGGATCTGCTGTTCTTTCAGCTCAATTATTTTTCGATCGGCCATTTTAACAAACATATCAATCTGAGCTTTTGTGCCTTCTTGATCATAGATTGACAACCATTGGCGCATTTCTTCTAAGAGAAATCCAAATTTCCTACCTCTTAAAATGAGGGTCATTCGCGCAATCTCACGCGCCCCATAAAACCGCGATCTACCTTCTTTATCCGGCTGTAATAGTTCGATATACTCATAGTAGCGCAAAGTGCGGGGTGTGACCGTAAATTTCGCACACATTTCTTTAAACGATAGTCTAGTATCGGGCATAATTATAAACTCCTGAGTATAAATTAGGGTGAACAGAGCTGGAGGGCAAGCAGACCTCTTGTAGTTTTAGAGTTTAAAACGTCATGCTGCATAAATTGGGTCAAAGGTTTTGAATGGAAAGTGATAAAAATAGGTTGGTGCGGCAGTTTATGGAGGCAATCCCGCATGCTCAGGCCCTTGGTATTTTGTTTGAAAATATTGGGTCTGGTACGGCTGAAATGCTCATGCAATATGATAAAAGATTTATTGGTGATCCGAAAACGGGTGTCATTCATGGTGGAGCAGTGTTTGCGTTGCTTGATAGTTGCTGTGGTGCGGCAGTGCTTAGCCATCCTGAGCAAAAGGGCCTGACGGCAACAATTGATTTGCGTGTCGATTACATGCGGCCAGCCTCGCCATTGCAAACATTACGGGCGCGTGCTCAATGCTACAATATCACTCGTAGTGTCGCCTTTGTCAGCGCAGTTGCATTAGACGATAATGATGACAAACCTGTTGCGACGGCAACAGGTGCCTTTGTCACAGGAAAATCTTGATGCTGAAACCGCGCCCCGAACCTGTCCAAGTTGTTAAACAGCGGCGTGACGCGGCACTTGCTGCGCTTGTCGAATCCATTCCCTATATTCAATTCCTAGGTGTGCGCTTTGATCGTCGCGGAGACGAGCTTACGGCCATCATGCCATTTTGTGATCAATTAATTGGGAACCCGGGTTTGCCCGCATTACATGGCGGTGCAATAGCTGCATTTCTTGAGGTTTCAGCTGTGATCGAACTCAGCTGGGCTGGGCTTTGGAAAGAAATTGAAAGCCCTACAATAACGCCCGATCAAATTAAATCTGGTGGGCTTGTCTCAATTCCCAAGACTATCGACTTTTCTGTTGATTATTTGCGGACTGGTTTGCCCAGAGATGCTTATGCGCGTGCGCGCGTCAATCGTTCTGGCCGTCGTTATGCGTCAGTCTTTGTCGAAGCCTGGCAGGATAATAAAAGTCGCATTATCGCGCAGGCGACGGGTCACTTTTTAATGCCAGAGCCTCATTGAGAGACCGTTCCTTAGGTAAATTTCATGCAAATTACCCATCGGCGTATTTTGATGGTTGCAATACCAATCGTCTTGGCAAACGCGACAGTGCCATTGCTTGGCGCAGTTGATACACTTGTGGTTGGTCAAATAGCCTCTCCAATTCCGATCGGAGCCGTTGCAATTGGATTTTTGATTTTAAGTGCGTTTTATTGGCTTTTTGGTTTTCTAAGGATGGGAACGACTGGGCTAACATCTCAAGCGGCAGGCGCAAACGATAAAGACGACATTGCCGCTATACTCAGTCGTGTTCTATTGGTGGGGCTGGTTGCGGGCTGCGTTATTGTTGCGTCTCAATGGTTTTTGTTTCGTGGAGCCCTTTATCTCTTGCCGGCTTCCTCCGAAGTCGAAGATATGGCGTGAAGCTATCTTTATATTCGAGCTCTCACAGCAACAGTAGCAATTACTCTATCTGGTTTAAATGGTTGGCCGATTGGTCAGGAGTGTACCAAAGAAGTTCTAATTTTGCAGCTGATCACGAACGGGACGAATATTCTCCTTGATTTGCTTTTTGTTCTCGCCTTTGGATAGGCCGTAAAAGGTGTCGCTACTGCCAGCGTTATTGCCGAAGTTATGGGGTTTTCATTGGGTATTTGGATTTGCCGGGACACCCTGTCAGGGTTGCTGCACGGGCTTGGAAAAATGTTTTGAGAGATCAAAACTGATCAGAATGTGTACAATAAGCAGTGATATTATACTCAGAACTTTAATGCTGGAGGCGATTTTTGTTTCTTTTACCTTTATCGGTGCACGCTTTGGCAATGAAGAGCTTGCCGCAAACCATGTTCTTCTGCAGTTTCTTATTATTACGTCATTTTTGCTTAACGGATTTGCTTATGCTGTCGAGGCTTTGGTTGGTCAGGCTTTTGGTTCAAAAAACCTTAAAGCCTTTCGAAAAAGTGTACTAATGTGCGGCCAGTGGGGCGGAGGTGCTTCGGTAATTTTGGCATTGATCTTTGCCATTGCAGGTCAAATGATCGTCGTGGCCATCATTAAATCTCTTGAAGTTCAGATAAAGGCAATGCGGTATTTACCCTATATGGTTTGTCTGCCTTTTGCGTGTTTAGCGGCGTTTATGTTTGATGGCATATATATTGGGGCCACAAGAACAGCGGTCATGCGAGATATGATGGCCGTAAGTCTTGTGATTTATATGATCGCTGCTCCTGTTCTTACTCCATTTTTCCATAATCACGGGCTATGGATGGCATTGCTCATCTCTTTTATAGCCCGAGGTGGTACGCTGGCATTTCGTTATCGTGAGATTGAGGCCAGTCTCAAGAAGCTGTAGCGCGTAGAGACCTTTGTCTTGTGCTCATGCGTCAAAGCCATTTATTAATTTTGCTTCCAACGGCTTGCGAAACATTGGAGTAACCATCCTGTTTAAGGAGTTCGTCAAGTCCCTTGGAAATGTTGCTTGGTAAAGACATTCCATGATAGACAAGCGCTGTGTAGAGCTGAACTGCGGATGCACCTGCGCAGATTTTATGGTAGGCTTCCTGAGCATTAGATACGCCACCAACACCGATGAGAGGTATTTTACCTTCTAGCAATGCGGCCATTTGCGCCAAAATCTGGGTAGATACCTCAAATAATGGCTTGCCGGATAGCCCTCCTGCTTGACTGCGGTGCTTACTTACCAACCCAATTCGCGCTAAGCTTGTATTTGTGGCAATAATCGCATCAATTTTTTGAGTAAGTGCAATCTCTGCTATATCTGCAAGTGCAGGCCTATCCAGATCTGGAGCAATTTTAAGAAAGACTGGAATAGAATTTTTGAGTTTGTCACGCGCCTCCATAACGCCATCAAGGAGGGCGGATAGGGCGGCTTTACCCTGTAATTCCCTCAACTTTTCGGTGTTTGGGCTGCTAACATTCACTGTTGCGAAATCTACATATGGCGCGCATTGGGTCAAAACTTTAGCAAAATCTGCAGCCCGGTCTGAACTGGTTTTATTAGCTCCCAAATTAAGGCCGGTCACTATGCCCTCAGGGCGTTGGGAGAGCTGCTTGGCGATACGTTCTGCGCCCTCGTTGTTAAACCCAAAGCGGTTTATGACAGCCTGATCTTGGGTTAGGCGAAACAGTCGTGGTTTAGGGTTTCCAGGTTGGGGAAGGGGCGTGGCGGCTCCAACTTCGATAAACCCAAATCCGCTTTTAGCTAGAGCGCCAAGCGCTTTTGCGTTTTTGTCAAACCCTGCTGCAAGCCCTACTGGATTTGGAAGATCCAGGCCTGCTATGTTTGTCTTTAATCGGTCAGAGGTGAAAGGTTTCTGAGGTGTTGCTAAGCCAAGCTCCAGTGCTTTCATGGCGAGCCCATGGGCTAGTTCTGGATCAAATTGTCTTAGGGCCACTACCGCAAGCCGTTCGATAAGGCTCATGGCATTGTGTCAGGAAATAAATGGCCCTGAGCCCCAAGTTTGACAGTAGTATGCCACTCCACGTCACTCATCATTAACTCGCGGTAAAGATGCGGAAATAGCGCGCCGCTGCGGGATGTTTCCCATTTTATATCTTCTCGCATATAGCTTAAATCACAGGTCAAAACCTCTAGTTTAGGTGCTTTGGTGAAATGTTTAACCGCTGTTTGGCGCACCTGCTTGGAAGTTGAAAAATGTATATAACCATCGCAAACATCGATAGGTGCACCAATAGTTCGGCCCGTTTCTTTTAGGAGCCGCCACTCAGGAGGCAAAAGTATTTTGTAAATTTTCATAGCTCAGTCATGCCCCCATGGCTAATGTTGGTCAAGTGCTGGATCATTGTTATTTTTGTGGCATAGGGTTTACTAAATTTGAGGTATCATTGCCTCTGATATTTACTAGAAAGGGATGCATAACTAACTTTTGGATAATACTTGAGACTGTCTCTGGCTGCTTATGCAGAGGTACCAGTTTTTCTGCTTCCTCTTTGTCCGCGCGACATAAAAATGATGTTCAAGTTCAGCTTGGCCCGATCAGAAAATAGGAAAGTTGCAAGGTTCCTAACCTTATAATCAGTGCGTTTGCGCAGCCAAATCTTCAGCTGCGCTTGGATGTCCTATGTACTTTGAGGCTCAAGCTAGTTAATCTAGTCAAACTAGGCGGTAACCGCCAAAGACGATCAGACTTAGTATATTGGGAATTTGTCGCACATAGCTTGCACTTCGGCTTTGACATTTTCCTCAACTCCAGCGTTACCGTCTTCGCCATTTTGGGCTAAACCATCGGTCACTTCTACAATCCAGTCCGCAACTTGTCGGAATTCGGCCTCTGCAAAACCGCGTGTGGTGGCAGCTGGAGAACCAAGGCGAATGCCTGAAGTTACCATCGGTTTTTCCGGGTCAAACGGCACACCGTTTTTGTTGCAAGTGATATGGGCCCGTCCAAGTGCCTTCTCAGTCATATTACCCTTTACACCTTTGGGGCGTAAATCGACCAAGACAACATGCGTATCTGTACCATGGGTCACTGTATCCAGTCCGCCTCTGATCAACTGATCCGAAAGAGCTTGGGCATTTTTGATCACTTGCTGAATGTAACTTTT
Organism: Paracoccaceae bacterium; assembly: GCA_028150825.1. Classification (GTDB taxonomy): domain Bacteria; phylum Pseudomonadota; class Alphaproteobacteria; order Rhodobacterales; family Rhodobacteraceae; genus LFER01. The sequence continues at coordinate 30,267 of JAOGIM010000015.1, forward strand.
AAATTCGGGGCGCTGTGCTTCTCCAAAGGCTACAGCTTTGGCTGCGATCACATGCATGAGTGGGCCACCTTGGATGCCTGGAAAAATGGCTGAGTTAAACTTTTTTGCCAAAGTCTCATCATTGGTTAAAATCATCCCACCACGTGGTCCACGCAGCGTTTTGTGCGTGGTGGTGGTTGCCGCATGGGCGTGTGGAAAAGGAGAGGGGTGTTCGCCAGCAGCTACAAGACCCGCAAAGTGCGCCATATCTACATGTAGATAAGCACCAACAGTATCTGCGATTTCGCGCATACGGGCGAAGTCAATCCGACGAGGAACTGCTGAACCGCCAGCAATAATCAGCTTTGGCTTATGCTCTGCTGCAAGGGCAGCAACTTCGTCATAATCAATGAGGTTATCCTGTTTACGCACACCATATTGGATTGCGTTGAACCATTTTCCTGACTGATTGGGCCGTGCACCATGAGTCAAATGACCGCCAGCATCCAGTGACATACCGAGGATCGTATCACCGGGCTGTAAAAGTGCTTGGAATACGCCCTGATTAGCTTGCGAACCTGAATTTGGCTGAACATTGGCAAAATCACAACCAAACAATGCACAGGCGCGCTCAATCGCCAAATCTTCGGCAACGTCTACGTGTTGACAACCACCATAATAGCGCCGACCTGAGTAACCTTCGGCGTATTTGTTGGTCATGATACTGCCTTGGGCCTCTAGAACCGCACGTGAGACAATATTTTCAGATGCTATCAACTCTATTTCATCGCGCTGACGCCCTAACTCAGACCGAATAGCACCAAAAATCGGCGCATCTGATGCTTCGAGTGTGTCTTTAAAAAACGCCATATTTCCATCAAGTTTGTTCATTTTTTGACCCTTCGCTAACCGAATCGTGGTAGGCAACACGTATCGGAAACATAAACACGCTAAAAGGCACAATATACTGATTGCGCGGAAATGTCCTGTCCTGTCTGGTTCTTTGGACAAGTTTGTGCTTTCTACTATCTAAATCTTTCGAAGATGGAAAGCCGAACTACATGCTGCAACGTATCGCTTTTACAGCAAGCCCTTCAGACGTAGCGCAAGAAGGTCTTGCGGCATTGGTAAAGCGCTATGGTCAGTGCGAGTTCAATAAAGCTGAAGTAATTGTGGCCTTGGGCGGGGATGGCTTTATGCTACAGACCTTGCACGCCACAAACGAATTCAAAGCTCCTGTATATGGGATGAACCGAGGCACAGTTGGCTTCTTGATGAACCTCTATCAAGAAGACGGTCTCATGGGTCGGCTCAAAGAAGCAGAAGAAACCCGTATACATCCACTGTCGATGACCGTAACCTGCAATGATGGCACGACGCTGATGGCACTGGCCATCAATGAGGTTTCTCTTCTTCGGGCTGGACCTCAGGCTGCGAAATTGCGCATTTCTGTGGATGGACGCGTGCGCATGAATGAGCTTGTCTGTGACGGAGCGTTATTAGCCACTCCGGCCGGATCGACTGCCTATAACTATTCAGCGCATGGACCAATTCTACCTATTGGCGCTGATGTCTTTGCTTTGACTGCTCTAAATGCGTTCAGACCGCGACGCTGGCGCGGTGCTTTATTGCCCCAAAAAGCGCATGTTCGATTTGAAGTTCTCAATCCAGAAAAGCGCATGGTTCGTGCTGATGCTGACAGTAGTTCTTTTGAAGATGTCCGATGCGTTGATATTATTTCAGAGTCCAGCATCACACATAGGCTATTGTTTGATCCTGGGCACGGACTTGAAGAGCGATTGATCAGCGAGCAATTCGTTTAATTGCTCTGCATCAGTGACCAGAGATTTTGGGCCATGGTTCCAACGCGATCTTCGATTGAGATCATAGCATCTACAACGGCATCTTCCCGCCATCGCTGTCCGATGATTTGGACGTTGATCGGCTGGATACCTCTTTCAAGCTTGGAAAGCTGTGTTGGAATATTGCCTGCCGGAAGTCCAATAAAATTGATCGAATAAGACCAAAGCGCAGAACCCAACACTTCGTGCACACCTGCAGGGCCTTCTTCGTCGCGCCCCGGTGCGAAAAAGGGTTGTGGCAAGAATGGCGATAGTACAAGCGGATACTCTTGCATAAACAAACACCACTCTCGAGCATAATAGGTTCGTTTGGCCATCATTTGTAAAAGCTCGGTGCCTTTAAAGGGCTGGAACTGGCGATAATATTCGTCAAAAATCGCCTGAATAGTGTCTGATCCGTTCGCTCTTATGTCTGGCCCCATAAGTTCGGCCACTTCTCCCATCAACGCTCGATAAGCAATTTCACCTGTTTCTTGCAAAAAGGGTAAATGGATCTCTTGCACGTCATAGCCTGCATCACGCAGAGCATCTGCCGCTGTATTGAGTGCTTTGTAAACCTCAGGATGCGTATCAAATCCTGGTGTCTCTTTGCAAAATGCCACCCGCGATTTGGTTAATTTAGGCGCCATTCGATAGGGCAATGGCACGTGAAAAGGATCGCGTGGATCAGAATTGATAATTGCGGGCATTGCAAGCTCTAGATCGGCGGCGCTTCTAGTAAGCAGGCCTTGCACGGACATTGATTGTGCCAGCATTCCACGCTCGTCTTTTTGTGAAGGGTTCCATGCCGGTACTCTGCCAAGACCTGGTTTTATCGTTACAGCCCCGTTTGCGGACGCTGGAAACCGCAGAGATCCACCAATATCATTGCCATGTCCCAAAGAGCCAATGCCCGCCATTACAGCAGAGGCGGCTCCACCGGAAGATCCACCGGCCGAAACATGTTTTCCCCAAGGATTATGAGTGCGACCATGCAGCGGATTATCCGTATCAGCGCGAAATGAGAACTCTGATGTATTGGTGCGTCCGATCACGACGGCTCCAGCATTTTGAAGGTTCCTCACGACGGGGGCATCTACATTCGCAATATCAGTTTGCAAGGCAGGGATACCATTTGATGTCGGACAGCCAGCTTGATCTACATTAATTTTGATCGTCACAGGCAGACCGTGTAAGATGCCAGAATTTTTGCCGTTAGCCCTATCTATATCCAGTTGACGCGCGCGCTCTAATGCTTGCTCTGAGAGGTCCACCACCACAGCATTCAATACGGGATTGACCTCTCTCATCCGGTCGATAGAAGCCTTTGTTGCCTCCTCTGCTGTGATGTCGCCGTGCGTTGTTGCTTTGGCCAAATCTTGGGCGGTGAGCCGCCAAATATCTTCTGAATTCATATCTTAACCTTTGCGATATTCAAAAAACTACACGCGCTGGCTGATTTATCAAGATCAATTCAGGTTTTGGTACGATTGATGACAGAAATCTCTGGTATCAACGGTAGTTTATTTTGCATAGCCTAAGGGAATCAACGCCTCTTTTATTTCGTCTAATATGACTGGATCATCAATTGTCGCGGGCATTTTGAACGTTTCGCCGTCTGCAATTTTACCCATTGTGGCGCGTAGTATTTTGCCTGACCGCGTTTTGGGCAATCGATTTACAACTGTGGCAAGTTTAAAGGCAGCGACGGGGCCAATTTGCTCACGCATCATAGAAATACACTCTTTTTCGATAATATGATGTGGACGATTAACCCCGTTGGTTAGGCATAAAAATCCAACCGGAAGTTGTCCTTTGAGTTCATCGGCCACGCCGATCACGGCGCATTCAGCGACATCGGGGTGATTTGCCAGAACTTCTTCCATGGCGCCAGTTGATAGGCGATGGCCGGCAACATTTATAACATCATCTGTGCGCGCCATCACATAAAGGTATCCATCCTTATCAATTGTCCCAGCATCGCCAGTTTCGTAATATCCTGGGAAAGTTTTGAGATAGGATTTGAGAAAGCGATCTTTTGCATTCCATAGTGTGGGGAAAGTTCCGGGTGGCAAAGGTAATTTGACGGCGATGGCTCCTAGCGTATCTGGTCCAAGTTGGTTTCCCTTTTCGTCAAGGATCTGAATATCATATCCGGGCATAGCAACAGAGGAGCTACCGACTTTAATTGGTAAAGCTTCTATTCCCATCGGGTTTCCAGCAATCGTCCAGCCTGTTTCTGTCTGCCACCAGTGGTCTACCACGGGCACTCCCAAGAGGTTTCGGGCCCAATGAATAGTGTCTGGGTCTGCGCGCTCTCCGGCGAGGTAAAGCGCCTTGAGACAACTTATGTCATATTTCTGGCGAAACTTCCCCTCTGGATCTTCGCGCTTAATGGCGCGAAACGCTGTCGGTGCGGTAAAGAAGCTACGCACATTATGCTCGCAGATTACGCGCCAAAAAGTTCCTGCATCAGGGGTTCCGATGGGTTTACCTTCAAATAAAACGGTTGTGTTTCCGTGGATGAGAGGCGCGTAACAGATGTAGCTATGACCAACGACCCAGCCAACGTCAGAGGCCGCCCAAAACACATCGCCCGGATCAACATCATAAATGTTCTTCATCGACCAGTGCAGCGCAACAAGATGGCCTGCAGTAGGGCGCACAACCCCCTTGGGCGCACCAGTGGTGCCAGAGGTGTAGAGAATATAAGCAGGGTGATTGCCCTCTACAGCCACGCAGTCGGCAGGAACGACGCCATGTTGGGCCTCATGCCAATCTAGATCTCGTCCCTCGATTAGGTTGGCGTGTAACTCGGGCCTTTGGAAAATAATCACTGTCTGTGGCTTGTGGCCCGATTGTTCGATCGCAGAATCTATCAGGGGCTTGTAAGCGATGACACGGCCCGGTTCGAGGCCGCAGGAGGCCGCTAGGATGGCTTTTGGCTGTGCATCATCAATTCTAACGGCAAGCTCATTTGCCGCAAACCCTCCAAAGACTACCGAATGGATAGCACCGATACGGGCGCAGGCGAGCATTGCAACGAGGGCCTCTGGTACCATCGGCATATAAATAATCACTCGATCACCCTTTTGGATGTCGTGCGCCTTCAACGCGCCTGCAAGATTGGCAGTTTTCTCAAGTAGCTCTGCAAACGAAATATGCTGTTTTGTATCTGTAATGGGGCTGTCATAGATAATTGCTGCCTGTTCACCATTTCCTGCATTTACATGACGATCCACTGCATTAAAGCAGGTATTAACCATGGCGTCCGTATACCATTCATATAACGGGGCATTGGTATCATTGAGCGCAAAACTTGGGGCTTTATCCCAGTCGATGGCTTCGGCCGCTTTCATCCAGAACGCCTCTGGATCCGATTTCCAGTTGTCGTAAAGTTTTGCATAACCCATTAAAAGACTCCGACACAATTTTTGTTACTGCCTTTTTTGCTGTAATTGGGAAAATCTTCAAGCTGTTAGCTTAATTTTGGTGTATTTAGTGCCAAAATTAACTTTATGATTGGTTAACTTGCTATGAATGGGCTTTTGGATACCTAATTACGTCCTCCACCCTTGGCCGTGTAGAGGGCTTATCAACTTAAAAAAGTAAATTTTCACACGTTTCGTGGCCCTAGAATTTGGACGCGCTTGAACTTATTCCGATACTAGCCATGGGTACAGTTGGAACAGGCCCGATTCAAAGTTTAGTGGTCAGTTTGTGGAGTCACTTGGCGATTTCAAGTGCTTTTTCCTACGAAATTTTCAGCACAATCATAGTAAACTCTTGGCAGCCAACCTGCACACCATATCTGATGACCTGATCAAATATTTCCGAGTTTTTGCAACTGCGCATAAAGCTGTCGTTCCGGCGGAATGTCCAAATTGACTGCTGCATCCTTTTGAAATGATCCAGATCAATCATTACGATGGGGTGATCTCTGCGTTTGTGCAATTTCGTGTGCACTCATGTCCTCAAGTATTACATCATTTACTTTAAGGCCTATAATATCAATTGTGAATGTAGATTATTTTTAGTGCTTGCTAGAAATGTGGTCGCACGCCAGATTTAGCTTTATGAATTTCAAGGTGACGGTTTGTATCTTCACGTATGTTAAGCTCCAAATGAACATGCCGCACACAAATAAGTCAGCGCAGTCGCGCAGAAAGAAATTTCTCGCAAACTGGTTTACTCGGTGTCAAATTAGCACCAGCTTTTTGGGCGAGAGCCCAAAGGCTGAGGAATTCCTGTCGCTGGTTGCGATGATTGCCGGGTTTTCTGCGGTTTGCAGATTTATAATGGTCTTGAGATCTGAGGCCTCTTCGCCACCGGTGAAAATCGTATGGATTTGGTAATGGACTTTTTAAAATTTGTAGCGCAAAGAAATCCCCACGGGTGCAAAGCGACCTAAAAAATAAATATTTCAACACATATTTTGCTCGAACTACCAACTTGTCAAAAGTTGCCTACAATTTTATAGGTTTATGTTAACAAAGCCTTTCTATCTTGGGATATTTTTCAGTTGACTCCAATTTCTGCGCAAACTTACGCTCTAACGGTCCTTGAGTGGCTTGCAGGGCGAGACGATTTGTTAGAGCTTTTTCTTGGATCTACGGGCAGTACGCTACAGAGTATGAAAGAAAACGCGCAAGAGGCAAGTTTTCTCATTTCTGTTTTGGATTTTTTGATGATGGATGATCAATGGGTGCTTGAGTGTTGCGATGATACCGATCTTGATCCTAATAAAATGCGAGTTGCTCGTCTTGCGTTTCCAGGTGGAGAAGAAATGCATTGGACATGACTGCAGTCTCAGGTCACAACTATAAGAGTCAGGTTTTTCAAATCAGAAGGCAAAAAATGCAAATTAACGGTATTGTCTTTGACAAGGATGGAACGCTTTTACGTTTTTGTGAAACTTGGAATGTTTGGTGTGAACAGGTCATAACAGAACTTGCAAAAGGTGATGTTGTCCTCCGCGGTGCAATTGCACAAGCGATTTATTACGATTTAAACACCTGTTCTTTTCGCCCAGAAAGCATAGTAATCGCTGGAACAACGAGGGAAATTTCCCAGACAATCGTGTCCCTTATACCGGATATGGCGGTCGCTGAATTGGAGGCCTTTCTCAATACTAAAAGTACAACTGCGCCTTTGGCAGAAGTCACGCCTCTTAAAGCTTTTTTGAACGGACTGACCCGCAGTGGAATCAAGACTGGCGTTGTGACAAATGATTCTGAGGAAAGCGCTGTAAGCCAGTTAAAGCAGATCGATGTATTAAACGAGCTAAATTTTATTGCAGGTTATGACAGTGGGTTTGGAGCAAAACCATCCTCTGGGCCATTGTTGGCGTTTGCCAAAGCTGTCTCGCTTCCGCCTGAGACTATTGCCATGGTTGGCGATAGTTTACATGATATGATCGCTGGTCGGCGTGCTGGAATGAAAACGATTGCTGTTTTGACTGGTCTCGCTGACCGTAACGAGCTTGCCTCTCATGCGGATGTGATTTTAGAGGATATAACAAAGATTCCAGCATATTTGGGTTTGAACGACCTTGCCAAGGTAATATAAATTTACAAAGCGACGATTTTGGTCGTATTTTGATAGGAAATGGGTTTGGGATCAGAATTTTCTTATCTAGAACTTTGGACTTAAATCGCTATGCCAGAACAACCCTTAAAAAGACGTCGAAGTGGTGGTCGTGCTGGCAATGCAGTGCGACGCGGCTCTTTGGCAATTGATCAAATGCCCTGGCGGCTTCCAATAAACCTGGATCGGCCTACTGAGCCTCTTGACGAAGATGGAATAAATGCAATTCACGATGGTGCGATGCGCATCCTTGAAGAGATTGGGATAGAGTTTCTCAATCAGGAAGCGCTTGAAATACTTAAAAAGGCAGAGTGTACGGTCCAAGGCCAGAATGTGAGAATGGGCCGTGAATTTGTGATGGAGATGATCGCAAAAGCGCCTGAACAGTGGACACTCACCCCACGTAATCCAGACCGACAGTTGATTGTTGGTGGGAAATATCTCTTGTTTGGAAACGTTTCATCACCGCCAAGCTATTGGGACTATTCAACACGCAAAAAAGTCTCAGGTACGCGGCGGATGTGTCAGGATCTTTTAAAACTGAGCCAATATTTCAATTGTATTCATTTTGTTGGTGGCTATCCGGTGGAACCTGTTGACCTACATGCAAGCACCAGACATCTGGATGTTGTTTATGACAAGCTCACTTTGACGGATAAAGTGGCTCATGCTTATTCTCTTGGCAAAGAGCGCGTTGAAGATGTCATGGAAATGGTAAGGATTGCGGGTGGGCATACGCATGAAGAGTTTGAAGACAGCCCTAAAATGTACACAAATATTAATTCAACGTCGCCACTTAAGCACGACCATCCAATGATTGATGGCTGGATGCGTCTTGCCAGCCGTAATCAGGGATTGGTAGTGACACCTTTCACTTTGGCAGGAGCAATGGCACCTGTAACTATGGCCGGTGCTGTAGCGCAATCGATCGCCGAAGCATTATGCGCCGTTGTACTTGCACAGTTGATCAGGCCTGGTGCGGCTTGTGCCATTGGCACTTTTACGTCAAATGTTGATATGAAATCGGGTGCGCCTGCATTTGGGACGCCAGAATACATGCGTGCAACGCAAATGACAGGTCAAATGGCTCGGTTTTATAATCTTCCGATGCGCGCTTCGGGAGTATGTGCAGCCAATGTACCCGATGGTCAATCTATGTGGGAAACATCAAACAGTCTCTGGTCAGCTGTCCAATCGGGCACTAATCTCGTGTATCATGCCGCCGGATGGCTTGAGGGTGGTCTGATCGCAAGTCCAGAGAAATTTATAATGGATTGTGAAATTATTCAACATATTCAGCGATATATGGAGCCTCAGCTTTATTCAACAACGCCTGATGATATAGCGATTGACGCAATCAAATCGGTTGGAGCAGATGGTCATTTTTTTGGGATTCAGCATACCCAAGATAGATACGAAACGGCTTTCTATCAGCCATTCTTGTCAGATTGGCGCAATTATGAGGCTTGGGAAGTTTCTGGTGGTAAGTGGACTGCAGAAAGGGCGCATAATGTGTTCAAGCAGATCATGGAAGAATTTGAAGCTCCATCTATGGAACAAGCTATCAGACAAGAGCTTTCCGAATTTGTTGAGCGACGCAAAGACGAGGGTGGTGCACCAACTGATTTTTAATTTTCAATAACATGTTTATGCTTTTAGCGTTTTCAGTTTAACAGGAAAATTTTTTAGTGTTCACTTTGTGGCAAAATTCCTTTAATCGACAACAACTTAGGAAAATGACATGGGTGCTTGGATTAACGAAATATTTGATTAAAAAATTTTATGGCAGATAATTTTTCTCCAGCGCTATTCGAAGCCTTGACGAGCAATGATACAAAATCTGATCTTAGGATGACCGAAACACGTTTCCCAAACCTACAAATTTTTTGAGAGAAAGCTAAAGAGTTTTTCGGTCTAAGGGCGCTAGGCACCTCAGATCACTAACCATTATAGTGGCTTAAAATAGTGGCTTAAAACGCAAATCTGAAAATTGGCTTAGTATCTCAGAATAAAAATGGGAGTTGTTTTTGAAATTCAAGGGGGCGATCCTTCTTAAGTCGTTTTCTAATATTGAAACTGCCGGTGGCAATGCGTCAACCAATACCTTAAGGCATTTTTAAAAGTTTAAGGCTACCCGAGAATATTGTCATAACGGTTGGCCTGATCAAACTACTACCCATACTATTCTGATACAAAGTAAGCCTTATATAAAAAAATAATCTAACTTTCCTAGTTTGCGCTTTTGATAGTTAAAGAAATAATAACAATATCATATACTTGATTTTCTTTTCGTACGAAGATTAACTCCAGTAAATTTTTATTGAATTATAACCGTTTTTCAGTTTCAATGATTTAACAGAAATATGTCAATCTCAAACTGATGCATGCTGCCATACGGGCAAAGCATTAAAGGGGAATAATTGGTATATAACAATTAAAAAAACTCTTAGGGGTCGGTTCACACGCCAGACAACTAGTATAATTACGGAGATATCATGAACAAGATTTTAATCGCTTTAATTGCTCCTCTTCTATTTATCGGCGGGCCCTCTTTCGCAGATTTTCCAGAAAAAAATGTCGTTTACCAAATCACTTTTTCACCAGGTGGAGGTTCAGACGTTAGAGCACGTCACCAGCAACCCCATCTCGAAAAGGAGCTTGGAAAGAAGGTTGTTATCCAATACAAACCTGGTGCGGGAGGGTCTGTTGGATGGGCCAATTTAGTCAAACAGAAAGCTGACGGATATTTTATGTCGGGGATCAATATTCCTCACATCATTTTACAGCCACTAGCTCGAGATCCTGGTTACCAAACGGAAGAAATTATACCAGTTGTCCTATTCCAACAGATACCTTTTGGTCTAACAGTTCTCCAAGATTCGCCATTTAAAACACTCGATGATCTTATTAGCTTTGCTAAGAAAAATCCTGGAGGCCTTACGATCGGTGGTTCGGGAACGTGGGATGCGACACATATAGCCAACCTGCAGTTTGATATGATGGCAGATATTGAGACTACCTATATTCCGCACAAGGGAGGCAAACCCAAGCAGACATCATTACTTGGCGGCCACACAATGGCGAGCTGGTTTGGGCCTAACGAAAAAATGCCTCACGGCGATAAAGTAAGGACACTTGCTTATGCTACCGAGAAGCCGATCCAAGTCAGTCCTGATGTGCCCACGTTTAAGTCATATGGATATCCTCTTTACTCCTCAGTTTATCACGGGGTTGGAGTCCCAAAAGGAACTCCGGAGGAACATATAAAGGTACTTGAAAAAACATTCCTTAAAATCGCCAACTTAGATGAGACGAAGAAGGTAAAGCTAAAGGTGGGGATTATGCCTATCGCCCTTGGCTCGGAAACAGCTCAAAAACTAATTGCTGAAAAAAAGATCGCGTGGGAACCAATAGTTAAGAAATTCTCTAATTAGAAATACATCAGTAATTTGAAATGAAATTTTTTAAGTGAGTGAAGGAATAATCAACGGCCTGCTCCATGCTCTGGAGGGATGGAATTTGCTGTTGATTATCTTTGGTACTCTGCTGGGTATTATTTTTGGATCTATGCCCGGACTCACTGCAACTATGGGCCTAGCTCTATTAGTCCCATTTACTTTTGGAATGGAGCCTGCGGCTGGTTTGATCATGCTTGCTGGTATCTATGTTGGGGCAATGTACGCTGATGCCATACCAGCAATATTAATAAACACCCCCGGCACTCCAGCAGCGATCGCGACGACATTCGA
>JAOGIM010000016.1 GCA_028150825.1 Paracoccaceae bacterium
GGATAACGTTGCCTGATCAAGTTTCATACGTCGAACACGCAAGTGACATAATAGCCTTTGCGGCAGGCCTCATCGCACAGCAGCGGCCTTTTGCCTTGATCACATCCATTGCTATCGAAGGTGGGGCCGCCCGCGAGATTGGGTCGCTCGCACTTGTCGATAATCAAGGCGAAATGACGGGCTATTTGTCAAATGGCTGCATTGACCAAGACATTCGGATACATGCGCAAAATACGCTGGTGTCACAAGAACCTACAGTAATTCGATACGGTGAAGGGTCGCATTTTGCCGATCTCAAGCTGCCCTGTGGTGGGGCCTTGTCAGTTTTGATTAATCCGAGACCCGACGTCGATGCGATTATGGCTGCGCATGATAAACTGTTAGCACGCACGCCCGCTGTGATAAACTTTAAGGTTTTGAATTTATCAAACATTTCGTTTTCATATCGGCCTAAATTTCGACTTGTTCTTGCTGGGCGTGGCGCTGTTTTTCGCTCTATGGCCGAAATAGCAAAATTATCCGGGTTTCAGGTTTTCGCGCTTTCACCCGATACGGATGATCTTGCCAGTTTAACACCAATCACCGATAAACCGCCCATTCACCTAACTACGCCCAGTCAATCACCATCGTTAAGCCAGTTGGATGAAGATTCAGCGTTCCTGACGTTGTTTCACGACCATGACTGGGAACCAGAGCTTCTGCGTGCAGCGCTGGCAACGCAAGTTCATTTCATTGGAAGCCTAGGCAGCGTTCGCACCCATGAGGCAAGGCGAGCACACCTTGCGCAAGCAGGTGTTCACCAAGTGGATCTCGCGCGCTTGATTGGCCCTATCGGTCTGGTCTCTTCCTTACGCGAAGCTCCCTTGATCGCCATTTCTGCGATGGCTGAAATCGTAGGTAACTTGCCTAAGAGCATTCAAATCCTAGAAGCGTGTACGCAAGGCGCTCCCTCACAATAAGCGCTGTCATGGGTACGGTCAGATTAAAATTGCTTCAGATTAGTAGGGCTAATTTGTAGCCCCGTCTAATGACAGAGCACTTCCAATCTCGCTAAATGAAACCTGGCTCGGGGTTCCTGGACCATCTTGCTTAGGCCCAAGGACCGGGAACCAAGAACCAGAGCTCTATCGGACAGTAGAGCTCGCACCCTCGTCCTCTCTAAAGTGTTGCACGAGCCCAATCAGTATTAGATGGTTTTTGCTCGGACCGTGGTCCTTCGACCAAGCGACCTATACCTAGCCACAGCAACGCCTTGCTCAGCGGCTAGAGTGTAGCGCTTCACAGCTTCTTTGTAGTCTTGGGGAACGCTGTGGCCATTCTCGTACATTAAAGCTAGATTGAATTGAACAGCACCGTCGCCATCTTCAGCAAGAGGCTTCCATTCTTTCAAGGCTGTAGTCCAATCGCCAGCTTGTGCAGCAGCCAAACCCTTATTAAAATCTTGTGCTGTTACTGGTACAGCAATGATTAGTAGAAAAGATATTAGAGTTAATACAATTATGCGCATGAACTTAAACCAATCAAACCTTCCCAAAACCCTAGCCGAACAGAATAGCATCTGTAAAGTTACTGATTGGTTAGGATTGTTTGCTAAGGTCAGAGATGGGTAATTGCAGGGTACAATCGTGCAAAATATTCTAAATTCTAAACGCATTTTAATGGTTGGTGATAGTTTAGATCATGATATCCTTGGTGGGTTTACCGCTGGGTGGGATACATTACTAGTAAAGTGTTGTATACACGCTTCTGAGTTTGGAAATAATAATGATGCAGTCATACTAAAGAAAATTATAAATCAAAAAAATGTAAGCCACCTACATGTTTTATAGAACGGGTAAAATGAAAATAAGGTTTTAACATTGAATAAATCAATTATATTTGTCACCGGCTTATCGGGCGCAGGTAGATCTGAGGTCATGAAAGCTTTAGAAGATCTTGATTTCTTTTGTGTCGATAATTTACCTTTGGCATTATTACCTGACCTTTCTAAACTCTCAAATTTTTCTGAAGAACCAAAACAGCGTTTGGCTGTATCTTTAGACGTTAGGGGTAATGATTTCTTTACTGGTTTCCTCTCAACCATCGATAATTTAGAAAATTCAGTGCTATCAAACACTATAATTTTCTTAGACTGCGCTGATAATGTTTTAGTTCGTCGATATTCTGAAACTCGACGCAGGCATCCAATACATGAGAGTGAAAGTCTGCTTGAATGCATTGCCAAAGAACGTACTTTACTTTCAGAGATTAGAGCTCGTGCTGATTATGTACTTGATACATCATCTATAAAAACTCATGAGCTGCGGAATCGTATAGGGAAATTAATTTTAAACCGTGATGTTAGTTCAGACATAATTATAAATGTTATGAGTTTTGGATATAAAAATGGTGTGCCATTAGATGCTGACTTTATGTTTGATGTTCGCTTTCTTGACAATCCATATTATAAATCTGAATTACGATCAAAAACTGGACTTGATATTGATGTAGCAGATTATGTATTTTCACAAACTGAAGCTGAGGATATTATCGAGAACATCTCAAATTTAATGAAACGCTTGATACCATTACATTCAACAGCAGGAAAAACTTCTTTAACTATCGCAATTGGTTGTACGGGAGGACAACATAGATCCGTTGCAATTACAGAGCAATTGTCTAAGATTTTATCCAAAAAGTTTAGTTCTGTCACAGCTATTCACCGAGATATCAAATAGTCTCATGAACATAAAGTTATTTGATTTCTGTTGCGCTAGTTTCCATGTGCTGAATCATTCCATCTTTATTCTTCCATTTGAATAAAAATGAAAATGAAATTCAGCATAATGCATATCTAAAAATAACTTCGCATTCTTAGTATTTCAAACTTGTTCCCATTTGTTAAAAAGCTGAATTATACATCTCCAATTAAATTTTATATAAAAAAATAAATAAATACTTATTATCAATGGCTTAAGGGTGACCTTTGGTTTAAATTATATTATCATTAGCGATATCGAACCCTGAGTGCGCGGGATACCCGTGGTTTAATCGAACGCACAAGTGCCTACCTGCGGACACCACTTTTCTATTCAACATATTGATTTTATTAATATAAATTTCTCTTAGTCGGTTTCAGGTACTCTTTCAGGTACTCTTTTTTCCAAAGTGGTCAGCAATGACTCATTTTTCGCACTTACCAGTCTTTGGTATCCATAGGCGTGTGTGAACTCGACATGGCTATATCACTGCTCCCGACGTAGATGATTTGCGTGCTGGTGGGCAGGCAAACTCACGCTAGCAGTCACCCACCCATTACCTTAGCAAACAATTCTAACCAAACGGTATCTTTACTGATGCGGTCTTGTCTGGCTCGGTGTCCGTTTACTGAAACTGGTGGAGCCGTGTTTATTGCCCAATCAAAGGATCAATCAAATTCAGCTAAAAGCGGTCCTTTTTCAGCAGTAATGAATGTTACCCCCTCCATTGAGCCAGCCATTGCCTCTATTGCTTCCATTGCAAAGGCTGCAGTTTCTTCATCAGGCCACATGGTCATTGTACGTGCACGGGTATCACCTGTTTTTACGAAACGCAGGTTAGTTGCACCCACTTTTCTAAATTCCTCAAAATAATGGCCTACTGCCTCTGCAAAACTCTCAGGCGTTGCAGGCATTTCTGTCTCCCAATCAGTAATCGTAGCATACATAATCAGCTCCCGTTTTTTTCAAGTGAGAATAACAAATAAATTTTCCGTGGCGAGAACATTATTTGTTTTGGTGGAAATATTCTGCTTTCTCCTCATCCCTCATCCCTCATCCCTGACCTTAGCAAACAATACTAACCAATCGTTATCTTTACGGATGGGGTTTTGTTCGGCTAGGGTTTTGGAGAGAGAAAGGTCACCTTGATATGAAGACAATGACAATGGTCAGGTTTAAACCAAAGCCTGAATACTTTGACCAATTTGTAGATGCCTTAAAATCGAGTGTTCCAAACAGTTATATTTTGACGCGTGATGAAGAGGTGCTTGAGATTTGGCTCAAAGACTCTGTCGATGAACTAGCCGAACAACAACCTGGCGCATTAGATTGGTTGGATCGCCATAGGTATATGTTAGAAGAGTATTCGCCAGAGGAAGGTCATACTAGGCCGTTCACAGCTTTTGTGGAACAAGAGCCATCTTATATAAAAAAGGGCGATTAATTCCATGCGCACCATCCTGATAACACTGGCACTCACAGCGATCCTCGGCACTAAGGCGGGGGCTGATCCATTTTTTGTAAAAGGTAATATAATCTTTTTCGATACTGAAAATAGTTCAACTACTGACGAAATAGAGTTTGGGCAAAGAGATCAGTTATTACAAATTTTGAAGAAAAATATGGGGATTGATACGCTTGTTCTTAATAGTGGTGGAGGGATGATAGATGAAGCTAAAGATATTGCTGATCTCGTAATAGATGTTGGATTGAACACGCATGTTGAACTTTTTTGTGAAAGTGCTTGCGTTACCATATTTCTTGCGGGGAAAAATAGAACTCTCGCCCTTGGAGGCAAGATTGGGTTTCATGCAAGTTGGTGGGACGCCACAAGTATGGAAAAATACTATCAGTCTGAAAAGCAGGATAAGGGATGGGAGACGCCGTTTGATTTTGCTTCTTGGTTGTACGAAGACACCCAGTCCGAAATATTTGCAGACTTTGAATACTTGCTTGAACGTGGCGTCAAACCAGACTTTGCAATTCAAACATTGAAGGCTGGGTCTGATGGAATGTGGTACCCGAGAAGAATTAACCTGCGGAAAGCAGGTATACTCACAGAGTGAATATTAGCCTAATGCGCACTATCCTAATAGCACTGGCACTCATTGCGACCCTCAGCACACAGGTGGGGGTTTTTTGCGGTCTGAGTCATGCAATTGCTGCATAGCAGCATTTACGGATTGTCTGATGTAATTTTCGTTTGAAAGAGTAAGTCATACTCATCGAGGCTGACGCTCCTCCCAATACTTTCTCCCAAGTATCAGCGTCGGCCTCTCTACTTTTATTTGAATAGAAAGGAACATTGGAATGTTCAGAAATATTTATAGAGCAATGGTTCTATCACGCACTAAATCTGCTGCAATTCAAGTTGCAAATCAACTGTCCCAACGTGATCTGAATGACATTGGGTATTCTCGTTATGAGATCGTACACAATTCAGTTGAAAGCGTCCGTAAAGAGTTTGATCAGGCGGACCTAGAAAGAGCTAACAAAGCAATCCGTCATCCAAACCACGGCGGCCTGTCTTCAATATATCGTTTGTTCCACACAAACCGCCCAGCTTAAATTTTACAGGGTAAGGAACTGGCCAGCTTCTTGCAAAGCACTTGTGGCATGCCGTTTTAGTACCTACCCTTTTTTTTCGGCACCATGCCTTAGCCTCCTCAGTTAATTCTGCGTGGGCTTTTTTTTAAATTAACTAATTAGATAAGTGCGCAATTACGCTGCGTGTATGTGGTTCATTGCGATGCTCAAAAAGATAGATGCCTTGCCAGCGCCCGAGGAGCAATTGCGTCCTTGAAACAGAAATTGATAAATGAGTTGGGGGTAAGGAGCTTTTAATATGGGCGGGCATATCATCTGGCCCTTCATAAGTATGTTGGAGGTAAGACATTGAAGGATCGGTGCTCTGTGGCACAAGGCGATAAAAAAATTCCTGTAAATCACCTTTTACCTCGGCATCAGCATTTTCTTGGATAAGCAAGCTGGCAGAGGTGTGCTGAACAAACAGTGTCACAATCCCTTCTTCTGCCACCCAACGTGCAACATCATCAGTAAATTCATACAGACCAGCACCTGTCGTGTTTATAGTGAAAGTCGTCTGCATCAATTCCCCTTAATTCTAAATTAAATTTGTGGAGACTGTTTTATTCCATAACCGCTCCAGCCCCATCACTTAATACTTCACCATGGAAAGCGAAGACATCATGCAGATGCTCGACTTCCATTTCAAAAAACTTTTCTACAACCTCCTTCGCTTTGTCGGCAATTTCCTCAGTTTCATAAGTAGCCATAAGCAAAATTGATGTTTCTGATGTTCTAATACTTTTTCTGCTTACTACTTCTGGTACGTTATTGGGCCACCATTTTGTCCATTTATTTCTAAAGGTCACCAAATCTTCTTTGGACTTAAATTCCAAGTTCACAACTCTACCGTATTCCATATCTCACTCCTGTTTTTAAAAAACTAACGGGTTGTCGGGGTGTGAGACAATCACAAATTTGATCGTCATCTTTTGTAACGTGGAGTTAAAAGATCTCAGATAAAGTATGGCTCTCTTTTTCTAGGCTAAAACCATCACGATCTATCTAAGACAATTTACCATTTGAAACATTATATAAATCCATAGCGCGCTTAACCTTCGTTCAGATTTTGAAGCAAGCTATTGCATTTTATCTATCTTTAAACTAGCGAATATTGTTACTGAATTGTCTGAAGGCGAAAAATTAGCTGACGCCGAGCTAAAGTCAATCACCTCTGGTGAACCGGTAACGGTTGAAAGAAAATACAAAGACCCATTTGTAATGCGGCCTTAGTCGACGTGTTGGTTTGGAACAAACCACATGCCCCCAACTAGTGATTTCTCTGAGGCATTATTCAGGCGCGCAGTAATCGTCACATTTAACAGGACCTTTCAGCCAAACGAACAAAACACAAATTTAAAAAATGAACTTATTCAAGAATTACCCGGCATTTTAAATCTTGCTCTGAACGCATACGCCAGAGCCATTGCGGATGGCTTTACAATCCCAAGCTCAGCAACAGAAGCGTCCAAAGACTGGAAGACAGAGACGGATCAGGTTGCAGAATTTGTATCAGACGCCTGCAAGACCGTTGCAGAGGGCGTGACGCCAACAGCCACTTTGTATGATCGCTATTTGAAATGGTGCAGCCTCAACCAAATGCGCAATGTTCTAACGATAAAGTCTTTCTCAATGCGGATGAAAAAACTGGGATACCAGTCTAGCAAATCTGACAATGTTCGGAACTTCCGTGGATTAGCCTTAAAGCTGTAAGTTTGGGACGCATGGGACAGGTTTCTCTACCTAGCGCACATTGAAGATGAAGTGATAGGTTAGGGTAGTGTTTAATTCGGCCAATAGATAACAGTAGGAATAATCTGTCCCATGCGTCCCAACGTACCCTAGGCCCCTTGGTCAAAAACCCATCGGGATAATAGAGCAGACCTTGATACCCCTTTTTGCGCCACAGTCTAAAGACGGACTACACACTGGGTTTGGCTCAAGCAGTTAACTTAAAAAAATATTATAAAATAATTACATATAGTGCCCTATCACTAGCGGTTACATAAAAATGCGGTATCATAATACCCTATAAGAGGTGATGTTATGAAATTAGCAAAAGGTAACGTTAAGATCGGTATTGAGACCCGCTTTGGCCCCAATTGGCCGGGTCAGCGATGTCTAGCAAAGACGCGGCGGGGTACAAATTGCCAGAGAGCCGCATTCAAGCACAATGGCTGCTGTGCCATGCATGGTGGACTATCTACTGGAGCACTCACTCCTGAGGGCCTACAGCGCATCTCAGAGGCTAATCTTAAGCATGGACGTCAGACTAAGGCTAAACTGGAAGCCCAGCGCCATGCTGCGATGGTAGGGCGTCGGGTGATGGGTGAGCTGAGGCGGCTCGAACAACAGATCTTGGATGCGGGGCTTATGCCTGATGATTGAGTTGGCAGATAAAAAACCCATCCACCCCAACTGCAAACCGGCCTGTGTGCAAGTCTTTTTGTGTTAATTAGAATTTCGTAGGCGCGCAAGACCGTCCTTGGTCCTAGGTCCAGTGCTTGCCCCTCCGTGGAGCCTGCAGCGCCCCAAAGGGAGTCTAGCAGGACGCTGGCAAGGCGTGCCTCTGCGCGTTTGGGCCTCGCATCTCTGACCCTGCCAGTTTGGGCCGTATAGCCATGGTCTGGGGTTGGTTTTCATAGTGCTCAACTATCATCGGTTTATGGGGTTTTATTATACCCCATATTGGATGGCTTTGCTAGGCATGCGTGTCTTGGTCCACGGATCACGGACCGAGCAAAACCATCCAACACCAACTGAGCTCAGGCAACAATGTACAGGAAGCAGGTGGATATTCCATTGTCCGTGGCCCATGGCCCGTGGTTCCCAGTCCACGGGCCTAGGAAAGATGGTCCAGTGACCCCAGGCCAGATTTGATGTAGCAAAATGGGGAGTGATTTGTTTTTACACGAAGTTACAAAATCACCCTGTCGGTCTTAAATGCTTTTGTCTGACTCTGCCCGTTCAGCGCATTCTCTAGTGCTGTCTCGCTTTTTTTGGCCAACACCGCGGATGATCTCTCCGATCTCAGTCAACTGGACAGACATTGGGTTCGTGGTTCGCCATAACATACCGATTGTGCGCTTGGGTGCTGGATTAGGGAACCTGACGATTGAAACATCAGATGAACGAGCCTCGAGGCTTATCCCTATCTCTGGAATGAGCGTCACGCCCATTCCAGCACCTACCATCTGTACGAGGGTTGAAAGAGAATTCCCTTCCATTAACCGTTGCGGTCGCACCTTCGAGATTTGGCACACCGACAGGGCTTGATCTCGAAAACAATGCCCCTCTTCGAGCAATAACAAGCGCATCGTCTGGAGGAGTTCGAGACTTGGGATTTTCTTTTTTGCGTCCCCCTTTGGTCGCACCAGCGCAAATTCTTCTTCGAACAGTGCAGACTCCTTAAGCTTTGCTTCAGTGATAGGCAGTGCGACGACTGCAAAATCTAGAAGATTTCCCGATAAACCTTCAATCAAAGACTTCGTCTTTGATTCGCGTACCTCAAGTTCCAATCCGGGATAGCGCTCTGATATAGCCAAAAGGATGTCAGGCAGTATATAAGGGGCCACGGTTGGAATTATACCAAGCCTTAAGCGTCCAGACAACGGATTTTTAGACGAACGCATGATATTTTCTAGTTCTTCGACGGCCATAAGGATCTGCCGTCCCTTTCTGTTAAAGTCTTTCCCCACTGTGGTCAGACGGATCCTCGGGGAACTGCGTTCGACGAGATTAGTACCAAACACTGCTTCCAACTCTTTAACTTGCAAGGAAAGAGCTGGCTGAGAGATTGAACATGCCTCAGCGGCGCGACCAAAGTGCTGGTAGCGGGCCAACGCATCAAAGTAGCGTAGCTGCTTGAATGTTAAATTTGTCATAGGCTCAGCTTATCGTAACGGTAAGATTATTCAATTTGAATTTATAATAGCTGGAGGTCTATAGTGTCTTGAAAGAGCCAATACGCTCCTGTCGGAGCCATATATAGCAATTTGGAGAATATCATGGACGGAAATAATGTGAACGCAACAGGTGGCTGCCCGGTCATGCACGGCAGTAACACAAGTGTTGAACGGCCAGTTACATCATGGTGGCCCAAGTCGCTAAACCTTGACATCCTGCACCAGCATGGCGCTCGGACCAACCCGATGGATGAGGATTACAACCATCGTGACGCTGTGAAGGCCCTAGATTACCAGGCAGTTAAGGCAGACGTTCAAGCGTTGATGACAGACAGCCAAGACTGGTGGCCAGCAGACTGGGGCCACTACGGTGGGTTGTTCATCCGTTTGGCATGGCATGCAGCCGGTTCGTACCGTCTAGGCGACGGTCGCGGTGGCGCAGGCACAGGTAACATCCGCTTTGCTCCTCTTAACTCATGGCCGGATAATGCCAGCCTAGACAAGGCCCGCCGTTTGTTGTGGCCAATCAAGAAAAAACACGGAAACGCATTGTCCTGGGCTGACCTGATCATTCTGTCCGGCACAATTGCTTACGATTCGATGGGGTTGAATACCTTTGGATTCGGATTCGGTCGTGAAGATATCTGGGCCCCTGAGATTGATATCAACTGGGGCAATGATAGCGTTCTGCTTGCGCCAACCGACGAGCGCGTGACGGATATTGAAGATGCCAATAGCATGTATAACCCACTTGCTGCGTCGCATATGGGGCTAATCTACGTGAACCCTGAGGGAGTGAACGGTAACCCTAATCCAGCGTCTACCGCAAAGTATGTGCGCATGACTTTCTTGCGCATGGCGATGAACGACGAAGAGACTGCCGCATTGACGGTCGGCGGCCACACTGTCGGCAAGTGCCATGGTATGGAAGCGAATATTGGAGCAGCACCCGAAGAGGCGAGTATGAGCGAGGCTGGGTTTGGCTGGAATAACCCTAATTTCAACGGAAAAGCGAATACAGCCCACACATCGGGCCTTGAGGGAGCCTGGACCACAAACCCAACCCAGTGGGACAATGGTTATCTTGATCTTCTGTTTGGTTATGAATGGGAGCTGAAAAAATCTCGCGCGGGCGCATGGCAATGGGAGCCAATCAATATTGCTGAAGAGCATAAGGTGCCTGATGCAAGTGACCCTTCAATCAAGCACAACCCGATCATGACGGATGCAGATATGGCGATGAAGGTTGACCCGATATACCGCGAAATTTGCGGGCGGTTTCACAAAGACCCAGCGTATCTTGCTGACACTTTTTCGCGCGCTTGGTTCAAGCTTACGCACCGCGATATGGGCCCAAAAGTTAATTACTACGGTCCTGATGTGCCCCCAGAAGATCTGATTTGGCAAGATCCGATACCAGCCGGTAATGCCGACTACGATGCAGCCGTTGTGAAAGACAAGATTGCTAAAAGTGGGCTGACCGCCATCGAGATGGTGAATACGGCTTGGGACAGCGCCCGGACCTTCCGGAGTTCTGACAAGCGCGGTGGTGCCAATGGCGCACGTATTCGCCTGTCACCCCAGAAAAATTGGGAAGGTAATGAACCCACCCGCCTGGAAAAGGTTCTGGGCATCCTCGCACCAATCGCTCTGGACGCGGGTGCGTCTCTAGCAGATGTAATTGTTCTGGCTGGGAATGTTGGGCTTGAGCAGGCAATCAAGGCCGGTGGCCATATTGTTGAGGTTCCATTTGAGAAAGGCCGTGGCGATGCAACCGAAGAACAGACTGACGGAGACAGCTTTAGCGACCTTGAGCCCTTGGCTGATGGATTTCGTAATTGGCAGAAAGAAATCTACGCAGTACGTCCCGAAGAGCTGATGCTTGACCGGGCGCAATTGCTGGGCCTCAATGCTGCGGAGATGGTAGTGCTTGTTGGTGGTATGCGGGTGCTTGGTGCCAACCATGGTGAGTCCAAACATGGCGTGTTCACTGACTGCGAAGGGACTTTGTCCACGGACTTCTTCGTCAACTTGACCAGTATGGCCTACAGCTGGCATTCGATCGATGACGACGGGTTCTATGAACTTCGCGATCGTAAGACAGGCGCAGTCAAATGGACCGCAACCAGCGCTGACCTTGTATTTGGATCCAACTCGATCCTGCGCGGCTACGCTGAGGTTTACGCCCAAGACGACAACGCCGAAAAGTTTGTGCGTGATTTTGTAGCCGCTTGGACCAAGGTGATGAACGCTGACAGGTATGACCTCGTGGCCTGACCTAATATTCGCCTGGGCAGCCAGCTTGCCTGGGCGACGTTGTTGATCAACCGAACAAAAAGATGGGAGCTGTCAAACACATGAGAACCCCCATCATATTGCTAGCACGGCCTAAATCTGCGCACTCAATAGTTGCCGCCGCTAAGCGAGAGCAGCGGCACGGGTTAGTTTAAAATTGCGGATGGATGGCGAAGTAAACCCAACAAAACCAAATTTAAATGAATTCACTAACCCAACCCTAAAGCCCCAAGGTCCGAGGCGCACGGCCCGTGATCCGGGGTCCCCGATCCTTGGGCGTGTGTCTCAACTGTAGCGATTAGGTACAGTAACCCAAGCTCGTGGACCATGGCCCGAGCAAAAGCCATCCAATACGAACTGGACCAAGGAGCACTATAGATAGGACATGAGTGGGTACTGTATTATTCAGGGCCCTGGCTCTTGGTTCCCGGTCCACGGGCCTAGGCAAGATGGTCCTCGGTCCCGAGCTGGTTTTGATGTAGCGAGATGCAGGGTGTTTTGTCATTAGGCGAAGTTACAAACTCGTTCGTCCGATCTTCAGTAGTTTTGTTTGACAGTGACTTTCGGGCAGTTTCTCCACCGGAATAGGGTATCGAATGTCTGAGGCGCTATAGTTATGTCAGTTTATATCCAAATGGATCTCGTTCGGCAGTAATCGTCCAAATTTAGCAACTATTTTTAAACTTTTGGATGAAAGGATCGAATTTTACTGCCGTTGATCTAACTTTAAAATATTAATGAATTCCTATTGATTTGAAAGGCGCAAGCTTCGTGAAGGCACTTTTTTTTGGCTCGATTGGCACTATCGTTGAAACGTCACAGCTGCAGTATGATGCATTCCATGTCGCGTTTGCGCAGCATGGCCTAGACTGGCATTGGGACCTGCCGACTTACCGAGATATGTTGAAGATATCGGGTGGTGCCAACCGCATCAGTGTCTTTGCAGATAAACGCAACGAGCGGGTCGATGCGGCGGCTATTCACGCGACGAAAACGTCGTGGTTTATTGAAAAATTACAATCTGACACTGTCAAACCGCTTTCTTATGTAAGCTTCGGCCTCAAAGCGGCTCAAGAATACGGGATGAAGACTGGGTTTGTCTCTACAACCGAGAAAGCCACGGTCCAAATTATCGCTCAAAAACTGGTCGCTGAAAGTCATCAAGGTTTTGACATTATAACACATCGTGGACTTGGGTTGCCCGAAAAACCCGAACCAGATGCTTACATTCACGCGTTTGAAGCTCTTGGGATTGAAGCACAAAACGCGATTGTTATCGAAGATAACGTCGATGGCGTTGCGGCGGCCAAAACTGCGGGCGCACGTGTAGTTGGCGTGCCGGGTGCTTTTGCAAAGCAGACCGATTTGGGAGCAACAGATACAACCTTTGGCTCAGGATCAGATATTCAATGGGTAAGCTTGCTTACCTGATTTTCTGGGTTAAATTGGTGCTGTTAACCTAGTGCGAACTCGCATCAGATTGCCGGCTAAGCTTAAATCTATGCACTCAATAATTGATGCCACTCAGCAATAGCAGCGTTACGGTTTAGCTTGAAATTGGTGCGTGATTAGCGATGGCATCCGAACAATTTTACCCCCAAATGAATTTACAAAGCTAATACTTAAGGGCCGTGGTCCAAGACGCAGTGGGCCTTAAATGGGGGTTCTCGTTCTTGCTCTGCGGTGTGACGTTTTAAGATTTGGCCAAGTAACCCAATAATTTCAAGATTTTTGTTTAGACGTGATCAGTCAGAAAACGGCGCATAACCTTTTCTGCACCTTCTGGATCGTCCCGATGCGGTCCGTGCCCACAACCCTCAAACATCTGGAGGTGAGCATTATCACCGATAGCGTTAGCAATTTCTTGAGAGCAAATAGGTGGCGTGACAGGATCGATGGTTCCTCCAATAACCAGTGTGGGACATGTGATGGCTTCAATCTCGCTACGCATGTCCATCCGAGCCATTTCATCAACAAAGAAATGTAGAGCTACTTCAGGACGCTCGATAGCACGATCACGGAAAACACTTGCTGCTGCCGCGTTAGGGTTGCTGTAAAGCGGTAGGCAGACATCCCCATAAGCATCATAAGTCTCTTGGGATGGGTTGGAAAAAAATTGACGGGCTATCTCTGCAGCGTTGTCCCCACCAAGCTGGCTCATCATTTTTACAGTCTCATCCAGACGAAACTGCGCAGCCGTCGAGGAAAGGATCAATTTCGACACTTCTTTTGGATGACGTGCCACATAATGCATCGCCACCATTCCTCCAAAAGATTGTCCAAAGACAGCAGGCGAAACAATGCCTAAAGTTCTACAAAATACTGCAAGATCGTCAGCCCATTGATCCAGATACCAAGTTTCCTTTTCGCCTGATGAACGTCCACAACCGCGATGATCCAGATAAATCAACTGGTGTGTATCGCTGTAACGATCAAAATAGGGGCGCAACGTTGAATGGTCATAGCCGGGACCACCATGCAGCAAGATCAACGTTGGACGCTGCGCCATATCACGGGTTGCAGCATTCAGGCTCTCACCAACTACGTCAAAAAATAGGCGGGCGGATCCAACATCAACAAACATCGCATAGCTCCTTAATTTTGGCTAAAACAAATAGATTTCCCGATACACTAAGCATCGGCTAACTTAAGCCCCCGCCTGTGTGCCTGGGGGTCGCTACGATTGCCAGTGTTATCAGGATGGTGCGCATGGGGTTAATACCGTAGTTAGACGTGGGTTAAGATTTAAAACTCTACTTATTTTATCTTGCACCTTTAGATGCGTTACATGATCGACAAAGGACCTGATAGGTCACTATATCGTTGTGATATTTTATCCAAGACTGCTCATTTTTAAGTTTCCAACCTAATTCCTCATCGTAATATGCCTCCGGTTCGCCAACTTGTTCAGTAAAAGACTTTTGGATTTCTAGGAATGAAATATCTTTGTGATCAGCTTGTGGATGCTCAGTGGAACCGCAAAAGGAGCATACTTTTTCTTGTCGTGACAGCCAGTCCTTTTGGTAAAATTGGAGCGACTCTCTCATAACTTTGTTAGTTACGTTCTTCCTATATTGATTTTCTGTAAGCCGCTGTACAGCTTTTTGCCAACTAAAAGAACCTCCACGAATTTTCCACTCTGGACATGAGCAGTGTAAATGTCTTGCAGGCGCTTGGTTTGGTTTATTAGGAACTCTTTTTATCCAATCAAATGAAACGCCACTGAATTGTTCAAATTCTTCAAGATGCTTTTGAGTAAATTCCTCGCCAATTGAATAATTATCAATGATCTCTTGAGCCCTTGCATGTCGTTCTTTCTTTTTCATAAAAAAGATTCCATCATTGCGATTTAAATTAGAATTCCCCGAAACCCTAGCCGAACAGAGCCACATCCGTAAAGATACCGATTGGTTAGAATTGTTTGCTAATCTCAGCCCCCGCCTGTGTGCCTAGGGTCGCTGTGAGTGCAAGTGTTATCAGGATGGTGCGCTTGGGGTATGACTAACTCATTATTGAGAGCTAATTTATCTTTCAACGACGAAATTACCGAAGCCTTTATCAATATCGTCAGATGAGTTGTAAAGCATTCCATGCGCTGCTCCAGCGTTTTGACCCGCAAACGCTCCTAAAAGTTCTGCTGTTTCACTATACGTCGTGGCAAGTTCACCTATTTTTGACGTCCCTCCAGAGAATGAGCCTGTATTCTTCCATCAAGGAGGCTTTTGAGCTTTGTTTTCCAACTAAGGAGCTGGACAAGGTAACACATTCTGACAACCGACGTATGGCCGCTTGCTTGCTAAAAGCAGGTTGGAAAAAGAATGGACGTTATACAAGTGGCCCCAAGCGCAATCAAACCAAATATGTGCGGGTCAGTGAGGAAATTTAGTGCGTATAACTTTGCGTATGGAGCGCCCCAAAGTAAGACCTCAGAGGTAATAGAAAAAAAGCGTATGTGCGTATGACTATTCTTAGGAAAAATGCAAAGTAGTGTTAACTCATTGAATATGATATATATAATGGAGGCTAATGCAAGCTATGCTAAAACCATGCGCATTTAGAAGCGTGTGGAGAGTTGTATGGAAAAGTCATGCGCATCATACGCACGGAGGGATTTCGCAAGCAAATTTTATCTAATACCATCATGTAGCACTCTTTTTACAATGTTCATTTTTCAATCACTTGCGCCCATTTTTTACTCAACCAGGCAAAGTTTTTGTAAATCCGCGCAACACCCAATCCCTTTCTTGCCAGACGTAAAAATTCCCACCACCTTTCTCTAGACAAACGCGTTGAGGATCGTATGACAGCTCATCATTCCATAAAAAGAGATGTCGTCCTTCAGCGTGCGCGAGGGATGCTAAATATCAGCGTTGTGCGCGGTTCGGATGACCAATCGCGTCTTAAAGACCTTCGCCAGCAAGGGTCCTACCGTGCGGTTTTCCCGCGCCCTATTCAGGGCACCCTGGAAGCAGTGATTATCAACACAGCCGGTGGCATCACGGGCGGGGACGAATTCGCTGTAGCAATTGCGGCCAACGATCACGCCAAAATTAGCGTCACGACTCAAGCCGCTGAGCGCATTTACCGAACGCCTGATTTTGAATTGGGTTCAATGCAAACAAGTCTTTGTACTAAACCAAACTCGCAGCTTTATTGGTTGCCTCAGGAAACGATCCTGTTTGAGGGCTCCCAACTTTGCAGGCGATTGGAGGCAGAAGTCGCTGAGGACTCAAAGTTCTTGATGGTCGAGCCATTGATTTTCGGAAGGAAAGCCTCTGGGGAAACCCTTAAGTCGTGTTACCTTGACGATAGTGTTTGCATAACCACTGGCGGAAAACCAATCTACGTCGATCGTATAAAACTCAGTGGTGACATCGCCTCGGTCCTCAAACGGCCTGCGGTCGCGAATGGTGGTAGCGCAATGGCCAGCATTGTTCTTGTCGACCCTACGGCCAAAGCGACGCTTGATGGTGTTAACGCCCTGCTCCCCTCCTCTGCAGGTGCCAGCCTTTTGGCCGACAATATACTTGTTGTCCGCCTGGTGTGCGCTGACAGTTTTGCACTGCGCAATGCACTGCTCCCAGTCCTAAAACACCTAACACACAATGCTGTTCCCAAAAACTGGAGTTTATGAAAGATGCAATTAACCCCGCGCGAAAAAGATAAACTTCTGGTGGCTGTGGCCGCTGAAGTGGCACGCAAGCGGCTCGCCCGTGGTGTGCAGCTGAATTATCCTGAAGCTATCGCCCTTATTGCCGACGCCGTTGTTGAAGGGGCACGCGATGGACGTTCTGTTGCAGATATGATGGAGGCCGGAGCTCACATCATCACCCGCAATCAATGCATGGAAGGTATCCCCGAGATGATCAACGACGTTCAGGTCGAGGCCACCTTTCCTGACGGCACCAAACTGGTCACCGTTCACAACCCCATTCGATAGGAGGAGGCAATGATTCCTGGAGAAATTTTTCCCGCCGATGGCGACCTCACCCTAAATGCAGACCGTGAGGCAATCACCCTGATGGTGGCGAATAGGGGCGACCGCCCCGTGCAGGTTGGCAGCCATTACCATTTTGCCGAAAGCAACGCCGCTTTGGATTTTGACCGTACCGCTGCCTATGGTCGACGCCTTGATATCGCGCCAGGCACCGCCGTACGTTTTGAGCCAGGCCAGCGGCGCGAAGTCAATTTGATTGAGATGTCAGGCGAGCGCCGTGTCTTTGGTTTTAACAACAAAGTAATGGGAGACCTCTAATGGCTACATCTATTAGTCGCGCTGATTATGCTGCCATGTTTGGCCCTACAGTTGGGGACAAAGTTCGTCTAGCCGATACTGATCTGATCATCGAAGTGGAACGAGATCTCACGGCAGGACGCACCAATGGTGGCAACCGCATGGCCTATGGTGAGGAAGTGAAATTTGGTGGCGGCAAAGTCATCCGTGACGGCATGGGCCAATCCCAAACGACCCGTGCAGCAGGTGCTGTGGATACGGTGATTACTAACGCTCTGATAATTGATCACTCAGGCATCTACAAAGCAGATGTAGGTTTGCACGACGGGCGCATTCACAAGATTGGAAAGGCTGGTAATCCCGACACACAACCGGGTGTGGATATCATCGTAGGTCCGGGAACCGAAGTTATTGCTGGTGAGGGCCACATCTTGACCGCGGGTGGTTTTGACAGCCATATCCACTTTATTTGCCCACAACAGATCGAAGATGCACTGCATTCGGGCCTGACCACATTGTTGGGCGGGGGCACCGGCCCAGCGCACGGCACTTTGGCAACGACTTGCACACCGGGATCATGGCATATTGGGCGTATGTTGCAGGCCGCAGATGCCTTTCCCATGAATCTTGCCTTTGCGGGCAAAGGCAATGCCAGTCAACCCGAAGCTTTGGTTGAAATGGTCAAAGGTGGTGCCTGTGCGCTGAAATTGCATGAGGATTGGGGAACGACCCCCGCCGCGATTGATTGTTGTTTGTCTGTAGCAGATGACATGGATGTGCAGGTGATGATCCACACCGACACACTCAATGAGTCAGGTTTTGTTGAAACCACTGTGGCCGCGATGAAAGGACGGACTATTCACGCCTTCCACACCGAGGGTGCGGGTGGTGGACATGCGCCTGACATTATCAAGATTTGTGGCGAACAGCATGTGTTGCCTTCTTCAACCAACCCAACGCGACCCTACACCGTCAATACATTGGAAGAGCATCTAGACATGTTGATGGTCTGCCATCACCTCGATAAATCTATCCCAGAGGATGTGGCCTTTGCCGAAAGCCGCATTCGTCGCGAAACCATTGCAGCAGAAGATATCCTGCACGACATAGGCGCTTTTTCGATCATCGCCTCTGACAGCCAGGCGATGGGCCGTGTGGGTGAAGTATTGATCCGCACATGGCAAACCGCTGACAAGATGAAGAAGCAACGCGGCAGGCTCCCTGAAGAAACGGGTGAAAACGATAACTACCGTGTGCGCCGCTATATTGCCAAATACACCATCAATCCTGCGATTGCTCATGGGATCAGTGGTGAAATCGGTAGCATCACTGAAGGCAAACGTGCTGATCTTGTACTATGGAACCCTGCGTTTTTTGGCGTCAAACCAGAGATGGTATTGATGGCAGGCACAATCGTTTGCGCCCAAATGGGCGATCCAAATGCTTCGATACCGACCCCACAACCTGTCTATTCACGCCCCATGTTTGGGGCCTATGGTAAGTCTGTTGATCATTCAGCCGTCTGTTTTGTTTCTGCCGCAGCCCAAGCGGATGGGATTGGCGGCAAGTTGGGTTTGTCAAAACAAACCATGGCTGTTGAAAACACCCGCAACATTGGCAAATCCCATTTGATCCACAACACCGCCACACCCCATATGGAGGTCAATCCAGAGACCTATGAGGTGCGCGCTAATGGTGAACTTTTAACATGTGAACCCGCCATGGAACTTCCGATGGCTCAAAGGTATTTCTTATTCTGATGACTGATTATATTTCTCAAACCATCCTAAAAACTGGCGCATGGAAGGATGCGTCTGATAGCTGTTTCCTCTCTTATGAGGACAGATTTTTGCGCCGCAAGGTTCTTACAACCGTGAAGGGCGCAACACTTTTGGTGGACCTCGCTCATACTACGTCTTTGGATCATGGCGATGCTTTTGAATTGGCTGACGGCCAAATGATTGAAGTTGTGGCCGCACCCGAGCCATTGCTGGAGATCACCGGTGATCTGGTGCAATTGGCTTGGCATATTGGCAATCGCCACACCCCCTGCCAAATCGAGAGTGATCGCCTGCTGATCCAAAACGATGTGGTCATTGGCCATATGCTTATACATCTGGGCGCAACTGTGACGCAGATAGACGCACCCTTCACGCCAGAGGGCGGTGCCTATGGCCACGGGCGCACCCATTCGCATGAACACGGTGCCACTGCGCATGACCACGTACATGACCACTGACGTATTAACCTTATCACAGTTGTTATCGCCCAGCTTTCCTGTCGGGGCTTTTGCCTACTCACATGGGCTTGAGAAAGCTGTGAGCGAGGGGCGGGTTGTGTCGGCTCAAACCCTGCAATCTTGGCTGTTGGACCTGTTGGAACATGGTGGCGCACGCTCGGACGCCGTGTTGTTGAATGCGGCCTTTGGTGCGACTGAGGACACGGTTGCAATGATTAACACCCATGCACGGGCCTTTGCTGCCTCATCGGAGCGGTTGAAAGAAATAGATTTGCAAGGTGCTGCCTTTTGCGAGACCGTTGAGACAGTTTGGGGCATTGAACTTGGACGGCTTTGCTATCCTGTTTCTCTTGGCCGCGCGGCTGCGGCGCTTACCCTTGATCCTGAACTGACCACCGCGATGTATCTGCAATCGTTCATTTCAAACCTAACGGGTGCCGCAATGCGATTAATCCCATTGGGGCAAGTGGATGGACAGAAAACTCAAATCGCTTTGAAGCCATATTGCACAGAAATGGCCAAGCAGTTGCGCAGTGCTACATTGGACGATCTACACAACAGTGCCTGGCTGTCCGATATAGCAGCAATGCGCCACGAAACCCAATATTCACGCGTCTTTCGCACATAAGGAGACAATTCATGGCGTCGAAAAACGGCCCCCTTCGCATAGGTATCGGTGGTCCTGTTGGAGCGGGAAAAACAACTTTAACAGCTGCAATGGCCAAGATACTACATCCCAAGACGTCTATTGGTATCATAACTAACGACATCTACACCCAAGAAGATGCTGAAGCCTTGATGCGGATGCAAATCCTACCCCAAGACCGCGTGATTGGTGTGGAAACAGGAGGCTGCCCACATACAGCCATCCGCGAGGATGCCTCAATCAATTTGGCCGCTATTAGCGAAATGCGCGAGCGTCATCCCGATGTCGAGATTGTTCTGATAGAGAGTGGCGGTGACAACCTGTCTGCCACCTTCAGCCCCGAATTAGCGGATGTGACGGTTTATGTGATCGACGTTGCTGCAGGTGAAGAAATTCCGCGCAAAGGGGGGCCTGCGATTACAAAGTCAGATGTGTTGGTCATCAACAAAACTGATCTTGCTCCCCACGTTGGAGCTTCACTTGATGTGATGGCGCGTGATGCCACGCGGATGCGTGGGGACAAACCATTTGTCTTTACCATCCTGCGCAATGGCGTTGGCGCGGACAAAGTGATCAGCCTGTTGGCGGGTATTGGTGGGTTTGAAGACCCCACGTCTTAAACCATCGCAGCATCATAAAGCGTCTGACGGTCCAAGCCGTCGGCGCGTTTATTGAATGAAACGCTGCCACGTTTCATAACCGTGAATTCATCTCCAAGCTCATACGCAAAGTCGAAAAACTGTTCGACCAAAACAATGGCCATGTCGCCTTGATCACACAGAATGCGAATGACCCTGCCAATTTGCTGAATAATGTTGGGCTGAATGCCTTCAGTTGGTTCATCCAGCAACAAGACCTTGGGCCGCGTGATCAAAGCGCGTGCGATCGCAAGCTGCTGCTGTTGCCCACCAGAAAGGTCGCCGCCCCGTCGCCCTCCCATATCATGCAGCACAGGAAACAGATCATAAATGTGATCAGGAACTTTGTGATCTGACTTGTTCAGACAGGCAAATCCGCTCTCAAGGTTTTCCACCACACTCATCAAAGGGAAAACTTCGCGCCCTTGGGGCACATAGGCGATCCCTGCCTTTGCCGCGTCAAATGGGCTGAGGTGATTGACCACCTTCCCGTCCAAAGTGATGGTGCCATCCGCGTAAGGGTGACGTCCGGAAATTGCCTTGAGCAAGCTGGTTTTACCCACGCCATTGGTGCCCATCACCGCGGTCACTTCGCCCGCTTTGGCACTCAGAGACATATTATTCAAAATTTGGCTTTGCACGTATTTCAGGGTTAGGTTCTGGATATCCAACATACTTTATCGCCCCAAATACACGTCGATGACGTCTTGATTCTTCGTTACGTGATCCAGAGATCCTTCAGCCAAAACAGACCCTTGGTGCAACACGGTAACCTTACAGTTGAGGCGACGCACAAATTCCATATCATGTTCGACAACCACAACCGCACGCGTTTTTGCAGCACGCACTAGGATGTCTGTGGTCTGCTCACGTTCTGTCGCAGACATCCCTGCAGCAGGTTCATCCACCAACAAAAGACGCGGATCTTGGGCCAACAGCATACCAATCTCCAGCCAATGTTTTTGCCCGTGACTGAGCGCCCCCGACAGTTGATCAAGCGCATCCGTTAACCCGATGTCGTCACTGACAGCACGTACACGATCTTCTGTGTCAGGAGCTGCACGATTGAACAACAAATCAAACGGGCTGCGTGGATTCTTCAATGCCATGGTGATGTTTTCACGCACAGTCTGTTCATCAAAAACAGTCGGCTTTTGGAACTTTCGCCCAATGCCCGCTTGGGCGATTTGGCTTTCGTTCATATCCAGTAGTGACGACGATTTCTTGCCCCAGATCACATAGCCTTCATCTGGCTTTGTGTTGCCCGTCACAATGTCCATAAAGGTTGTTTTACCAGCACCATTTGGGCCAATAATCGCACGAAGTTCTACTTCTCCAATTTGGATGGATAAGTTGTTGATCGCTTTGAATCCATCGAAGTGAACACTAACACCTGAGACTTCTAAAAGCGTGTTCATTGTTGTTTCTCCCGGTAATTGGAAATCAGATCAAACAAACCACCAATTCCTTTTGGGAAGAAAAGTGTGACCCCGACGAAGGTCAGTCCAAGAAGGACCAGCCACCAGTCTGTCCATTTAAATAAGTATAAGCCAAGGTTGATGTCGGGTGCGCTGCCGCCTGTGAACCATGATGACATAAGCGAAACGAAAACTGCACCAATCACCGCACCATAAAGACGTCCACGCCCGCCAATCGCCACCCATACGGCCAGATAGATTGATGCAATTGGGGCAATTTCTGCGGGATTGATGATGCCCGCTTGGGGGTAATACAGCGCCCCTGCGATACCTGCGATCATTGCAGTGGTAGTGAAGATGAACAATTTATAGGATTCAACGTGATAGCCCAAAAACCGCACCCGCGTTTCGTTATCGCGAATGGCGCGGATGACAGAGCCGAATTTGCCCGCAAGCATCCACGCAAAGAACACATATCCAGCCCCGAGTGCGAAAGCAGAAGCCCAGAAAAACCAAAGCGATAGCGTCGCTTGTGAAACGGCCTCAAGGCCCGGGATGTTCTGCAAACCCGACAGACCGTTGTTTCCGCGCAGTCCCGTATCGTTTTGGAATAGATAAAGCGAAAGCGCGAGTGTCATCGCCTGTGTCAAGATCGACAGGTAAACCCCTGTAACGCGGCTGCGAAATGCCAACCAGCCAAAGACCAAAGCCAGCACCCCCGGCACAAGAATAACAGCAAAAAGTTGCAATGTAAGCGAATGAGAGAACGCCCATATCAGAGGAAATTCTGAACTGCCCACAACGCCAAAAATCTGTGTACCAATTGCGTTTGTTACTTCGTCAGGTGTGGGTGGCAGGATGTTGTTTTCTAGCGATCCAATAACGATGTCTTTGGTGCGATCATACATCAGCCACATACCGATGGCATACCCACCGATCCCAAAGAAGGCAAAATGGCCAAGGCTTAGAATACCACAATACCCCCAGACCACGTCCATCGCGATAGCAACGAGGCATAGGCACAGCGTCTTGCCCAAGGTCTTGAGAAACGATGTCGAGACAATTGACGAGCCTGCCGCTTCACTAAAGATGGTCACAAGAACTGTGAACACCGATAGCCCAAGCAGGAACCAAAGAACGGACGGATTTTTTGCAATGAAAGTGCGTTCCATAATTAATCTCCCGCCGCGCGGCCTTTAAGGGCAACAATGCCCTTGGGCCGAAATTGAATGAACAGGATCACGAAGAGGATCATATAAGTTTGAGCGGCTAAGGTGTTCGAAGGGTTCAACCATTCGATCCCCTTTTGGCCAAAGCCGATCATTGCGGCACCTGCCAGTGTGCCCCAGACATTGCCAACGCCACCAACCACAACGGTCATAAAGCTTTGGACGATGTAGTCGGACCCCATTTCGGATGTCACCTTGGCATACAATCCAATCGCAACCCCAGCGATACCTGCGATGCCGGAACCAAGGCCGAAGGTCATCATGTTAATGCGATCAGGATTGATCCCCATAGATGATGCCATCCCCGGATTTTGTGTCACTGCACGCACCTCAAGGCCCAAACGGGTTCTCTTAAGAATGTAGATAATCAAGCCAAGAAACAGCAACGCCAGGATGAAAATTGCGATCCGAATAAAGCTGATCTGGATGACATCATTCACGACCCAAGCCCCTGCCAGCCAGTCGGGAGATGTAAGCGGGCGTGCTTGGGTGCCAAAGGCGTTCTTAGCCAATTGCTGCAAAGCAATCGAAACACCGAAGGTCGCCAACAATGTTTCCAATGGTCTGTGATACAGACGACGAATGACAAGCCGCTCCATAACGACCCCAGCCACAAACGTGACCACAAAGGCTAAAGGCAAGGCTACAAAGATCGACACGGTGTAGTTTGGAATGATCAGCTGCACGACATAGCCCGTGTAGGCCCCCATCATAATGAATTCACCATGGGCCATATTTATGACCCCCATGACGCCAAAGGTGATCGCAAGACCAATCGCAGCCAAAAAGAAGATCGACGCCAGCGACAGTGCATCCAATGTCAGATCTGCAAACTGTGCGGTTGCTACGCGGTTGTCCGCGGATTTACGTGCTACCTCTGCTGCTGCAGTGATTTGCGCATTTGGTTCTGCATATAATTCATAAAACACATGCCTTAAGAGCGCCGCATCACGTACCTCTTGGGTGATCAAAGTAGGGACGCTGCCCTGTGTGGCCAACGCGAAATAGGCGGCTTCACGCATCAAAGGGTCGTCCATTTGCATTACTGGGAAACCCGCAATGCGCTCCTCAATAATATTAGCTTCAAGCACCTTTTTGATATCGCTGACTGTTTGTTTGGGGGGTGCTAGTTTTGCTTCAACCAAGGCACCGTAAGATGAGTCTGGGGCCACCATAGGATCAAGAATAGCCGCAATGTTGCCTTGGGGTGTCACGCTCGCAACCCCTGTGGACGTGGTTAAAATTTGATTCAATACAGCGCGGGCTTCGACAGACATGTCCACCGAAAGGCTGTTGATCGCTGCAATGCGGTCTTGGGTCTCTATGGCAAAGCGCGCTGACAGAAAGTTGGCCAGCTGGATTTTGCGCGCTTTGAGTGCCGCATCAAACTCGCCATCAATTGAGGCCATCAAGGGGATCAACTGTGCAGCTTCGGGACGACGTCCGATTGAGGCAACAGCCGTTTCGCGTCGTGTCAGATCGGGATCCAAAAGTTGGAATTGTACCAAGGCTGTACCGATCAAGCGCCGCACACCACCATTGGGTTTCAGTTGTTTGAAATCAGATTTAGGTGCGGTTGTTTTTGCTTGTGTGTCCAAATCTGTAAGTGTAAGCTTGCTCCCCGCCGCAGTGGCCACAAAGAAGGTGCCATCGTTGCGCTGCCAGATATTTTTTTCGGACCATTGCTCCAAGAAAAAGATGATTTGAGGCAAACCAGAGGCAGTAATCGCATCAATAGTCTCGCCCACAGTTTTACGCGAAGGTTTCGCTATTTCACTCGCGTAGGCCTGTAGAATAGGTTGAAGCGTTTGTGCCGTAACGGCAGGCACTCCGCAGATCATAAGCATCAAAGCAAAAAGGGCGCAGCGCATATTCAGTCTTTCAATTATTTAAAAACAAGCACGCGGTTTCACACTGAGATAGGGACCGCGCGCCTGCGTCATAAGCTTAGTAGTTAGATGTCAGCTGAACGCATGTTTCCGTTTCAACATTGTACATACCGCAACCCAAGTCTTTCCAATCCGACTTCAGCACAGCAGAGGCTGGCAAGAAGTCAGTCCATGCATCACCTGGTACTTCAGTCGTCTGGCTGATGATGTCGAATTGACCGTCTGCTTGAATTTCACCAATCAAAACTGGTTTAGCCAAGTGGTGGTTTGTCAACATGACAGCAGTGCCGCCTGTCAGGTTCGGGTACTCTTGGCCATACATGGCTGAGCGCACTGAATCTACGTCAGTTGTACCAGCCTCGGTTGCCGCATTTACCCACATATTAAAGCCAATAAAGTGTGCTTCCATTGGATCGTTTGTGACACGCTCTTCGCCAGCAAAGGCTTTCCAAGCAGCAATAAAGTCTGTGTTGGCTTCAGACTCTGCAGATTGGAAGTAGTTCCAAGCAGCCAAGTGACCCACCAGGTTGGATGTGTCCAAGCCAGACAGTTCTTCCTCACCCACAGAGAATGCAACAACTGGGATGTCATCCGCAGCGATGCCTGCTGCCGCCAGCTCTTTGTAGAAACCGATGTTTGCGTCGCCGTTGATTGTAGAGATCACACCAACTTGTTTGCCGTCTTCGCCCAATGCAACAACGTCAGCAACGATAGTTGCCCAGTCAGATTGACCAAATGGTGTGTAGTTCACAAAGATATCGTCAGCAGCAATACCTTTGGCTGTAAGATAGGATTCAAGGATGTTGTTTGTTGTGCGCGGATACACATAGTCTGTACCAAGCAGTGCAAATTTCTCGACGCCAAGCTCTTCTAGGAAGTAGTCCGTTGCTGGAATAGCCTGCTGGTTTGGCGCAGCACCCGTATAGAATACGTTTTTAGAAGACTCTTCGCCTTCGTATTGAACTGGGTAGAACAGCAGACCGTTTAATTCTTCGATCACCGGCAAAACTGATTTGCGAGACACCGATGTCCAGTTGCCAAAGATGACGTCTACTTCGTTGACAGTCAGAAGCTCACGAGCTTTTTCAGCAAATAACGGCCAATCGGATGCAGGGTCGACAACAACCGCTTGTAGCTCACAGCCAAGTAAGCCGCCTTTAGCGTTTTGCTGTTCGATCAGCATCAACATCGCATCCTTTAGTGTGGTTTCAGAGATCGCCATGGAACCGGACAGAGAGTGCAGTACACCAACTTTAATTGGGTCGACACAGTCTGCCACAGCAGCTGTACCAGCAATGGAAAGTATACCGGCGGAAAGAGTGGAAAGAAAATTGGAACGAATAAACAAGGGGTAAGCCTCCTAATTATTGCTACGTTCCCCGTCATCCATGCTAGGCAAGCCTATAGCTTGGTGATATACGGTTTACGCAGCTTCTTGTTGCAGCCATGCGGGGGTAGTTTTCTGCCAGGATTGCACCCTCGCGTGGCATTTAATTTCCCATTCGGGATAATAGTAGTAATTGACAATAAAATTGCGAGTTGAAGTAGTTCTAGAAAATTCGTGCATAGAATCCGCTGCATTGCTTAAAATTTGAGCAACTTGATTTCTCTTGTATGGTTTTTAGGCATCTGGAACGCGCCAAGATCAGTTCAACACTATTATTGCCGCCACTCAGCGAGAGCAGCCGCACGGTTTATCTTGAAGTTGGTGGGTGAGTAAAGTTGGCGTTCCCAACAAAACTCCACCCCAACAAAATTTAAAACGCTAATACTAAAGGCCAAGGTCCAAGGCGCGGGGCCCTAGGATGGGGGGCCACTGGCGCCGATTGCAGCTGAACCGTAACGATTGGGTACAGTAACCTCTGCCGTTGGCCCGCGGTCCAAGCAAAACCATCCAACGCCAACTGAGCCCAGCTAACACTACAGGCAGGACGTGGGTCGCCATAATTAAAAAACGCTCTAACCCTAGCCAGAGCGCTGAAGATGAAAGCAATACAACGCCACCGACACAAGTGGCGTGTGCAAAAACGCAGCAGGGGTCACATATGTAAGTGGACTTATGATACGCTGAAGGAAACCGTAGCTAAACGTGACGCTATGTTAGGCTGAAACTATCTTTTAAACCTTAGAAAGTCTGCTACTTCTATTCTAAGTTTAGCGGAGCGAACTATGAGATTACTTATTGCAGCACTACTTTTATCTTTTGTGCCACTGGCCACCATAGCTGAAACCCAAGTTGACAGCTTTACTTGTAAACCTTGGTCAAATGGTGGGCTTCGGATGAGAGGTGATGTCCAGCTAGAACTCTCTGGACTAAATCTTGTGTGGACTAATGGTAAGCTCACTCAGACAGCGGTTATGGTGAACCCAGAAGATAAACTAGAAGATAATGTCAGCGAAGCGAAGAGGATTTATGTGGCAGAGGACAGTACGGCTGTATACTTTCTGAAGAGGTTCCCAAGCTACACTAGCATTAACCGCACCATAGTTTCGGTGCGAGAGTCAAAGCAAAGCACAACTTATTGCCACCCTTTAGATTAGTTGTGTTATGTTTGCCAAACTTCATCACTACTCCGCATACGAGTGGAAGCCGTAAATATCTTCCACATCATTATCCTTTGAGGCAAAATAGTTCATTTCAGCAGGGTATCGATTTTTCATGCCTCACAGAAAGCCAAGTGGTGGATCATTTTCTTTGAATTAAAGTAAGAACCCGCTCTGACCCCAACGTTTGGGCGGTTTCAACACTGAAAGGCTTGTTTCATAACTCTGAAAATTTAAACTTAAAACATAAACCATGAAAGTTTGATTGAGAAATAAAAATCTGCTTAGACGCTAGATCCAGCTTTCAGCTTGGTGATCCCTTGACCACCCTTGGAGAGAGAAATGACGCTTACGCGCACGCGCAACAAATTCGAATAAATTTTAAAAAGTTTAAATCAAAAGGTGGATAAAAAGGTGGATAGATTAT
Source organism: Paracoccaceae bacterium (assembly GCA_028150825.1). GTDB lineage: Bacteria > Pseudomonadota > Alphaproteobacteria > Rhodobacterales > Rhodobacteraceae > LFER01. Next base: position 28,289 of record JAOGIM010000016.1, read on the forward strand.
TGTATATTTTTATTTAGTTATTTTATTACAATAACTTATTATTTTAAAGTGGTGCCCCCACACGGACTCGAACCGCGGACCTACTGATTACAAATCAGTACTCATCGCTTTTAAAGCCCTTTATTTTATAGAGTTTATTGACCCCCACCCCCTTGTAAATATGATGCTTTTCTGTATATATAGGTAATGTTAGTAACAGTGTCTAACACTCATTAACATGCCTTATGTGTTACCCCAGTGTTACCCCAGGATCTTATGGTTGACTAAAGTACTTACACAAATCGGGATAGATAGACTGAAACCGTCTAATCAACGTCAGGAGATCCCTGACGCCGGCTTAAGCGGTTTGTACCTCGTTGTTCAGCCCACTGGAATTAAGTCCTTCGCAGTGCGCTACAGACACGATGGTAGACCTCGCAAGCTAACCATCGGACGCTTCCCTCAACTTTCTATCCAAGAAGCCCGTATAAGAGCTCGTGAGGCGCTAGAACGTTTAAGTTACGGAGATGATCCCGGAAGGCAAAAGGATAACCCAGAGCGCTTTGAGGCAGCTTTCAGCATATTTATGCAACGCCATGTCTCTCAGACCAAAGGAACCTACGAAACTAACCGAATTTACAAGCATGACTTGCTTCCAAAATTTAAGGGCACATACCTTTCACAAGTTGCCCGTCGCGATGTGATCTCCCTCCTTGATGATATTGTAGATCGTGGATCGCCAATCATGGCGAACAGAGTACTCGCTGTTTTGAGAAAGTTTTTTTCTTGGGCCGTTGCAAGAGATCTCACAAAGAGCAATCCTTGCGAAGGAGTGACGCCACCGTCAAAACAAACTTCCCGCGACCGCATCTTGAACGATGTTGAGATCAGAGTTTTTTGGCAGGCATGCAATGAACTGGAGTATCCATATGGGACATACTTCAAATTTCTTCTCTTGTCCGCCCAGCGCCGCACGGAAGTTTCAGAGATGACATTTGAGGAGCTGGATGGCGAAGAGTGGGTTATACCTCCTCAAAGAGCCAAGAACGGGCAAAGACACCGCGTTCCAATAACCGCTGAGATGAGAGGTCTACTCAAGAGCACTGGACGTAATTCAGGTTATATCTTCACAGTAAGTGGCAACAATCCAATCAATAATCTTGGCAGAGCAGCTGCAAGACTGCGCAAAAAGATTTCTGCGATTGCCGAAGTATCAGGATTGTCTTTGATGGAGGAATGGAAACCCCATGACTTGAGGCGAACAGCAGCCTCAGGAATGGCTAAATGTGGAGTATTTCAAGAAGTCATTGAGCGTGTTCAAAACCGCATAAGCGGTAAGTTTGCCGGCGTAGCTGGGATCTACAATCGCTATGATTATGAAAAGGAAAAACGTGACGCTCTCACCCAATGGAGCGCAGCTTTACGAGAATTAATCTATGGCAAATAACTTAAAAACTTTGTCGCTTGATGAACTAATTTTCATAGCAAAATGTTTGCAAGAATTGATCAAAGGGCCCTATGAATTCTCAACGTGGTCAGAAATACAGACTTTAGGCAAAGAAGAATTGACCACTGCGGTTTTGATGATTGAAAAGACAATTATTTCAAAAAGTTTCTTCGAACCATCTATTGCCGACAGAGAAATGGAATCTCTTAACGCTAAGTTTACATCCTTAATTGATGATGTAACGCAGTTGCCTCCAGATTTGGAAATCGCTCTTAATTCTTCTGCAAGAAATGAATTTTCTAACAAACATATGGTTCCAAATATTAAGGAAATTCTACAATCCTTAAAGACATGGCGCAATGCAACAGTGGCCGTCATTGATAACATAAATGAAAAGCCGCCTGCCGCTAAATTAGGACCCAAAAACTGGAAAACGCTATATATAGCTCATTACGCTTCTGATTATTACTTTTCGTCAACGCGCAAAATACCAATAACAAATAATGGAAACTCAAATGTTAGACTCAAACGTATAGTTGGGAAAATTTGTAACCACTTTAAACGAGATCAAATGGGAGGAGTACGTGGCCGCTGCGATGAAACTGTGCAGAATTTGGTTCTTGGCAAACGAAATTTAGCATCGCCCATTTTATAAACAAATATGCTTTCTTGGCTCCACATGTTATAAATTGGAGCGTCGCTGTGAAATTAGACACTAAAATTAACTCAAGACAACTACGTGAAATACTCGGCGGCATAAGCGATATGTCCTTATGGCGCTTTTTGCACGACAAGCGTTTGAATTTTCCCAAGCCAACTTGCATCAATCGTCGGCGCTTCTGGTCGAGCGAAGAGTTACATGAGTGGTTCCAAAAACAGCCGCGCGTATACCAGAAAATTCAATGAGCATAAAAATTGGTTCATACATCCCCTATTCATAAGTTGGCCAGAACAGCAAAAGCCCTCTCAAAACAGTCAGTCGCTGAGATGACTGCATATGTGTCTATTAATCTTTCTATCAGAGAGACATCGGATGATTATCACAGGGTCATTGTCCACCTCGCACCGCGCTGTCGAGTAATTATCTGCAGGGACGGTATTCAGTGGATCTTGCAGAGGCGGTCTTCAAAACACTTGAATAAAGGCATGTGGATTGGAAAGAGCTACTGCACCACTCGAAACAGCTTAATAGCCATTTGTTCAAAGCGAGGATTGCTCTCAGAACCAAAAGCAAGGGCGGTGCTGGAGGCACTACCTGCGCGGATCAGTAAAGCTAAAAAACAAACATGCCACGCACTGTTAAAATGCGCAGCCCGCTAAAAGCGGTTTTATTGTGTATGCAGCATAACATTTTGTGGCCGGCAAGTTAAGGGCAGTACTATGAAAAAAATAAGATTCGTCTGTGGTTATGGCCAAGCATTTTCACGGAAAGGAAGTCCCTACCCCACCATCACGATGAAGCAGATTATAAATCTTGTAGAGCATCCAGAATGTAAGCCAAAGGCTAAAGCGACATGGTTTATACCAAGCTCTTATTCAGAAGGCTGGGCAAGAAAGCACGAAGTTCAGTTAGAGGCCGGTGCTTTTTACTGTCTGACGGTCGATATTGATGAGGGCAATCCTGCAATTGATGAAGTGGTTGGCAGCATTGAGGCAATCCTTGGTGACGTTCATATGCTGGTCTACTCCTCTAGTGGCGCTACACAGGAATTGCGTAAATGGCGCGCACTTGTTCCACTGAATCGAGCCATGAACGGTTATGAATGGACGGCAACTCAAGAAATCTTTTTCGATCGTCTTGAGAAAGAGAGACTTAATGTTGACCGAGCGCTGAAGCGTCCTGGACAATTGGTCTTTTTGCCAAATATCCCTCCTGAGCGTCGAGATAGCCAAGGCATACCAGAATTTTATAAATGGCGGAAAATTGTAGGGGTTCGTTATGCATTATCTTGACCGACGAACTGCAATAGCAAATGCCAACGAGCCTACGTTGATCGAGAAATTCAATCGAGATCACAGCATATGCGAAATGCTTGAGAAGTTCGGATACGAAAAAGCCTCCGAAGATGAGTGGATTTCTCCCAATAGTAGTTCGGGCCATAAAGTTAAAGTTTGGAGTGGCGGAACACACCTGACGAGTTTGAGCACCTCAGACATCGGCATCGGTGTTGAAGGTAAAAATGGTGGGATCAATGCAGATGCATTTAGCTTACTCCAGTATTATCAGTTCGGTGGCGATATGAAAAACGCCATTGAGCACTTGAAAACTATCTATCCCCGTTCAAAGCACGAACCCTCAGCCATTCTTAAGGAGCAATCTCCGCAGGGGAATGCCATAAGTTGGAAAAAAGCTTCTGAGTTAAAGGACAAATGTCCACCCGAGCGTCAATGGGTTGTACATGAGTGGATTCCAAGTAACCAAGTTACGTTACTTTATGGAGACGGTGGAACAGGCAAAAGCCTTCTAGCACAACAGCTTTGCGCTTCTGTAGCACTAGACAAGCCTTGGATCGGACTACCAGTAAAAGAAGGCAATGCATTATACCTTACCGCTGAGGATGACGAAGACGAACTTCATCGAAGGTTTGATGCGATTGCCAATGGTATGATGATCGATGTAGGCCGCCTAAGTCAGCTTGAATATACCAGCTTGGTCGGATCAGACGCCTTGCTTGCGGTACAAGAGCCCGTGCACAAGCAACTTATGCCTACAAATTTGTTGATGGCTGTTGAGCAAAAGATAGCTGAGACAAAACCAAATTTGACCGTCATTGACACTCTTGCAGATGTTTTTCCCGGAGATGAAAATCAACGTGTTTTGGCAAGGCAGTTTATATCGCTCCTGCGTGGGCCGGCAGTCCAGCATAACTGCGCAATCCTTGTTCTCGCGCATCCATCTCTGACCGGTATCAATAGTGGTACTGGAACGTCTGGCAGCACAGGCTGGAACAACAGCGTTCGCAGCAGAATGTACTTACGACGAGACCTTGAAGACGAAAACAAACGAATTTTACAGTTGGCTAAGAGCAACTACAGTAAGATTGGGACTGAAGTGAAAATGCTATGGACTTGTGGGTATTTTGAACATGACGGCACTACCACTACACTTGATAACAAAGCTGCGTCTGCAATGGCAAAGCGCGTCTTCCTGGAGTTGCTCAGAAAATATACGGAGCAAGGCCGTACAGTAAATGCAAACGGCGGTTCAAATTATGCTCCTAAAGCGTTTGCAGAGGATCCCCTGTCAGAAGGAATTACAAAGAATGGTTTTAGGACTGCGATGAGGTCCCTTTTTCATGAAGGCAAGATCACTAACGAGCAGAGCAAACGTGCGACATGCATTATCGAAAAAGTAAACGAATGACATCCCCCTTACATCTCGTTTTCCAACCCCCATACATCTCAGCTACATCCCTTTTGCAACTCCATTACATCCCCTCTGCACACACATCCCCCGTACCCCCTATAGGGTTGCACCCAACTAAGGGTGGGGCCAACCAAGTTTGTAACCAAAGACAGAGGCTTTAATGCTAAACGTTTGCGTTTCAGCTAGACTACGAAAGCTGCATCGTCATCGTCATCGTCATCGTCATCGTCTCAGGAACTGAAGCAAAATCCACAGCAGAGGAGTAAGAACGCAATCAAGTCAAATAGAGACTGTCTTTAAATTTCAAATGCCCAACATAAAGCTATTACAATTGAGTAATAAAAATCTTTAGCAATTAAGTGCGAATCGGACGATATTAAGGGTCCATATATATCATTTCTTAAAAAAACTGCCAATCTAGGAACATTTGGGATGCCAACGATTAGACTTAAGAACGCTTATACTCGAGTGATTTTTTTAAGTCCCTTTTCTACAATAATAGAGGCGTTTACTAAGCCCAATATTGGCAGTTTGATTAGTGGTATTCCAGCCGTTGCTCGTATCTTTACACTCTTTTACAGTTTTCCAGTCAAATGACTGATGAAACTGATCTATCTCCGGCTTTCTCTGCGGGGTGCTGTCCATTCTGTGGAAAGTTTCATATCAATTACAAAAATGAAAACGAGGTAACACAGGAAAGTTCAAGATCTGTACCAGAGCCCTTTGGTTCCGCGCCCGATCCATACACTCCAACAAACAATCCGACTAATAACCCATACTTAGATTCTCTAATCTGGGGAGGATCATGGGATTTAAATACTGATTATGGGGGTGCTTCTGGGACTATTACTTATTCCTTTTCTACTTATGCCGATCAGAATGGAAATGATGTAACTTGGTATGATTACGAAAAAACCGCTGTTCGAAATGCTCTTCAAACTATCGAGACTGTAATTGATGTAGATTTTGTTGAAAAAAGTTTTTTTGACCCTGATCCTTACTATGAGAATATAGTTTTTGACTGGGTATTTAACGTTGATTGGCTTGGTATGCATCAAGTTCCAAAAGATGTCTCAATAGAAGGTGAAACCTATACCGATTACACGTTAGTAGGTACGTACAATTTCGAGGAAAACTTTTGGAACTCTCAAACATTGATGCCAGGGGGAATGGCATACGCGACAATAATACATGAAGTACTTCACGGCCTAGCATTAGCACATCCTCATGATAACGGTGGCGGGTCTTCCATATTTCCCGGTGTAACTGGAGCGTTTGAAAGTTACGGAGATTTTAATCTTAACCAACAAATATTCACCATTATGTCTTACAATGATGGTTTTCCAGCTAATTTTCCAGATTACAATACGACGTTAAACGGGCAAGCGGCTAGCCCAATGGCACTAGATATTGCTGCTTTGCAGTTTCTCTATGGACCTAACTTATCAACGAACACTGGAAATGATTACTTTAACCTGCCCACGGCGAACAGCACAGGAACTGGCTGGAAAAGCCTTTGGGATGCCGGTGGAATCGATACAATCTCGGCAGTCGGCGCTTCAAGCGGGGCTCTAATCCAGCTTGAAGACGCTAAATTAGTCGCTCCATATGCTGGAGGTGTAGTCTCTCACATAGGAGGTATATTAGGTGGCTTCACGATTGCTAACGGTGTTGTAATTGAAAATGCTATTGGAAGCAATTTTGACGATTACATAGTAGGAAATAATTACGACAATTCCCTTAGAGGCGAAGGTGGTGATGATATAATTTTTGGTGGTGGGGGCGTAAATTCATTATGGGGTGGTAGTGGCTCTGACACCTTTTACACTGGTCTTGATAAGCTATTTGGGCATTCTCAATCAATAACGACTGTAAAAGATTTTGAAATAGGCGTTGATTATGCAGGAGCGGTAAATGTTACAGAAAACTTGGAAATCGAATATCTGAAACTTTCGTATGATTTTACTCAAGACGGGTTCAGAAGAGGCACCACACCTGACGGTTCCACTCTCACCTTAGATAATATTTACCAAGGCACAAAATCTGGATTTATAACAATTGATGGTGCGCCAAATATTGGTGAAACACTTTCCGTTAGTTATTCGTTATTTAGTGATACTGATTTGATAGTGACACCAACAATTTCGTTTGATTGGTATCGGGACGGAACTATTGTCAGTAGCGGGAAAAGCAATCAATATACTGTTCAAGAAGAAGACGCCGGCTCTGAAATTTCAGTGAGTATGTCTTACCTGAATTATTGGGGCGAAGAACAGACTACGGTTTCAGATAACGGACTTACGATAGAAGACAGCAACAGCTCGGCTTCTTTTTTTAACGGAACATTGACTGGAGGCGAGCATTACCCTGGCAAAGAAATTACAGCAAACCTTGAATTCAGCGATCCAGATGGAACATCAAACTCAGTTCTAACTTATAGTTGGTACCGATACGATGGAACCACCTTTGATTTAATTACAAGTGGCTTAAATACATACACTATTCAGGAAGCTGATATAGGTTACACAATTGCGTTTACGGCGACATTCACGGATGACGCTGGAAATCAAGAAACCTCTATTTTTTACCTCTACCTAGAGACATTTGTTGATAGCTATGCCACTCCTTACTCACAGACTGATTTAGATACTTCCAAGGCAACCGCCACTGCAGCAGGTACTGCGATTGCGCTTACTGATGCAAATGGCACTGTGCATGCATCGGTGGATGTGGCGATAACTTCTAACGACGCTGAAGTTGCAGCAAGTGTGGACATAACATCAAATAATGACGCGGTCGTTGCCTCAGCGGTTGCTGAATTTAGCACTCAAGTTACAGCAAAAAAAGCACAAGAAGCAGCGCTAAGCGCTGAAGTAGGAAATTTAACAAGTGAAATCAATTCAGTTCAACAGGAAATTGATAACCTTAAAGCGATTTTAAACCAAGAAGATCAAACGCCTTATGCTCAAGCTGACTTAGATGCTGCATTCTCATCAGGTGCTTCAAACGTTGATATTACCACAGATAATGCACAAGCTATTGAAACATCAACAAGTCAATTAAACCTTGAGCTTTCATCTTTAAGAGCATCCCTTTTCGACATCCAGAGCGATCTTTCTGAGAAAACGGCTGAGACTGCGAGTTTAGAAGCCGTACTAGATGCAAAGACAGCCCATTTAAATAGTTTAGGCACTGATACTGTATATTCCCAGAGTGATTTAGACACTGCAATTGCAAACGCTGTGGCTTCGGTAGACATTACACTTGATAATGCAGCTGCTATTTCAGCAGCATTCACAAGCAATGATGGCACTGTTTACCAGAGCGTCCAAGCAGCAATCCAAGCTGGATTTTCAAAAGGTACCGAGGACGCGAATACAAATAACAACTTGAATGCTAGCTTCGCCAATCTGAGCTATAATAGTGGATCTGGAAGTTTTTTAAGTTTATTTCAACAGAATTCAATTGATATCACTGGTTCAGGCTCCGCTTTCACAAGCATTCCAAAAGACTTTTTTGATCTGGAGACAACTGTTAAATTAGAAAAGTCTTTGCCAATTGCATACAGCTACCAAATTGACACACCATATACTCAAGCTGATTTGGATGCAGCCTACGCTGCTGCATACGCCGCTGCAATTCAGGCAGCCTTAACGAGTGCAAATGGCACAGTTTTCTCCTCCATAGATGCAGCCATAATTTCCAATGACCAAGAGATAATTAACACTGTTGATATTACTGCTGACGACTACGTTGCCATAACAATTGCTACCCAACACTTGATGGATGAAGTCTTAGCTCTGGACGCTTCAAATGCAGCTCTTACAGCTCAAATCGAGAGCTATAATGCCAGCCTTGATGTTTTGAATGGTGAGTTAAGTGATGTCGCATATCTGGTTGAAAATAAATATGATGATACGCCATTTTCGCAAGCGGACATTGATCAAGCTCTCAATGCCGGTATTGCGAGCGTTGATATAACGACTGATAATGGAGCCGTTGTCGCACAAGCGATGGTGCAACTCGTGGCAGAAATTGTTTCTAAGGAAGCTGAGATCGCTGCCGTGCAAGCCCAGCTCGACGGAGTAGATCAAACTATTTTTGCCCTAGAAGCCACTATTGCAGACATTGAGGCTCAATTAAGCAATTGGCAGGATACAACTCCTTACTCAGACGCTGATTTAAATGCTGCCGTGGCTGCAGCGGTTTCTAGCATTGATATAACTTCTGACAATGCGCAGGCTATATCTCAAGCCTTAACATTTGAAGGGCGCACATATCAAAGCATAGATGAAGCCTTTTCTGAAGGGTATGACGAGGGGTATGACAGGACTGGCGGAGAAAACCAGCCAGGATTTGGATCAATTAAATTAACTGGTATTTTCGAAGTAGGTTCGGAAATAACTGCTGACTTCTCTGGAATTACAGATCCAGACGGTATCGTTAGATTTACTAAGATTGAGTGGATTTTCGATGGAAATATACTTTCTGATGATCCGCGCGGAGTAACAACCAATCCCAATAATAATAACTTTTTAATTCAAACTACAGAAATTGGCGGCAAGATTTCCGTTCGTATCACTTATGAAGACGGATTAGGCAAATTAGAGACCATTACGAGTGGTGAAATTGATATTCATGAATTCATAGACCTTTCAATCCCCAAAGACATGAACGTCTGGGACAATATTGTTTTGGAGAATGCCACAGCGGGCACCACTGTTGGCATAACGGTGCTATCCGAGGACGGTAATGGCGGGGTTATAACTTATAGCTTATCAGATGACGCAAATGGTAGATTTACAATTAATCCTAATAACGGAGTTGTTACAGTCGCTGATGGTAGCCTCATAGATTACGAAAATGCCACATCCCATCAGATTACTGTTGTTGCGCAGAATGAGACTGGGTCTTCTTCGTCAAATACTTTCACCATTGGTGTGGAAAATATTGCGCCCAAACATTACTCCGAAACAGTATTTTCGTTGGGTAATTTACCATTGAAAGATAACATCGCAGTCTTTACCTTAACGGTAGACAGCCAGCCAGATAAACTCTTCAATTGGGATTATTCTGGATCACAAGAAGCAAATATTGATTTGGTCTCAAGGGCAAGTGAAAATATAAGCAGTTTTATTCGGGATTGGCGGGATGTAAAAAGCTACACGATCAAAGACTCTTTGTTTGTGGATAATAACTTTTCAGGGCCCACAACTTCATTTGCAACTCTTTTTGAGTTGGGATTAGAGGCGGTACCTTTGCCAAAAATTTCTTTGTCTGTCGACATAACTCATTCGATAAACGATATCCATATTGCCGCGGAAGTACCTAGTGTTTCTAACGAATTTAGTACGCTAGATGAATATAATAGATTCCATCGATCGGATATTCTGAGCGAATTTTCAGCTGACAAAATTGAAATATTTGATCTAAGTCTTCTAGATCTTACAGAAGCCGGGTTAATAAAAGTACTTGTCGATGAGACGCTACTTACAAGTTATGAGCATGCCGCAGAATCTGAAGTAAGTTTTGGTCCGGAAAATAGCAAATATATGAATTATATCTCCTCCATCAATACATGGATCAGTGGATACATAGACAGTTGGACTAATTTCAGATCAGACGTGGGCGGTGATAAAACACAATTTGGAGTCGGATATAATTTTGAGGATGTTCTACAACGTTTCGACCTCCCATACCTATCCATTTTTGCGCAAGATGGAACTGAAATAGAAGCTAAAATACTCCACGAGACTATCTCCAATAGTAAGGAGTACTCTTCAATTGACGATATCGTACAATCCCAACCAGTGAGCTACACTCCCGGTGCGGATGAATTCCAGATAAATACCCATACCGCGAGTTACAAAGGTACTCCCTCAGTAACGGGTCTTGCCGATGGCGGTTTTGTTGTTACTTGGTTTTCCTACGGACAGGACGGTGATGGCAACGGCATATACGGCCAGCGCTATGACGGCAACGGTGTTGCAGCGGTTGATGCTGAATTCCAGATAAATACCCATACTGCGAATAATCAAGGTTCTCCCTCAGTAACCAGCCTTGCCGATGGCGGTTTTGTTGTTACGTGGTTTT